>NZ_JADBRP010000004.1:0-358202 GCF_014930695.1 Enterobacter cloacae complex sp. P40C2 | reverse complement strand
AACGACCCTACACAGAGAGACATAATAATGAAAAAACTGATCGTAGCCGCCCTCATCGCCATGACGTCCGGGGCCGCCCTCGCCGAAAACGAGCAAATTGTTTTCAGTACGCCAAATCTGGCCATGCCGTTTGAAGTGCACATGCAGCGCACGGCGGTGAAGGCCGCAAAAGAGATGGGCGTGCAGCTTCAGGTGCTGGACGGGCAGGGCAGTTCACCAAAACAGGTGGCTGACCTGGAAAACGCCATCACCCGCGGAGCGCAGGGGTTCATCGTCTCCCCGAACGACGTGAACGCGGTCTCCAGCGCGGTGGATGAAATTCAGGAGGCGAAGCTGCCGGTCGTCACTCTTGACCGCTCCGTCGACAGCCAGAAGAAGGTGCCGCACTTTGGCGCCAACAACTACAAGGGCGGCCAGGCGATTGGCGACTTCGTCAAAACTAAATTCCCCAACGGTGCGGACATCATTCTGCTCACCGGCCAGCCGGGCTCCTCCTCCAATATTGAACGCACCAAAGGGATCCGCGACAGCCTGAAGGCGGGCGGGGACAAGTACAAGATCGTCGCCGATCAGACCGGCAACTGGATGCGTTCAGAAGGGATGCGCATCGTTGAAAGCGTCCTGCCTTCTCTGCCGAAACGCCCGCAGGTGATCCTCTCCGCCAACGACGATATGGCGCTGGGGGCGATTGAAGCCCTGCAGAGCCAGGGCGTGAAGCCCGGTGAAATCCTGGTGACCGGCTTTGATGCGGTACCGGAAGCGCTGGCCCGCGTGCGCGAGGGCTGGCTGGCGGTAACCGCCGATCAGCGTCCGGGCTTTGCGGTGCAGACGGCGATGAGCCAGCTGGTGGCCAGCGTGCGCGAGAAGAAAGCCATCACCGGCGCCGACTACCCGCCGACGCTTATCACCAAAGAGAACCTGCAGCAGGCTGAGCGCATCGGCGAGGCCGGTAACTGATCTATCCGCAGCCGCCGCGCGAGCGGCGGCGCACTCTGAAGGAGGAGCAGACCGATGTCGCAACCCTTACTGAAAGTGACTGACCTGGCGAAAAGCTTTTCCGGCGTCTGGGCGCTGAGCAGCGCTCAGCTGACCGTCGGCAGCGGAGAAATTCACGCCCTGCTGGGGGAAAACGGGGCGGGAAAATCCACGCTGCTGAAGGCGCTCGCGGGGGCGCAGCCGCAAACGCGCGGGGAGATCTGGTTCAACGGCGAAACGCTGCCGGTGGACGACTCCCCGGTGGAGCGGCAGAACAAGGGCATTATCACCATCTATCAGGAGTTCAACCTGCTGCCCAACATGACCGTCGCGGAGAACATGTTTCTCGGGCGCGAGCCGCGCAGGCGTAACCTGATCGTCGACGAAAAGGCGGTAAACCAGGAGGCGCAGGTCATCCTCGATTACCTGCAGCTGAACGTCGCCCCGACCACGCCGGTCGCCCGCCTGAGCGTGGCGCAGCAGCAGATGGTGGAGATCGCCCGGGCGCTGACCCTCAACGCCCGGTTAATCATTATGGACGAACCGTCCGCCGCGCTGAGCGACAGCGAGGTGGAAAGCCTGCACCGCGTGGTGCGGGAGCTAAAAAATCGCGGGGTGAGCATTATCTATGTCACCCATCGCCTGCACGAGGTTTTCCAGCTCTGCGATCGCTTCACCGTGTTCCAGGACGGCCGCTTCACCGGCACCGGCGCGGTGGCGGAGACCAACGTCGAGCAGCTGATCCGCCTGATGGTCGGGCGCGACGTGGCGTTTAACCGTCGTCCCGCCAGCGAAACGCATCATGAAGACAAACCCATCCGTCTGGCCGTGAAGGGGCTGAGCCGCGAAAAGCCGCCGCTGGATCCGCACGGTATTGCCCTGCACGACATCAGCTTCCACGTCCACGCCGGGGAGGTTTTAGGCATTGCCGGGCTGGTGGGCGCGGGACGCACCGAAGTGGCGCGCTGCCTGTTTGGCGCGGACGCGTTTACCTCGGGCAGCTTTGAGCTGGACGGCGTGCCGTACCGGCCGCGCGATCCGCTGTATGCCTTGGACCAGGGCGTGGCGCTGGTGCCGGAAGATCGCAAAAAAGAGGGGGCGGTGCTGGGGCTGTCGATTCGCGACAACCTGTCGCTCTCCTGCCTTTCGTCACTGCTGCACTGGCGCTGGTTCGTCAACACCCGCAAAGAGGACGACCTGATTGAGTCCTACCGCCAGGCGCTGCAGATCAAAATGGTCAACAGCGAGCAGGAGGTGCGCAAGCTCTCCGGCGGTAACCAGCAAAAAGTGATCCTCGCGCGCTGCATGGCGCTCAATCCTCGGGTGCTGATCGTCGACGAGCCGACGCGCGGCATCGACGTTGGGACCAAATCAGAAGTGCACCAGGTGCTGTTTGACATGGCGAAAAAGGGCGTGGCGGTGATCGTGATCTCCTCCGATCTGCCTGAAGTGATGGCGGTGTCTGACCGGATCATCACCCTCAGCGAAGGCCGGGTGACCGGCGAGATCCACGGCGACGACGCTAACGAAGAACGGCTGATGACGATGATGGCCATCAACCACAACGCCCTGAACGCGGCATAACGGAGTTTCTCATGACGCAGATGATTTCTAAAACGCAGGCCCCGGTGAAACGTGCCGGACGCATCGATCCCATCGCCTTCTTCGAGCGCTTCGGGGTGCTGATTTTCATGATCCTGCTGCTGATCTTCTTCCAGTCGCAGAACAGCAACTTTTTCTCTGAACGCAACATTTTCAACATCCTGACCGAGGTCTCCATCTACGGGATCATGGCCGTGGGGATGACCTTCGTCATCCTGACCGCCGGGATCGACCTCTCCGTCGGCTCCATTCTGGCGGTGTGCGCCATGACCGCGGCGTACGTGATCAAGGGCGACAACTTTACCACCGTTGACCCGAACGCCTGGGGCGGCATGAGCTGGCTGATTGGGCTGGGGATTTGCCTGGCGATGGGCACGGCGATTGGCTTTCTGCACGGTCTGGGCGTCACCCGCCTGCGCCTGCCGCCGTTCATCGTCACTCTCGGGGGGATGACCATCTGGCGCGGCCTTACGCTGGTGATTAACGACGGCGCGCCGATCGCCGGTTTCGATCAGGGCTACCGCTGGTGGGGGCGCGGGGAGCTGCTCGGCATCTCCATTCCGATCTGGATCTTCGCCATCGTCGCCGTCGGCGGCTATCTGGCGCTGCACAAAACCCGCTGGGGCCGCTTCGTCTACGCCATCGGCGGCAACCCGGAGGCGGCGCGTCTGGCGGGTGTCAACGTGAAGCGCGTGCTGGTCAGCGTCTACGTGCTGATTGGCTGCCTGGCGGGGCTGGCGGGCTTCATCCTCAGCGCGCGTCTGGGGAGCGCCGAGGCGGTGGCCGGGATCTCCTTTGAGCTGCGCGTCATCGCCTCGGTGGTGATTGGCGGCACCTCGCTGATGGGCGGCTACGGGCGCATCGGCGGCACCATCATCGGCTCCATCATCATGGGTATTCTGATTAACGGCCTGGTGCTGATGAACGTCTCGGCCTACTACCAGCAGATTATCACCGGATTAATTATCGTTCTGGCGGTGGCGTTCGACACCTACGCCAAGAGCCGTCGCGGCGCACTGTGAGGATCGTGATGAAAGAGGTACGTATTGGATTAATCGGCACCGGATATATCGGCAAGGCGCACGCCATCGCCTACGCCCAGGCCCCGACGGTGTTCAACCTGCGCGGCAGGCTGGTGCGCGAGATGGTGGCCGAGGTGAACCCGGCGCTGGCGGCAGAGCGCGCCCGGGCGTTTGGCTTCAACCGTTCAACGGGAGACTGGCGGGCGCTGGTGGCCGACCCGGCCATTGATGTGGTGGATATTTGCTCGCCCAACCATCTGCATAAAGAGATGGCGCTGGAGGCGATCCGCCACGGCAAGCACGTTTACTCGGAGAAGCCGCTGGCGCTGAACGCCCACGACGCGCGTGAGATGGTCGAGGCCGCAAGGCGGGCAGGGGTGAAAACCCTGGTGGGCTTCAACTACATGAAAAACCCGACGGCGCAGCTGGCGAAGGAGATCATCGCCCGCGGCGAGATTGGCGAGGTGATCCACTTCTACGGCACCCACAACGAAGACTACATGGCCGACCCGCTTTCGCCGATTCACTGGCACTGTTTCAAAGAGACTGCCGGGCTGGGGGCGCTGGGCGATCTGGCGGCGCATATCGTCAATATGGCCCAGTACCTGGTGGGGGAGATTGAGCAGGTTTGCGGCGACCTGAAGATTGTGGTCCCGGAACGTCCGGCCAAGGCCGGATCGTCGGACATGGTTGCCGTCGAAAATGAGGATCAGGCCCACGCGCTGGTGCGCTTCGCGGGCGGGGCGCAGGGCGTCATTGAAACCTCCCGCGTCGCCTGCGGCCGCAAGATGGGGCTGTCGTACGTCATCACCGGGACGAAAGGCGCCATCAGCTTCACCCAGGAGCGCATGGCGGAGCTGAAGCTCTATCTGCATGACGATCCGGTCAACCGTCAGGGGTTCCGCACGCTGCTGGTCGGCCCGGCACACCCGGACTACGCCGCGTTCTGCATGGGCGCGGGCCACGGGATCGGCTTTAACGACCAAAAAACGGTGGAGGTGCGCGACCTGGTGGACGGCATTGCCGCCGACGCCCCGATGTGGCCGGACTTCGAAGAGGGCTGGAGGGTGTCGCGCGTGCTGGACGCCATCGCACTCTCGCACCAGCAGGGCCGCTGGCTGAACGTGAACGACATTGTCTGAAGAGGTATCAACGTGGAAAAGCAGTTTGATGTGATATGCATGGGCCGCGTGGCGGTAGACCTCTACAGCCAGCAGATTGGCGCCCGTCTGGAGGATGTATCCAGCTTCGCCAAATATCTCGGCGGATCGTCCGGCAACGTGGCGTACGGTACCGCGCGTCAGGGCCTGCGCTCCTCAATGCTGGCGCGCGTGGGCGACGAGCATATGGGCCGCTTCCTGCGGGAAGAGTTAAGCCAGGTGGGCTGCGACACCAGCCATCTGATTACCGATAAAGAACGCCTCACGGCGCTGGTGCTGCTCGGCATTAAAGACCGGGACACCTTTCCTCTGATTTTTTACCGCGATAACTGCGCGGATATGGCGATTACCGCCAGCGATGTGGACGAAAGCTACATCGCCTCCGCACGGTGTCTTGCCATCACCGGGACTCACCTTTCTAACCCCCAGACCCGCGAGGCGGTGCTGACGGCGCTGGGCTATGCCCGCCGTCACGGCGTGCGCACGGTGCTGGACATCGATTACCGCCCGGTGCTGTGGGGGCTGACCTCCCTGGGCGACGGCGAAACGCGCTTTATTCCCGCCGATCGGGTCACCCGCGAGCTGCAGGAGGTGCTGCACCTCTTCGACGTCATTGTCGGCACCGAGGAGGAGTTCCACATTGCGGGCGGCAGCACGGATACCTTACAGGCGCTGGAACGGGTGCGCGACGTGAGTCAGGCCACGCTGGTCTGCAAGCGCGGCGCGCTCGGCTGCTCGGTCTATACCGGTGCCATTCCGCCACGGCTGGACGACGGCCTGACGGTGACCGGCGTGCGCGTGGAGGTGCTGAACGTCCTCGGCGCGGGGGACGCGTTTATGTCCGGCCTGCTGCGCGGCTACCTGAACGACGAGGGCTGGGAGCAGGCGTGCCGCTACGCCAACGCCTGCGGCGCGCTGGTGGTCTCGCGCCACGGCTGCGCCCCGGCGATGCCGAGCAAAATCGAGCTGGATGACTATCTCTCCCGCGCCGCGAATGTGCCGCGTCCGGATCTCGATCCGCGTCTTAACCATCTGCACCGGGTCACCACCCGCCGCCGTGAATGGCCCGAGCTGTGCGTAATGGCGTTCGACCACCGCAGCCAGCTTGAGGATATGGCGCTGCAGTGCGGCGCGTCGCTCGGGCGCATTCCGGCCCTGAAGCAGCTGATCCTGCAGGCCAGCCGCGAGGCGGCGAGCCGCGCCGGGCTGGAGGGCAAAGCCGGTCTGCTGTGCGACGGCACCTTTGGCCAGGACGCGCTCAACGCCATTACCGGTGAAGGGTGGTGGATCGGGCGGCCCATTGAGCTGCCGGGCTCGCGGCCGCTGGAAATGGAGCACGGCAATATCGGCACCCAGCTTATCAGCTGGCCGCAGGAGCACGTGGTGAAGTGCCTGGTCTTTTTCCATCCGGAAGATGCCCACGGCCTGCGCCTGGAGCAGGAGCAGAAAATCGCCGAGGTGTACCACGCCTGCTGCCGGTCCGGGCACGAACTGCTGCTGGAGGTGATCCTGCCCGCGACCATGCCGCGCAGCGACGAGCTCTACCTGCGCGCCATCTCCCGCTTCTACAACCTGGGCATTTACCCGGACTGGTGGAAGCTGCCGCCGCTCTCGGCCGAGGGCTGGACGTCGCTCGGTGAAATTATCGAACGCCGGGACCCGCACTGCCGCGGAGTGGTGATCCTCGGGCTTGACGCGCCGGCCGAACAGCTGCGCGCCGGGTTTAACGCCGCGGCGGGGCACGATCTGGTGAAGGGGTTTGCCGTGGGGCGCACGCTGTTCGGCGACGCTTCCCGCGCATGGCTGAAGCACGATATCGACGATGCGCAGCTGGTAGCGCGCATCCGGGACAACTACCTGCAGCTTATCGCCTGGTGGCGCGAGCGCGGGCACGCATAATGGAGACGACAATGAGTGTACAACTTGGCATCAACCCGCTGACGTGGACGAACGACGATCTGCCTTCGCTCGGCGCGGAGACGCCGCTGGAGACCTGCCTGAGCGAAGGCAAAGAGGCCGGTTTTGCCGGCTTCGAGCTGGGCAATAAGTTCCCGCGCGAAGCGCGCCTGCTCGGCCCTATTCTGCAGCGCCACGACCTGCAGCTGGTCTCCGGCTGGTACTCCGGCCGCCTGCTGGAGCGCAGCGTGGAGGAGGAGATTGCCGCCGTGCAGCCGCACCTGACGCTGCTGCGCGAGCTGGGGGCGAAGGTGCTGGTCTTTGCGGAAGTGAGCGGCTGCATTCACGGCGAGCAGCAGACGCCGGTGCACCTGCGCCCGCGCTTCCCGAAGGATCGGTGGAAGGAGTACGGCGAGAAGCTCACCGAATTTGCGCGCTATACGCAGCAGCAGGGGGTGCAGATTGCCTACCATCACCATATGGGCACGGTGATTGAGTCCGCCGACGACGTGGACAGCCTGATGACCCACACCGGCGACGAGGTGGGACTGCTGCTGGATACCGGGCATCTGACCTTTGCCGGGGCCGATCCGCTGGCGGTGGCGCAGCGCTGGGCGACGCGCATCAACCACGTCCACTGCAAAGACGTGCGCGCCGACGTGCTGGCGGACGTGAAAAACCGCAAAACCAGCTTCCTCGACGCGGTGCTGAGCGGCGTGTTTACCGTGCCGGGCGACGGCTGCGTGGATTACCCGCCGATAATGCGGCTGCTGAAGGCGCAGGACTATCACGGCTGGCTGGTGGTGGAGGCCGAGCAGGATCCGGCGATTGCCCATCCGCTGACCTACGCCCGTCTGGGTTATAACAACCTGAGCCGCCTGGCGCGCGACGCCGGGCTTATCTGAGGAGGTGACATGTCACGTCTGCTATCACGCTGGCAACAGCCGAACGCTGAGGGCCGCACCCAGTCCGTGACGCCCCAAAGCGCGGGGTGGGAATATGTTGGCTTTGAGGCCTATGAACTTCAGGAGGGGCAGCAGCTGACGCTGCCCGCGGTCAGCGAGGAGCGCTGTCTGGTGCTGGTGGCCGGGCGCGCCTCCATCAGCACGCCATCCGCGCGGTTTAACGACATCGGGGAGCGGATGAGCCCGTTCGAGCGCATCAAGCCGTGGGCGGTTTACGTCACCCCGCTGGAGGCGGTCCAGGTGAAGGCGCTGACGAGGCTCGAGCTGGCGGTCTGTGCCGCTCCCGGCAAAGGCGCGTATCCGACGCGGCTGATTGCCCCGCAGGATATCGACGGCGAGGCGCGCGGCAAGGGCCACAATCAGCGCTACGTGCACAACATTCTGCCGGAAGACAAGCCCGCCGACAGCCTGCTGGTGGTGGAGGTGTGGACCAGCGAGGGCTGCACCAGCTCGTACCCGAGCCATAAGCACGATACGGATAACCCGCAGCAGGAAACCTATCTGGAGGAGACCTACTACCATCGCCTCAACCCGGAGCAGGGATTCTGCATGCAGCGCGTCTACACCGATGACAGAACGCTGGACGAGTGCATGGCGGTCTACAACCGTGACGTGGTCATGGTGCCGAAGGGCTACCATCCGGTGGCGACGATGGCCGGGTATGACAGCTATTACCTCAACGTGATGGCCGGGCCGGTGCGCAAATGGATGTTCACCTGGGAAGACGATCACGCGTGGATTAATCGCGATTATCCCGCAGAGAGGGGGGGCTGAGGCGGTCTTTCTTGTCGGGCGGCGCTGCGCTTACACGACCTGCGAAACCGTAGTCCTGAGCAAGCGCGCCGCCGCCGGGCGAATTGTCCTCAGTGCACCCGCCTCGCCTGCTCAATCGTGCGGGCGATGGCCTCCGGATGGCTCACCATCGATACGTGGCTTGCCGCCACCTCGGTGGTTTTTGCGCGGATCGCCTTCGCCATCGCGCGCTCCAGCGCCGGGTTAATCATCCTGTCATTCTCGCTTACCACATACCAGCTCGGCTTAGTGCGCCACGCTGCACGAGTAATCTTTTCCCCAAACGCATCGCCCCTTATAGGCCCCTGCGTGGCCGCAATGGTCTGTTGCTCACCCGGCTTCACGTCAGGCGCAAAATCCTTCCTGACGGCCTCCGCTGGCAGATATAAATAGCCGTCCGCGGTTTTGGCAATGCCCGCGCTGCCCGGCGGTGCAGGGAAGCTTCCAGCGAGATCCGCCGTCGACTGGCCGGCGTCCGGCGCGAACGCCGCCACGTAAACCAGCGATTTGACCCGCGCATCGTTACCCGCTTCGCTAATTACGGTCCCGCCCCAGGAGTGGCCTACCAGCACCACGTCGCCCTGCGCGCGGGCGATGGCCCGCTTTGTGGCCGCGACGTCATCGTTCAGCGAGGTGAGCGGCAGCTGGACGGCAATGACCTCTGCGTGCTGTTTCTGTAACAGGGTAATCACCTTATTCCAGCTGCTGCCGTCGGCAAACGCGCCGTGCACCAGAACGACGCTGGTTTTACTCTCCGCAAAGGCGCTGGTGGAAAGCGCCAGCAGGCCCGCCGTGACTACAGACAGTGCTTTCATCTTAAGCGTCCTTAAAAATGGTGAACCGCCGCGTGGGGCGGTACGGTGAATTCAATGGCTTTGTGGTCGAGCGGTTTATGCGTCGGGTCGGCCAGAATAATCGTCACCTTGTGTTTACCGGCGGGCAGACCCACCAGGATCACCGGCTCGCCGCTGGCGTCAGCCCAGTGCCACGGCGCGTCATCCACCACCACGTGAATGTGGCCTATGCGCGGGGTGACCCTGAGCGCCTCGGGGCCGAACACCGGCTCGATGCGCAGGTTTTCGGCACGGTACTGAATAAACACCGCGCCTTTGCTCAGCGGCCCGGCAAGGGGCGGATCGACAATCAGCTTTGCAGGCGGCTGCGGGTGTGCCAGCGGCGCGACGGCGGCGGGGCCGTTAACATCCGCGGCGCTCAGGTTGTCCAGGGGCGCGGCCCAGGAGCCGGTTGCCGACGCGAGGGCCAGCAGGGGGAACAGCAGGTATCGACGCATCATCGGTGTCTCTCCTCATCGGTTCTGAATGATGTCAGACACAGATAACCGTATTTATGTATCGGAGAGATTTGCCGGAGGCGCCGTTTTGTACCCGTCTGTCAGCGTGGCGCGCTGGATACAGTGCGATACAGTTTGCCTGCCGGGAAGACGGGCAATGGCAATCGCCAGCGTCTGGACAGAATTTTGAGGAGAGGGATCGCCGGCGTTATTCGGTTATTGCAACACCATCTGAGGAACTAGCGTTCTGGCGCGTCGACGGTCAGGCTGGTTTGCTGTGACTGGATTTTGTCCTGATGGTGATACCAGGCGCCAATGGAGGAGTACACAAAGCGTCCAAAGAAAAACAGAAAGCTGATGAGCAGTATGATGCGGGTCATTCGGGTGTTAAATCGATGTCGTTTTCGCATACGCGTAGCCTGACTCACTTTCTTTTCCTGAGTATACCCTTCCGGGCGATGCGGCTATTAAGGCACAACCGCACGAAGGGGTCAATTCGATGAAGTGTAAAATACCGTCAATGCTTACATTAATATATGTTATTAAAAACAACGCATTTATTTATCGCATTGATAACTACAGGAAAAATAATTAAAAAAAACGTAAGAAAGATTTAATCAGATAAAATTGTTTGATTTAAGTCAACGGGATTGCGTCGTTGATATTTAAAATCCCTCCTCCACTGTGCTTGCCAGGAATTTTCCGGGCGACGTGTACGTCAGGTTGGATGCCTGTCTTCACTTACCCTCTGGAGCGAAAGGGTTGTAAACGAGCATCTATGAAAATTCACCACATCCTGAAGCAGAATAAAAACCGCTGGTGGGCGCTTCCTCTTATTTTACCCGTGGCGTTACTCCCGGTGCTCAGCGTGGCGAATACCCTAACGCAGCTGGGCGACGGTATCGTTGCGCTCTACTATTTACCCCTCTCTTTTTTGCTGACGCTGATGCTGTTTTTTGGCCTGGAAGCCATTCCGGGCGTTCTGGTGTCGCTGTTTATCCGCTATTACCCGGCCGTTGGGCTCTATGAAACCGTGGCCGGCATTCTTCATTTTATCGTCCCGCTGGTGCTCAGCTGGGGCGGCTACCGCGTGTTTGCTCCCCGACGTAATATGACCGCTTACGGTGACGTGCGGCTGATGGGGCAGCGCATGTTCTGGCAGGTTTTCTGCCCGGCAACGCTGTTTCTGGCGCTGTTTCAGTTTGCGGTGTATCTCGGCGTTTATGAGAGCCGCCAGAGCCTCGCGGGGTTAAACCCCTTTAATATCCGAACCCTCATCAACTATCAGGCGCTGCTGGTGAGCGGGCTGACGGGGGTACCGCTCAGCTATCTGCTGATCCGCCTGATTCGCCATCCGCGCTATATCAAAGCGCTACTGTCACAGCTCCGCGCGCAAATAGACAAAAAGGTAACGGTTGTTGAGTTTGTGGTGTGGTTTATCGCCCTTGGCGGGCTGCTGGGCATGCTGCTCCTGCCCATGAATATCAACAGCTCTATTTTCAGCACTAACTATACGCTGTCCCTGCTGATGCCCGTGATGCTCTGGGGGGCAATGCGCTTCGGCTATAAGCTGATGTCGATTATCTGGACGCCGGTTTTGCTGGTGTCGATACACTATTTTTATCACTACATTCCGCTGAATCAGGGCTATGACATCCAGCTGGCCATTACCTCCTCCAGCTATCTGGTCTTTTCCTTCGTCGTGATTTACATGGCGATGCTGGCAACACGCCAGCGGAGCATCAACATTCGTTCCCGCAGACAGGCATTTCTCGATCCGATATTGCATATGCCCAACCTGCGGTCGCTGTCGCGTGAGCTTGCCGCGAATCCGTGGTCGGCGCTCTGTTTGCTGCGCGTGCCTGAACTGGAAGTGCTGGGGCGCAATTACGGGGTTTTGCTGCGGATCCAGTACAAACAGCAGCTGGCGCAATGGATAAACGGCACGCTTCAGCCCAACGAGCGGGTCTACCATCTCACCGGGTTCGACATGGCGGTGCGTCTGAATGCGGAGTCCCATCAACAGCGCATCGAGGCGCTGGACGAGCACATTAAGCAGTTCCGTTTTGTCTGGGATGGGATGCCGGTGCAGCCGCAGGTTGGCGTGAGCTACTGCTACGTGCGCTCGCCGGTTAATCACCTCTACCTGGTGCTGGGCGAGCTGGGCCTGGTTGCCGATCTCTCACTTTCAACCAACCACCCGGAAAACCTTCAGCAGCGCGGCGCTGTTCATTTGCAGCGTAGCCTGAAAGATAAGGTGGCGATGATGAGCCGTTTGCAGGCGACGCTGGAGCAGAACGCCTTTACCCTGCTGGTTCAGCCCGTCCGGGGGCTGCGGGGCGATCGTTACCACGAGGTACTGCTGCGGATGCGCGATGATAACGGCGCGCTGATTTTCCCCGAGCAGTTCCTGCCCGTCGCGCAGGAGTTTGGCTTATCCTCGCGCGTCGATTTATGGGTGCTGGAGCGTACGCTGCGTTTCCTGGCGGAGCACCGACAGCGGCTGCCGGGCCAGCGCTTTGCCATCAATCTCGCACCGTCTACCGTCTACCGGTCGCAGTTTCCGCTTGAGGTGAATCGTCTGCTGGCTAAGTACGCCATTGAAGCGTGGCAGCTGATCTTTGAAGTGACCGAAAGCAGCACCCTGGGCCGTACGGACCTGGCCGCCCCCACGCTAAGGCAGTTACAAAAGATGGGCATACGCATCGCAATTGATGATTTTGGCACCGGCTACGCCAGCTATGCGCGGCTGAAAAGCGTGGATGCCGACATCCTCAAAATAGACGGCGGCTTTATCCGCAATATTGTCAGCAACAGCCTGGACTACCAGATTGTGGCCTCGATTTGCCATCTGGCCCGGATGAAGAAAATGCTGGTGGTGGCGGAATGCGTGGAAACAGAAGAGATACGTAGCGCGGTTCACGCGCTAGGTATCGATTACGTTCAGGGCTATCTGATAGGCATGCCGGTTGAGCTGGAAACGCTGGCCGAAGCGCAGCCTCAGGAGAGCGCCTGAGGCGTTACGCCGCAACCTCGGCGCTCTCTTCTTCGATCTTCAACAGCCAGCCGGTGACCGCTTCCCAGTACTGCTGCTCTTTTTCCAGATCCAGCAGGACCAGCGCGTTCTGGCTAAACCAGTCGTGCGGGAAGCTCAGCGTCCAGTGATGGTCGTCCGTTTTCAGCTTCAGCGTCGGCGGGGTGGTGGTGGCCTGTCGCTGGTTGTTGAGCAATACTCCCAGGCGCAGCAGCTGAATTAAAGGCAGGAACTGCTTTTTCTTGAACAGCGTAAAGCGCGGCAGATCGTCGAGCTTGATCGCCTTGCGGTGATAGCGCACCAGCGTGGCCATCATGGTCTGCTGCTCCTGGTTAAAGCCCGGCAGATCGCTGTTTTGCAGGATATAGGCCGAATGGCGATGCATCCCGCTGTGGTTGATGTTCAGTCCCACCTCGTGCAGCATCGCGGCCCATTTCAGCAGTGCGGCAAGCTGGGGGTGGGCAAGCTTCGGATTCTGCTCTTCCCACTGCTCGTACATCTGAACCGTGGTCTCCAGCACGCGCTTCGCCTGCTCGCGGTCGATGTTGTACTGGTTCGCCAGGCTCTGCGCGGTGCGGCTGCGAATGTCCTGATGGCGGAAGCGTCCTTCCATCTCGTACAGCACGCCTTCACGCAGGGCGCCGTCAGAGAGGCGCAGCTCTTTGATCGCCAGGGCGTCAAACACGCCGCAGAGGATCGCCAGCCCCGGCACGAATACCGCTTTACGCTCGTCCGACAGGCCCGGCAGGCTCAGGGCATCAAAGCTCTTATGCTTAAGCACCTCTTCGGTAAGCTTCACCAGGCGCTCAGGAGTAATAAACCCGTCTTTTTCACCCATTGCCAGCAGCACTTCGTGGGCGGCTTTAATCGAACCCGAAGCCCCCAGCGCCACGTTCCAGCCCTGAATACGATACTGCCAGGCCAGATTTTCCAGTTTCTGAACCGCGGCCATGCGCGCGCGCTGGAAGTTTTCACGGGTAATTACGCCCCCCGGGAAATACATCTGCGCGAAGCTGACGCAGCCCATACGGCGGCTCTCTACCAGGCGCGGCTCGAAGTCTTCGCCAATCACCAGCTCCGTTGAGCCACCGCCGATATCAATCACCAGCTTGCGGCCTTTTTCCGGCTGGGTGTGCTCAACGCCCATAAAAATCAGGCGCGCTTCCTCGTTCCCGGAGATGATCTCAATCGGGTAGGGGATAACCTTTTCCGCGCGCTTGAGAAATTCCGGCGCGTTCAGCGCCTGGCGCAGCGTATGCGTCCCGACGATGCAGACGCTGGAGGGCGAAAAGCCCTGGAGACGTTCTGCGAAAAGCGACAGGCAGTTCAGGCCGCGCTCCATTGCCTCTTCGCTCAGCATATTACGCGCGTCCAGACCGTCGGCCAGATGCACGCGCTGCTTCAGGCGACCGATGATCTGCATCGCGCCATCCACCACGCGGGCGATGACCATGTGAAAACTGTTTGAGCCAAGATCGACCGCGGCGAACTCCTGCGGGCGTGGGGTGTTATCGTTTATTGGCATAGGTTAATCGGGTTGCTCAAGTGATTTGATATAATCGTAAATCGCCAGTTGCGACCGCACTTTACGGCGATTGCCGCGCGGTACATAGCGGTTACTGAGTTCTTTGTCGATATAGCGTGCTTTCACCGTATCGCTGAACAGGATCTCGATAATGTCGAGGATCCGCTGCTTCAGGCGTGGGTCCAGCAGCGGCGCCGCCACTTCAATACGGTAATCAATATTACGCGTCATCCAGTCGGCGGATGAGAGATAAACGCGCTTATCGCCGGCGTTATCAAAAATATAGACGCGATCGTGTTCAAGATAGCGATCCACAATGCTGATCACGCGGATATTATCGCTGATCCCTTCCAGTTCCGGAATGAGTGAACACATGCCGCGAATAAGCAGGTTTACCGGAACGCCGGAACTGGAGGCTGCGTACAGGCGGTCCACCAGGCCTTTGTCCACCAGGTTATTGAGCTTCAGCGTAATGCCGGACGACAGGCCGTTCTGCGCATTGGCGATCTCTTTGTCGATCATATCGTACAGCAGACGGCGCGAGTTCTGCGGTGAAACCAGCAGATAGTCGAAGCTAACCGGGCGGTACGGGTTTTCAATGAAGTTGAACACCCGACGCACTTCGTTGGTGATGCGCGCATCGGCAGTCAGCAGCGAGTAGTCGGTGTAAATACGCGCCGTTTTCTCGTTAAAGTTACCGGTACCGATATGGGCGTAACGCACCACGTCGTCGCCCTCTTTACGGGAGATCAGGAACAGCTTGGCGTGAATTTTCAGCCCCGGCGCGGAGAAGATGACGTGCACGCCCGCTTCCGTCAGGCGGCGCGCCCAGTGGATGTTGGCTTCTTCGTCGAAACGCGCCTGGAGTTCAACCACAACGGTGACTTTTTTGCCGTTGTGCGCCGCGTGGATCATCGCGTCGATGATGCGGGAATCTTTCGCCACGCGATAGATGTTGATTTTAATCGCCAGCACGTTCGGGTCGAACGACGCCTGCCGCAGCAGTTCCAGCACGTGTTCAAAGGTGTGGTACGGATAGTAGAGCAGCACATCGCGCTCGCGGATGGCGTCGAACCCGTTGCGGAACTTATCGAACCAGATATGGCGCAGCCGCGGCAGCGGTTTGTTTACCAGATTGGCTTTGCCGACGTTCGGGAAGCCGATGAAATCTTTAAAGTTGTGGTAACGCCCGCCGGGAATAATGGAGTCGTAGCGGGAGATGGTCAGCTTGTCGCGCAGCATTTCGACCATCGCATCCGGCATATCGCGCTGATAGACAAAGCGCACCGGCTCTGCCGTAAGGCGCTGCTTGAGGCTGGAGGACATCAGCTCCATCAGGCTGGCTTCCATCTCATGAACCAGATCGTATTCGGCGTCGCGGGTCATCTTCATCGAGTAGGCGTTTAGCGCGTCGTAATCGAAGAAGCCTTTGAAGATATCGTCCAGGCAGTAGCGAAGGATGTTATCGAGCAAAATCATCGGTTTGCGTCTGCGCGGGGTTTCCGGCGGCAGGTTCACAAAGCGCGGGACTTTATCAGACGGTATCTCCAGCAGCGCGTAGCTAATATTCTCACCGCGAATGATTTCCACGGCCAGATAGGTGTAATCATCCTTCAGGAACTGCACCAGATCGGTTTCACGGTTGATCAGAATCGGGGTGATGTGCTGGCGCAGATAATGTTTGAAATAGTGGCGCAGCCAGTTTTGCTGGTTCGCGGAAAGCTGGCGTTCGTTAATCAGGAAGATTTGGTTACGCGCCATTTCCAGCAGCAGCTCGTTATAGAGGCCATCAAATTCCTGATCGGCTTTCATTACGCGAGACTGGATTTTGCCCAGCAGGTGGCGCGAATGCGAGTTTAAGCCCTGTTCTTCGCTGATGATGATTCTGCGCTTCAGTTCAGCAAAACGAACCTTATAGAATTCATCCAGATTGTTGGAATAGATGCCTAAAAAGCGCATACGCTCAATCAGCGGGTTGCTTTTATCGGCCGCTTCCTGAAGTACACGTTCGTTGAATGCTAACCAGCTTAGCTCTTTCTCGATGTATAACTTTTCCTGACCCATTACAGCTCACACTCCAGTTCAATCACAGGACGTGGTAAATCCGTCTCGTCCTTATTATGGCGAGCATTTCCACGATATGTCCAACAGTGCCAGAAAAGTATGACAGTTATTTTTTTTGTTGGGGATTTTAGAGGGTTGGAGAAGGGGATATCGGGTAATGCCGCGTGCAGGTCGGGTGAGCGCGGCACCACCCGACACGATAAACTACGCTTCGGCCGCATAGCCCTGCGGGGGCAGCTTCACGCCGTCCAGCCAGGCTGCACCGTCGCGCATTGCCAGACGCCCGTCGACAAACCAGCTTACCACCAGCGGGTAAATGGCGTGTTCCTGCGTCTGCACGCGTTCGGTTACGTCATCTTCGCTGTCGCCCTCGAAGACCGGCACTTTCGCCTGCAAAATCACCGGGCCACCGTCCAGCTCGTCGGTGACGAAATGCACGGAGGTACCATGCTCCTCGTCGCCGTTTTCCAGAACCTGACGATGGGTGTACAGGCCGGGATATTTTGGCAGCAGGGAAGGGTGGATATTGAGCAGGCGTCCGGCGTAGCGTTCAACGAACGCCGGGCTCAGGATACGCATGTATCCGGCCAGCACCACCACGTCGGGCGCGCAGGCGTCAATCTCCTGCATCAGCTCGCGGTCAAATGCCTCGCGGCCGGCAAACTGGCTGGCTTCCAGCGCGTGCGCCGGGATGTTCGCTTCCCGCGCACGCTCAAGGCCGAACGCATCGGCCTTGTTGCTGAATACTGCCCGAATGGTGCCATTGATTTTCTTCTGCCTGCAGGCGTCGATAATTGCCTGCAAATTGCTTCCGTTACCGGAAATGAGCACCACGATGTTTTTCATTCAATGACCACACGCTGTTCGGAATCGGAGGCTTTAATCGTACCGATTTTCCACGCGTTTTCACCTTTTTCAGTCAGCAGCTTAACCGCTTTATCCGCTTCGCTGGCCGGCAGGGCGATAACCATGCCCACGCCGCAGTTAAAGGTGCGGTACATTTCATGAGAGCTTACGTTGCCTGCGGTTTGCAGCCAGTTGAAGACGGACGGCCACTGCCATGAAGATTCGTCGATTACCGCCTGGGTATTGTCCGGCAGCACGCGCGGAATGTTTTCCCAGAAGCCGCCTCCGGTCAGGTGGGCGATAGCGTGAACGTCAACGTTCGCGATCAGGTCCAGCACGTTTTTCACGTAGATGCGGGTCGGGGCCAGCAGGTGATCGGCCAGCGGTTTGCCGTCCAGCTCGGTGGTCAGCGGGTCACAGCCGCTCACTTCGAGGATTTTACGCACCAGGGAATAGCCGTTGGAGTGCGGGCCGCTGGAGGCCAGCGCAACCAGCACATCGCCGTCGGCCACTTTGCTGCCGTCGATAATTTCTGATTTTTCTACCACGCCGACGCAGAAGCCCGCGACGTCATAATCTTCACCGTGATACATGCCCGGCATTTCCGCGGTTTCGCCGCCGACCAGCGCACAGCCTGACTGCAGGCAGCCTTCGGCAATGCCGTTAATGACGCTCGCTGCGGTATCCACGTCCAGTTTGCCGGTTGCGTAGTAATCCAGGAAGAACAGCGGCTCGGCGCCCTGTACCACCAGGTCGTTGACGCACATTGCCACCAGATCGATACCGATCGTGTCGTGACGCTTAAGATCCATCGCCAGGCGCAGTTTAGTACCCACACCATCCGTACCCGAGACCAGCACAGGTTCACGATATTTTTGCGGCAGCGCGCACAGTGCGCCGAATCCACCCAGGCCACCCATCACTTCCGGGCGGCGGGTTTTTTTCACCACACCTTTGATTCGGTCAACCAGCGCATTACCTGCGTCAATATCAACACCGGCATCTTTGTAGCTGAGAGAAGTTTTGTTGGTCACGGCTTAAATCCCCACGCGATTGCATAGCTAGTAAGAAAAATCGGCGCAATTCTAACAGTCCAGGCAAACGTTTGCGAGCCTATTCTCGGCGCGGGGATCTTTTTTTCACTCTCGCTCGTGCGGGCCGACAAACATGACTCTGTTCACGAAAATGAAACCGGTTTCGGCGAACTGCTTGCAACCGTTATCCCCTTTGCACATCATCGAAATGAAACCGGTTTCTGTAACTGTTTTTGCAGAAAATAACGCAGAATGAGGGAAAGCGAATGTCAGGATTTAAAGCAGGTTTTCTGTGGGGTGGGGCCGTTGCGGCGCATCAGCTTGAAGGCGGCTGGAAAGAGGGCGGCAAGGGCGTGAGCGTTGCCGACGTCATGACGGCGGGGGCCCACGGGGTGCCGCGTGAAATCACCAACGGCGTGCTGGAGGGGAAAAATTACCCTAACCACGAAGCCATCGACTTCTACCACCGCTATAAAGAAGACGTCAAACTCTTTGCCGAGATGGGGTTCAAATGCTTCCGCACCTCTATTGCCTGGACGCGTATCTTCCCGAAAGGCGACGAGCTGGAGCCGAACGAAGCGGGCCTCAAATTCTATGACGATCTGTTCGACGAGTGCCTGAAGCACGGTATCGAACCGGTGATCACGCTTTCCCACTTCGAGATGCCTTTCCACATGGTGACGGAATACGGCGGCTGGCGCAACCGTAAGCTTATCGACTTCTTTGTCCGCTTCGCGACGGTCGTTTTTGAGCGCTACCAGCATAAGGTGAAGTACTGGATGACCTTTAACGAGATCAACAACCAGGCCAACTTCCACGAGGACTTCGCGCCGTTTACCAATTCCGGGCTGAAATACGCACCGGGTGAAGATCGCGAGCCGGTCATGTTCCAGGCGGCGCACTATGAGCTGGTGGCCAGCGCCCTGGCGGTGAAGGCGGGGCGCGAGATCAACCCGTCGCTGCAAATCGGCTGCATGATTGCCATGTGTCCAATCTATCCGCTGACCTGCGCCCCGGACGACATGATGATGGCGATGAACGCCATGCATCGCCGCTACTGGTTCACCGACGTCCACGTGCGCGGCACGTATCCGCAGCACCTGCTTAACTACTTTGAACGTCGCGGCTTCGCGCTGGACATCACCGAAGAGGATAAAGCAGCGCTGGCCCAGGGCTGCGTGGACTACATCGGCTTCAGCTATTACATGTCCTTCGCCACCAAAGCGACGGCGGATAATCCGGAGCTGGATTACGACGAGAGCAAGAGCCTGGTTTCCAACCCGTACGTGCAGAAATCCGACTGGGGCTGGCAGATCGATCCGGTTGGGCTGCGCTACTCCCTCAACTGGTTCTGGGATCACTACCAGCTGCCGCTGTTCATCGTTGAGAACGGCTTTGGCGCGATTGACGTGCAGGAGAGCGACGGCACGGTGAACGACCAGTACCGCATTGATTATCTCTCCGCGCACATCCGCGAGATGAAAAAAGCGGTGGTGGAAGATGGCGTGGATCTGATGGGTTACACCCCGTGGGGCTGTATCGATCTCGTTTCTGCCGGCACCGGTGAAATGAAGAAACGCTACGGCTTTATCTTTGTTGATAAAGATAACGAAGGGAACGGCACGCTGAACCGCAGCAGGAAGAAGTCGTTTGACTGGTACAAGCGGGTGATTGCCAGCAACGGGGAGCAGCTATAATTGCCGGGTGGCGCTGCGCTTGCCGGGCCTGCGGGGTTTCCAGGCCGGAGAAGCGTTAGCGCCACCCGGCAGAACCTCGCACCAAAGCCGGAGCCATGTCTCCGGTTTTTTTATGCGTTAATCATTTTGATTGATATACGTCAAGCAAGATGGGTATGGCGCAATCCGAAAAAAGCGGTATAATCCCGCGATTTTTTTGCGGATGCCACCTCAGAGGAGAAAGAGAATGAAGATTGTGGAAGTGAAACACCCACTCGTTAAACACAAGTTGGGCCTGATGCGTGAGCATGACATCAGCACGAAGCGTTTTCGCGAACTGGCTTCTGAAGTGGGCAGCCTCCTGACCTACGAAGCAACCTCCGATCTGGAAACGGAAAAAGTGACCATTGAAGGCTGGAACGGCCCGGTACAGGTTGAGCAGATCAAAGGTAAAAAAATTACCGTTGTGCCAATCCTCCGTGCGGGTCTGGGCATGATGGAAGGCGTGCTGGAGCATGTGCCAAGCGCGCGTATCAGCGTGGTAGGTATCTATCGTGACGAAGAGACCCTTGAGCCAGTCCCGTACTTCCAGAAGCTGGTTTCCAACATCGACGAGCGTATGGCGCTGGTGGTTGACCCGATGCTGGCGACCGGTGGTTCCATGATCGCCACCATCGACCTGCTGAAAAAAGCAGGATGCAGCAGCATCAAGGTGCTGGTTCTGGTCGCGGCGCCGGAAGGTATCGCGGCGCTGGAAAAAGCGCACCCGGACGTTGAACTCTATACCGCATCCGTCGACCAGGGGCTGAACGAGCACGGGTACATCATCCCGGGGCTTGGCGATGCCGGCGATAAGATTTTTGGTACTAAATAATCGAATAACGATAAAGAAGCCGACTTTGATAGTCGGCTTTTTTTTGAATAAAAACCCATAACAATGACACTCAGAGGAAAACACTATGACGCGCCGTGCTATCGGGGTGAGTGAAAGACCGCCGCTTTTACAGACAATCCCGCTTAGTTTGCAGCACCTGTTCGCCATGTTTGGCGCAACCGTGCTGGTGCCAATCCTGTTTCACATTAACCCGGCTACCGTGCTGCTGTTCAACGGCATCGGAACGCTGCTTTACCTCTTCATCTGTAAAGGCAAAATCCCGGCATATCTCGGGTCGAGCTTTGCCTTTATCTCCCCGGTACTGCTGCTGCTGCCGCTGGGTTATGAGGTCGCCCTGGGCGGCTTTATCATGTGTGGGGTGCTGTTCTGCCTGGTGTCCTTCATTGTGAAGAAAGCGGGTACCGGCTGGCTGGACGTGATGTTCCCGCCTGCGGCGATGGGCGCAATCGTTGCCGTCATCGGCCTGGAGCTGGCGGGCGTGGCGGCGAACATGGCCGGCCTGCTGCCGGCGGACGGTCAGTCGCCGGACACCAAAACCATCATCATCTCGCTGGTGACGCTCGGCGTGACGGTGTTTGGTTCCGTGCTGTTCCGCGGCTTTATGGCAATTATCCCGATCCTGATCGGCGTGCTGGCGGGCTATGCGCTCTCCTTCGTAATGGGCGTTGTGGACACCACCCCCATTGCCGAGGCGCACTGGTTCGCGCTGCCAACCTTCTATACCCCGCGCTTCGAATGGTTTGCTATCTTCACCATTCTGCCTGCCGCGCTGGTGGTGATTGCCGAGCACGTCGGCCACCTGGTGGTGACCGCGAACATCGTTAAGCGCGATCTGATCCGCGACCCGGGCCTGCACCGCTCCATGTTTGCGAACGGTTTTTCCACCATTATCTCCGGTTTCTTCGGCTCCACGCCAAACACCACCTACGGTGAGAACATCGGCGTGATGGCAATTACCCGCGTTTACAGCACCTGGGTTATCGGCGGCGCGGCGATCATCGCCATTCTGCTCTCCTGCGTCGGCAAGCTGGCGGCGGCGATCCAGATCATCCCCGTCCCGGTGATGGGCGGCGTGTCTCTGCTGCTGTACGGGGTGATCGGTGCCTCCGGTATTCGCGTGCTGATTGAATCCAAAGTGGATTACAGCAAGGCGCAAAACCTGATCCTGACCTCCGTCATCCTGATTATCGGCGTGAGCGGCGCCAAGGTACACATCGGTGCGGCCGAGCTGAAGGGCATGGCGCTGGCGACCATCGTGGGCGTCGGCCTGAGCCTGATTTTCAAGCTGATCTCGGTGATCCGCCCGGAAGAGGTGGTGCTGGACGCTGACGAAAGCGAAAAAGCGCCACGCTGATCGTAAAGCCGGGCGACGGATCGCCCGGTTCTCTCCTTGCAGGTTCCGTGTTAAACTCCATTCCGATTTTATGTAAGATCTCTGGTTGAGGTATTTCTGAACGGACCGGCACAGCTCTCTCTGCCACTTTATCTCCCTGACGACGAAACTTTTGCAAGTTTCTGGCCGGGTGATAACCCCTCTTTACTGGCTGCACTGCAAAACGTGCTGCGCCAGGAACACAGCGGATACATCTATATCTGGTCACGCGAGGGCGCGGGGCGCAGCCATCTGCTGCATGCGGCCTGTGCTGAACTCTCCGCGCGCGGTGACGCGGTAGGCTACGTGCCGCTGGATAAACGTACCTGGTTTGTGCCTGAGGTGCTCGAGGGCATGGAACATCTCTCCCTGGTCTGCATCGATAATATCGAATGCGTGGCGGGGGACGAGCCGTGGGAAATGGCGATCTTTAACCTCTACAACCGTATTCTGGAGTCGGGCAAAACCCGGCTGCTGATCACCGGGGATCGCCCGCCGCGCCAGCTTAATCTTGGGCTGCCGGATCTGGCGTCTCGCCTGGACTGGGGGCAAATCTACAAGCTCCAGCCGCTGTCGGATGAAGACAAGCTTCAGGCGCTTCAGCTGCGCGCAAGGCTGCGCGGCTTCGAGCTGCCGGAGGACGTGGGGCGTTTCCTGCTGAAGCGGCTGGATCGCGAAATGCGCACGCTGTTCGATACGCTCGATCAGCTCGATCGCGCCTCCATTACCGCCCAGCGCAAGCTGACTATTCCGTTTGTGAAAGATATTCTCAAGCTTTAGCTGCGCCGGGCCTGAGCTCTTCCATCAGGTGCTCCACCAGTAGCGGAATCGGCCTTCCCGACGCCACGCTTCGTCCGTTCTCACGCCACAGCGCCGTTCCGCTGATGTCCAGATGCGCCCACGGGATCGTCGGCGGACAGAAATGGTGCAGCAGCCACGCCGCCGAGGCGCTGATTGCCGCATTGTTGGGGGGCGTATTGCACAGGTCGGCAATGGCGCTGTCGGTCTGCTTTTTCAGCCGCGCATCCAGCGGCAGCGACCATACCTCGTCACCGCTTCGTTTTCCCGCCTGCGTCAGCGCCTCGCGCAGCGGCTCGTCCTGCGTCATCAGCCCGCTCAGCTCATACCCCAGCGCCTTCACGACCGCGCCCGTTAAGGTTGCCATATCAATGATATAGCGCGCCTGAGGGTGCTTCCGGCTGGCCCAGGCAATGGCGTCCGCCAGCACCAGCCGGCCTTCGGCATCGGTATTGTTGATTTCAACGGTGGTGCCGTTGCAGGCCGTCGCCACCGTGCCGGGCTGCATGGCGTCCGGGCCGATGGCGTTTTCCGCCAGCGCCAGCACGCCCATGAGGCGCACGGGGAGCGCCAGCTCTGCAACGGTCAGCATCAGCCCCAGCACGTTTGCCGCGCCGCACATGTCATATTTCATGGTGTACATGCCTGCGCCTTCCTTCAGCCACAGGCCGCCGGTATCAAAGGTAATGCCTTTGCCCACGTAGCAACGTACCGGGCCGTCGTTCGCGCCATCATAATGAATAGCCAGCAGACGCGGCGGGCAGGTCGCCCCTTTGCCAACGGCGTGCAGCAGCCCAAGGCCCTGCCCAACGATATCCTTTTCATTCAGCACCTCGCAGCGCAGGGCAGGGAAGGCGGCGCAGCGTTTTTGCGCTTCCTCCACCATAAGCTGCGGCGTGCAGCGGTCGGACGGGGTATCCGCCAGCCGCCGCGCCGCGACCATGCCGCGGGCGATGGCCTGCTGCTGGCGGAAGAACGTCTCAAGCCTCGCCTGCTGCTCCGGCACGCAGAGGGCGGTGATGCGCGTAATGCGCGCCGCCGAAGGGTCCGTTTGCTTCAGCCCCAGGTCGCTAAGCCTGTGCGCCTGATTAAAGAGAAAGCGCAGCACCTGCGCCAGCACCACCTCATCAATATCCGTTACGTCCAGCACGATGTCGGCGCTGGCCGGAGCGGCAACCAGCGGCCGCAGCGCGGTGAGCAACCCTTCGGTCAGGGCGTCATGCCAGAGCGCGTCCGGCAGCAGGGTGATGCGGGCAAAGGGCGCGCAGCCAAAGCGCGCGTCCGCAATGCTGTGCTGCTGGCGCATTTCAGCGAGAAGCGTGCTGTCCGGTAAATGGGCGCTGGAAGCGGGCGCAATCAGGTGGCCCTGCGGCGCTGCGTCTGCAAGCGTGGTGATAAACTGATAAGCGATCATCATGACTCCTCAATGGGCGCGCGGATGCGTGCGGCATAGGCCTGCATCCACGCCTCGTCCACGGCGTGATAATGGGTTTTCTCCCGCAGGCGTTCGGTACGAAAAACCGTGAGAGGCTGGCGGGCCGTTGCGACCACAAACGAAAAGGTTTTGATGTTCGTCGCGGCACCGAATTCGCCCCGGTTATTCATGCACACCACGGAGAGGTCGCCAACCCGGCCAAAGCGCGACATCAGCTTGTCCTCCAGTTCAAACACCACCGAATCCGCCGCCTGCTGTGGCGTCATGCCCTGCGCCATCCGGCGCACGATCTCATAGCTGGTACAGCCTTTCATCAGATCTTCACCGACGCCCGTCGCGGTCGCCGCGCCGGTTTCGCTGTCGCAGTAAAAGCCGGAGCCGACGATCGGCGAGTCGCCAACGCGGCCGCGTTTTTTCATAAACAGGCCGCTGGTGGAGGTCGCTACGCTCATGGAGCCCTGCATATCCAGACCGATAATGCCGACGGTGTCGTGCCCGTCGTACGGGCTCAGGCCTTTGTCCAGCGTCTCCCGGCAGCGCTTGCGGTAGTGCTGCATGGCGCGGTCGGTAAGCATGGTTTTGTCGCTAAAGCCCTGGCTCAGCGCCCATTCGCGCGCGCCCTGGCCAACCAGCAGGCTGTTGTAACGCTGGCGGCTGAGCGCATGGGCCACGCGCACCGGGTTGGCAATATCCACCAGATTCCCTACGGCGCCGAACGCCAGCGTGTCGCCGTCCATGTACGCCGCATCCAGCTCCACCTCGCCGTTCTCGGTGGGCAGCCCGCCGTAGCCGACGGATTTATAAAGCGGGAAGTCCTCCACGGCGGCGACGGCGTCAACCACCGACGCAGCGGCCGGTTTTCCCGCCGCCAGGGCAGAAGCAGACTCCGTTACCCCTTCAAGCGCCATTCGCCAGGTTGCGATAATTCCCCACATGCTTTACTCCTGTTTTGCAAGGGTGGTGTCGGTTTGCGCCACCGTGGACAGCTCCGCGGCGCGGTACTGTTTATCCACGATACGCATGAAGGGCAGGTACAGCATGGCGCCAATCAGCAGGTTGATCAGCTGCATCACGCTGCCGCTCAGGTGCCCGGTAACGATAAATCCGCTGATGACCGGCGGCAGCGTCCAGGGAATAAATACCCCGGTAGTGACGGCAACCGCGCCAATTTTCATCGCCGCGTACTGCACGGTGACCAGCACCAGCGGCACCAGGTTGAACGGAATGAGCATAATGGGGTTCATGATCACCGGCAGGCCGAACAGTATCGGTTCGTTGATGTTAAACACCGATGCTCCTGCGCCGAGGCGGGCCACTTCGCGCATGTTTTTACTGCGGGCAAAAATCAGCATCGCGATCACCAGCGACAGCGTGGCCCCGGCGCCCCCCATCCAGATCATGTCGAAGAACTGTTCCGTGATAATGTGCGGCGGCGTCGTTCCCGCCTGAATCGCGGCAATGTTATCGGTCTGGTTCTCCATCCACAGCGGGCGAATAATGCCGTTGATCATCGAGCCGGAGTTGATGCCCACCGACCACAGAATGGTGATGCTGAAGACCGTCATCAGCGCGCCAAAATAAGAGGTGCCATAGTGACGTACCGGCGTTGCAACCACGTCATAAATAAACTGGTGGATAGTGTTGTAGTGGGTATTTTCAAACAGGATGCGGATCGCCAGCACCAGAATCATCACCAGCAGGGCCGGGATCAGCGCGGCGAAGGACTCCTGCACCGCCGGAGGTACCCCGTCCGGCATCTTTATAACCAGCTTTTTGCGCTTCAGCCAGCAGAACAGCTCCGTCCACAGCAGGGAGCCGATCATCGCCACGAACAGCCCCTTACTGCCAATCCACTCTACCGGCATGACGGTAATACCGCCGTTTTCCGCCACCCTGATGAAGGGCGTCAGGATCAAAAAGGCGACAAGCGCGAGGATGCCGCAGGAGATGCGGTCTTCGCCATAATGTTCCGCCAGGCGGTAGGCGACCAGAAAGCTGATAAACAGCGACATGGTCGAGAACACCGCGTTGAACGGGATCTCAATAATTGCACTCCAGCTCTCACCAAAGACCTGAGACATAAACTGCTGGTAGGCCTGGTTCGGGAATGAGGAGATCACCAGCAGAATGGAGCCGACAATGATAAACGGCATGAATGAAACGTAGGCACCGCGAATGGCCCCAAGATGACGCTGCTGGGCGGTCTTCGCCGCCAGCGGCATCAGTTTTGCTTCAAGAAATCCCAGAACATTGTTCATTGTGAACTCCGTACAAGATTGAGAGGTGTTGTTTATGTTATGTCTGTGGATTATCAGTGAAGCGCGGCGAGCGAAAGGTGAAATCGGTCACAAAGCATTCGCTGATGCACTATAAATCTCACAAGGTTGGTTTCGGAGATCTTCGCGATGGAAATTAAGCTGCACGCCAATGCCACCACCACGCCGCGCATCCGCCGCTATCTGCAACGGTCGGATAAAAGCGACAGGGAGCTGGCCGTCGAGCTGGGTATTTCGGTCACGACCGTCAGGCGCTGGCGCAACCGCGAGCAGGTTTCGGACAACCACACCACGCCAAAAGTGATACACAAGGCGCTGAGACAGGAGCAGGTTTCGCTGGTAAACGCCCTGCGGGATATTACCGGCGCACCGCTGGATGAACTGCTGATGATGGTCAATGACGGGCTCGGGATCGCCGTTTCCCGCGCCACCCTGAACCGCTACCTCAAACCGGCCCCTGCCAGACAAAAGGGCGCGTCGCTGCAGGGTAAAAAGGCGCTGAAGGCCGGCATCGTGCCGCAAAAGCTGCTGCTGTGGCACCAGCCGCTGTCGCTGCATATGGACGACGGCGGGGAGCAGCATCTGCTCTGGGCGCGTGAACCCGTCAGCGGCTGGTGCTACGCCCGGCTTTATGCGGGCGTTTCCCCGCAGCTGCTAACCCACTGGGTAAACGCGGCGCTGGCTGCCTGTCCGGCTGATATTCATTGTGTTGAGACTTTTGGGCTGGAGGTGAAGCTGCCGGAGCATAGCGTCACTGTAAGAGTGCATTCACGGTACAATCTCGCCGTTCAGGTCCCTGTGCCGCTACGCGAAATCATTCCGCGCGTGAATAGTGAACCCGCGGCGGAGCTGCTGATCCAGCTGTGCGAGTTTTATAACCGGGGAAAAGCGCAGAAAAAACTGGGAGAGAGTACGCCGCAGGCGTTTCTGGAAGCGCTGCGGCGTAACGATTAGACGATTTCGAGCACGTCTTCCGGCGGCCTGCCGATACGCGCCTTGCCGTTCGCAACCACAATCGGGCGCTCAATCAGCTTTGGATTCTCGACCATGGCCTGGATGAGCCGATCTTCGGTGAGATGCGGGTCGTTCAGGTTGAGCGTCCTGTACAGATCCTCTTTCTGACGCATCAGCTCGCGCGCGCTGCCCATATCAAGCATCTTAAGCAGCTGGCGGATCGTCTGCGCGTCCGGCGGCGTCTCCAGATACAGTACCACCTCGGGGTCGACACCGTTAGACTTCAGCAGGCTGAGGGTATCGCGGCTCTTGGAGCAGCGAGGGTTATGGTAAATTTTTACCGCGTCTGTCATGACTTCTCCTTTAATTACATCTTCTCGTACGGCTTAAAGCGCAGCTGCAGGGCGCGCAGCTGGTCGATTCGCGCATCGTAGCGGGCCTGCTGCAGGCTGCCGAGCTTCACCTGCGAACTGGCGCTGCTTAACAGAGAGATGGCCTGATCGAGCCGTCCCGCCAGCGCCAGCCCTTCCGCACGCGCGGCCAGCTCCTGATCGCGGTTACCCAGTTGCCCCTGAGCCTGGGCGAGCAGCTCCCAGCCGTTCTGGTCATCTTTATTGTTAAAGGTGTAGCGGTTCAGAATGGTCACCGCCGCGCCGGGCTTGCCGCCCTGCAGGTACGCGTTCGCCAGGTTAAGCTGCAGTACCGGGTTATTGCGAATGTCTTTCGCCCCTTTCAGGCGATTGATCGCATCGGTTGCTTTTTTCTGACCCAGATCGATATCGGTGGCGAGGTCGAGGTACCACGGATTATTTGGCTCCGACGCCAGCAGCGGCTGTAGCGCTTTACGCGCTTCATCGTATTTGCTGGCCTCCATCGCCTGGAGCGCCTGACCATATTGCGCCGCGTTTTTCTCGCGGACGTTGCCTTTTGCCAGCGTATCCAGCAGATCGCTGGTGAGCTGGTTACGCCCGGAGTTGTACATGCCGAGCGTTCTCACTTTTGCCATGTAGAAGTCCTGCGATGACTGCACGACTACCGGACGCATCTGGTTGGCGCGGTTACGCGCATCCGAAAGTCGGCTTTCCGGCAGCGGGTGGGTCAGCAGAATTTCCGGAGGACGCGACGAGTAGCGCGCCTGATCGAGCAGTTTTTCCAGGAAGCTCGGCATAGCCTGCGGATCAAAGCCCGAACGCTGCAATACCTGAATGCCGATGCGGTCTGCCTCCTGCTCGTTCTGTTGGGTAAAGCTGATCATCCCCTGGCGCGTACCCGCCAGCGTCCCGGTCAGCGCCGCCATCCCGGCCTGCGGGCTGGCCATGGCCAGCAGAATGGAGCCCAGCGCGCCAACCCAGGTCAGCGGGGCGTTACGCTTCTGGTCTTCCATCGCACGCGCCAGGTGGCGCTGGGTGACGTGTGAAATTTCGTGCGCCATGACCGACGCCAGCTGGCTTTCGTTATCGGAATAGCGGAATAACGCCGAATGCAGCACCACGTTTCCGCCAAAGAAGGCGAAGGCGTTGATCTCGTCGTTATTGATTAAAAAGAAGTGGAAGGGGGTTTTTACCGAATCCGCGTGCGCCACCAGACGCATCCCCAGACCGTTGATGTACTGCACCAGCAAAGGATCGTTGATCAGCGGAGCACTGCCGCGCAGCTGGCGTACGTAATAATCCCCCATCTGCATCTCCTGCCCGATGGAGAGCGTGCTTCCTGCCGTGGTGCCCATGTCCGGCAATGAATCGGACGAGTCTGCGAAAGCGGGCAACACCTGACCCACCGTCACTGCGGCAATCAGTGTCGCAACCAGTGTTTTTCTCAACTGCCTGAACATAACCACTGTCCTGTATTTTGGATGTGCTAATTTGACCGATGAACCCGCATAACGTTCATCTCCGCTGCTCTGCGAGTGTAGCCGTGTTAGGAGATGAAGAAAATCCCATTCATCAGGGTTTTGCGAAACCTGACAGTGATACAAAAAGGAAAGTCTTTTTTGTGACAGTTAGATACAATTCGTCCCTCACTCCCGCTATTCGATTCAGGGAAGGGTTGTATGCTCGAAATGTTAATGCAGTGGTACCGGCGTCGGTTCAGTGACCCGGAAGCCATTGCTTTGCTGGTCATTCTGGTTGCCGGGTTCGGTATCCTGTTCTTCTTTAGTGGCCTGCTGGCTCCGCTGCTGGTGTCGCTTGTCCTGGCGTATCTGCTGGAGTGGCCTACGGCGCGTCTGGAACATATCGGCTGTTCCCGCCGCTGGGCCACCAGCATCGTGCTGGTGCTGTTTGTCGGTATTCTGCTGTTAATGTCCTTCGTGGTTATGCCTATCGCCTGGCAGCAGGGGATTTACCTGATCCGCGACATGCCCGGCATGCTCAATAAGCTGTCTGACTTTGCCGCCACGCTGCCGCGTCGCTACCCTGCGCTGATGGACGCCGGGATCATCGACGCGATGGCCGAAAATATGCGCGCCCGCATCATGACCATGGGCGACTCGGTGGTGAAATACTCTCTGGCCTCGCTGGTGGGGCTGCTGACCCTGGCCGTTTATCTGGTCCTCGTGCCGTTGATGGTCTTCTTCCTGGTGAAGGATAAAGAGCAGATGCTGAACGCGGTGCGCCGGGTGCTGCCGCGCAATCGCGGCCTGGCAGGGCAGGTCTGGCAGGAGATGAACCAGCAGATCACCAACTACATTCGCGGCAAAGTGCTGGAGATGATAGTGGTGGGCGTAGCGACCTGGATTGGCTTCCTGATCTTCGGGCTGAATTACTCGCTGCTGCTGGCGGTGCTGGTCGGATTTTCGGTTCTGATCCCGTACATCGGCGCGTTTGTGGTGACCATTCCGGTGGTGGGCGTTGCGCTGTTCCAGTTTGGCCTGGGCACGGAATTCTGGAGCTGTTTCGCCGTATACCTGATTATTCAGGGGCTGGACGGTAACCTGCTGGTGCCGGTGCTGTTCTCCGAGGCGGTGAACCTGCATCCGCTGGTGATTATCTTATCGGTGGTCATTTTCGGCGGGCTGTGGGGATTCTGGGGCGTGTTTTTCGCTATTCCGCTGGCGACGCTTATCAAGGCGGTAGTTCACGCGTGGCCGGATGTGCCGGCGGTGGAAGAGAAGTAGGCTTAGTGCAGCCTGATGCCCCTCTCTCGCGGGGGGAGGGGGCAAACGCAAAAAACGGCAACCAGGGTTGCCGTTTTGCTGTTTATCAGGCGCTTTGTTTGATCCAGTTCAACACCACGTCGTGGTGATTGCTGGTTTTGAAATCATCAAACACGTGTTCAACTTTACCGTCAGCGTCAATCAGGAAGCTGATGCGGTGAATACCGTCGTAGGTTTTGCCCATAAAGGACTTCTCGCCCCAGACGCCAAACTGCTCGCAGACCTGGTGGTCTTCATCGGAAAGCAGCGTGAAGTTCAGCAGCTCTTTTTCCGCAAAGCGTGACAGCTTCTCTGGCTTATCGGTGCTGATGCCCAGCACTTCTACACCGGCTTTTTTCAACTCATCCATGTTGTCGCGTAATCCGCAGGCCTGTACGGTACAGCCCGGGGTCATGGCTTTCGGGTAGAAATAGACCAGAACACGCTGTCCCTGGAAGTCGGTCAAATTTACTTGCTCACCGTCTTGATCCGGCAAGCTAAATTTCGGTGCGAGATCACCGGCTTTCAGTGGGTTCATTACTCAACTCCATCCTGTTCGTGCTGCGAATAATTGACGACGCTTATACTGCCCTGCGCGTGTAATTCTGTACAGAGGGCTTTGAACGCCTGCTCGATATTTGACGCATCCTGCGAGGCAGGGCTGTGCGCGGTAATTTGAATAAACAGCGTCGGGATTGCGTTTTCATCACCCGGCTGCGTGCGGGACACCAGTTCGGCAATGTTCATCTGATGGCTGTCAAACAGCGCCGTAAAACGTTCAATCAGATGGGGTGAATCAGGCACTTCAACCTGCACCCAGACCGTAGCAGGCAGAGCCGGACGCGGGCGCGCGGTGGTGCGCTTCATCACAATCAGTAAATCCAGCTCTGCGCCTTTCAGCGGCAGGGTAGATTCGATAAGGGTAATGGCATTCCATGTCCCGGAAAGCAGCATAATGAACGTGAACTCTTCGCCAAGCATAGCCAGACGGCTGTCTTCGATATTGCAGCCGCAGCTGCTCACGTGACGAGTGATGGTATTCACGATACCCGGCCTGTCAGCACCCAGCGCAGTGATAACCAGGTAATGTTGTGATGAGGTTGTCAAACCTGTTCTTCCTTTGCATGGTTAAGTCTTCCTAAGGAAAGCATAAAAAAAACATGCATACAACCGCCCGAGCGCCTCAGGTCGCTTGCTTTTATTACAGTTCCAAACGTAACATTGAGACTCTTGTTCGCACAGAGGATGGCCCATGTTCACGGGAAGTATTGTCGCGCTTGTTACACCGATGGATGAAAAAGGTAATGTCTGCCGGTCAAGCATGAAGAAGCTGATTGATTATCATGTCGCCAATGGAACCTCGGCGATCGTTTCGGTAGGGACTACCGGTGAATCCGCAACGCTGAGCCACGACGAGCACGGCGACGTTGTGATGCTGACCCTGGAGCTGGCTGACGGACGTATTCCGGTCATCGCGGGTACCGGCGCAAACGCAACGGCTGAGGCGATTAGCCTGACTCAACGTTTTAACGACAGCGGCATTGTTGGCTGTCTGACGGTCACGCCTTACTACAACCGTCCTACGCAGGAAGGGTTGTTCCAGCATTTCAAAGCCATCGCAGAACATACTGACCTGCCACAAATTCTGTATAATGTGCCGTCCCGTACCGGTTGCGATATGCTGCCGGAAACCGTTGGCCGTCTCTCGAAAGTAAAAAATATTATCGGGATTAAAGAGGCGACAGGGAACTTAAGCCGCGTTCATCAGATCAAAGAGCTGGTTTCAGACGACTTTATCCTGTTGAGCGGTGATGATGCGTCCGCGCTGGACTTTATGCAGCTCGGTGGTAACGGCGTGATTTCCGTGACGGCGAACGTTGCGGCGCGCGATATGGCTGACATGTGCAAACTGGCCGCAGCCGGTCACTTTGATGAAGCTCGCGTGATTAATCAGCGTCTGATGCCGTTGCACAATAAATTATTTGTCGAACCCAATCCGATCCCAGTGAAATGGGCATGTAAGGAGTTGGGGCTTGTAGCAACCGACACGCTGCGTCTGCCAATGACACCGATTACCGACCACGGTCGTGAAATCGTCGCTGGCGCGCTGAAGCATGCTGGTTTGCTGTAAAGTTTAGGGAGATTTGATGGCTTATTCAGTACAGAAGTCGCGCCTGGCGAAGGTTGCGGGTGTTTCGCTTGTTATGCTCCTCGCTGCCTGTAGTTCAGACTCGCGCTACAAGCGCCAGGTGAGCGGTGATGAATCCTATCTGGATTCGCCGCCGCTTGCTGAACTTCACGCGCCTGCCGGCATGATCCTGCCGATTCAGAACGGTGATTATAATATTCCGGTCACTAACGGCAGCGGTCTGGTAGGGAAAGCGCTTGATATTCGTCCGCCAGCTCAGCCTCTGGCGCTGGTGAGCGGTGCGCGCACCCAGTTTACGGGTGACACCGCCTCTCTGCTGGTGGAAAGCGCACGCGGCACCACGCTGTGGCCGCAGGTAGTGAGCGTGATCCAGTCGAAAAATTACGCGATTGATAAACGCGACGACGCCAGCCAGACGTTAACCACCGACTGGATTGAGTGGAACCGTCTCGATGAAGATCAGCAGTATCGCGGTCGTTATCAAGTCTCCGTTAAGCCGCAGGGTTATCAGCAGGCGGTTACCGTTAAGCTGTTGAATCTTGAGCAGGCGGGTAAACCGGTTGCCGATCCGGCCGCCATGCAGCGCTACAGCACCGAAATGCTGAACGTGATTGCGGCGGGTCTCGATAAAAATGCCACCGACGCCGCGAACGCCGCGCAGAACCGTAACGGCTCAACGTTTGACGTGCAGAGCGGTGCGGATGATACCGGTCTGCCAATGCTGGTGGTCCGCGCGCCGTTTAACCAGACCTGGCAGCGTCTGCCAGCCACGCTGGAAAAAGTGGGCATGAAGGTGACCGACAGCACCCGTTCAACGGGCAGCATCACAGCGACCTATAAGCCGCTGTCTGAGAGCGCCTGGCAGGAACTGGGCGCGCGCGATCCGCAGCTGCCTTCCGGCGATTATAAAATCCAGGTCGGCGACCTCGATAACCGCAGCAGCCTGCAGTTTATCGATCCGAAAGGACACACGCTGACCCAGGCGCAGAACGACGCGCTGGTCGCTGCCTTCCAGGCCGCATTCAGCAAATAAAAGCGAGGGCTGGTGAATCCAGCCCTTTTTATTTTCGTGCCACGCAAACGTGTGCGTGGCATAATATGCCCAGTTTTGAATACAAATCATCACACCAGGAGTAATGAAGATGCAGAAGCAAGCTGAGTTGTATCGTGGCAAAGCGAAAACCGTATACAGCACGGAAAACCCGGATCTGTTGGTGCTCGAGTTCCGCAATGATACGTCAGCAGGAGACGGCGCGCGCATTGAGCAGTTCGATCGTAAAGGCATGGTGAACAACAAGTTCAACCACTTCATTATGACCAAACTGGCCGAAGCCGGTATCCCGACTCAGATGGAAGCGTTGCTGTCCGATACGGAATGTCTGGTAAAAAAACTGGATATGGTGCCAGTTGAGTGCGTTGTCCGTAACCGTGCCGCAGGCTCCCTGGTGAAGCGTCTGGGCATTGAAGAGGGTATCGAACTGAATCCGCCGCTGTTCGACCTGTTCCTGAAAAACGATGCCATGCACGACCCGATGGTTAACGAATCCTACTGCGAAACCTTCGGCTGGGTGAGCAAAGAGAACCTGGCGCGTATGCAGGAGCTGACCTACAAAGCGAACGACGTGCTGAAAAAGCTGTTTGATGACGCGGGCCTGATCCTGGTCGACTTCAAGCTGGAGTTCGGTCTGTACAAAGGTGAAGTGGTGCTCGGTGACGAGTTCTCACCGGACGGCAGCCGCCTGTGGGACAAAGAGACGCTGGATAAGATGGACAAAGACCGTTTCCGTCAGAGCCTGGGCGGCGTGGTAGAAGCGTACGAAGCGGTTGCTCACCGTTTAGGCGTTAAGCTCGACTAATCTCCTCATTTGCCAAAGGATGTTTGCATCCTTTGGCGTCTTATCCTTGTTTACTATGGTAATCCTTTCATTAACCGCCTACGATCATAGCTATTATTAATGGAATAGTTCGAGGTGGTTATGCGCTGGCAAGGGCGTCGTGAAAGTGACAATGTAGAAGACAGACGCAGCAGTGGTGGCGGTGGTCCGTCCATGGGCGGGCCAGGGTTCCGTTTACCCGGCGGCAAGGGCGGTATTATTCTGCTGGTGGTGGTCCTCGTGGCGGGCTACTACGGCGTCGACCTGACCGGCTTAATGACCGGTGAACCGATGCAACAGCAGCAGTATTCTCAGCGCTCCATCAGCCCGAATGAAGATGAGGCCGCGAAATTTACCTCCGTGATCCTCGCGACCACCGAAGATACCTGGGGTCAGCAGTTCGAGAAAATGGGCCGCACCTATCAGCCTCCAAAACTGGTGATGTACCGTGGCGCAACCCGCACCGGCTGCGGCACCGGGCAGTCCGTTATGGGGCCGTTCTACTGCCCGGCGGACAGCACCGTCTATATCGATCTCTCCTTCTATGACGACATGAAAAGCAAGCTGGGCGCCGATGGTGATTTTGCCCAGGGCTACGTGATCGCGCATGAAGTGGGGCACCACGTGCAGAAGCTGCTCGGCATTGAGCCTAAGGTGCGTCAGATGCAGCAAAATGCCTCGCAGGCGGAGGTGAACCATCTCTCCGTGCGCATGGAGCTTCAGGCCGACTGCTTCGCTGGCGTCTGGGGACACAACATGCAGCAGCAGGGCGTGCTGGAGACGGGCGATCTCGAAGAGGCCCTGAATGCCGCACAGGCAATTGGTGACGATCGTTTACAGCAGCAGAGCCAGGGGCGCGTTGTGCCGGACAGCTTCACCCACGGCACCTCCGAGCAGCGCTACAGCTGGTTTAAGCGTGGCTTTGACAGCGGCAACCCGTCGCAGTGTAATACCTTCGGCAAAGCTATGTGATGCCGGGGTTTGAACGGCTGAGCCATCAGCTTGAGCGTACCGGGCACCGCCGGCTGGTGGTGCTCAGTGGCGATGAACAGTGGACGCTGAGCCAGGCCAGTCGCCTTCGCGAAACGTTGCCGGGAGACTGGCCGTGGCTTTCGGAAGCGCCCTCTAAAGCCATCAGCGGGCTGCTGGGGCGCGAGTACCGGCATGCTGTTTTTGATGCGCGCGCCGGCTTTGACGTCTCGGCCTTTGCCGCCCTCAGCGGAACCCTGCGCGCCGGCAGCCTTCTGGTGCTGCTGGTGCCGCCGCTCTCCGACTGGGCCGACCGGCCCGACAGCGATTCCGTTCGCTGGAGCGACAGCGCCGAGCCGATTCCCACCCCGCGCTTCGTTCACCATTTTTGCCGGACGCTGGCCGCCGATTCGGATGCCATCGTCTGGCGACAGCATTGTCCCCTGTCTCTTCCCGCTGCGCCGGATTTACCCGCCTGGCAGCCCGCCTGCGGTGAGCCGCAGCGCGAGCAGGCTGCGATCCTCGACGCGCTTCTGGCCATGCCAGCGGGCGTGGCTGCCGTTACGGCCCCGCGCGGGCGCGGAAAGTCAGCGCTGGCAGGCATGCTGCTCAACGGCATTCGCGGCAATGCGGTAGTGACCGCACCGGCAAAAGGGGCTACGGACGTCATCGCCCGTTTCGCAGGCGAGCATTTTCACTTTATGGCCCCGGATGCGCTGCTGGCCTCCGCGACGCAGGCCGACTGGCTGATTGTCGATGAGGCGGCCGCTATTCCCGGCCCGCTGCTGGACAAGCTGGCGTCGCGTTTTCCACGCGTGCTGTTGACCACTACGGTGCAGGGTTATGAAGGCACGGGCAGGGGATTTCTGCTTAAATTCTGCGCCCGGTTCAGCGGGCTGCGGCGGTATACCTTATCAACCCCGGTGCGCTGGGCGGCCGGATGTCCCCTTGAGCGAATCGTGGCGAATACGCTGCTGTTTGACGATGCGCTTATCGACCGCAGGCCGGAAGGTGAGGTGCGTTTAACGTCGCTGGCGCCCGGGGTGTGGAAGAGCGATCCAACCCGCGCGGCGGGCGTGTATGAACTGCTGTGCGCCGCGCACTACCGGACCTCTCCGCTCGATTTACGCCGCATGATGGACGCGCCCGGCCAGCACTTTGCGGTTGCCCAGGCCGGCGCGGACATCGCGGGCGCGCTCTGGCTGGTGGAGGAAGGGGGGCTACGTCCTGAACTTAGCCGGGCGGTGTGGGCGGGCTTTCGCCGTCCGCGCGGAAACCTGGTGGCGCAGTCGCTGGCGGCGCACGGCGGATCGCCTCTCGCGGCGACGCTGAAGGGCCGACGCGTCAGTCGCATTGCGGTTCATCCCCATCGCCAACGGGAAGGCATCGGCCAGCGGCTCATTCGCAGCGCCAGCGGTGAAGACTATCTCTCGGTTAGCTTTGGATATACCGACGAGCTGTGGCGCTTCTGGCAGCAGTGCGGTTTTGTGCTGGTGCGGATGGGCAGCCATCGGGAGGCCAGCAGCGGCTGCTACACGGCGATGGCGCTGCTGCCGCTAAGCGAGGCCGGGGAGCGGCTTTGCGAACGGGAACACCGGCGTTTATGCCGCGATATGCGCGTCCTGTCGGCCTGGAATGGTGAAAAGATTCCGGTGGCTGACGCCTGGGAAGCTACCCTTAACGGTGACGACTGGCTGGAGCTGGCGGGGTTTGCCTTTGCTCACCGGGCGTTTGCCACCTCGGTTGCCGCACTGACGCGATTATTGTCAGCCGTGGATGCGCCGCTCCCGGCGCTGCGTGGAAAAATGGAGGGGAGCACGCACGACGTCGGGCGAAAAGCGCTGCTGGCGAAGCTGCGCGAAGAAACTGCACGCGCGCTTGAAGAACTAGACTCTTCCCGCTGCCAGCAGCTGAAAGCCGACATATTGCAATGGCAATTTTTTCAATGACTTCTTCAGTAAAGCGGCATGGTCATTACCCCGCAGAGGCGTAAAATCCTGCTCATCAATTAAGGAGACCGCCATGACACACGATCATTTTGTTGTACAAAGCCCGGATAAGCCGGCTAAACAGTTACTGCTCCTGTTTCATGGCGTTGGCGATAATGCCGTAAATATGGGACAGATTGGCAGCTGGTTTGCCCCCGTTTTCCCACAGGCGCTGATCGTCAGCATTGCGGGCCTGGATCCATGCGGCCCTGACGGGCGGCAGTGGTTTTCCGTTGAGGGCGTGACGGAGGAGAATCGTCAGGCGCGCATCGATGCCGTCATGCCTGCGTTTATCGATACCGTGCGCTACTGGCAGCAGCAGAGTGGCGTAGGGGCCGACGCGACGGCGCTGATTGGCTTCTCGCAGGGGTCAATCATGTCACTTGAGAGCGTTAAAGCGCAGCCCGGGCTGGCGTCCCGCGTGATTGCCTTTAACGGTCGTTTTGCGACGCTACCGCAAAGCGCGACGACGCAGACCACGATCCATCTGATCCACGGTGGTGAAGACCGGGTGATTGAGCTTTCTCATGCGGTTGCCGCGCAGGATACGCTGATCCGCGAAGGCGGGGATGTGACGCTGGATATCGTGGACGATCTGGGGCACGCCATTGACGATCGCAGCATGCAGTTTGCGCTCGATCGTTTACGCTATACCGTACCGAAGCACTACTTTGATGAAGCGCTCAGCGGCGGTAAGCCAAATGACGATGATATCGTAGAGTTTATGTGACTTTTCCCCTCACCCCCAGCCCCTCTCCCCAGAGGGGCGAGGGGGGTTTTGTTCCCTCTCCCCTTTGGGGAGAGGGTCAGGGTGAGGGGTGAGCACAATTACTTCTTCTGGTCCTTCTTCGGCCAGTCGTCCTCATCGTCCCACTTGTCGTTAAAATCACGATGCGGCGGCAGATCCGGCTTGTTGGCAAGAAACTTTTTATGGTCAACGCGCTTGAGATCTTTAATCACGTTAAGCAGCACGCCTACCAGAAACACCAACACCAGAATCCACCAGTACTTTGAAAGCCAGTCCATTCGCTAATCCTCTAAAAGCACCCGTCAGGCGACGAGCTGCTCCATAATACGTTGATACATGCGGGCCAGCAGTTGTAAATCCGCTGCGTTCACACACTCGTTGATTTTGTGAATCGTCGCGTTAACCGGACCCAGTTCGACAACCTGTGCACCCATCCGGGCGATAAAGCGTCCGTCAGACGTGCCGCCCGTTGTCAGCAGCTGTGGCTTAATTTCATTATAGTGCGCAATGGCGTTCACCACCGCATCCACCAGCTTACCGCGCTGCGTCAGGAATGGCTGCCCGGAAAGCCACCAGTCGATGGTATAGCGCAGCTGATATTTCTCCAGCAGCGCAACCACGCGCGCTTTAATCATCTCGTCGGTCAGTTCGGTGCTGAAGCGGAAGTTAAACTGGACGAAGAGATCGCCGGGAATGACGTTGTTGCTGCCGGTGCCGGCCTTGACGTTGGCAATCTGCATGCTGGTTGGCGGGAAGAACTCGTTGCCTTTGTCCCACTCAATGCCTACCAGCTCGTTCAGCATCGGCGCCGCGCGATGAACCGGGTTATCCGCCAGGTGCGGATAGGCAACGTGGCCCTGCACGCCATGGACGGTCAGGTTGCAGGTTAGCGAACCACGACGGCCATTTTTCACTACGTCGCCCACCACTTCGGTGCTGGACGGTTCACCTACCAGGCAGTAGTCCAGACGCTCGTTGCGGGCCATCAGCGCCTCAACGACCTTCACGGTGCCGTTGTGGGCGCTGGCTTCTTCATCAGAGGTGATCAAAAACGCAAGACGGTTTTTATGATTCGGATGCTGGGCCACAAAGCGCTCTGCCGCCACGACCATCGCGGCCAGTGAACCTTTCATGTCAGCCGCGCCGCGTCCAAACAGCATGCCATCGCGGATGGTTGGCTCAAACGGCGGGTTGATCCAGCGGTCCGCGTCACCTGCGGGAACCACGTCGGTATGTCCGGCAAACGCCAGCGTCTCCCCCTGACCGCGCCATGCCCAGAAGTTTTGCGTATCGCCAAAATCCATATGCTCAACGGTAAACCCGATGGCACGCAGGCGCTCAATCATTAATGCCTGACAACCCGCGTCGTCCGGGCTCAGGGAAGGGCGGCGAATAAGCTGCTGAGTCAGCTCAATGACCGGGCATGACATAGACTACACCTCAACGAAAAAATCTGAATAAAGGGTTTCACTGAAACCCAGCAGCATAGGCTGACCTGGCTTGCAGAGCAATGGGCGTTTGATAATTGCTGGCATTTCAAGCATCAGTCGCGCAGCGCTGTCGGCGTCGCCGATCGTGGCCCGCAGGGATTCATCCAGCTTTCGCCAGGTGGTGCCACGGGTGTTCAGCAGCGCTTCCCACCCCAGCTCCTGAATGGCGGAATGCAGAAACGCCGGGTCGAGCCCGTCGGCACGGTAATCATGGAAGCGATAATCAATGTTATGGGCTTCCAGCCAGCGGCGGGCTTTTTTAATCGTGTCACAATTCTTAATGCCGTACATCACAACCATGGTGAATCCTTTTGTTGTTTTGAGGAGTAAACGTTCAATATTTTCGAAGATATATCCTTAAGGGGAATATAACACATTCGGATTTTTTCCTGATTTACAATTCTCCTTAATTCAACGAACAGCTGTAAGCTGAATAGTCTTTCATCTTTTAAGCATAGTTGTCCACCGTGTTTAAATTGCCAGTAAACTCAACGCGAAAAATAAAAGGCTTCCTCTCGTCTGACTATTTCAAAATATTGCTGTAGGTCACATAAAATTTACCCGGCAGCGCTCATAGTGAGGCTAAACCCAACAGCATAGCGGGGCTCAATCACAGCAATCGGATAAAGTGGCTTCACAATGATGATACGTTTTCGTAGAATGCGCATAATAATAAGAGAGGTTGTTATGATTGAACGTGAAATGGGGAACTGGAAAGACTTTATCGAAGGGATGCTTCGTAAATAATTTCCGGTAAGTAATGCAAGAGCACTTATTTAACTAAAATAACCATAGTGTGAAAGAATCACACAATAAAAAGGCGGCCCTCAAAGCCGCCTTTTTTATTTCAGCCGGTTATTCCGGCTTCTCCTTCAGCGGAAAACGGCGACGTACCAGCACAAAGAACAGCGGTACGAAGTAGATGGCCAGCACCGTCGCTGAAATCATTCCTCCCATCACGCCCGTTCCCACCGCATGCTGGCTGCTGGAACCCGCGCCCGAGCTGGTTGCCATCGGCAGGACGCCAAATACAAACGCCAGAGAGGTCATCAGGATCGGGCGCAGGCGCTGGCGACAGGCGTACAGCGTGGCGGCCGTCAGCTCTTGTCCTTTGGCATTCATCTCGTTGGCAAATTCGACGATCAGAATGGCGTTTTTTGCCGACAATCCGATAACGGTGAGCAGCCCGACCTGGAAATAGACGTCATTTTCCAGGCCGCGCATCCAGGTTGCCAGCAGCGCGCCGATAACCCCGAGCGGCACCACCAGCATCACCGAGAACGGCACTGACCAGCTCTCATACAGCGCCGCCAGACAGAGGAACACCACCAGCAGGGAAAGCGCATACAGGGCTGGCGCCTGAGCGCCTGAGAGCCGTTCCTGGTAGGACATCGCCGTCCACTCCAGGCCAAAGCCCGTGGGCAGCTGCTGAACCAGTTTCTCCATAATATCCATTGCGGTACCGGTACTAACGCCCGGTGCGGCCTCGCCGACAATCTCCAGCGCCGAATAGCCGTTATAGCGCTCCAGGCGCGGCGAGCCGGTCTCCCAGCGTGAGGTCGCGAAGGCCGAGAACGGCACCATGCCCCCGGTTTTATTTCGCACGTACCAGCGGTTGATATCGTCCGGCAGCATGCGGTATTTGGCGGCAGACTGGACGTAGACCTTCTTCACGCGGCCACGATCCATAAAGTCATTCACGTAGCTAGAGCCCCATGCCGTTTGCAGGGTGTCGTTGATGTCGTCGATGGAGACGCCCAGCGCCTGCGCTTTACGCTGGTCAATGTCCACCTGCAGCTGAGGGCTGTCATCCAGGCCGTTATGACGAACGCGGGTAAGCTGCGGATCTTTCCCGGCCAGCTCCAGCAGCTTGTCGCGTGCAGCCATTAACGCGTCGTGCCCGGCACCCGCGTGATCCTGAAGCTCCATATCGAACCCGGCTGAACTGCCCAGCCCGCTGATGGCCGGCGGGCTGCTGGCGAACACGCGCGCTTCCTTAATTTTGCTGAACGCTTTGGTCGCGCGCTCAATGATGGCAAATGAGGAGCCGGTATCGCTGTCGCGCTGGTCCCAGTCCTTCAGGCGCACAAACATGCGCGCCACGTTCTGCCCGTTACCGCCGGGGCCAGAGCCGACGGTAGCGAAGACCGAAACGACGTTATCCTTCTCCTGCGTATGGAAGTAGTTCTCGACCTGCTGCACCACTTTCAGGGTCTGCTGCTGGGTCGAGCCGCTCGGCAGCTGTACGGAGGTGATAAACATTCCGCGATCTTCCAGCGGCAGGAAGGACGTCGGCAGGCGCAGGAATAAAAAGACCATGCCGCCGAGCAGCAGAACGTAGATCGCCATCCAGCGCACGCTGCGGTGCAGCACCTTGCCCACGCCCGCCTCATAGCGCGCCGCATTGCGGTTGAACATGCGGTTAAACCAGCCGAAAAAGCCTTTCTGCCCGTGGTGCTCGCCCTTGTGCAGCGGCTTAAGCAGCGTCGCGCACAGGGCAGGGGTGAGGATCATCGCCACCAGCACCGAGAGCACCATCGCTGAAACGATGGTGATGGAGAACTGACGATAAATCGCGCCCGTGGTGCCGCCAAAAAAGGCCATCGGGATAAATACCGCCGAGAGCACCATGGCGATCCCCACCAGCGCGCCCTGTATTTGCCCCATCGACTTGCGCGTTGCCTCGCGCGGGGAGAGCCCTTCCTCGCTCATGATGCGCTCAACGTTTTCCACCACCACGATGGCATCATCCACCAGCAGGCCGATTGCCAGCACCATGGCGAACATGGTCAGGGTGTTGATGCTGTAGCCAAAGGCATACAGCACCGCAAAGGTTCCCAGCAGCACCACCGGCACGGCAATGGTAGGAATAAGGGTGGCGCGGAAGTTTTGCAGGAACAGGTACATCACGAGGAATACCAGCGCGATGGCTTCGAGCAGGGTTTTTACCACATCCTCGATGGAGGCCTTAACGAACGAGGTGGTTTCGTAGGCGACCTTGTACTCCAGGCCGTGCGGGAAATAGTGCGAAAGCTCATCCAGCCGGTCTAGCACCAGCTGCGCGGTAGCCATTTCGTTGGCGCCGGAGGCCAGCTTCACCCCTAACCCGGACGCGGCCTTGCCGTTAAAGCGGCTCAGGTAATCATATTTTTCCGCACCCATCTCCACGGTAGCGACATCACCCAGCCGCACTTCCGATCCGTCCTGATTTACCCGCAGGGTGATATTACGGAACTGTTCTGGCGTCTGGAGCAGCGACTGAGAGTTAATGGTGGCATTGAGCGCCTGGTTATCCACGGACGGCGTACCGCCCAGCTGACCCACGGCGATCTGCGCGTTCTGCGACTCAATCGCGTCGGTGACGTCTTTGGCGGTCATCTGCACGCTGTTCAGCTTGTTCGGATCCAGCCAGATGCGCATGGAGTACTGCGAGCCGTAGGCGTCGATATCGCCCACGCCGTTGATACGGCTGAGCGGATCCTGAATATTGCTGGCAACGTAGTCGGCGATGTCCTGCTTATCCATCGAGCCGTCGGTTGAGACAAACGCGATGGTCAGGATGTTGGTATCGCCGGTTTTACGAACGGTAACCCCCTGATTCTGCACCGCCTGGGGCAGCTTACGCAGGGCCGACTGCAGCTGGTTTTGCACCTGCTGCACCGCCTCATCCGGATCCGTGCCCGCCGTAAAGCTCAGGGTTACCGTCGCCTGGCCCGTGGCGCTGCTCTGGGAGGACATATACATCAGGTTATCGAGGCCGGTCATGTTCTGCTCGATAACCTGCGTAACGGTATTTTCCAGCGTCTGTGCCGAGGCGCCAGGGTAGTTAGCGGTGATGCGCACGTTAGGCGGGGCGAGGTCAGGGTATTGCTCAACCGGAAGTGATGTAATCGCCAGGACACCCGTCAGACACAGCAGGATTGCAAGCACCCAGGCAAAAATGGGGCGATCGATGAAAAAATTCGCCATGAAAAAATGACCTCGTTATGCAGCACGTCGTTATTGTCTATTGCCCGCATCACTTTAGCGGCAAGGCACAGGTCAAACGTGGAGAAATAAAGGAGATAATGTAAATTATCATGCGCTTTTCCCAGCGCGCCCGCGTTATGACCATTTTTCAGCCTGCGGCGCCGGCGTCCTGAACGTCACGCTGACCTGCGTACCGCCCTGCGGCGGCTGGGAGAAGCGTAACGTCCCGCCGAGCCGCTCTGCGCGTTCGCGCATGATGTTCAGCCCGTAGTGCCCAGGCGGTTCACTTGCGTCGCCGATACCAATACCGTTATCGCAGACCGTGACCGTGTGGGTGCCATCCGCCGCGGTAATGCAGCTGACGACGATCTCGCTCGCCCCGGCATGTTTAATTGCATTCAGCACCGCCTCGCGCACGATCTGCAGAAGGTGAACCTGCTTTTGCGCGTCCAGCGCCAGCGATGAGAGGCGGCAGTCGAGCACCAGCTTCGCGCTGGTCTGGCCCTGCAGTCCGTCGAGAGACTCCTGAAGGGCGGCGGGAAGATTGGCGTGATTCAGCGTCAGGCGGAAGGTGGTAAGCAGCTCGCGAAGCTGATGCCAGGCGTTATTCAGCTCGCGGGAGAAGTCCGTAATAATGCTCTGCGCCGGGGCGTTATCGCCCGGCACGGCGTGCTTCAGCAGCGTAAGCTGAATGCGTAAATAGGAGAGCACCTGCGCCAGCGAATCATGCAGCTCGCGGGCAATGGTGGCGCGCTCCTCCATCAGCAGCAGCTGTTGATAGTGCTTTTGCGCCTGGTTGAAATAGAGCCCGCGGCCGAGCATCGTCGCCACGCTTTCCATCAGCGGCAGGGGAACATGCCCCGTCGCGCTCTGCCAGCGCAGTTCGCCGTAGAGGGTGTCCTGCATTAACACCGGTAAATTGTGCATCTCCGCGCCGGTCGTTTCCTGCCCTTCGCACAGCTGCCAGTCGTCGCTGGTGCGCAGCTGCAGGTAATTCATTCGGGTGTATTCATGCACAATCTGCAGCATATTCCGGAAGCAGTGGCTGTCTATCTGCCCGGTATTCAGCGCCTGCGAGCATTTAAACAGCATGTCGAGCTGCTGGTGCGCTTCATTCAGGTGGCGGGTTTTTTCGGCAACGGAGGCTTCAAGGGAGCGATACAGGGTGTGCAGCTCCGCCGACATATGGTTGAAGGCGCGGGAAAGCTGGCCCAGCTCGTTGGGCAGCGCGGTGTCCGGCGCGGGCGTGTCGAACTGCCCCTGCTCGATACGCTCGCTCGCCGCCACCAGGTTGTTCAGCGGCAGCACGACCTGACGCCGGATCCGCCGCAGGGTGACTACCGCCAGCAGCAAAATGGCCAGCCCGCCCGTCAGCGAGACTAAAACCACCAGCTGAATTTTATGTTCGGTGTTGTGCTGTAGCGCCAGCACGAAGGCGTCGATGCGGCCAACGAAGTCCTCAATGTGGGTCTGATACCACCCGGCATCGCCGCTGGCGATGCGTTTATCCATCTCCTGCCAGGCAAGGTGAAGCTGCCGGTAACGCTGCTTGACGTCCTCCGGCACATACCAACGGGTTAACTTCTGCAACGCGGGGGCGCCCAGCGTTTGCTGCCAGACCGCGCGGTGCTCTGCAAGCGACGGGCTGGCGCGCTGCAGTTCGTAGCCCAGGCGGTAGCTCTGCATGCGCAGCGATCCGGCGATGTTAATCGCCTCGGCGTCGCGCTGGCTGCTGGCGAGCGTAACCAGCGCAATGGCGCTGATGAGGACGGACAGCACAATCATCAAAAAGAAAGCCCGGGCCAGGCTTCCCGAAACGGGGCGTTTAACGGTCACAAATCAGCTTCCTGAATAAAATTGATCTGCCACAGGTTCACTGGAAATAGTTCGGCTTCCTGGGCATTTGAACATTGCGTCGCCATGCCGCTGTGGGTAAATACGGTAACAATAGAAAGAATAAGGTTATTGAACCAAAAACAGGTGTTGTTATGAATCGTTTTATTATCGCCAGCAGTGAGCAGTGCATCGGTTGCCGCGCCTGCGAAGTCGCCTGCGTGATGTCGCACAATGGTGAACAGCACGTGCTGAGCGAGCGTCATTTTCATCCCCGCATTACGGTCCTGACCTCTGGCTCCCGAAAAAGCCCCGTCACCTGCCACCACTGTGAAAACGCACCCTGCGCGCAAAGCTGCCCGAACGGGGCCATCGCTAAACAGGGCGACAGCGTACAGGTCAATCAACAAAAATGCATTGGCTGTAAGGCCTGCGTGGTGGCCTGCCCCTTCGGCACCATGGAGATAATAGTTACCCCGCTGGATAACGGCAGCGTGAAGGCCTCGGCGCACAAGTGCGACCTCTGTCAGGGAAGGCCACAGGGCCCGGCCTGCGTTGAAAACTGCCCCGCTAACGTGCTCACGCTCGGCACTCCCGCCGTGCTGGATAACCTGGCGAAGCAGCGCCGCCAGCGCAGCGCAGGGCTTGAAGCGCAGCCGTGGCACAGCGAGGCGGTACAGGCGGTACGTCCGCAAAGCAAACTGCAGCAGATGCAACACACCCCGGCGCGCGGTGAGCCGGATAAGCTCAGCCCCGAAGCGCGCGCCTGCCATTTTAACGAGATTTACCAGCCGTTTCGGCCGGAACAGGCGCAGCGCGAAGCGTCCCGGTGCCTGAAATGCGGCGAGCACAGCATCTGCGAATGGACCTGCCCGCTGCACAACCACATCCCGCAGTGGATCGAACGGATTGGGGCGGGTGATATCGCCGGGGCGGCCGAGCTTTCTCACCAGACCAACTGTTTACCGGAAATTACCGGCCGCGTCTGCCCGCAGGATCGATTATGTGAAGGCGCCTGCACCCTGCGTGACGCGTCTGGTGCCGTAACCATCGGTAATATCGAACGGTATATCTCGGATCGGGCGCTGGCGATGGGCTGGACGCCGGACCTTAGCAACGTCGTGCCGGTCGATAAGCGTGTCGCCATCATCGGCGCCGGTCCGGCAGGGCTGGCATGCGCCGACGCGCTGGTGCGCAGCGGCGTGAGCGTGACGGTTTACGATCGTCATCCGGAAATCGGCGGGCTGCTGACCTTTGGCATTCCTTCCTTCAAGCTGGATAAATCGCTGCTGGCGCGGCGCAGGGAGATCTTCAGCGCGATGGGCATCCGCTTCGAGCTGAACTGCGAGGTGGGTAAAGACGTGTCGATGGACCGGCTGCGGAGCGACTTCGACGCCATTTTTATCGGCGTTGGAACCTATCGCTCCATGAAAGCGGGTATTCCCAATGAGGACGCGCCGGGGGTCTATGACGCGCTGCCGTTTTTAGTGGCAAACACGCGGAACGTCATGGGGCTTGAGCCCTCCGCGGACGAGCCGTTTATCGACACGCGGGGGTTAAACGTGGTGGTGCTCGGCGGGGGTGATACGGCGATGGACTGCGTGCGCACCGCGCTGCGCCATGGTGCGGCAAAAGTGACCTGCGCCTATCGGCGGGACGAGGCCAACATGCCGGGCTCAAAAAAAGAGGTCAAAAACGCGAAAGAAGAGGGCGCGGCGTTTGAGTTTAACGTCCAGCCGGTTGAGCTAACGCTGGATGAGGACGGGAAGGTCAACGGCGTCAGGATGCTGCGCACCGTGCTGGGCGAGCCGGATGCGCAGGGGCGTCGGCGCCCTGTCCCGGTGGCGGGCAGCGAGTTTGTGATGCCTGCTGATGCGGCGATCATGGCGTTTGGGTTTAATCCGCACGCCATGCCGTGGCTGCAGGCGCAGGGGGTCGACACCGACGACTGGGGCCGCATCAGGGCCTCCGTGGAGAGCCGCTATCGCTACCAGACCTCGAATCCGCAGATTTTTGCCGGCGGGGATGCGGTACACGGTGCGGATCTGGTGGTCACCGCCATGGCGGAAGGGCGCCATGCCGCGCAGGGGATCGTGGAGTGGCTCGGCGTGCAGCCGCGCAGGATGCATTAACGCTCGCGGGCGACAAAGCGGGCTTCACGGCGTAATATAAGCAGACTCATTTTGCCGTGGAGCCCGTATGTCCCTGAACATCACCGTTATTAAAGACAAAATCCTTTCCGAAAATTACTTTGTCCTGCGTAACATCACTTACGATTTAACCCGTAAGAACGGAGACGTCATTCGCCACAGGCGCGAGGTCTACGATCGGGGCAATGGCGCAACCATTCTGCTGTATAACCGTGAAAAGCAAAGCGTGGTGCTGATCCGCCAGTTTCGTGTGGCGACATGGGTCAATGGCAATGCGGACGGTCGCCTGATCGAAACCTGCGCGGGCCTGCTTGACGACGATGAGCCGGAAGTGTGCATCCGCAAAGAGGCTATCGAGGAGACGGGGTTTGAGGTGGGCGCGGTGCAAAAGGTCTTCGAGCTTTTCATGTCCCCTGGCGGGGTAACCGAGCTGGTTCACTTCTTCATTGCGGAATACACCGACGCCCAGCGCACTCACCGGGGCGGCGGCGTGGAGGACGAAGATATCGAAGTGCTGGAAATGCCCTTCAGTCAGGCCGTCGCGATGATGAAAAGCGGCGAGATCCGCGACGGTAAGGCGGTGATCCTGTTGCAGTACCTGCAAACCAGCGGGCTGATGAACGCCGCGCAGGCGTCGTGAGAAGTTGTATTTCAGATAAATCTATCCGATAAATCCGATTGAGCCAGCCCGCCCGGGGCACGAAGATACGCCCCAGATTGACCTTTTCGCTTCCGGGGCTGTGCCATTCATGCGCTACTGCGTTTTACTTCTCTTCGTTTTTAGTGGGCTACCCGCGCCGCTGGCGTGGGCTGCGCCCGCGCAGCAGTCCTTCTCGGACTGGCAGGTTACCTGCAACAACCAGAATTTTTGCGTAGCGCGGAATACCGGCGAGCATCGCGGCCTGGTCATGACCCTGAGCCGCAGCGCCGGAGCAAAAACGGACGCCAGCCTGCGCATCGATCTCGGCGGGCTTTCGGCCCCTCCGGTGAAAGAGCCAGACGTCGCCCCGCGCCTGCTGCTCGACAATGTCCCGCTAAAACTCAATTCGCAGCGCTGGCTGCTAACCCCCTGGCACCTTAAAACTGACGATACGGGCACCATCACCACGTTTCTGAAAACCATTCAGGAAGGGCAGGCGATAACCCTGCGCGGGGGGAAGCAGACGATCTCTCTGGTCGGGCTGAAGGCGGCGCTGCTGTTTATCGACGCCCAGCAGAAGCGCGTCGGCAGCGAAACGGCATGGATCAGGAAAGGGGATAGCCCGCCGCTGAGCGTGCCGCCCGCGCCGCCTTTAAAAAAGGTGGCCGTGGTGAACCCGACGCCAACGCCGCTGACGCATAGCGAGCTGAACGATCTGCTGGATTACGGTGCCTGGCGGATGAACCGCAGCCAGTGCTCCCTCGATCCGAACCGGCGCGAAGTGCGCGTCACCGCGCTAACCGATGATAAAGCGCTGATGATCATCAGCTGCGAAGCGGGGGCGTACAATACCGTCGACCTGGCGTGGCTGGTGTCGCGTAAAAAACCGTTTTCGGCCAGAAGCGTCAGGCTGCGTCTGCCGTTTACCCCGTCCAGCCAGACCAGCGACATGGAGCTGATGAATGCCAGCTTCGATGAAAAAACGCGCGAGCTGACGACGCTGGCGCTGGGGCGAGGGATTGGCGACTGCGGGATCCAGACCCGCTGGCGCTTTAACGGCCAGCGCTTCCGCCTGGTGCGCTATGCCGAAGAGCCAAGCTGTGATAACTGGAATGGGCCAGACGCCTGGCCCACGCTGTGGATCACGCGGTAGTGCCCGCCAAGCGTAGCGCCACCGGGCACGCAGAGCGCACTACATCACGCTCAAGGCCTTCTCTACCACGTTCTCAACGGTAAAGCCGAAGTACGGGAACAGCTTGTCGGCAGGGGCGGATTCACCGTAGCCCCGCATACCGACAATCGCCCCCTTCAGCCCGACGTATTTGTACCAGTAGTCGGCGATGCCCGCCTCGACAGCCACGCGTGCCGCGACGTTGGAAGGGAGCACCGATTCCCGGTACGCCTCATCCTGCGCGTCGAAGATATCCGTGGAAGGCAGGGATACCACCCGCACCGCGTGTCCTTCGGCGGTCAGCTTCTCCGCCGCTTTCACCGTGATTTCCACCTCGGAGCCGGTGGCAATCAGGATCACGTCCGGCTTGCCGCCGCTGTCCTTGAGGACGTAGCCGCCGCGGGCGATGTTTTTCACCTGCTCCGGCGTGCGCTCGATCTGCGCCAGGTTCTGGCGCGACAGGATCAGCGCCGTTGGCCCGTTATGGCGCTCAACGGCCAGCTTCCAGCCTACCGCCGCTTCAACCTGATCGCACGGGCGCCAGGTGCTGAAGTTCGGCGTTAAGCGCAGGCTTGCCAGCTGCTCCACCGCCTGGTGGGTAGGGCCATCTTCCCCCAACCCGATGGAGTCGTGGGTGTACACCATGATCTGCCTTGCCTTCATCAGCGCAGCCATACGCGCCGCGTTACGGGCATATTCGACAAACATCAGGAAGGTGGCGGTGTACGGCACGAAGCCGCCGTGATGGGCGATGCCGTTGGCAATCGCGGTCATCCCGAACTCGCGCACGCCGTAGTGGATGTAGTTCCCGGCGATATCTTCCTTCAGCGATTTCGAGCCGGACCAGATGGTCAGGTTGCTTGGTGCCAGATCCGCCGAGCCGCCGAGCAGCTCAGGCAGGATCGGGCCAATGGCGTTTAGGGTGTTTTGCGAGGCCTTACGGGTGGCGATTTTCGCCGGACTGGACTGCAGGTTTTCAATCAGCGCCTGGGTTTTCTCTTCCCAGTCCTCCGGCAGGCCGCCGCTCATGCGGCGGGTAAACTCGGCCGCCAGCTCAGGATACGCTTTTTTGTAGGCGGCAAACTTTTCGTTCCAGGACTGCTGCGCTTTTTCACCGGCTTCGCGGGCATCCCAGGCCCTGTAGATCTCTTTTGGGATCTCAAATGCCGGGTGTTTCCAGCCCAGCTTCTGACGGGTCAGCGCCACTTCCTCTTCACCCAGCGCCGCGCCGTGCGCCTCTTCCTTGCCCGCTTTGTTCGGCGAGCCGAAGCCGATGGTGGTGCGGCAGATAATCAGGGACGGTTTGTCCGTCACGCTCTGCGCTTCCTGAATCGCTTTTTTCACCGCTTCCGGGTCGTGGCCGTCGATTTCATGCACCACGTGCCAGTGGTAGGCCTCAAAGCGCTTCGCCGTGTCGTCGGTAAACCAGCCCTCGGTTTCGCCGTCAATGGAGATGCCGTTGTGGTCGTAGAAGCCAATCAGCTTGCCCAGCCCCAGCGTGCCCGCGAGAGAGCAGACCTCGTGGGAGATCCCCTCCATCAGACAGCCGTCGCCCATAAAGACATACGTGTAGTGATCGACAATGTCGTGGTCCGGCTGGTTAAACTGCGCGGCCAGCGTGCGTTCGGCAATCGCCAGCCCGACGGCATTCGCCAGCCCCTGGCCCAGCGGCCCGGTGGTGGTTTCTACGCCCGGCGTATAGCCGATCTCCGGGTGGCCCGGCGTTTTGGAGTGCAGCTGGCGGAAGTTTTTTAGCTCCTCAAGCGGCAGATCGTAGCCGGACAGGTGCAGCAGGCTGTAAAGCAGCATCGAGGCGTGGCCGTTGGAGAGAATAAAACGGTCGCGGTCGTACCAGGTCGGATCGGTAGGGTTGTGCTTCAGGAAATCATTCCACAGCACTTCGGCGATATCGGCCATACCCATGGGGGCGCCAGGGTGGCCGGAATTGGCTTTTTGTACGGCATCCATGCTCAGGGCGCGAATGGCGTTGGCGAGCTCTTTACGGGACATAGTTCACTCCGTGGCAAGGTTAAAGTTTGGCAGCAAGAAGATCTTCAAGTTTGCGCTGGTCGACGGCGAACTGGCGGATGCCGTCCGCCAGTTTTTCCACGGCCATCGGGTCCTGATTGTGCTCCCAGCGGAATTCCGCTTCGGTCATGGCTTTCGGTTTCGGCAGTACGGTAGAGGTCGGCACCAGCTTGCGGATCACCGTCTCTTCGCTCTCCTGAAGCTTTTTCAGCAGATCGGGGGAGATGGTCAGGCGGTCGCAGCCCGCGAGCGCCAGGATCTGCTCGGTGCGGCGGAAGCTGGCCCCCATGACGATGGTCTCGTAGCGGTGCTGCTTGTAATAGTCGTAAATATTACGTACCGACTTCACGCCTGGGTCTTCCTCCACCACGTACGGATCCATCGGCTGTTTCGCCTGATACCAGTCGTAAATACGCCCGACGAAGGGGGAGATCAGGAACACGCCCGCTTCGGCACAGGCGCGCGCCTGCGCAAAGGAGAACAGCAGCGTCAGGTTGCAGTGGATCCCCTCTTTTTCCAGCACTTCCGCCGCGCGGATGCCTTCCCAGGTGGAGGCGAGCTTAATCAGAATGCGCGATTTGTCGATCCCCTGCTCCTGGTAAAGCTCCACTATGCGGCGGGCTTTGTTAATGCTTTTTTCCCGATCGAACGAGAGGCGGGCATCCACCTCGGTGGAGACGCGCCCCGGTATGCTTTTCAGAATTTCCGCACCGATGTTAACCGCCAGCTTGTCGCTCGCTTCGGCGACCTGCTGCTCCTGGGTCTTCCCGCGCTGTTTGCCGTAGGCAAGGGCGTCGTCAATCAGATGGCTAAAGTGCGCCAGCCCGGCCGCCTTGAGCAGCAGAGAAGGGTTGGTGGTCGCGTCTTCCGGCTGGTAGTGACGAATCGACTCGATGTCGCCGCTGTCCGCAACCACGGTGGTAAATTGTTTGATGCCGTCTAGCTGGTTCATAATTACTCCTTGGAAATAAAAGAGTTAGTCGAGTGCGTTAGTTCACACTTCTGAGAAAATCATGATGGACTTAACAAAAAAGCATAGCAGACGGGGGAGGCATTGCTCCCTGAGACGGGTAACATGGTTGCTATAAGTTGATAACAATTTTTATTCTGCAATGGTGAGAGTTTGGCAGCCTTCAAAGTTTGTGGACCTGCCTGCGGCGATACTATGCGGCACACCAGGGTGTGCATAGGAACGTCAACATCACCCTTTTTGACCGAAACGTGAAAGGAATAACAAGATGGACGATCAGTTAAAACAAAGTGCTCTCGATTTTCACGAGTTTCCTGTTCCGGGTAAAATCCAGGTTTCCCCCACCAAGCCGCTGGCAACCCAGCGCGACCTGGCGCTGGCCTACTCGCCGGGCGTGGCGGCCCCGTGCCTTGAAATCGAAAAAGATCCGCTGGCGGCCTACAAATACACCGCGCGCGGCAACCTGGTTGCGGTGATTTCTAACGGCACGGCGGTGCTCGGGCTGGGGAACATCGGCGCGCTGGCCGGCAAGCCGGTAATGGAAGGCAAGGGCGTTCTGTTTAAGAAATTCGCCGGTATCGACGTGTTCGATATCGAGGTGGACGAACTGGATCCTGATAAATTCATCAACGTGGTGGCGGCGCTGGAGCCGACCTTCGGCGGCATCAACCTGGAAGACATCAAAGCGCCGGAATGTTTCTATATCGAGCAGAAGCTGCGCGAGCGTATGAACATTCCCGTGTTCCATGACGACCAGCACGGCACCGCAATTATCAGCACCGCCGCCATTCTGAACGGCCTGCGCGTGGTGGAGAAAAATCTTTCCGACGTGCGCATGGTGGTGTCCGGCGCGGGGGCAGCGGCGATTGCCTGTATGAACCTGCTGGTGGCGCTGGGAATGCAGAAGCACAACATCGTGGTCTGCGACTCCAAGGGCGTTATCTACAAAGACCGCGAGCCGAACATGGCGGAAACCAAAGCGGCCTACGCGGTGGAAGATGACGGCAAGCGCACGCTTGAGGATGTGATTGACGGTGCGGATATCTTCCTGGGCTGCTCTGGTCCGAAGGTGCTGACCCAGGAGATGGTGCAGAAGATGGCGCGCGCCCCGCTGATTCTGGCGCTGGCGAACCCCGAGCCTGAAATTTTGCCGCCGCTGGCGAAAGCGGTGCGTGAGGACGCCATCATCTGTACCGGCCGTTCTGACTACCCGAACCAGGTCAACAACGTGCTCTGCTTCCCGTTCATCTTCCGCGGCGCGCTGGACGTCGGCGCAACGGCGATCAACGAGGAGATGAAGCTCGCCGCCGTTCACGCCATCGCGGAGCTGGCGCACGCCGAGCAGAGCGAAGTAGTGGCCTCCGCCTACGGCGACCAGGATCTGAGCTTCGGCCCGGACTACATCATTCCAAAACCGTTTGACCCGCGTCTGATCGTGAAGATCGCGCCTGCGGTGGCTAAAGCGGCGATGGATTCCGGCGTGGCGACGCGCCCGATTGAAGACTTCGATGCCTATGTCGATAAGCTCACCGAGTTTGTCTACAAAACCAACCTGTTTATGAAGCCGATCTTCTCCCAGGCGCGTGCCGACGCGAAGCGCGTGGTGCTGGCGGAAGGGGAGGAGGCGCGCGTTCTGCACGCGACGCAGGAGCTGATTACCCTGGGACTGGCGAAACCGATCCTGATCGGTCGCCCGAGCGTGATCGAGATGCGCATTCAGAAGCTGGGCCTGCAAATTAAGCCGGGCGTGGATTTTGAGATCGTTAATAACGAATCCGATCCGCGCTTCAAGGAGTACTGGAACGAATACTATGCGATCATGAAGCGTCGCGGCATCACCCAGGAGCAGGCGCAGCGTGCGGTGATCAGCAACACCACGGTGATCGGCGCGATTATGGTTCATCGCGGTGAGGCGGATGCGCTGATCTGCGGCACCATCGGTGAGTACCACGAACACTTCAGCGTGGTGCAGGAGATCTTCGGCTATCGCGAGGGCGTCCATACGGCCGGGGCGATGAACGCGCTGCTGCTGCCGAGCGGTAACACCTTTATCGCCGATACCTACGTCAACGACGATCCTACCCCGGACGAGCTGGCGGAAATCACCGTGATGGCGGCAGAAACCGTGCGTCGCTTCGGGATTGAGCCGAAAGTGGCGCTGCTGTCGCACTCTAACTTTGGGTCATCTAAGTCCGCGGCGGCCTGCAAAATGCGCCAGACGCTGGAGCTGGTGCGCGAGCGCGCGCCGGAGCTGATGATCGACGGCGAGATGCACGGCGACGCCGCGCTGGTGGAGAGTATTCGTAATGAACGCATGCCTGACAGCCCGCTGAAAGGCTCGGCGAACGTGCTGATTATGCCGAACGTGGAGGCGGCGCGTATCAGCTATAACCTGCTGCGCGTCTCAAGCTCTGAAGGGGTGACCGTTGGACCTGTGCTGATGGGCGTGTCGAAGCCCGTCCATGTGTTAACGCCGATCGCATCCGTGCGCCGCATCGTGAACATGGTGGCGCTGGCGGTGGTTGAGGCGCAGACGCAGCCGCTGTAATTTATTGACCTCGCCCCTCACCCTAACCCTCTCCCCATAGGGGAGAGGGGACTGCTCTGAGCCGTCTTTTCACCCTCGCCCCTTTGGGGAGAGGGCCGGGGTGAGGGGTAAAGGTTAAACCCAGTCCCGAACCTTAATAAACTCACTCAGGGCAGCCTCCGGGCTGCCTTCTTTTGGCTCGTAGCAGTACTCCCAGCGCACCAGCGGCGGCATCGACATCAGGATCGACTCCGTGCGCCCGCCGGTCTGCAGGCCAAACAGCGTCCCGCGATCCCACACCAGGTTGAACTCCACGTAGCGCCCGCGACGGTAAAGCTGGAACTCGCGTTCGCGCACGCCGTAGTCGGCGTTTCTGCGCCGTTCAACAATGGGCAAATAAGCGTCGGTAAAGCCCTCGCCCACCGCGCGCATAAAGCTGAACGCGGTATCAAAATCAGGCGTGTTCAGATCGTCAAAGAACAGTCCGCCGATGCCGCGCTGCTCGTCGCGGTGCTTCAGATAGAAGTAGTCATCGCACCACTTTTTGTATTTCGGGTAAACGTCTTCGCCAAACGGCAGGCAGAGGTCGCGCGCGGTGGTGTGCCAGTGCACGGCATCCTCTTCAAAGCCGTAGTAGGGGGTCATATCAAAGCCGCCGCCAAACCACCAGACCGGATCGGCCCCCGGTTTTTCCGCAATGAAAAAACGCACGTTGGCGTGGCTGGTCGGCACAAACGGGTTATGCGGATGCACCACCAGCGAGACGCCCATCGCCTCGAAGCTGCGGCCCGCCAGTTCAGGACGGTGCGCCGTGGCGGAGGCTGGCATGGCGTCCCCGTGAACGTGGGAAAAATTCACCCCCGCCTGCTCAAAAACACCGCCGTTGCGCAGCACGCGGCTGCGCCCGCCGCCGCCGGCTTCGCGCTGCCAGGTGTCCTCCTGAAACTCACCGCCGTCTGCGGCGGCCAGTTTTCGGCAAATCTCGTCCTGTAGCTGCATCAGGAAGGTTTTGACCAGCTGTGCATTCGGTTTCATCAACGTTTCCTGGAGTGCGCTTTTTGGTTATCGAACCAGTTGAAATAACTGATTACCCCTGAGGCGATGGCGTTAGCGATTTTCTGACGAAACGCCTTAGTACCGAGCAGGCGTTCTTCTTCCGGGTTGGTTATGAACGAGGTTTCAACCAGCACGGACGGAATTGACGGTGACTTCAGCACCACAAACGCGGCCTGCTCGGTGCTTTTACTGTGCAGGCGGTGCACTGGCTTAATCCGTTTGAGGATATGCGAGCCGAGCGTCAGGCTGTTTTTGATGGTGTCGGTCTGAACGAGGTCAAACAGCACCTGCTGCAGCAGATGATCTTTGTCGGTCGCTTTTTTCCCGGCGACCTCATCCGCGCGGTTTTCGCGATCGGAGAGGTACTTCGCCATGGCGCTACTGGCGCCACGGTTGGAGAGGGCGAACACCGAGGCGCCCGCGGCGGACGGGTTGGTGAAACCATCCGCGTGAATGGACATAAACAGATCGGCACCGTGCTTATGGGCAATCTCCACGCGATCGTACAGCGGGATAAACGTGTCGCCAGTGCGCGTAAGGCGGGCGTCAATGCCGTTGCTGCGTAAAATTGCGCGCACATTTTTTGCAATTGCCAGCACGACGTGTTTTTCTTTCGAACCGTTTCTGCCAATGGCGCCGGTGTCGATCCCGCCGTGGCCCGGATCGAGCATGACCAGACGCTTTGCGCCGGCTTTTTTGGCTTTCGGTTTGCTGTGTCCGTTGCTGGTTTTAAGCGTGCTCTCCTCTTTTGCCTGAGCCTGCTTAGCGATGCCGGTTAACGTTAAGGCCGCCAGCCCCGCTTTGAGAACCTGACGACGCGATGTGAGTGCTTTTAATGGTTTGAATGTGCTCATGCGGCCTGAATACTAAAAAATGAGGTCCTGGTGTTATATCGTATCGTGTTTCCCGTTACGACAGTCCTTATTGAGAATTGTTTTACTTTTCATTTCAATACGTGACAAAGTGACATTATGCCAAATTCAGGCGAGTTTTTCCCCGGTTATTGGCTAAATGCCCTGTTCACGCCATAATCACTGTTTTTAAACCCGAAAAGGCGGTTAATACCATGGAGATACGCGTTTTTCGCCAGGAAGATTTCGAAGAGGTGATCACCCTTTGGGAGCGCTGCGATCTGCTGCGTCCGTGGAACGATCCGGAAATGGATATCGAACGCAAGCTGAATCATGACGTCAGCCTGTTTCTGGTCGCCGAAGTGAATGGCGAAGTGGTGGGAACGGTGATGGGCGGTTACGACGGCCATCGCGGGTCGGCCTATTATCTCGGCGTGCACCCGGAATATCGCGCGCGCGGCATTGCTAACGCGCTGCTCAACCGTCTGGAGAAGAAGCTGATTGCCCGCGGTTGCCCGAAAATTCAGATTATGGTTCGGGAAGATAACGACGTGGTGCTGGGCATGTATGAACGCCTGGGCTACGAGCATGCTGACGTGCTGACGCTGGGTAAGCGCCTGATCGAAGATGAAGAGTACTGAGTTCCACCCCGACGACTATGATGCTCAGGGTCGTCTGCGTCTGCCTTTTCTGTTCTGGTGCGTGTTGCTGTTGCAGGCCAGAACCTGGTTTTTGTTCGTGATGGCTGGCGCGTCGCGCGGGCAGGGCGATACGTTACTGAATCTTTTTTATCCCGATCGCCAGGCCTTCTGGCTGGGGTTGCTGCCCGGCGTCCCGGCGGTGCTGGCGTTTCTGTGCAGCGGTCGGCGCCAGAAAATCCCGCGCTTCTGGCGCGCGCTTCGCTGGCTGCTGATCCTGGCGCAGGTTGTGCTCCTGTTCTGGCAGCCCGTGCTGTGGCTGTACGGCGAGCCGCTCTCCGGTATCGGAATTGCGCTGGTGGTGGCGGATATCGTTGCGCTGCTGTGGCTGCTCACGCACCCCCGCCTGCGCGCCTGTTTTACGCAACAGCCAGATTAGCACGGCACTTTTTGCCGATGTCGTACTCCAACAAGCGTTGATTTACTACGTAAGGACGTCTCAATGAAATCGCTGCGTTTACTTTTATGCGCTCTCCCGCTGGCGTTAACCGGCTGTTCCACGCTCTCATCCATCAACTGGTCTGCGGCCTATCCGTGGAACTGGTTCGGCTCCTCGACGGAAGTGACCGAGCAGGGCGTAGGCAAAATTACCGCCTCAACGGCGCTGGATCAGGATGCCATTCAGGATGCCATCGGCAGCGATTATCGCCTGCGCAGCGGCATGAAAACCGAGAACGGCAACATCGTGCGCTATTTCGAAGCGTTGAAGGGCGACAGGGTGGCGCTGGTCATCAACGGCGACAAAGGCACGGTAAACCGCATTGCGGTTATGGATGAAGATATTCCAGCCTCGGGGGGCGTGAAGGTGGGAACGCCGTTTAGCGATCTCTATCAGAAAGCCTTTGGCAACTGCGCCAGCGCGCCGTCAGAAGACAGCGTGGCGGTCGAGTGTAAAGCCGAAGGCAGCCAGCACATCAGCTATCTGTTCACCGGCACCTGGAACGGCCCTGAAGGGTTAATGCCGTCTGACGACACCCTGAAAAACTGGAAAGTGAGCAAGATTATCTGGAAGCAGTAATTTGCGCCTGAGCAAGCCGCCTCGCTGAAATCCGGGTATAATAGCCGCCATCAATGCCACGCTGACGTGGCATCTTTATTTCAGGAGGAGCGATGTCTCAGGTTCAGAGCGGCATTTTGCCAGAACATTGCCGCGCGGCGATTTGGATTGAAGCCAATGTTAAAGGGGATGTGGATGCCCTGCGTGCGGCCAGTAAAGTTTTCGTGGATAAGCTGGCAACCTTCCAGGCCAAATTTCCGGATGCCCATCTGGGGGCGGTGGTTGCCTTTGGCCACAACGTCTGGCGCCAGCTGAGCGGCGGGCAAGGTGCCGAAGAGCTGAAAGACTTCGTTCCTTATGGCAAAGGCCTTGCACCTGCCACCCAGTACGACGTGCTCATCCATATTCTTTCCCTGCGTCACGACGTGAATTTCTCGGTAGCGCAGGCGGCGGTTGAGGCGTTCGGCGACAGCATCGACGTGCAGGAAGAAGTGCACGGATTCCGCTGGGTGGAAGAGCGCGATCTGAGCGGCTTCGTTGACGGCACCGAAAACCCGGCCGGGGAAGAGGTTCGTCGCGACGTGGCGGTCATTAAGGATGGCGTGGACGCGGGCGGCAGCTACGTGTTCGTCCAGCGCTGGGAGCACAACCTCAAGCAGCTTAACCGCATGAGCGTGCATGACCAGGAGATGATGATTGGCCGCACCAAAGACGCCAACGAAGAGATCGACGGCGATGCCCGTCCGGTGACGTCCCACCTGACCCGCGTTGACCTTAAGGAAGACGGCAAAGGGCTGAAGATTGTCCGCCAGAGCCTGCCGTACGGCACCGCGAGCGGCACGCACGGCCTGTACTTCTGCGCCTACTGCGCGCGCCTCTACAACATTGAGCAGCAGCTTCTGAGCATGTTTGGCGACACCGACGGCAAGCGCGACGCTATGCTGCGCTTCACGAAGCCGGTAACCGGCGGCTACTACTTCGCGCCGTCCGTTGAGCGTCTGCTGGCGCTGTAATCACCTTTCGCCCTCTCCCTTCGGGAGAGGGCATCAGGCCGCACCCTTATTCCCTTTTCTGCTTCTAAATCACCAAACGGTATATAAAACCGTTACTCCTTTGGTCCTCGTTATAAATATTATGACTATAAGATAGTCATCACATTTATAAGGGTGCGCAATGGCCGTTACTGTACTGAAAAAAGGATCGCTGGCGCTGGCAGGTTTACTGCTGGTGGCGCAGGCGCAGGCAACCGAGTTGCTGAACAGTTCATATGATGTCTCGCGCGAGCTGTTTGCCGCCCTTAACCCCGCCTTTGAGCAGCAGTGGGCGAAAGAGAATAACGGCGACAGGCTGACCATCAAGCAGTCCCATGCCGGTTCATCCAAGCAGGCGCTGGCGATTTTGCAGGGGCTGAAGGCGGATGTGGTGACCTACAATCAGGTCACTGACGTACAGATCCTGCACGACAGGGGCAAGCTGATCCCGGCGGACTGGCAGAGCCGCCTGCCTAACAACAGCTCGCCGTTCTACTCCACCATGGGCTTCCTGGTGCGAAAGGGCAACCCTAAGAATATCCACGACTGGAACGACCTGGTGCGTTCTGACGTAAAACTGATTTTCCCGAACCCGAAAACCTCCGGTAATGCGCGCTATACCTATCTGGCGGCGTGGGGCGCGGCGGACAAAGCTGACGGTAACGATAAGGCGAAAACCGAACAGTTCATGACCCGGTTCCTGAAGAATGTCGAAGTGTTTGATACCGGCGGCCGCGGCGCGACCACCACCTTCGCCGAGCGCGGGCTGGGTGACGTGCTGATCAGCTTTGAATCCGAAGTGAACAATATCCGCAAGCAATATGAAGCGCAGGGTTTCGAGGTCGTGATCCCGAAAACCAACATTCTGGCCGAGTTCCCGGTGGCGTGGGTGGATAAAAACGTCAAGGCCAACGGCACCGAGAAAGCGGCAAAAGCCTACCTTAACTATCTGTACAGCCCGCAGGCCCAGACGGTGATTACCGACTATTACTACCGCGTGAACAATCCTGAAGTCATGAGCAAGCTGAAAGACAAATTCCCGCAGACCGAGCTGTTCCGCGTGGAAGACCATTTCGGCGCCTGGCCTGAGGTGATGAAAACGCATTTTGCCAGCGGCGGTGAGTTAGACAAATTGCTGGCGGCGGGGCGTAAGTAATGTTTGCAGTCTCCTCCAGACGCGTGCTGCCGGGCTTTACCTTAAGCCTCGGGACCAGCCTGCTGTTCGTCTGCCTGATTTTGCTGTTGCCGCTCAGCGCGCTGGTAGTGCAGCTTTCTGAAATGAGCTGGTCCCAGTACTGGGAAGTGGTCACTAACCCGCAGGTGGTGGCCGCCTATAAGGTCACGCTGCTGTCCGCGTTTGTGGCCTCAATATTTAACGGCGTGTTTGGCCTGCTGATGGCGTGGATCTTAACCCGCTACCGCTTTCCGGGCCGCACGCTGCTCGACGCGCTGATGGATCTGCCTTTTGCGCTGCCGACGGCGGTGGCCGGTTTAACGCTGGCGTCGCTGTTTTCCGTGAACGGCTTTTACGGCGAATGGCTGGCAAAGTTTGATATCAAAGTCACGTATACCTGGCTCGGCATCGCGGTGGCGATGGCCTTTACCAGCATCCCGTTTGTGGTGCGTACCGTGCAGCCGGTGCTGGAAGAGCTGGGCCCCGAATATGAAGAGGCCGCAGAAACGCTCGGCGCCACGCGCTGGCAGAGTTTTCGCAGGGTGGTGCTGCCGGAACTGTCGCCGGCCCTGCTGGCGGGCGTGGCGCTCTCCTTTACCCGCAGCCTCGGTGAATTTGGCGCGGTTATTTTTATCGCCGGGAACATCGCGTGGAAAACCGAAGTCACCTCGCTGATGATTTTTGTGCGTTTGCAGGAGTTTGATTATCCGGCCGCGAGCGCGATCGCCTCGGTGATCCTTGCCGCGTCGCTGCTGCTGCTGTTCTCGATTAACACTCTGCAAAGTCGCTTTGGTCGACGTGTGGTAGGTCACTGATGGCGGAAGTTACGCAATTGAAGCGCTATGACGCGCCCCGCATCAACTGGGGCAAATGGTTTCTGATTGGTACCGGCGTGCTGGTTTCCGCCTTCATCCTTGTTGTGCCAATGGTATACATCTTCGTTCAGGCCTTCAGCAAGGGGATCATGCCCGCACTGCAAAACCTGGCCGATCCCGACATGCTGCACGCCATCTGGCTGACGGTGATGATTGCCCTCATCACCGTCCCGGTGAATCTGGTGTTTGGCGTATTGCTCGCCTGGCTGGTGACGCGCTTTAACTTCCCGGGGCGTCAGCTGCTGCTGACCCTGCTGGATATCCCGTTTGCGGTTTCGCCGGTAGTGGCGGGTCTGGTTTATCTGCTCTTCTACGGATCCAACGGCCCGCTGGGCGGGTGGCTTGATGAGCACGACCTGCAGATCATGTTCGCCTGGCCGGGCATGGTGCTGGTGACGGTCTTTGTGACCTGCCCGTTCGTGGTGCGCGAGCTGGTGCCGGTGATGCTGAGCCAGGGCAGCAACGAGGATGAAGCGGCCGTTCTGTTAGGCGCTTCCGGCTGGCAGATGTTCCGCCGCGTGACGCTGCCGAATATCCGCTGGGCGCTGCTTTACGGCGTGGTGCTGACCAACGCCCGCGCGATTGGCGAATTTGGTGCGGTGTCGGTGGTATCCGGCTCGATTCGCGGCGAAACGCTGTCGCTGCCGTTACAGATTGAACTACTGGAACAGGACTACAACTCCGTCGGTTCCTTTACTGCCGCAGCGTTGCTGACGCTGATGGCGATTTTGACCCTGTTTTTGAAGAGTGTGGTGCAGTGGCGTTTAGAGAATCAGGAAAAACGTCAGCATCAGGAGGGAAATCATGAGCATTGAGATTGCCAATATTAAGAAGTCTTTTGGTCGCACCCAGGTGCTGAACGATATCTCGCTGGATATCCCTTCCGGACAAATGGTGGCGCTGCTGGGGCCGTCGGGATCCGGTAAAACCACGCTGCTGCGTATTATCGCCGGCCTTGAGCACCAGAGCAGCGGTCATATCCGCTTCCACGGCACCGACGTGAGCCGTCTGCATGCCCGCGACCGCAAGGTGGGCTTTGTGTTCCAGCATTACGCCCTGTTCCGCCACATGACGGTTTTCGATAACATCGCCTTTGGCCTGACGGTGCTCCCGCGTCGCGAGCGTCCGAATGCCGCAGCCATCAAAGCGAAAGTGACCAAACTGCTGGAGATGGTGCAGCTTGCTCATCTGGCCGATCGCTTCCCGGCGCAGCTTTCCGGCGGGCAGAAACAGCGCGTGGCGCTGGCGCGCGCGTTAGCCGTTGAGCCGCAAATCCTGCTGCTGGATGAACCGTTCGGCGCGCTGGATGCGCAGGTGCGCAAAGAGCTGCGCCGCTGGCTGCGCCAGCTGCACGAGGAGCTCCAGTTCACCAGCGTCTTCGTGACCCACGATCAGGAGGAGGCGATGGAAGTGGCCGACCGCGTGGTGGTGATGAGTCAGGGCAATATCGAGCAGGTTGACGAGCCGGAACAGCTCTGGCGTGAACCGGCGACCCGCTTTGTGCTGGAGTTTATGGGCGAAGTAAACCGCCTGAAGGGCACCATCCGCGGCGGCCAGTTCCACGTCGGCGCGCATCGCTGGCCGCTGGGCTACACCTCCGCGCATCAGGGGCCGGTCGATCTGTTCCTGCGCCCGTGGGAAGTGGACGTCAGCCGCCGCACAAGCCTGGATTCCCCGCTGCCGGTGCAGGTGCTGGAGGCTAGCCCTAAAGGCCACTACACCCAGCTGGTGGTACAGCCCCTGGGCTGGTACACCGAGCCGCTGACCGTTGTTATGCGCGACGACGAGCCGCCGCATCGCGGTGAACGCCTGTTTGTGGGGCTGCAGCATGCCCGTATTTATCACGGCAGCGAGCGCATCGAGACGCGCGAGGATATTGCTCTGGCGGAGTCAGCCTGATAGGTTAGTAGGATGTTTATCGCCCGGTGGCACCGCGCCTGCCGGGCGTACAGTTATCACTGCGTCTTGTAGGCCGGGATCGCTACGCGTCACCCGGCTTTTTTATTGAGTAAAAATCGTGAATACACTCGAACACACCATCGGCAACACTCCTCTGGTCAAGCTTCAGCGCATGGGGCCGGACAACGGCAGCGAAATCTGGGTCAAACTCGAAGGCAATAATCCCGCAGGCTCGGTAAAAGACCGCGCGGCGCTGTCGATGATTGTCCAGGCCGAAAAGCGCGGCGAGATAAAGCCCGGCGACGTGTTAATTGAAGCCACCAGCGGTAACACCGGGATCGCGCTGGCGATGATTGCCGCCCTGAAAGGCTACCGCATGAAGCTGCTGATGCCTGACAACATGAGCCAGGAGCGCCGTGCGGCTATGCGCGCCTACGGGGCCGAGCTGATTCTGGTGACCAAAGAGCAGGGGATGGAAGGGGCGCGCGACCTGGCGCTGGCGATGGCCGAGCGCGGGGAAGGCAAGCTGCTCGACCAGTTCAATAACCCGGACAACCCGTACGCGCACTACACCACCACCGGCCCGGAAATCTGGCAGCAAACCGACGGGCGCATTACCCACTTTGTCTCCAGCATGGGCACCACGGGCACCATCACCGGCGTGTCGCGTTTTCTGCGCGAGCAGGCAAGCCCGGTGACGATTGTCGGCCTGCAGCCGGAGGAGGGGAGCAGCATTCCAGGAATTCGCCGCTGGCCTGAGGAGTATATGCCGGGCATCTTTAACGCGCAGCTGGTTGACCAGGTGCTGGATATTCACCAGCGCGAGGCGGAGAATACCATGCGTGAGCTGGCCGTGCGTGAAGGCATCTTCTGCGGCGTCAGCTCTGGCGGTGCCGTAGCGGGCGCGATCCGGGTGGCAGAGTCCACGCCGGGGGCGGTTGTCGTGGCGATTATTTGCGATCGCGGCGATCGTTACCTGTCTACCGGCGTCTTTGGTGAAGAGAGTTATTCGCAGGGGGCGGGGATTTAAGCGTCATGGAGATGATTTTATTCCGGGATAAAACCCGGGCGCAGCAAACCGATATTGTCGCCGTACAGTCGCAGGTGGTGTACGGCAGCGTGGGTAACAGCATTGCGGTACCGAATATTCGTACCCACCGGCTTAACGTGACCGCCGTGCCGACGGTGCTGTTCAGCAATACGCCGCACTATGACACCTTCTACGGCGGCGTAATCCCGGATGAGTGGTTCAGCGGCTACCTTAAGGCGCTGGAAGAGCGCGAAATCCTGCGCGAGCTTAAGGCGGTGACCACCGGCTATATGGGCAGCGCCAGCCAGATCGTTTTGCTGGCCCAGTGGCTGAAGGCGATCAAAGTGCAGCATCCGGAACTGCTGGTGCTGGTCGATCCGGTGATCGGCGATATCGACAGCGGCATGTACGTGAAACCCGATATTCCTGAGGCCTATCGGGAGCATCTGCTGCCGCTGGCGCAGGGCATTACGCCCAACGTGTTTGAGCTGGAAGTGTTAAGCGGAAAGCCGTGCCGCACGCCGGAGAGCGCCATTGCCGCCGCGCAGGGGCTGCTGTCTGATACGCTGAAGTGGGTGGCGATCACCAGCGCGCCCGTGGCCGACGATCCGCAGAATATTCACGTCGTGCTGGTGAGTAAAACGGGCGTTACCGTAAGCGCGCACCCGCGCGTCGAGACGGATCTCAAGGGAACCGGCGATCTGTTCTGTTCAGAACTGGTGAGCGGTATCGTGGGGGGAAAAACCGTTGCTGACGCCATCCGCATGGCAGGCGATCGGGTGACTGACGTCATGATTTACACGCAGTCGAAAGGCTATGATGAGCTGATCCTGCCCGCATAAACAAAAATGGCGCCCGAAGGCGCCATTTTTCTGTGCGGTAAGAATTACTTCTTGATGCGGATAACCGGGGTTTCACCCACGGTGACGCTGCCGGACAGTTTGATCAGCTCTTTGATTTCGTCCATGTTGGAAATAACAACCGGAGTCAGGGTAGACTTCGCTTTTTCTTCCAGCAGAGGCAGATCGAATTCAATCACCGGGTCGCCAACCTTAACACGCTGGCCTTCTTCCGCGATACGTTTGAAGCCTTCGCCTTTCAGTTCAACGGTGTCGATACCGAAGTGAACGAACAGTTCGATACCGCTATCGGACTCGATAGAGAACGCATGGTTGGTTTCAAAAATCTTACCAATGGTGCCGTCAACTGGAGCAACCATTTTGTTGCCAGTTGGTTTGATAGCAATGCCATCACCAACGATTTTCTCAGCAAACACTACATCCGGCACGTCTTCGATGTTGACGATCTCGCCGGAGAGCGGAGCAACAATCTCAATAGTTCCGGAGTCGCTATTGCTTTTGTCACCGAACAGTTTACTAAATAAACCCATTAGACTTATCTCCTAAGCAGTAATTTGGGCCGCATCTCGTGGATTAGCAGATTGTTTTTTCTTCAATGAACTTGTTAACCAGCGTCATTAACTCGTCCGTTGTCGGTTGAGCAAGAGCCTGCTCTGCTAATACCTTCGCATCTTCGAAGTTCGTGTTACGGATAATCTTCTTGATGCGCGGGATGGAAATGGCGCTCATAGAGAATTCGTCCAGACCCATACCCAGCAACAGAAGTGTAGCACGTTCGTCGCCTGCAAGCTCACCACACATGCCAGTCCATTTACCTTCTGCATGAGAAGCATCAATAACTTGCTTGATCAAATTCAGTACAGACGGTGACATTGGCTGGTAGAGATGTGAAATCATATCATTACCACGGTCAACTGCCAGGGTGTACTGCGTTAAATCATTGGTACCGATACTAAAGAAATCAACTTCTTTGGCTAAATGACGCGCAATCGTCGCGGCTGCCGGTGTTTCCACCATCACGCCGATCTCGATTGACTCGTCAAACGCTTTACCTTCGTCACGCAGTTCCTGCTTGTAGATTTCGATCTCTTTTTTCAGTGCACGCACTTCTTCAACAGAGATGATCATCGGGAACATGATGCGCAGCTTACCGAAAGCGGAGGCACGCAGGATAGCGCGAACCTGGTCACGCAGGATCTCTTTGCGATCCATAGCGATACGCACGGCACGCCAGCCCAGGAACGGGTTCTCTTCTTTCGGGAAATTCATGTACGGCAGCTCTTTGTCGCCGCCGATGTCCATGGTACGGACGATAACTGCCTGAGAGCCGCAGGCTTCAGCAACAGCTTTGTACGCCGCAAACTGCTCTTCTTCAGTTGGCAGGGCGTCGCGGTCCATGAACAGGAATTCAGTACGATACAGACCTACGCCTTCCGCACCGTTGCGCTCAGCGCCATCAACGTCGCGTACGGTACCGATGTTGGCACAAACTTCAACCTGATGGCCGTCCAGCGTGATGGCTGGCAGGTCTTTCAGTTTAGCGAGTTCTGCTTTCTCGGTAGCAACCTGCTCCTGAACGGCGCGCAGTTGCTCGATCACATCGTTAGTTGGGTTGACGTAAACCACGTTGTTTACGGCATCCAGAATCAGATAGTCGTCGTTTTTAACCTGAGAGGTAACGCTACCGGTACCCACGATGGCTGGCAGCTCCAGAGAACGCGCCATTATTGAGGTGTGGGAGGTACGTCCACCTGCGTCAGTAATGAAACCCAGCACCTTGTTCAGGTTCAGCTGTGCGGTTTCAGACGGGGTCAGGTCAGCGGCAACCAGGATCACTTCGTCCTGAATCGCGCTCAGATCGATGATGGCCAGACCCAGGATGTTGCGCAGCAGGCGCTTACCGATGTCGCGTACGTCAGCCGCACGCTCTTTCAGGTATTCATCGTCCAGCTCTTCCAGGGCAGATGCCTGACCTTCGATAACTTCATGCGCAGCCGCGTCGGCCGTCATGCCTTTATCTTTAATCAGGGCTATGATTTCCTGCTCCAGCTCCTCATCTTCGAGCAGCATAATGTGCCCTTCGAAGATGGCTTCTTTTTCTTCACCGAAAGTTTCGCCAGCTTTAGTTTTGATCGCTTCCAGTTGCGCAGATGCCTTGGCACGACCGCTCAGAAAACGTTCAACTTCCTGATCAACCTTGTCGGCAGAAATTTTTTTCCGGTCAATGACGATTTCGTCTTCTTTCAGCAGCAGTGCTTTGCCGAAAGCGATACCCGGGGATGCTAAAATGCCTGAAATCATAACCCTACCTTACTTGTGACTGATATTGAAAAGAACCCGGAAAACTTACTCGAGCTCAGCCATCAGCTTAACCAGATGCTCAACTGCTTTCTGCTCATCTTCACCTTCTGCGGAGATGGTCACAACGGTACCCTGAGTCAGACCCAGAGTTTGCAGTTTGAACAGGCTTTTCGCGCTAGCGCTTTTGCCGTTAGAAGTCACAGTGATTTCAGAAGTGAAGCCTTTCGCTTCTTTAACAAACTGAGCAGCAGGGCGGGTGTGCAGACCGTTCGGAGCGGTAATGGTAACTTCTTGCTGGAACATTGTATTTCCCCAACTTATAGGTTTAGTGTTGTGGAACTAAAGTCTAGCCTGGCGACTTAACTTTAGCCTGTATAGTTAGCGCTGACGTTTCAATCGTCATTAAACATTATGCAGTGAAAGCAAGACTTGAACCAAATCATAAAATCGATTCAGCAGCGCTATTTCGTTCACTGATTAATTTCGCGCATCAAAATAATTGCTGGTTTAAATACCAGACCCAACGGGGTGAAGCAATGCCAGGAGGGGTAAAAGTTTGAAGCAGGCCACAAAAAAGCACCTGAAAAGGTGCTTTTTTACGCGTTTTTAACATACTGGCATCACTGTTGCAGCTCTTTCTCTGTGAAGAGATCGGCAAACAGTGCGGTGCTCAAGTAACGCTCACCCGAAGACGGTAGGATAACCACAATATTCTTGTTGGTAAAGGTTTCATCTTCCAGCAGCTTAAGGGCTGCCGCAACTGCCGCACCGGAAGAGATGCCTGCCAGAATACCCTCTTCGTCCATCAGGCGACGCGCCGTGGAGATAGCTTCTTCATTGGTAATGGCCACGACTTTATCAATCAGCTTAAGATCCAGGTTGCCTGGAATAAAGCCCGCGCCGATACCCTGAATTTTGTGCGGGCCTGGTTTGATCTCTTCACCCGCCAGCGCCTGCGCTATAACCGGAGAATCGGTTGGCTCAACGGCAACGGTAATCAGATCTTTTTTACCCTTCGTGCCTTTAATATAGCGAGACACGCCGGTCAGGGTGCCGCCGGTGCCGACGCCGGAGATAAACACATCGACCTGGCCGTCGGTATCTTCCCAGATTTCCGGGCCCGTGGTTTTCTCGTGGATTTCCGGGTTAGCCGGGTTGCTGAACTGCTGAAGCAGCAGATATTTTGCCGGATCGCTGGCGACGATCTCTTCCGCTTTCTGAATCGCGCCCTTCATGCCCTTCGCGCCTTCGGTCAGGACCAGATTTGCTCCCAGCGCCTTCAGCAGCTTACGGCGTTCAATGCTCATGGTTTCAGGCATGGTCAGCGTCAGCTTATAGCCACGCGCCGCCGCAACATAGGCCAGCGCGATACCGGTATTGCCGCTGGTTGGTTCAACCAGCTCAACGCCCGGCTTCAGCACGCCACGTTTTTCAGCATCCCAAATCATATTCGCACCGATACGGCACTTAACGCTGAAGCTCGGGTTACGTGATTCGACCTTCGCCAGAATGCGTCCATTACCGATACGGTTCAGTCGAACCAGGGGCGTATGACCGATAGTCAGCGAGTTGTCTTCATAAATCTTACTCATGGCCTGTCCTTAACTGTATGAAATTGGGATACCGACCCAGCATACCTGTTGAACAGGTATGGGGAAGTAAGGAAATCGCATATCTATATGCTGCAAGGAAATAATGGGGATCAGTATGGAATAAGGGATAGCATAAGCTACCCCTTGTTTACACATTTTTGCATTATTTCCATAACGCGTGCTTTGCACGATAGCAGTCAACCCACATCGCCGTCGCACCGCATACCGCAACCGGCATGATGAACAAGTTGAGGAAAGGAATCATGGTGAACAGGCTGGTGAGCGCGCCGAACTGCATATTGGCGACCTTCCGGGTGCGCAGAGCCGTGCGCATCTCCTTAAACGGCACCTTATGGTTATCGAACGGGTAGTCACAGTACTGGATGGCAAGCATCCAGGCGCTGAACAGGAACCACAGCACGGGCGCGACCGTCTGGCCGATGCCGGGCACAAAATAAAGGATAAGCAGCACGACCGCGCGCGGCAGGTACCAGGCAAACTTTTGCCATTCGCGCTTCATAATGCGGGGGATGTCTTTCATGATCCCCAGTACGCCCGTGTCGGGTGGCGTTGCACCGGTAAGGCGCGCTTCCAGCTGTTCGGCCAGCAGGCCGTTGAACGGCGCGGCTATCCAGTTCGCAATCGTCGAGAAGAAATAGCCGAAGACCAGCAGCACGGAGATAACCGCAATTGGCCAGAGCAGGTAGTTAAGCCACTGTAACCAGTCCGGCACATAGCTCATAAGGGACGGGATCCAGCTTTCCAGCCTGGTGAACAGCCACCAGAAGGCGCCGCCCATCAGAATAATGTTGATCAGCAACGGCAAGATCACGAAGCGCCGAATGCCCGGCAGGGAGACCAGTTTCCAGCCCTGAGAAAAATACCAGACCCCGCTGCGTGGGGCAGAAGAAGATGTTGAAACCATACCAGGCTGTACTCCTTTTTACACAACCAGTGGAATTGCCCGCCTATATTATCCAGTTACGGGACAATGACCAGTTCGGAAATGTTCGAAAAACCAGCAAAAAGCACGATTTAGTTCATCTTTATGCTGTGAATGCTCTGCACACACTTGCACTTGACGTAAACGGCAAATACTCTTAGTGAGTAAATGTTTGCCGTGGTGGCAAGGTGTTAGAACAACAGAGAATATAATGATGCAGGATTTGCGTCTGATATTAATCATTGTTGGCGCGATCGCCATAATCGCTTTACTGGTACATGGTTTCTGGACCAGCCGTAAAGAGCGTTCCTCAATGTTTCGCGATCGTCCACTGAAGCGCATGAAGTCCAGTCGTGATGACGATGACGTGGAAGACGACATCGACGGGCTGGACGATGACGGCGTGGGTGAAGTTCGTGTTCATCGGGTCAATAGTGCGCCCGGCGCGGCTCAAGGGGAGCATGAAGCCCCCCGCGCTCCGCAGCACCAGTATCAACCGCCGTACGCCTCTGCCCAGCCGCGCCAGCCAGCGCCGCAGCCGGTGGAAGAGCCTGTGCGTCAGGCGCCTCCGCAGCCTGTGCAGCAGCAGCCCGTGGCGCCACAGCCGGTACAGCCGCAACCCGTGCCACAACCTGCGCCGCCAGTTCAGCAGCCGCAGCCGGTGCAGCCGTCGCATCCTGAACCCGTGCAGCCTGCGCCACAGCCCGCACCTGCTCCGCGCGTAGAGCCTGAGCCGGTCGCAGAGCCAGAACCGGTTGTTGAAAAGCCGCAGCGTAAAGAAGCGGTGATCGTCATGAACGTGGCCGCCCATCATGGCACCCATCTGAACGGCGATGTGCTGCTTAACAGCATTCAACAGGCGGGCTTCAAATTTGGCGATATGAATATTTTCCATCGTCATTTGAGTCCTGACGGCAGCGGTCCGGCACTGTTTAGCCTGGCCAATATGGTGAATCCAGGAACGTTTGACCCGGAAATGACCGGTGATTTCGTCACGCCGGGCGTAACCATCTTTATGCAGGTGCCGTCCTACGGTGACGAACTGCAAAACTTTAAGCTGATGCTCCAGTCCGCTCAGCACATTGCCGACGAAGTGGGCGGTGTGGTGCTCGACGATCAGCGTCGAATGATGACGCCGCAGAAGCTGCGCGAATATCAGGACCGCATCCGCGAAGTTAAGGAAGCTAACGCGTAATCGTCGCGTTTACTACAACTCCTCCTCAACCCCCGCCTGTCGGGGGTTTTTCTCATTGATGGTGCGATATGGACTCAATCGAACAACAACTTACTGAACTGCGAACCACGCTTCGCCATCATGAATATCTGTATCATGTTATGGACGCCCCGGAAGTGCCGGATGCGGAATATGACCGCCTGATGCGCGAGCTGCGCGAGCTGGAAGCCCGCCATCCGGAGCTGATTACGCCCGACTCCCCGACGCAGCGCGTCGGCGCGGAACCGCTTGGCGCATTCAGCCAGGTGCGCCACGAGGTGCCGATGCTGTCGCTGGATAACGTGTTTGATGAAGAGAGTTTTCTGGCTTTCAACAAGCGCGTGCAGGATCGCCTGAAGAGTGTCGACAACCTGAGCTGGTGCTGCGAGCTGAAGCTGGACGGTCTGGCCGTCAGTATTCTTTATGAAAACGGCGTAATGGTGCGTGCCGCGACGCGCGGCGATGGCACCACCGGGGAAGATATCACCACCAACGTGCGCACCATCCGTGCAATCCCGCTGAAGCTGCGCGGCGATAACATTCCCGCGCGGCTGGAAGTACGCGGGGAGGTGTTCCTTCCGCAGGCGGGCTTCGAGAAGATCAACGAAGAAGCACGCCGCACCGGCGGAAAAGTATTTGCGAACCCGCGTAACGCGGCGGCAGGCTCTCTGCGTCAGCTCGATCCGCGCATCACCGCGAAGCGACCGCTTACTTTCTTCTGCTACGGCGTCGGGATCCTGGAAGGCGGAGAACTGCCTGATACCCACCTGGGACGTTTACTCCAGTTCAAAGAGTGGGGCTTGCCGGTAAGCAACCGCGTGCAGCTTTGCGACTCCCCTGAGGCGGTGCTGGCGTTCTATCACAAGGTAGAAGCAGATCGTCCTGCTCTCGGGTTTGATATTGACGGCGTGGTGATCAAGGTTAACTCCCTGGCATTGCAGGAGCAGCTGGGCTACGTGGCTCGCGCGCCTCGCTGGGCGGTGGCCTTTAAATTCCCGGCCCAGGAGCAGATGACCGTCGTTCGCGACGTGGAGTTCCAGGTTGGCCGTACGGGAGCGATTACGCCGGTAGCGCGTCTGGAGCCGGTACAGGTGGCTGGCGTGCTGGTCAGTAACGCCACGCTGCACAACGCCGATGAAATCGCGCGTCTGGGCCTGCGTATTGGCGACAAAGTGGTTATTCGCCGCGCGGGGGATGTGATACCGCAGGTGGTTAACGTTGTGGAGTCAGAGCGTCCCGCCGATACCCGCGCCATTGAGTTTCCGGCCCACTGCCCGGTATGCGGTTCGGACGTAGAGCGCGTGGAGGGTGAAGCGGTAACGCGCTGTACGGGCGGGTTAATCTGCGGGGCACAGCGTAAGGAGTCGCTCAAGCACTTTGTCTCCCGCCGGGCGATGGACGTCGACGGAATGGGTGACAAGATTATCGATCAGCTCGTTGAAAAAGAGTACGTCCATACGCCAGCAGACCTCTTTACGCTGACGGCAGGTAAGCTGACCGGCCTTGACCGGATGGGGCCAAAATCTGCCCAAAACGTGGTCAATGCGCTGGAAGCGGCAAAAAATACAACCTTTGCCCGTTTCCTTTACGCGCTCGGCATTCGTGAAGTGGGGGAGGCGACGGCGGCAGGGCTGGCGGCCTATTTCGGCACGCTGGACGCGCTGGAGAAAGCCAGCATAGAAGAGTTACAGAAAGTCCCGGATGTGGGCATTGTGGTTGCAACCCACGTCTTTAACTTCTTCGCCGAAGAGAGTAACCGCGAGGTGATCGGCAAATTGCTGGAGCAGGGCATTCACTGGCCCGCGCCGGTAGTGGTTAATGCAGAAGAGATCGACAGCCCGTTCGCGGGTAAAACGGTGGTCCTGACCGGTAGCCTGAGCCAGCTCTCGCGCGATGATGCGAAGGCGCGTCTGGTGGCGCTGGGGGCAAAAGTGGCGGGCAGCGTGTCGAAGAAAACCGATCTGGTAATTGCCGGGGAAGCGGCCGGCTCCAAGCTCGCCAAAGCGCAGGAGCTCGGCATTGACGTGATCGACGAAGCGGAAATGATGCGTCTGTTAGGAGAATAACGTGGAAAAAGAGCAGCTCGTTGAGATCGCCAATACGGAGATGCCGTTCGGTAAATATAAGGGCCGCAGGCTCATTGATTTGCCGGAGGAGTATCTGCTGTGGTTTGCCCGTAAGGACGAGTTTCCCGCCGGGCGTCTGGGCGAGCTGATGGCCGTCACGTTACTGATCAAAACCGAGGGGCTGACCCAGCTGGTTCAGCCCCTGAAGCGTCCTTAAGCCTTTGCGGCGCGGGTCTCTTCCTGCGCCAGTTTTTCCGTCTGCGCCTTGTAACGGCGCGCCAGTACCGCACAGACCATCAGCTGGATCTGGTGGAAAATCATCAGCGGCAGCACCATCATCCCAATGACCGAGGTCGGGAACAAAATATTGGCCATCGGGATCCCGTTGGCCAGGCTCTTTTTCGAGCCGCAAAACACGATGGTGATTTCATCGGCTTTACTGAAGCCGCATTTGCGGGCCACGAAGACGTTAACCGCGATGACGATTGCCAGCAGAACGATACTGACCACAACAATAAACAGCAGCGAACCGGCCCCCACCTTGTGCCAGATGCCGTTGACAACGGCTTCGCTAAAGGCGGTGTAAACCACGAGCAGAATCGAGCTCTGATCCGTTTTCGCGATCCATTTTTTGCGTTTAGCCACGAACGCGCCGATCCAGGGGCGGGACAGGTGCCCAAGCACAAACGGCAGCAGCAGCTGCAGGCAAATTTTACCCACCTGCTCCAGGTTACCCTCCGCGCCGTGCATATTCATCAGCAGACCAACCAGCAGTGGGGAAACAAAGATCCCCAGCAGGCTGGAAGCGGAAGCGGAGCAGACCGCCGCCGCGACGTTGCCGCCCGCCAGTGAGGTAAAAGCGATGGCGGACTGTACGGTGGCCGGCAAAATACACAGATAGAGGAAACCGGTATAAAGCGCCGGATCGACGTTCACCGGTGCCCACCAGGCAAACAACACCCCCAGCACCGGGAAGAGGATAAAGGTGCTGCACATTACCCAGAGATGCAGCCGCCAGTGGCTGCCGCCTGCAATAATCGCTTCCCGGGAGAGCTTGGCGCCGTGCATAAAGAACAGCAGCGCGATAGCGGCCGTGGTCAGCCCTTCAATAACTGGAACGAAACCGCCGCGCGCCGGGAAGAAGGAGGCCAGCAGGACGACGGCAATTAGGGTCAGCGTAAACGGATCAAGGATACGAAAAAGTTTCATAATCACTCCTGAAATCAGATATCGCTATTGTGCTTTTTTCCCTTTGAGAAATAAAATTGATTTATTGCATCCATTCATGAATTGATCAGATGAATTATTCACTACGTCAGCTTCGCGTTTTTGTTACCGTCGCGCAGGCCCGCAGCTTTAGCCGGGCAGGGGAGATGATCGGCCTCAGCCAGTCGGCGGTCAGCCATAGCGTTAAGGAACTGGAAACCCAGACCGGCGTAAAGCTCCTTGACCGCACGACGCGGGAAGTGGTGCTCACCGAAGCAGGACAGCAGCTGGCCGCGCGTCTGGAGAGGCTGCTGGACGAACTAAACAGCACGCTGAGGGATGTGGGCCGGCTCGGGCAACAGCTTTCCGGCACCGTGAGAGTGGCGGCGAGCCAGACGATCTCCGCGCACCTCATCCCCCAGTGCATCGCTGAAGGCAGCCTGCGCTACCCGGATATCGATTTTGTTTTACACGACAGGCCGCAGCAGTGGGTGCTGGAGAGCATCCGCCAGGGCGAGGTGGATTTTGGCATCGTTATTGACCCCGGCCCGGTGAGCGATCTGGTTTCGGAGGTTGTCCTGTCTGAACCCTTCCTGCTGCTGTGTCGCGACGACGATCCGCTGGCATTGTTACCGCAGGTGGGCTGGCAGTCGCTCCAGGGGGCGAATCTGGTTTTGCAGGATTACGCGTCGGGAAGTCGCCCGCTGATTGACGCAGCCCTGGCGGCGCAAGGCGTTCAGGCTACTATCGTTCAGGAGATCGGCCACCCCGCAACGTTATTCCCCATGGTAGAAGCGGGAATCGGTATCAGCGTATTGCCGGCGCTGGCGCTGCCCCTGCCGCAGGGAAGCCGCCTGGTTGTTAAGCGTTTTACGCCGGCTATCGAGCGTCAGCTGATGCTGGTACGCCGTAAAAATCGCTCGCTCTCGGGAGCGGCGCAGGCTATCTGGGAAGTGGTGCGCATACAGTCTCAGAAATTAACCCAGGCCCGCACGCGCGACCCGCTGTTTAGCGCTTCTGATTGTCAGATATAGACATCAATCTGACGATCGTCGGAAGGGTGATTAACCCCTTCGGCTTTACCCAGCATTTGCTCCTGCTTTTTCTGCGCTTCTTCGGCCTGCTGGCGCTGCAACTGTGCCAGCTGCGCCTGTAGCATTTTGATTTGCGTCTGGATCAGCTCCTGCTGCTTTTTCTTTTCTTCTGCGCTGGCGGAGCTATCGGCAAGCTCTTTTAACTGTTGAGTCAGCTTTGTGATCTGCTTCGTGATCCGCATGATTTGTGCGGAGATATCGTTGCCGCTCACATTTCCGCTGCTGCCGGTGTTTTGGCTCTGAACGGATGGCGTTGATGCATGAATGGTGGTCATCTTTATTCCTCTTGCCATAAATAAGAGGTATCGGCACGGCGGCGGGTAGCTTGAGAAAAACTGCAGCAGAAGGTGCTGTATCGCAGATAGCAAAAAAGCGCCTTTAGGGCGCTTTTTTACATTGGTGGGTCGTGCAGGATGACTCGCTTCGCTCGCCCTTCGGGCCGTCGTCGTAAACGACTCCGGTGCCTCACTGCGTTCGGCTCGAACCTGCAGCAGGTTCGAATCATCCATATTGCAGATAGCAAAAAAGCGCCTTTAGGGCGCTTTTTTACATTGGTGGGTCGTGCAGGATTCGAACCTGCGACCAATTGATTAAAAGTCAACTGCTCTACCAACTGAGCTAACGACCCGAAATGGTGGGCGATGACGGGCTCGAACCGCCGACCCCCTCCGTGTAAAGGAGATGCTCTACCAACTGAGCTAATCGCCCAATCTCAATTCTTATCTACACTGCGAGCCTACCGAAGTAGATGGTGGGTGATGACGGGCTCGAACCGCCGACCCCCTCCGTGTAAAGGAGATGCTCTACCAACTGAGCTAATCACCCCCGCTGTGTGGAGTCGCATTATAGGGAGAGTTGAAAATGAGTCAACGCATTTTCTAAAGTTTTTATTCGTTCGTCGTAAAATTAGTCAAAACGATCGCAAAACCGACTGCGGTGCATGATTTCTAAACAAAAACAGCAATCTCGGGCCGGATAAAGTGATCGACATTGAGGAATCGGCCCACAGTGATAGAATATTGCCCATTGTTTTCTCCCCAGGATTTGCCGATTACCGGCATCTTTATAACGTAAGGCCATTTCATGAAAATCAAAACTCGCTTCGCGCCGAGCCCGACAGGCTATCTGCACGTCGGTGGTGCACGTACTGCTCTCTATTCCTGGCTTTTCGCACGTCACAACAAAGGTGAGTTTGTGCTGCGTATTGAAGACACCGATCTTGAGCGCTCAACGCCGGAAGCAATTGAAGCCATTATGGATGGGATGAACTGGCTGAATCTGCAGTGGGATGAAGGCCCTTACTTCCAGACCAAACGTTTTGACCGCTATAACGCCGTGATTGACGAGATGCTGGTCGCGGGTACCGCCTATAAGTGTTACTGCTCCAAAGAGCGTCTGGATGCGCTGCGCGAAGAGCAGATGGCAAACGGTGAAAAACCACGCTATGACGGCCGCTGCCGTCATGACCACAGCGAACATGCCGCTGACGAACCGTGCGTGGTGCGTTTTGCTAACCCGCAGGACGGCTCCGTTATTTTTGATGACCAGATCCGTGGCCCGATCGAATTCAGCAACCAGGAACTGGACGACCTGATTATCCGTCGTACCGATGGTTCTCCTACCTATAACTTCTGCGTGGTGGTGGACGACTGGGATATGGAGATCACCCATGTGATCCGTGGGGAAGACCATATCAATAACACGCCTCGTCAGATCAACATCCTTAAAGCGCTTAACGCGCCAGTGCCGGTGTATGCGCACGTATCAATGATCAACGGTGACGACGGTAAAAAACTGTCCAAGCGTCATGGTGCGGTGAGCGTGATGCAGTACCGTGATGACGGCTATCTGCCGGAAGCGCTGCTGAACTATCTGGTGCGTCTGGGCTGGGCTCACGGCGACCAGGAGATCTTCAGCCGCGAAGAGATGATCGAGCTGTTCTCTCTGAACTCGGTGAGCAAATCAGCCAGCGCGTTCAACACTGACAAGCTGCTGTGGCTGAACCACCACTACATCAATACCATGCAGCCAGAATATGTGGCGACGTACCTGCAGTGGCATATTGAGCAGGCAAATATCGATACCCGTACCGGCCCCGAGCTGGCGGATCTGGTGAAACTGCTCGGCGAGCGTTGTAAAACGCTGAAAGAGATTGCCCAGAGCTGCCGCTACTTCTATGAAGAGTTTGACGAGTTCGACGCCGACGCGGCGAAAAAGCACCTGCGTCCGGTTGCGCGCCAGCCGCTGGAAGTGGTGCGCGACAAACTGGAAGCCATTACCGAGTGGACTGCTGAAAATGTTCACCACGCGATTCAGGCTACCGCTGATGAGCTGGAAATCGGCATGGGTAAAGTTGGCATGCCGCTGCGCGTTGCGGTGACGGGTGCAGGCCAGTCTCCGGCGCTGGACGTGACCGTTCATGCGATCGGTAAATTACGCAGCATTGCGCGTATCAACAAGGCGCTGGGCTTTATTGCCGAGCGTGAAAGCCAGCAGTAATTCTGGCGTGTTACGATAAACGGCAGGGTGACCTGCCGTTTTTTATGTCTGCTATTCAGCAATACCGAGACGTGTAAGAAAACCCTGCAAGCCTTCGCGGGCGAGCAACGTGCGTAAACGTTCCTGTTCGGCAGTCGTCATGTTTTCCAGCGAGTCGATGATTTGCGGAAGCAGGCTCGCTGAGGTCGCCACGCCATACGGGGAAGGACTTTCCGCCAGCTGGTATACGGCGCGACGGTTACGAATGGCAGGAAGGCTGATGATATGCTCTTTTACGTGAGCATCGATACAGACCACCCTTGCTCTTCCACCCTTTACACCGTTAATGCCCTCTGTTTTCCAGCCTTTTTGTCGTATCCAGCGATTAACGGTTTGTCGGGCTACGCCCAGACTGTCCGCCAGCTCTTCCGTGGTCATTTTGCTGCGTAATCTTTTCATATCAGCTCTGTTCGCGAATCCCTAAACGTTGCAATAATCCGGTAATCCCTTCCCGCAGTAACAGAGAGGTTAACTGCTTTTGCTCATCCGGCGTCATTTCATTCGCCAGCGTCAGAAGCAGGGCATGAAGCGAACCGTCGTGGTAAGCATTTTCCGGCATGTCCGGCGTCTCTGTTGCCCGGCGCGCGCTGCGAATAAAGTCGCGCACCTTATCATTGACGTGTACCAGACGCGCCTTGCCGCCCTGAACGCCTGGCTTTGGCGAAGTAATCCAACCCTCTTTACGTACCCATTTATTGATGGTCTGTCGGCTATAGCCAGTCAGCAAGGCTAACTCTTCTGGCGTCATTCGTTCCTTGATCATGCAATTTCCTGAATATCTGTGGGGTTAATTTAGTGGTTCATTTTATAGCACCGTTTTACGTGAAAACGTGACAGGCTTAACTCCTGACTGCGAGCAGGCTCGCAAAGTGGTTTATTTGCATGATTTTTCGGCGATTGAAAGGCAGAGAATGAATTTGCCGTTGACACTCTGCGGCGGAATTCATATTATGCCGCCCGTCAACATGACAGCTTTACGATGGGGCTATAGCTCAGCTGGGAGAGCGCCTGCATGGCATGCAGGAGGTCAGCGGTTCGATCCCGCTTAGCTCCACCAAACTCTGAACCCAACAGAGTGAGGTCGGTAAAGTAACATGTGGGGCTATAGCTCAGCTGGGAGAGCGCTTGCATGGCATGCAAGAGGTCAGCGGTTCGATCCCGCTTAGCTCCACCAAAATTTAAACCCTCGTCGTAAGACGGGGGTTTTTTTATATGTTGTAAAATATTTTTACTGGTTTTGTTGCCAGTTACGTCGTTTTCTATACCTCACCTCAATCCAAATCAATAAACATGTCCATAATTAGACTTGAACTTGATTCGTGCAATTAATAAACCTATTATCCATGCGGTCAATAAGACGATGGTAAAATAGATTTTATTAATTAATGAATAGAAAAATATACAATAATGTAAAGATATTTATCATTGCCCTGGCGCTATGCCTGTTTGTGATACCCCTTTCCCGTTATGTTTCTCCGCGCGCCATTGTAAACGAAAATGATGTTTATTTAGCATGGTTGCCGCTGAGCGCCATGCTCGCCATCGTGCTGTTATTCGGGCGACGGGCAGTCATTCCGCTGCTGTTTGGTTTTAGTTTTACTAACATATATAACCTTGATTTAGCACCGCTACAATCTGCCGCGCTATTATTTTGCCAGACGTTCGCGGTTTTTGCGGCATGCGGCGTAATCCGCCTGCTGCTGGGCAAGCGCTGGCGGTACAGCATGCCAAATAAGTCTGTTGGTATTCATATATTCTGGCTCGGTTTTATGGTACCTGTCGGTATCAAATTATCAATGTATCTGGCTGGCTATTTATTTGATTTTCCGGTGACAATCTCCTCTTATTTCGGCGAAGGCTCCGCAATTTATAATGTTATCGATATTCAGAGCCTGATTTGCGCCGCGCTGATTTTTACCATGATGTTCTATTATCCATTAAGAATGATTATTAATCCCCGTTATGCCCGCACGTTCTGGCGACGCAGCGTTAAGCCTCTGTTCGCAGACAGAAAAGCCGTATTTACAGTAGTGTGGCTAATGCTTTTAGTCTCCCTCATTGCAATTTTGTGTGCGCCTTTTGAATCGCAGATTATTGCAGGTTATTTGATGCCTTTAGTTTTCATTCTTTTCACGCTTGGTATTGGTCGCCTGAGCTATGCTCCCATCTCGCTGCTGTGGGCAGCGTCGGCGCTCATGCTATTGACCTATAATTATAATTTCCTCAACGGCGTTGAGTCGGGTCACTCGCTCTCCTTTATCCTGTCCGTTCTGATCTCATTCGCCATCTGCCTGCTTTTTATGTCGCGGATTTACCAGAAAAGCGAGTGGCTAAAGCAGGGCTGGCAGGACAGGGCACTTACCGATCCGCTCACCGGTTTGCCCAACGTCCGCGCGCTGGAAGCGTTCCTGCAAACGCATCCAGACGCCAGGGTGTGTTGTCTGCGCCTGGATAACCTCGAGTTCCTGAGCCGCTACTACGGCATTCTTATGCGCGTGCACTGTAAAAAGATGATTGCCACGTCGCTGCAACCGCTTTTGCAAAAAGACGAGAAGCTCTTCCATTTGCCTGGAAGCGAGCTGGTTCTGGTATTGCTGGGGCCGGGCACCGCCGAGCGGCTGCAATACATGGTTGACCATCTCAACAGCCGTAAGATTATCTGGAACAAGACGGAGCTGGACATTGAGTTTGGCGCATCCTGGGGAGAAGTGCCGGATGGTGAAAGCCTGCACCACACGCTGGGACAGCTGAGCTGGCTCTCCGAGCAGTCTTGTGCCGGGCATAATGTGCTGGCGTTAACGAACAGTCTGGACGATGTCTCCGGACAGACAACGGACAGGGTGCTGATGCTGGCCCGTATCAAACGCGCCCTGGATATCGGCGGGATTCACCTGTACGCCCAGCCCATTCAGAACGCGCGCGGGGAAGGCTACTTCGAAATTCTTTCTCGCCTGGAAAGTGAGGGCGAGATCGTCACCCCGGATCGTTTTATTCCGCTGATTGCGCAGTTTAACCTGAGCCACCGGTTCGACCTCAACGTGGTGGAAAAGCTGCTGGTCTGGCTGCGCGATCACCCGTCCAGCGAGGCCGGAACGCGTTTTTCCGTTAATCTGATGCCGCTGACGTTAATGCAAAATGAGAGTGCAGCAGAGATTATCGCGCTTTTTGAACGCTATGCCGTCGCGCCGCAGGATATCGTCATCGAGATAACGGAGGAGCAGGCGTTTTCCGATTCGGGCAGCAGCATGAAAAATATTCAGCTGCTGCGGGATTACGGCTTTCGTATCGCCATTGATGACTTCGGTACCGGATATGCCAACTTTGAGCGCCTGAAGCGGCTGGAGGCCGATATCATCAAGATTGATGGCTGCTTTGTGAAAGATATCTGTACCGACAGCATGGATGCGATGATCGTGCAGTCCATTTGCAATCTGGCAAAAACAAAATCCCTTTGCGTGGTGGCTGAATATGTGGAGTCACCGGAACAGCGTGAGGCGCTGCTGGGCCTTGGCGTGGATTACATGCAGGGGTACTTAATCGGCAAGCCTGTGCCGCTCACGGCGCTGGAGACATAAAAAAACCGGGAGCAAAAGCTCCCGGTTTTCGTTAAGCGGTCAGTATTACAGAACCAGAGCTGCAATAGAGGCAGACAGTACGCTCACCAGCGTTGAACCGTAAACCAGCTTCAGGCCGAAGCGAGAAACCACGTTACCTTGCTCTTCGTTCAGGCCTTTAATCGCGCCAGCGATGATACCGATAGAAGAGAAGTTCGCGAAGGAGACCAGGAACACGGACAGAATGCCTTCCGCACGTGGAGACAGCGTGCTGGCAATCTTCTGGAGATCCATCATCGCCACGAATTCATTGGAAACCAGCTTGGTTGCCATGATACTTCCCACCTGCAGCGCCTCGTGCGCCGGCACACCCATTACCCAGGCGACCGGATAGAAGATGTAGCCCAGGATACCCTGGAAGGAGATCCCCAGAACGGCCGCAAACAGGGCGTTCAGCGCTGCGATCAGGGCGATGAAGCCAATCAGCATCGCGGCAACGATAATCGCGACCTTGAAACCAGCCAGAATGTATTCACCCAGCATTTCGAAGAAGCTCTGTCCTTCATGCAGGTTGGACATCTGGATGTTCTCTTCGCTGGCGTCCACGCGGTATGGGTTGATGATCGACAGAACGATAAAGGTGCTGAACATGTTCAGAACCAGCGCCGCAACCACGTATTTTGGCTCCAGCATGGTCATATACGCGCCCACGATAGACATGGAAACGGTAGACATTGCGGTCGCCGCCATGGTGTACATGCGGTTGCGGGACATCTTGCCGAGGATATCTTTATACGCGATAAAGTTTTCAGACTGGCCCAGGATCAGCGAGCTGACGGCGTTGAACGATTCCAGCTTGCCCATGCCGTTGACTTTGGACAACAGGAAACCAATCGCACGGATAACCACGGGCAGAACGCGGATGTGCTGCAGGATCCCGATCAGGGCGGAGATGAAGACGATAGGGCAGAGAACCTTCAGGAAGAAGAAGGCCAGACCCTGATCGTTCATGCTGCCAAAGACGAAGTTTGTCCCTTCGTTGGCAAATCCGAGCAGTTTTTCGAACATTTCGGAGAAGCCTTTCACGAAGCCGAGGCCTACGTTGGAGTTCAGGAAGAACCACGCAAGTAAAACTTCAATGACCAGCAGCTGGACAACATAGCGAATACGAATTTTTTTGCGGTCTGTGCTGACCAGCAATGCAAGTGCAGTAACGACAACGAGTGCCAGGACAAAATGAAGGACGCGGTCCATATTTGCTCCAAATATGAGGCAGGTTTAATTTCCGTGCACATTCTATGTAACAAGCACAAAGAAAACGAGATCAAGGCCACACTATAGTTACATCCTGTGACGAGTCTCAAAAATAGTGATCAACAATACATTTTTGTTATGTTAGGTAAATGAGTGAAAAGTTAAGTTTGTGTGCTACGCTTCACAAATGTTCGTGCATTTTCACATTCTGTGATATCGCTCCACCTGCCTGTCTATCGTTCCCGGCTATCAGAGAAATCATGTTAACCACTTTAAATGATCTTGATAATCATTCTCATTTTGATAGCATAAAACATAGCAAAGGCTATATTTCCAGAGGCAGAAATGACTAACAGTCGCGTAGAGCGTAGCAGCGGCAGGGCGGCACGCAAGTTGCGGTTCGCATTAATGGGACCTGCATTCATTGCCGCTATTGGCTACATCGATCCGGGTAATTTTGCGACCAATATTCAGGCCGGAGCCAGTTTCGGCTATAAGCTGCTGTGGGTGGTGGTGTGGGCTAATCTGATGGCAATGCTGATTCAGATGCTCTCGGCCAAACTCGGCATTGCCACCGGAAAAAACCTGGCGGAGCAAATCCGCGACCACTATCCGCGACCGGCGGTATGGTTTTACTGGGTTCAGGCGGAAATTATCGCCATGGCCACCGATCTCGCCGAGTTTATCGGGGCGGCGATCGGGTTCAAGCTCATCCTCGGCGTCTCCCTGCTGCAGGGGGCTGTGCTGACGGGTATCGCCACGTTCCTTATACTGATGCTTCAGCGGCGGGGACAGAAGCCTCTGGAGAAAGTCATCGGCGGCCTGCTGCTGTTTGTCGCTGCCGCCTATATCGTTGAGCTGGTATTCTCTCAGCCGAACCTGGCGCAGCTGACGAAGGGAATGGTAATCCCTTCGCTACCTACGTCCGAAGCCGTATTTCTGGCAGCCGGGGTGCTGGGGGCAACCATCATGCCCCACGTTATTTATCTCCACTCTTCCCTGACCCAGAACCTGCATGGGGGGACGAGTAAGGAGCGTTACTCCGCGTCGAAATGGGACGTGGCTATCGCGATGACCATCGCCGGATTTGTGAATCTGGCAATGATGGCGACCGCCGCTGCCGCCTTCCACTTTAACGGACATACCGGTGTCGCCGATCTCGATCAGGCCTATCTGACGCTGGAGCCGTTGCTGAGCCATGCCGCTGCCACAATTTTTGGCTTGAGCCTCGTTGCCGCCGGTCTCTCTTCAACGGTTGTAGGCACGCTGGCAGGCCAGGTGGTTATGCAGGGTTTTGTCCGTTTCCATATTCCGCTGTGGGTGCGTCGCTCGGTAACCATGCTGCCTTCTTTTATTGTCATTCTGATGGGGCTGGATCCAACCCGCATTCTGGTGATGAGCCAGGTATTGCTGAGTTTCGGAATTGCGCTTGCGCTGGTGCCGCTGCTGATCTTTACCAGTGACAAAACGCTGATGGGCGAGCTGGTCAATACGGCGCTGGTGAAACGCACCGGATGGGCCATCGTGCTGGTGGTCGTGGCGCTAAACCTGTGGCTGCTGGTCGGCACAATCGCAGGGCTATAAAAAAAGGAGCCGCAAGGCTCCTTTCAGAATTAATGGTGATGGCCGTGTCCGCGACCTCTCCCGTGACCCCTGCCGCCGTGGCGGTCATCGCGGTCGCGCCAGCCTTCACGGTAGCCGCGTTCATAGGCTTTGCGTTTATCCCAGCCGCGGTGATAGCCGTTGTCGTGTTTCCACCAGCGGTTTTTACGCCATTCATAATGACGATGCCAGTAGTCACGGTCGCGCCAGTAGCCACCGTCCCAGTATCTGCCGTAGTCATCACGATCGCCAATTTGTAATTTTACGGATGGCAACAGGGTGATTTCGCCCGCAGTGGCGACCAGCGGGGCTGAAGCCAGTAATACCGCTGCAAGAATCAGTGACCTGAACATACTTTTCTCCTTCACGATCGGGGCCGTTGTCCGGCCTGTTAACGCAATATTAAGGGGTGGTAAAGTCCCTTATCATCGCCTCAACTCCGAAATCACAGGTGAGAGCACTTTTTGCTAAAGATGATTTTATGTTGTGCTACTGAGTATGTTGTCGATCGCAATTAACTCGTCCGCAGAGAAATGCAAATTCTCCAGCATGCCGACCGCATCATCGATTTGTGCGGTCTTACTTGCACCAATCAGCACTGAGGTAACGGCTTCATGGCGCAGGATCCATGCCAGGGCCATCTGCGACAGCTTCTGCCCGCGGCTTTCGGCCAGAGCGTTAAGCTGTTGAACCTTTTCCCGTTTCTCTTCGGTGATCTGCTCTGGGTTAAGAAACTTACTGCCGCTGGCTGCGCGGGAATCTGCGGGTATGCCGTGGAGATAGCGATCGGTCAGCTGTCCGCCCGCCAGGGGAGAGAAGGGAATACACCCCACCCCTTTCTGCTGCAACACCTGGAGCAAACCCGCTTCCGGAGCGCGTTCGAACATGGAGTACTTCGGCTGGTGGATAAGACAGGGCGTGCCCAGATCCTCCAGTATTTCAATTGCCTGTCGCGCCAGCTCTGCCGGGTAGTTGGACAGGCCGATGTACAGCGCTTTGCCCTGGCGCACCAGATGGTCAAGCGCTTTCATCGTTTCACCGAGCGGCGTTTCCGGATCGGGACGGTGGTGATAGAAAATATCCACATACTCGAGTCCCATGCGTTTGAGGCTCTGATCCAGGCTGGAGATCAGATATTTACGCGAACCCCAGTCGCCGTAGGGCCCGTCCCACATGGTGTAGCCCGCTTTGGTGGAGACGATCAGCTCATCGCGCCAGGGCAGGAAATCCTCCTGCAGGATGCGCCCGAAGTTGCGTTCGGCTGAGCCGGGAGGCGGGCCGTAGTTATTGGCAAGGTCAAAATGCGTAATACCCAAATCAAAGGCGCGCTGTAAAAGTTGACGGCTGTTTTCGAGTAGCGTCGCGTCGCCAAAATTATGCCAGAGCCCCAGCGAGATGGCGGGTAGCCTGAGTCCGCTCTGCCCGCAGCGGCGATACTGCATTGTCTGGTAACGATTTTTGTCAGGCTGATAGCCCATAGTCATGTCCTCTGGCGAAGGTAAGAAAAGTCCGTGTATGCGTTTACACTAACCTGAAGAAAATGAGAATAGCCGAGCTTTTTTCGTAAAGCATTCTTTCCATAACCTGTTTGACGCCAATTCTGGACACGCTTCACGCTTATTTAATACTCAGAGGGAGGTCAACGTCAGAAGGACACCTGTATATGCGTACCCCATATTGCGTCGCCGATTACCTGCTGGACCGTCTTACAGATTGTGGTGCCGATCATCTGTTTGGCGTGCCGGGCGACTATAACCTGCAGTTTCTCGACCATGTGATAGACAGCCCGGACATCTGCTGGGTGGGCTGTGCCAACGAGCTTAACGCGTCTTATGCCGCGGACGGCTATGCCCGCTGCAAGGGCTTTGCCGCGCTCCTGACGACATTCGGCGTTGGGGAATTAAGCGCCATGAACGGGGTGGCGGGCAGTTTTGCTGAACACGTTCCGGTGCTCCATATTGTGGGGGCACCGGGCATGGCGTCCCAGCAGCGCGGTGAGTTACTGCACCATACGCTTGGCGATGGTGAGTTCCGCCACTTCTACCACATGAGCGAGCCGATTACGGTTGCGCAGGCGGTGCTGACGGAACAAAACGCCTGCTATGAAATTGACCGGGTGCTCACCACCATGCTGAGGGAGCGTCGTCCGGGCTACCTGATGCTGCCTGCCGATGTTGCCAAAAAAGCCGCCACTCCGCCTGTAAGCGCTCTCACGATGGACCCCGCTCCGGCCGATGCTGCCTGCCTGCAGGCATTCCGTGAAGCTGCCGAAAAACGCCTGTCCATGAGTAAACGCACGGCGCTGCTGGCGGATTTCCTGGTGCTCCGCCATGGGCTGCGGGCTGCCCTTCAGAAATGGGTCAGCGAGGTGCCGATGGCGCACGCGACCATGCTTATGGGCAAGGGAATTTTTGACGAACGACAGAGCGGTTTCTACGGCACCTATAGCGGATCGGCCAGTGCCGATTCGGTCAAGATGGCGATTGAGGGGGCCGATACGGTGCTGTGCATTGGTACGCGCTTTACCGATACGCTCACTGCCGGGTTTACCCACCAGCTGACTTCCGCCCAGACGATAGAGGTTCAGCCCCATGCTGCTCGCGTGGGTGACGTCTGGTTTACGGGGATCCCGATGCGCCAGGCCATTGAAACGCTCACGGCGCTGTGTAAAGCGCACGTTAGCGATATGCGAGCGCCATCGGATCCCAGCGGCTATTCCTTCCCGACCGTCGAAGGCTCGCTCACCCAGGAGAGCTTCTGGCGCACGCTGCAGACATTTATTCGCCCCGGCGACATCATTCTGGCCGATCAGGGCACGTCCGCTTTTGGCGCTATCGATCTGCGGCTACCGGCAGACGTAAACTTTATCGTCCAGCCGCTCTGGGGATCGATTGGCTACACGCTGGCAGCGGCCTTTGGCGCGCAAACGGCGTGCCCGGACCGACGCGTAATCGTTCTGACGGGGGACGGCGCCGCGCAGCTGACCATTCAGGAGCTGGGGTCCATGTTACGCGACAAGCAGCGCCCGATTATTCTGGTACTGAACAACGAAGGCTACACGGTTGAGAGGGCCATCCACGGGCCAGAGCAGCGGTATAATGATATCGCCCTCTGGAACTGGACGCAGATCCCGCAGGCGCTGAGCCTGGCGCCCGAGGCCGAGTGCTGGCGCGTCAGCGAAGCGGAGGAGCTGGCGGAGGTGCTGGATAAAGTGGCGCACCATGAACGGCTTTCGCTGATAGAGGTAATGCTGCCGAAAGCCGATATCCCACCGCTGCTGAGCGCGCTTACGAAAGCGCTGGAGGCGCGTAATAACGCCTGATTATCCGTCGTTTCGCCATCCCATCATTATCGGTTTGCCCGCCAGCAGGAGCCAGGCGGGCAACATCACGATGCAGAGCAGCGGCAGAAGCGTGGTATCCGGAACGACCACGGCCGCCATAAACAGGCTCAGCCAGGCATCGCGCGTCACCACCAGTACCAGCCCCAGAATGGAGCAGGAGACGGTAATCGCCGCAGGAACAGCGTCAACATGCTCATGCAGCATAAGCCCCAGCGCGACGCCAACAAACACCGCCGGGAAGATACGCCCCCCGCGGAAGCCGCACGCCGCGGCCACCACCAGCGCCGCCAGCTTCACCAGCGCAAACAGCAGATAATCTGAAACGCTGAAGACCTGGCTGAACGCCAGCTGCTGCATCTCGTCCAGGCCCTTGAACAGGGTTACCGGCCCGCCGATCGCGCCTAACGCGCCCAGAATAAAGCCACCCGTGCCCAGAATCAGCACCGGATGCTTCAGCCTGTGCATCAGCCGATGCAGGCGCGGAAGGCACCACACCGCGACCATTCCCAGCGCGATCGCTATCGCAACGACGACGGCACCGCTGAGAATATCGGCTATTTGCATCTGGCCGTAGTGGGGGATAGGGAGGGAAAAGTGGGGATTGAAAAACAGGCTGGTGGTAAGTGCCCCCGCCGCCGCCGCCATCAGCGGCGCAAAAAGTTTATCCCACAGCGGTACGTCCTGGTTACTGCTGAGGGTTTGAGAAAAGATGAGCGCAGCCGCGACGGGGGTGCCGAACAGCGCTCCGATGGTCCCGGCGGAGGCGAGGATCGTCCAGTCCAGCGCGCCGACGCGCGGGAAGATACGCGCTCCCAGAAAAACCGCCAGCGCGATGTTAACCGCCATAATGGGATGCTCGGGGCCGAGGCTGACGCCACCCGCAAGGCCGAGAATCAGCGCGATAATGAGCCCCGGCAGCGCAGAGGGAGCAATCGGCTCGCCAATCAACGGCTCCAGTGCCGGATCGGGACCGGCATGACCCGGGCTGTAGCGGATAACCAGACCCACGGCTATCCCGGTCAGGGTCAGCATCATCACGATCCATCCCGGCGAGTCAATGCTGATGCCCAGTTTTACCGGAAGCGCTGTCCATAATATCGTTTGCAGCACCGACGCCACTTTCATGACGACAATGAGCACCAGGCTCGACGCTACGCCAATAATCAGCGCCGGGATAGCCAATAACAGCATGGTTCTGGCTCGCGGATGGAGCATGATGATTTCCTTGTACAAAACGGCTTAACGTTACTTTGCACAATCAGCATTGTGGCAATAGTGCAAAAGGTGCTGAAACGGTAAAGTTATTATGTGACGAAGATCGATAATCCATGGGCAGTCACCTTCTGGTCGTTGTTGTTATCACGCCTTGAATTTACAGTGTCCCAAAGATTTATTCTGACTTTAGCGGAGCAGTAGAAGAATGACAAAGTATGCTTTGGTAGGTGATGTGGGCGGCACCAACGCGCGCCTTGCCCTGTGTGATGTGAATAGCGGTGAAATTTCCCAGGCGAAAACCTATTCAGGGCTGGATTTCCCAAGCCTGGAAGCGGTGGTTCGCGTCTATCTGGAAGAGCATCACGTTAACGTGGAAGACGGCTGTATCGCCATTGCCTGCCCGATCACCGGCGACTGGGTGGCGATGACCAACCACACGTGGGCATTCTCCATTGCCGAAATGCAGAAAAACCTCGGTTTCTCTCACCTTGAAATTATTAACGACTTCACCGCGGTCTCCATGGCTATTCCGATGCTTAAGCCCGAGCATCTGATCCAGTTCGGCGGCACCACACCGGTGGAAGGCAAGCCGATTGCCGTTTATGGCGCTGGCACGGGCCTCGGGGTAGCGCACCTGGTCCACGTCGACAAGCGCTGGGTGAGCCTGCCGGGCGAGGGCGGTCACGTGGATTTTGCGCCGAACAGCGAAGAAGAAGGGATCATTCTTGAGGAGCTGCGCGCGGAGATTGGCCACGTGTCGGCCGAGCGCGTGCTGTCCGGACCGGGGCTGGTGAACCTGTATCGCGCAATTGTGAAATCAGACGGCCGTCTGCCGGAAAATCTGCGGCCGAAAGATGTGACCGAGCGCGCGCTGGCCGACAGCTGTATCGACTGCCGTCGTGCGCTGTCGCTGTTCTGCGTAATCATGGGACGCTTCGGCGGCAACCTGGCGCTGAATCTCGGCACCTTTGGCGGCGTCTATATTGCGGGCGGGATTGTGCCGCGCTTCCTCGACTTCTTTACCGCCTCCGGTTTCCGCGGCGGCTTCGAAGACAAAGGACGCTTTAAAAGCTACGTGCAGGACATCCCCGTTTACCTGATTGTCCACGATAATCCAGGCCTGCTTGGCGCCGGTGCGCATCTGCGCCAGGTGCTCGGTCAGATCCTCTGACAACCGTCTCCCTCTCCTGCGGGAGAGGGAACATTCTACAGGTGCATGAGCTGGCGGAACGCTTTTACCCTGCTGCGGCTTACCGGCACCTGAAAATCCAGATCCTTAAGCCGCAAAATGTAGGTGTTATTAAACCAGGGTTCGATTTCGCGGATCTTGTTCAGGTTCACGCAGAACGAACGGTGGCAGCGGAAGAAGTGGGCGGCCGGCAGTTTGTTGCAGAATTCGGTAATGTTCATTGCCATCACGTAGGATTCACGCCGCGTATAAACAAACGTCATTTTTTCATGCGCTTCGGCATAGTAAATATCGTCGATCGGCGTGACGATAATCCGCTCGTCCTTCACCAGATTAATGGTGTCGTTTTCCCGCGCTGCCGGGCTGTTGCCTGCGGGCTGCGTCTGCTGCTGCCATGCCGCCTCCAGCTTATGCAGCATGCTGATAATCCGCGACTCCTGGTACGGCTTGAGAATGTAGTCAAACGCCTCCAGCTCGAAGGCCTCCACCGCATGCTCTTTCCAGGCAGTGACAAACACGATAAACGGCTTGTGGGCGAACTGGTTGATATTTTGCGCCAGCAGGACGCCGTCCAGCGAGGGAATATTGATATCGAGAAAAATGGCGTCGACCCGGTTATGCTGCAAAAATTTCAGCACGTCCAGACCGTCGTCAAAGCAGCCGACAATCTCCATCTGGCTGTGGGTTTTAATCAGCCAGCTCAGCTCCTGTTGAGCCAGAAATTCATCTTCTACGATGATTACTTTCATGCGTTACTCCGGCTTACGGCAACAAGGATATGGGGGCATGAACGGGGGTTCGTTCATTTGGAACATAAAATGCGATTTCGGTGCCCGGCTCAAGGCGATGAATGTGCAGCCCGTCGCCGAACAGTAGCTTGACCCGGTGATGCACGTTCAGCAGCCCAATTTTATTGCCCGGCATTTCGTTAGATTCAACGCGCTCAATCACTTTTGGATCAATGCCGTGTCCGGTATCGCGGACGGCAATACGCACGCGGTTGCCGCTTTCCGTCACGCTAATCGTTACCACGCCCTTGCCTTTACACGGCTGAATGCCGTGAACAATGGCGTTTTCCACCAGCGGCTGGATCAGCAGGCTTGGGATCACGCAGTTGACCTCTTCATCAATATCGTAAATGACGGTGAGCTTATCGCCAAAGCGCGCCTGCTCAATGGCGATGTAATCCTTGATTTGGTATAGCTCTTTTTTAATGTCGATCTGCTCGTCGTCTTTCAGCTCAATGTTGTAGCGCAGATAGCGTGACAGATTGAAAATCAGCTGGCGTGCGGTGTCCGGATTAAGACGGATGGAGGAGGAGATAGCATTCAGGGCGTTGAACAGGAAATGGGGATTGATTTTACTTTGCAGCGCACGCAGCTCTGCCTTATTTGCCATCTCCCGCAGCTGCTCGGCGCGGGAAACCTCAAGCTGGGTAGAGATGATCTGCGACAGGCCAATCGCCATCTCCTGAAGCGAGGAGGTAATTTGGTGCGCATGGCAGTAGTAAATTTTCAGCGTCCCCGTCACCACGCCCTTTTCCCACAGGGGGATTACCAGCATCGAGTGGATCTCTGGCGTTCGGTGGGCTTCATCATTGTTTTTAATGATGATTTTACCGTAGTTAATCGCCTGTCTGGTGGTGGGGCTGATGGTGTCGTCATTGTCGCGATAGTTATGTTCACCCACGCCCACGTAAGCCAGCACGTGATTGATATTGGTGATGGCAACCGCATCGGCGTGAATATCCCGACGGATGATTTCGCACACCTGGCGCAAGGATTCGGCGTTAACGTGACGGAAAAGCGGCAGCGTTTTGTTGGCAATATCCAGCGCCAGCTTGGCCTGACGTGCGGCGCTGGCCTCCTTTTCCCCTTCCACGCTCTGCACCAGCAGCACGATAAAACCGATACAGACGCTGCCGAGGATCATCGGAATGCCGATCTTCGAGACGATATCCAACCCCAGCGCAACGGTTGGTGCCCAGGCGACAACCAGAATCATGGTCAGCGTTTCGCAGATCATCCCGGCGATAATCCCCGCCCGCCAGTGCTGTTTTTTCGGGAATCTGCGGTTAATCCAGCCGGAGAGCACCCCGGCGATAATGCTGGTGATAAAACAGGGGATTGCCGTTACGCCGCCAATATCAATCAGGTAACGATGGGTACCGGCGATAATGCCCGTAATAATCCCGACCCAGGGGCCAAAGAGGATCCCGCCTGACATTACGGCGATGATGCGCACGTTGACCAGCGAGCCTTCTACCGGCACGCCGGACCAGGTACTGAACAGGGCAAGCAGCGAAAAGATGAACGTGACGGCCAGGAGCTCTTTTGGTGAGTGGGCAGATTTATGCAAAAGCTCGCGGAACAGGCGAATGCGTATAAGGAAAAACAGACAGATCAGCATTAACGCCGCGCGGTCAAACACCGCCAGAAGCATATTGAAGATTTCGTGCACGGTCAGGCCTGGGGAAACGGGAAAAAGCTATGATAAAAAACCTCGCGTCCGATCGCCAGTTATCCGTCAGATTTATCAAATGAGGAAAAACCATAATTCTCAAAGGGGATTGTTCGCTTTTGACTGAAAGACGCTGCGTTTCCGTTTGTCGGAAAATGCCAGGTAAAGATACTGATAACAACCTGTTAAATCATAGCGGTAAAAACTGGCCGCTCGCGATAATGGTTCCGCTTTTCACTGCGATGTGATTCCCGTTTTAGTGCAAAATGTTTTTTTGTCGATTGCCCCTCGACAGCATCTTTTTCTTCAGGTTATTTTCTAGGCATGCCACGCTGGTGGCAGCGTCGCTCGGACGGTCCGGGCGCTAACGTGACTCTGAGGAACCTATGGCTGAATTCAGTCCTGAACGCCGTTTTACGCGTATCGATCGTCTCCCCCCTTATGTTTTTAACATCACTGCTGAACTGAAAATGGCTGCGCGTCGGCGCGGCGAAGACATTATTGATTTCAGCATGGGTAATCCTGACGGCCCTACGCCTCCCCACATTGTGGAAAAACTCTGCACGGTTGCCCAGCGGCCTGATACGCACGGCTATTCGACGTCGCGGGGTATTCCCCGGTTGCGCCGGGCGATCTCACGCTGGTATCAGGATCGCTATCAGGTCGATATCGATCCCGAAAGTGAAGCGATCGTGACCATCGGCTCGAAAGAGGGGCTGGCGCACCTGATGCTGGCGACCCTCGATCATGGCGATACCGTACTGGTGCCAAACCCGAGCTACCCGATTCATATTTACGGTGCGGTGATTGCCGGCGCGCAGGTTCGTTCGGTACCGCTGGTGGAAGGCGTCGACTTCTTTAACGAGCTGGAACGTGCCATTCGCGAAAGCTACCCGAAGCCGAAGATGATGATCCTCGGCTTCCCGTCAAACCCAACGGCACAGTGTGTCGAACTGGAATTCTTTGAGAAAGTGGTGGCCCTGGCGAAGCGTTACGACGTGCTGGTGGTACACGATCTGGCCTACGCCGATATCGTCTATGACGGCTGGAAAGCCCCGTCAATTATGCAGGTGCCCGGCGCCCGTGACGTGGCGGTTGAGTTCTTTACGCTGTCGAAAAGTTACAACATGGCGGGCTGGCGTATTGGTTTTATGGTCGGGAACAAGACGCTGGTGAGCGCCCTGGCGCGGATTAAAAGTTACCACGACTATGGCACCTTTACGCCGCTGCAGGTCGCGGCCATCGCTGCGCTGGAGGGCGATCAGCAGTGCGTGCACGACATCGCCGCCCAGTACAAGCGCCGCCGTGACGTGCTGGTCAAAGGGCTTCATGAGGCCGGCTGGATGGTGGAAATGCCAAAAGCGTCGATGTACGTCTGGGCGAAAATACCCGAGCCGTATGCGGCGATGGGCTCGCTGGAATTTGCTAAAAAATTGCTTCAGGATGCAAAGGTGTGCGTCTCGCCGGGCATCGGCTTTGGTGACTACGGCGATACGCACGTTCGGTTTGCGCTTATCGAAAACAGCGACCGTATTCGTCAGGCCGTGCGGGGAATAAAAAGCATGTTCCGTGCCGACGGCCTGCTTGCGACGAAGAGCGTGGCGGAACAACCCGAATCGTAACCGACAAAAAAAAACAGGCGCCGCTGGCGCCTGTTTTTTTGACTGCATTTTCTTAACTAGATCATCAGAGCAAACGTCCCGGCCCAAACTAAAACAATAACCGAAATGCCCATAAAGAAATATTTCACGTTTCATCGCTCCGCGTATCTACCGGTACGCATTAAAAAAACAGAGTCCAACTGAGTATAGAGAGTTGAAATCGCGCGCAGGGGTAAATAAGAATTATCCCGTTACGCCGCTAACTTCAGCTCAGAATTCTGTGCTTTCCTGTCGCCAGACGGCGCTAATGTACGCCTAAATTTCAGGGGTGACAAGAGTCATTTTTTTAAATAATTTCCTATACTTACAGGTGTCGTGGAACGGCGACAGTTTGATTTCATCACGCAATAAAAGTGTATTGAGCGACGGCTCGAATAAGCCGTCACGCAATGTGATTACAGGTGATTGAAAAGGTTAGTTTCTTAGGGAAACTAACCTTCAGAAAGGCTTAGACGTAGAGGGAGGCTTCGCCCAGAGGGCGGGTTTTAAAGCGGCGGTGCATCCACAGATACTGCTCAGGCGCGCGCATAATCTCGAACTCAATCACCTTGTTGATAAAGGAGGCAGCTTCGCCTTCGTTTTCAGGATAGTCGGCCATTTCAGGAGAGATGTGCAGGCGGTAGCCTGATTTATCCGCTTTCCTGACCATGGTCACCGTTAACATCGCGGCGCCTGAAAGACGTGAAATCACAAAGGTACCGTTCGTCGTGGCGACATTTTTCACCGCAAAGAAGGGGGCAAAGCTGCTGCCTTTAGGACCGTAGTCCTGGTCCGGTGCAAACCAGACCGCTTCGCCTTTCTTCAGGGCACCGACCATGCCGCGCAGGTTGTTTCGGCTGATCATGGCTTTATTCGAACGCATGCGACCGCGCGTTTGTACCCACTCCATCAGCGCGCTGTTATGCGGACGATAGGTAGCCATCATCGGCTGGCAAAGGCCCATAACGCGGCCACCCAGCTCAAGGGACATAAAATGCACGCCGACAACCATCACGCCGCGGTTTTGCAGCTGGGCGCGCTTCAGGTTATCCAGACCTTCAACGTCAAACCATTTACGCACGCGCTCGTCTGACCAGAACCAGGCCATGCCGGTTTCGAGCAGCGCCATACCGATAGATTTAAAGTTTTCAGCAATCAGCTTTTCACGCTGCTGCGCGTTGTAATGCGGAAAGCAGAGTTCGAGATTTTTACGGGCAATGGATTCGCGACGCTTCAGGAAATGGCGCGATGCGCTACCCAGCTTCGAGCCCAGGAAACGAATCACGGGGTAGGGAAGTTGCACCAGCAGCCAAAGCACGCCAAGACCGAACCATGTAAACCAGTAGCGCGGGTGCAGAAACGCCCGCTGAAATTTGGATTGAGACAAAATAGTGGAACCTTTGTAAAGCCTGTGAAGGTAGCGCAGACTTCGCGATACCACGTGCCATTAAGACCGTAGGACGAGGTCATGGTTGCAGGCTTTACCGTTCTTTACGACGTTGCCTGGCCATTGCTGACTTGGGTGGGCGGCATAATGTAGCACCGTTATACGATATGAGCTATCGCTCCTTTTTGTTTAAAAAAGCGACAATTGCGGAGTGGGTTGATTTTGCTATTGTTAAATCTGCATTCCCGCGTGTCTCCTGAAGGAGCTGACCATGGAAACCTACCTGCAAACGGTAAAACAAGAGTGGGTAAAGCTGATTAATGAAACCGATCCCGAAGTGCACCGGCTTGCGGCCGAGCTTGCCGGGGATAATGCCACGGCGCTGATCGATGAATTCTATCGTATTGTTCTGGCCGATCCCTCCGTCGCTGAATTTCTGACTACCGAGCAGGTGGAAAGGCAGCTTCAGGAGGCGCTGCGTCGCTGGCTTACCGACGTACTTTCCTGCGAGGCCGGCCAGGTTGAAGAACAGATCCGGGCCCAGCAGCGCGCCGCGGACGTTCATGCCCGTATCGGCATTTCGGTTGATTTGGTCGAAATGGGGTTTCGCGTCCTGAAAAAGCTGCTGTTGCCCATCATCACCACCAGCCCTCATTCGTCTGAAATAAAGCTCCATATTTATCATTACGCGATAAACAGCATCGACCTGGCTATGGAAGTGATGTCACGGGCGTACGTGTTTAGCGAAAACAATGCGGCGAAAGAGGACGAAAACTACCGAATCTTTTCCTTAATGGAGAATGCCGAAGAGGAGAAGGAGAGGCAGACCGCGGCGCTGCTGACATGGGAAATGGTGCTTCTGTATAAAATCACGCTTAATTCCAGCATCGGCAACAGCCTGCCGCTGGGCCAGTCTGAGTTTGGGCTGTGGTTTAGCCATAAGGGACGCCACTATTTCAGCGGGATCGCTGAGGCCGGTCATATTTCGCGTCTGATTCAGGAGTTTGACGAAACCTTCGAGCGCATCCGTCAATCCGAGCAGGGCCTGAACGATAACGTGCACCGGGATAAATTTCTGCATCAAATGCGAAACTCGCTCTCCCAAATCATTACGCTGCTGCGGGAGCTGTTTGACGAGGTCTCACGTCACGAGGTCGGCGTGGATGTCCTGACCCGGCTGCTGAACCGCCGTTTCCTGCCAACCATATTCAAACGCGAAATTCTGCACGCCAGCCGGGCCGGAACCAGGCTTTCTACGCTGCTTATTGACGTTGATAAATTTAAGCAAATTAACGATACCTGGGGGCACAACACGGGAGATGAGATCCTGCGTAAGGTCGCCGGCGCGTTTTATGACAACGTGCGGACCTGCGATTACGTTTTTCGCTACGGCGGAGATGAGTTTCTGATTGTGCTAACGGAAATCTCAGAGGCAGACACGCTGCGAATTGCCGAGCGGATTCGCAAACGGGTGGAAAAAATCAAGGTTAACTCTCCGGCCGGCGATATTATCCCGCTCTCTCTTTCGATAGGGGCGGCGATGTTTAACGGGCATCCTGACTACGAGCGGTTGATTCAGGCAGCGGATGAAGCGCTGTACGGCGCGAAACGTCGTGGCCGCAATTGCGTGGAGCTGTGGAAGGAGGCATAAGGGAAATCGGAAGTGTCCCCTGCAGGAATCGAACCTGCAACTAGCCCTTAGGAGGGGCTCGTTATATCCATTTAACTAAGGGGACGAAGCGGCAAGAGTATAGCGTTATTTACACTTTTCGTTAAGCGCCTTGCCGCCTGACTGGTCAAAGAGTCACCGTTTAGCCCGATTTTTTAGCAGATTGCGCCTTTTTTTCCTGTGCTTTTAGCTCTGCCTTACGCTTGTTGGACATATCGTTACGGATTTGCGCATGGCTCAGCAGCGCGAAGATAAAGGTTCCGCCACAAATGTTGCCCGCAAGGGTGGGGATCGCAAACGGCCAGAAGAAATCGCTCCAGTGCAGGGTGCCGTTAAAGACCAGATAAAGGATCTCAACGGTTCCGACCACAATGTGTGTGGTATCGGCGAGGGCGATTAGCCAGGTCATCAGGATAATCACCACAATCTTCGCGCTGCCCGCTGACGGGAACATCCAGACCATGGTGGCGATGATCCAGCCGGAAATGATGGCATTAGAGAACATTTCCACCGGCGTGTTTTTCATCACGTCCATACCGATCTTCACGAAGGCGTCGCGGGTAGGTTCATCAAATATTGGCATATATTCGAAGGCCCAGGCGGCTACGCCTGTACCGATGAGGTTACCCAGCAGCACGACGCTCCACAGGCGCATCAGCAGGCCAAAATTCCCGAGGGTAGGATTTTGCATTACCGGCAATACGGCGGTGACGGTGTTCTCGGTGAAAAGCTGCTGCCGTGCCATAATGACGATAATAAAGCCGAACGTGTAGCCTAAGTTTTCCAGCAGAAACCCGCCCGGTACGCCTTCCAGCTGCACGTGAAATATCCCTTTGGCAAGCAGCGATGCGCCCATCGACAGGCCGGCGGCTATGGCCGACCACAGCAGGGCCATCGCGTCGCGCTCCATCTCTTTTTCGCCGTCCTGGCGAATATGCTCATGAATGGCCATGGCGCGCGACGGCAGGCGGTCCTCATCGACCTCTATCTCTTCTCCCCGGTCTTTCTCCTCGCTCTCAATCTCAGGTTCTTCATTATTCTCGCCAATTTTTTCTTCGTTAATGTCTTTCATAACTGCTCCTTCGGGGTTATCGCTCATTTAAGCGTAGCGGCTTTTAGCGCGCTGCCCGTGGGGAAGCTCTTAAATTGCTGAAAATGGCAATAAAGGTGAGACATCCCTTTCAAAGCCAATATAAAATTGCCGGCGAAACGAATTCTGAAAGCCAGGCTATGCTGAAATTAGCGTGATGACGAGAGCGGGTCGTCATTGTCCTCGTAGACATCGGTAAGCGTGCTGTTACAATCACTTGCACGTTTCGGCGGAGCGTAAGATGCTCCGTCTCGGATGGCATTCAACGATAGCCATACTGAACAGGGAGAAATTTATGAAACTTCGGCTGTCGGCGCTTGCGCTGGGCGTCACAATGCTTGTGGGCTGCGCCAGCTCTGGCGAGCAAACGGGACGCTCCGATCCTCTCGAAGGATTTAACCGTTCAATGTACAGCTTTAACTACAATGTGCTGGATCCGTACCTGGTTCGACCGGTTGCCGTGGCGTGGCGTGACTACGTTCCGCAGCCAGCGCGTAACGGCCTGAGCAACTTCACCAGCAACCTGGAAGAGCCTGCGGTGATGGTGAACTACTTCCTCCAGGGCGACCCGTATCAGGGAATGGTGCATTTCACCCGATTCTTCCTGAACTCCCTGCTGGGGATGGGCGGCTTAATTGATGTCGCCGGCATGGCGAACCCGAAACTGCAGCGCGAGCAGCCGCACCGTTTCGGCAGTACGCTGGGGCATTATGGCGTGGGTTATGGTCCGTATGTGCATCTGCCATTCTACGGCAGCTTCACCGTGCGTGATGATGGCGGCGATATGGTGGATACGCTGTATCCGGTGCTGTCATGGCTCACCTGGCCGCTGTCGATTGGTAAATGGACAGTGGAAGGCATTGAAACACGTGCGCAGCTGCTGGACTCTGATGGTCTGCTGCGTCAGTCGTCAGATCCGTACATTATGGTGCGTGAGGCCTACTTCCAGAACCACGACTTTATTGCCAACGGCGGCAAGCTGAAGCCGGAAGATAATCCGAACGCGAAAGCCATCGAGAATGAATTAAAAGATATCGATTCGGAATAAATAAAAAAGGTGAGCGATGCTCACCTTTTTTGATGCCTGCGCGATTAGAACGCGTAGTTGAAGTTGGTACCGAACAGCCACGCTTTACCTTCAGAGGTAAACTCGTAAGGGCCTTCCTGGAACGTCACTTTCTGACCGTGCATATAAGAGACGCCAGCGTCGATGGAGGCATTCTCGTTAAACGCATAGGTTGCACCCGCACTCAGCCAGAAGCGGTCCTGATCAGGAATGGAGATGGAGCGTTTATCCGCCGGAACCGGGCTGTCATCAAACGCGATACCGGTACGGAACGTCCAGTTGTCATCCATATAGTAGGTTGTACCCAGCGCCAGACGGTATGCGTCGTGGAAGCTTTCGTCCTTATAGAACAGCGTCTGACCGTTGGTGCCGGTGGCTTTCAGCTCCTGGAACTGACTCCAGCTGGTGTAAGCCAGGCTATAGTGGATCGCCCACTGTGGCGCGACGCGGTTATAGCCGGAGACTTCCCACATTTCTGGCAGATGCAGCGACAGTGAACCCGGTACGGTCTGGTTAGACGTACCCCATGGAATGGTGGTGCCCGCACCCGGAACCAGGCCGTTAACAGGGCTCAGGATGCCGCTTTTGTAATCGCCATCGAAATCAATTTTCACTTCTGAGCGATAGGTCAGACCCCAGCGGTTGTTCTTGTCCAGCTCGTACAGGATCCCGGCGTTCCAGCCGTAACCCCATTCATCGCCTTTCAGGCTGGCAATTTTATTGCTGTTTTTCGGCAGCGCGGCGGTTTGCTCGCCGGTGTAACGCTCAATTTTTGCATCAGCATAAACGGCATTGAAGCCCAGACCGAAGCTCCAGCTTTCGTTCAGACGATAAGCGCCGCTCAGGTTGAGGTTCAGGGTGGTCAGGTCGGTTTTACCGCCGTATTCCCCGGCCGGATAGTCGTTATTGAATTCCGTCGCCAGGCCATAGTTAGAGGTAACGGAAGCCCCCCAACCAAACTGCTCGTTAATAGGAGCAACAAAGTGCAGGTTAGGCACCCACGCCGTCGGCGCAATGTTATCCGCCTTCAGGTCTGCACCGGTGAAGCGAGATTTGCCGGAAATGTTGACATCAGGATCGATGTAAACCGCACCAGCAGAGAAGGTAGGGCGATCGAACATCATGATCAGCGCCGGGTTACGGCTTGCGTTGCCTGCGTCATCGGCAATCGCACCTTCCCCGGAATACGCACGGCCAAGGCCAGAGGAAGAAAATTCGTTTAACTGGAAGCCCGCTGACCAGGCGGACGTTGAGACGATTGCCACTGCAACTGCTAAAGCAGTTTGTTTGAACAGGGTTTTCTGGCTCATGACCATAACCTCATTGAGTTATTTTTATTCAATAATTGTTACATACCGTAACAGGAGCGCGAAGTGTAGGGTCTGAGGTATGACTTACAAATCAGACCAGTGGCGAGAGTATAGGTCTGACCAGCTGGGATGTTGCAAGTTTGTTTATTAATATTTTCAGATATGTTTCTTGAAACGAGATCTGGTTGGCAAAATTGTGACCAGTGCGAATCATCTGAAAAGGTGAATTTTGTTTTAGATCATTTTTTAGTGTGATATTGCTCACTTATCCGATTTTGCGCCATTAACGGCTGGAGGGGGCACGCGAGGGGGCGTAAAATAGTCGCATCGTGTTTATCTCGCGCGCTGCGCGAATACAGAGGAAATTGAGCTATGAGTAAATGCAGTGCTGATGAAACCCCGGTTTGCTGCTGTATGGATGTTGGCACCATCATGGACAACACCGATTGCACCGCCTCTTACAGCCGTGTATTCACTAACCGCGCTGAAGCAGAAGAGACGCTGGCTGCGCTGAGCAAGCGCGCGCGCGACGTGGAGTCCGATCCGTGCGAAATCAAATCCACCTTCACGGAAGTGGACGGCGGCGTGAAGCTGGATATCGACTTTGTCTTCGCCTGTGAAGCAGAAACACTGATTTTCCAGTTAGGGCTGCGTTAATCTCCGCGGCCTGATGCCCTCACCCCAGCCCTCTCCCACGGGAGAGGGTGCAAACACTAAAAACGGTAACCTATGGGTTACCGTTTTGCTTTTACCTCGGGGCATTTTCTTTTTCTTCTCTGTGCCTTAGCTCGCAATTTTTCGCTTCCCCGATTGGCTCAATGTAAAAAAATAGTTAAGACTATTATCAGGTCAGACCACTTTGTGCGTGCGCAAATTTTTTTTACAGGGGAGTGTTATGAGTCAGGCATTACCGCTTATCACCCGACACGGTGACCGCATTGCCATCGTCAGCGGGCTGCGTACGCCGTTTGCGCGTCAGGCAACCGCGTTTCACGGAATACCGGCTGTCGATCTGGGAAAAATGGTGGTGGGGGAGATGCTGGCTCGCAGCGACATTCCGCCTGAAATCATTGAGCAACTGGTTTTTGGTCAGGTCGTGCAGATGCCGGAGGCGCCAAATATCGCGCGTGAAATCGTTCTGGGAACGGGCATGAACGTGCACACCGACGCCTACAGCGTCAGCCGTGCCTGTGCCACCAGTTTCCAGGCGGTGGCGAACGTGGCGGAAAGCCTGATGGCGGGCACCATTCGCGCCGGGATCGCCGGAGGCGCAGACTCCTCATCCGTGCTGCCCATCGGCGTCAGCAAAAAGCTGGCCCGCATTCTCGTGGATGCCAACAAAGCCCGCACCACCGGGCAGAAGCTGAAGCTTTTCTCGCGTTTGCGCCTGCGCGATCTGCTGCCTGTTCCACCCGCCGTCGCCGAATACTCCACCGGCCTGCGCATGGGCGACACCGCCGAGCAGATGGCGAAAACCTACGGCATCACGCGTGAGCAGCAGGATGCGCTGGCGTACCGTTCCCATCAGCTTGCCGCAAAGGCCTGGTCGGAAGGCAAACTGACCGGCGAAGTGATGACCGCCTATGTCCCGCCCTATCGTGAGCCGCTTTCGGAAGATAACAATATTCGCGGCACCTCGACGCTGGCGGACTATGCGAAGCTGCGCCCGGCCTTTGACCGTAAACACGGAACGGTAACCGCGGCTAACAGCACGCCGCTGACGGACGGTGCTGCCGCCGTGATCCTGATGACGGAGTCCCGGGCCAAAGAGCTGGGCATAACGCCGCTGGGCTATTTGCGCAGCTACGCCTTCACCGCTATCGATGTCTGGCAGGACATGCTGTTAGGGCCTGCCTGGTCCACGCCGCTGGCGCTGGAGCGCGCGGGGCTGACGCTCTCCGATCTCACGTTAATTGATATGCACGAAGCCTTTGCCGCACAAACGCTGGCAAACGTTCAGCTTATGGCGAGCGAGCGCTTTGCCCGCGACGTGCTGGGCCGCGCGCATGCCACAGGCGAAGTGGATCAGAGCAAATTCAACGTGCTGGGTGGCTCCATTGCTTACGGCCATCCGTTTGCGGCGACGGGGGCGAGAATGATAACCCAGACGTTACATGAGCTACGCCGCCGGGGCGGCGGCTTTGGTCTCGTCACCGCCTGTGCGGCGGGCGGCCTGGGCGCAGCAATGGTTCTGGAGGCTGAATAATGGAAACGACATCTGCATTTAACCTGACCGTTCGCCTCGATAACGTGGCCGTTATCACCATTGACGTGCCCGACGAAAAGATGAATACCCTGAAGGCCGAGTTTGGCGTTCAGGTGCGCGACATGCTCAGACAAATTCGTGAAAACAAGGCGATTCGCGGGCTGGTGTTTATTTCGGCAAAGCCGGATAACTTCATTGCCGGGGCCGATATCAACATGATTGCCCGCGCCAGAAGCGCGCAGGAAGCAGAGGATCTGGCGCGCCAGGGCCAGCAGGTGATGGCGGAAATCCATGCGCTGTCGATACCCGTTGTCGCCGCAATTCACGGCGCCTGCCTGGGCGGCGGGCTTGAACTGGCGCTGGCCTGCCACAGCCGCATCTGTACCGACGATGCGAAAACCGTGCTGGGCCTGCCGGAGGTGCAGCTTGGACTGCTGCCCGGCTCCGGTGGAACGCAGCGTCTGCCGCGTCTGGTGGGCGTCAGTACGGCGCTGGAGATGATCTTAACCGGAAAACAGCTGCGCGCCCGTCAGGCGTTAAAGGCGGGGCTGGTTGACGAGGTCGTTCCCCACGCCATCCTGCTCGATGCCGCCGTTGAGCGGGCGCTTAAAGGCCGCCAGGCAAAACGCGCGCTGCCGGTGCGCGAGCGCGTCCTTGCCGGGCCGCTGGGGCGCGCGCTGTTGTTTAATATGGTGGGTAAAAAAACCGGGCAAAAAACCAAAGGTAACTACCCGGCCACGAAGCGCATTCTGGACGTGATTGAAACCGGGCTGTCGCAGGGCAGCAGCAGCGGCTATGCCGCCGAAGCGAAAGCTTTTGGCGAGCTGGCGATGACGCCGCAGTCGCAGGCACTGCGAAGCATTTTCTTCGCCAGTACTGACGTGAAAAAAGATCCGGGCAGCGAGGCTGAGCCTGCTCCGCTGCGCGCCGTTGGCGTACTGGGCGGTGGGCTAATGGGCGGCGGCATCGCGTTTGTCACCGCCAGCAAAGGCAAATTGCCCGTACGTATCAAAGACATCAACCCTAAGGGCATCAACCACGCGCTGCAGTACAGCTGGCAGAACCTCGATCGAAAGGTTAAACGCCGCCATATCAAAGCCAGCGAGCGCGATAAAACGCTCGCGACGATCTCCGGCACCACGGACTACAGCGGGTTTACGCACCGCGACGTAGTGATTGAAGCCGTTTTCGAAGATCTGGCGCTTAAGCAGCAGATGGTGGCGGAGGTTGAGGAGCACTGCGCGCCGCACACCATTTTCGCTTCAAATACCTCCTCCCTGCCAATTGGCGATATCGCAGCGAAAGCCGCGCGTCCGGAGCAGGTGATAGGGCTGCACTATTTTAGTCCGGTCGAAAAAATGCCGCTGGTAGAGGTTATCCCTCACGCCACAACCCGTCCGCAAACTATTGCCACGGTGGTGAAGCTGGCGAAAAAACAGGGGAAAACCCCCATCGTGGTAGCGGACAAAGCCGGTTTCTACGTCAACCGCATACTGGCGCCGTACATCAACGAAGCGATGCGGCTCCTGACGGAAGGCGAGAAAATTGAGCACGTTGATGAGGCCTTAGTAAAGTTTGGCTTCCCCGTAGGCCCTGTCCAGCTTTTGGACGAGGTAGGCATTGATACCGGCACTAAAATTATCCCCGTGCTGGAAGCCGCTTACGGCGATCGTTTTTCGCCGCCTGCAAACGTTGTTTCTGCAATTTTGAAGGACGATCGCAAAGGCAGAAAAAATGAACGCGGTTTCTATCTTTACGGCGCGAAAGGGCGTAAAAGCAAGAAACAGGTCGACCCTTCAGTTTATGGGCTTATACCTGCCGCGGGGCAGGGAAAACTGTCGGCGGTTCAGTGTGCTGAACGCTGCGTGATGATGATGCTCAATGAAGCGGCACGCTGCTTTGGTGAGAAGGTTATTAAAGGCGCGCGCGATGGCGACATCGGTGCCGTTTTTGGCATTGGTTTCCCGCCGTTTCTTGGCGGCCCGTTCCGGTATATGGATACCCTCGGGGCGGGTGAAGTGGTTGCGATCCTGCAACGTCTGGCCTCGCAGTATGGTCCGCGGTTTACACCTTGTGACGAATTATTGCAGATGGCGGAACGGGGCCAGACCTTCTGGCCCGCAAGGGAAACTGATTTCGTAAACTGAAGTCAAAGAAGGGTAAATCCTCCGGTGAGGGGGCCTGTTTTGGCGAAATTGTAAACAGAGATTGACTATACTTACGCCATTGAGGTAAAAAACAGCGTTTCATTCACCGAATGGATCAGGCACAATGCCCGGCCATCGGGTTTTCTACCTCAGAGCATTTATCGCGGGTAGTTAACGCCGGTGATTCTGGTTAACAAAAGCGGTGCAATATGCAAGTTTTTATCATGCGTCACGGCGACGCGGCACTCGATGCCGCCAGTGACTCAGTACGTCCTTTAACCGTCTGTGGCTGCGACGAATCCCGTCAGATGGCGACATGGCTTAAAGGTCAAAAAGTGGACATTGAACGCGTTCTGGTGAGTCCGTACCTGCGGGCAGAACAGACGCTGGATGTGGTGGGGGAGTGTATGAACCTGCCATCCAGCGTGGATGTTCTCCCTGAACTCACGCCGTGTGGCGATGTTGGCCTTGTCAGCGCTTACCTTCAGGCGTTATGCAACGAAGGCGTCGCTTCCGCACTGGTCATTTCCCACCTGCCGTTGGTCGGCTATCTGGTATCTGAGCTGTGCCCGGGCGAAACGCCACCGATGTTCACGACGTCCGCCATTGCCAACGTCACCCTCGACGACACCGGCAAAGGGGTCTTCAACTGGCAAATGAGTCCGTGCAACCTGAAGATGGCAAAAGCAATCTGACGTGACGTGCGATATGGCGGGGTGCAGCGTGCCTCCCGCCATCCTGTCAGGGTAATTCTGGCGGCTGCCACTCCTCAACTTCAATCAATACCAGCAATGCGGCATCTCCGCCGTACTCTTTTGGTGCCTGATGAAAAGCCATCACGTGCGGATGCTGAGCCAGCCACAGCGGCGTCTGTTGTTTGAGGATATGCTTACCGTGACCGTGCATTACGCAGGCGCAAAAAACATGTTCGCGACGACACGCTGCTATCAACGCCCCCAGCTCCTGTTTCGCCTGCATCTGGGTCAAACCATGCAAATCGAGAAACAGCTCCGGCGAATAATCTCCCCGACGTAATTTTTTCAGCTCAAAATGGCTGACGTCTTCGCGCACGTATTTCACCGCACCCTGGGTATTCAGCAGCGGCTGAAATTCATCTGAAAAATAGTGACTGTTATCGGCCTGCTCCTGGAGCAGCCGTTTGACCGGTACTTCGCTGATTTTTTTACGCTGCGGGCGATGAACAATGGTGTCCTGTCTGATCTGGCGCGTCCCGGTCATAAGCTGTCGGAAGAGAGCCTGATCCTCCTCGCTAAGCGATGTTTTCTTTTTCATTCGTCATTCTCATCTCGTATTTCCGATAGTGTACCCGACTAAATGCATTTTTTAACCTCAAGCGGCACGCGTCATTGCTGATTTATCGCCGTCTTCATGGCAAACTAGCCGCCGAAAATTATGCGAGCATGCCCTGGAGGAAAGAGTGGATAAAATTTTTGTCGATGAAGCAGTAAACGAGCTGCATACCATACAGGACATGTTGCGCTGGTCGGTTAGCCGCTTCAGCGCCGCCAATATCTGGTACGGTCACGGTACCGATAACCCGTGGGATGAGGCCGTTCAGCTGGTGCTGCCGTCGCTCTACCTGCCGCTGGATATTCCGGAAGACATGCGCACCGCGCGTCTGACCTCCAGCGAAAAACACCGCATCGTAGAGCGCGTGATCCGCCGCGTGAACGAGCGCATTCCGGTGGCTTACCTGACCAACAAAGCCTGGTTCTGCGGCCACGAGTTCTACGTGGACGAACGCGTGCTGGTGCCGCGCTCGCCGATTGGCGAGCTGATTAACAACCACTTTGACGGCCTGATCGATCGTCAGCCGCAGCACATTCTCGATATGTGCACCGGCAGCGGCTGCATCGCGATTGCCTGCGCGTACGCCTTCCCTGAAGCGGAAGTGGATGCCGTAGATATCTCCACCGACGCGCTGGCCGTCACCGAACACAATATTGAAGAGCACGGGCTGATCCACCACGTTACGCCAATCCGCTCTGACCTGTTCCGCGACCTGCCAACGCTGCAATACGATCTGATCGTTACCAATCCGCCGTACGTGGATGCGGAAGACATGTCCGATCTGCCGAACGAGTATCGCCACGAGCCGGAGCTGGGCCTGGCGTCAGGCACTGACGGCCTGAAGCTGACCCGCCGCATTCTGGCCTGCGCGCCGGATTACCTGACCGACCACGGCGTTCTGATTTGTGAAGTAGGCAACAGCATGGTACATCTGATAGAGCAGTACCCGGATGTGCCGTTCACCTGGCTTGAGTTCGACAACGGCGGTGACGGCGTCTTTATGTTGAGCAAAGCGCAGCTCCTCGACGCTCGCGAATACTTCAGCATTTACAAAGACTAATCCAGCGGGCTTCGGCCCGTTTCACAACGCTCAAACACAAACAACAACATCGGAGCCGTGATGGCAGGAAACAGTATTGGACAGGTATTCCGCGTGACCACCTTTGGGGAGTCGCACGGGCTGGCACTGGGTTGTATCGTTGATGGCGTCCCGCCAGGCATCGAACTGACCGAAGCCGATTTACAGCACGACCTCGATCGTCGTCGTCCGGGCACCTCTCGCTACACCACGCAGCGTCGCGAGCCGGACCAGGTTAAAATTCTCTCCGGCGTTTTCGAAGGCCGCACAACCGGCACCAGCATTGGCCTGCTGATTGAAAATACCGATCAGCGCTCCCAGGACTACGGCGCGATCAAAGACGTCTTCCGCCCGGGCCACGCCGACTACACCTACGAGCAAAAATACGGATTCCGCGACTATCGCGGCGGCGGCCGCTCATCGGCGCGTGAAACCGCGATGCGCGTGGCGGCAGGGGCGATTGCCAAAAAATACCTTCAGCAGAAGTTTGGCATCGCGATCCGCGGCTGTCTGACCCAGATGGGCGACATTCCGCTTGCGATCAAGGACTGGGATCAGGTCGAGCTTAACCCGTTCTTCTGCGCCGATGCCGACAAGCTGGACGCGCTGGACGAACTGATGCGCGGCCTGAAAAAAGAGGGCGACTCAATTGGCGCGAAGGTTACCGTGGTAGCGGACGGCGTGCCGGCAGGCTGGGGCGAACCGGTATTCGACCGCCTCGATGCCGATATCGCCCACGCGCTGATGAGCATCAACGCGGTGAAGGGCGTTGAAATCGGCGACGGATTTGACGTGGTCCAGCTTCGCGGCAGCCAGAACCGGGACGAAATCACCAGAGACGGTTTCCAGAGCAACCATGCGGGCGGTATTCTCGGCGGGATCAGCAGCGGGCAGCAGATAGTTGCCAACATTGCGCTGAAGCCAACCTCCAGCATTACGGTGCCAGGGCACACGATTAACCGCGCTGGCGACGAAGTTGAGATGATCACCAAAGGGCGTCACGATCCGTGCGTGGGGATCCGCGCGGTGCCGATCGCAGAAGCGATGCTGGCGATCGTGCTGATGGATCACTTCCTGCGCCAGCGCGCGCAGAATGCGGATGTGACGACCACCATTCCACGCTGGTAACTATGAAAAAAACCGCAATCGCGCTGCTGGCGCTGCTGGCCAGTGGTGCCAGCCTGGCCGCCACGCCATGGCAAAAAATCACCCATCCGGTGGCGGGAAGCGCGCAGTCCATCGGCGCCTTCTCTAACGGCTGTATCGTAGGCGCGCAGGCGCTGCCGCTCCAGTCGGATACGTATCAGGTGATGCGTACCGATCAGCGCCGTTATTTCGGCCATCCCGATCTGGTGCTGTTTATTCAGCGTCTGGGGAACCGGGTGCATAACCTGGGGCTGGGTACGATGCTGATAGGCGATATGGGGATGCCCGCAGGGGGTCGCTTTAACGGCGGACACGCCAGCCACCAGACCGGTCTGGATGTGGATATCTTCCTGCAGCTGCCGAAAGCGCGCTGGAGCTCAGCGCAGCTGCTGAAGCCCCAGGCGCTGGATCTGGTGTCGGCCGACGGGAAACGGGTCGTTGCTTCGCGCTGGTCGCCGGAGATCTCCAGCATGATCAAGCTGGCGGCGGAAGATAACGACGTCACGCGGATCTTCGTTAATCCGGCCATCAAGCAGCAGCTCTGTCTGGATGCGGGAACCGATCGTGACTGGCTACGTAAAGTGCGACCGTGGTTCCAGCACCGGGCACATATGCACGTTCGTCTGCGCTGCCCGGCAAACAGCCTTGAATGTGAAGATCAGCCGCCGCCGCCGCCTGGCGATGGCTGTGGCTACGAACTGCAAAGCTGGTTTGAGCCGGCCAAGCCTGGAACCTCTAAGCCTGAGAAGAAGACACCGCCTCCGTTGCCGCCTTCCTGCCAGGCGCTACTGGATGAGCACGTACTTTAATGGATACTTTCGTCGATCTGTTTATGGTGTCGCCGCTGCTGCTGGCGGTACTCTTTTTTGTTGCGATGCTGGCCGGATTCATTGATGCCCTGGCGGGCGGCGGCGGGTTGCTCACCGTTCCGGCGCTGCTGGCGGCAGGCATGAGTCCAGCTCAGGCGCTCGCCACCAACAAACTCCAGGCGTGCGGCGGCTCGCTCTCCTCCTCGCTCTATTTTGTTCGCCGCAAGGTGGTGAATCTCGCCGATCAGAAGCTCAATATCCTGATGACCTTTATCGGCTCGACGGCGGGCGCGCTGCTGGTTCAGCACGTGCAGTCCGACATTCTGCGCCAGATCCTGCCGATTCTGGTTATCTGTATCGGCCTTTACTTCTTACTGATGCCAAAGCTTGGTGAAGAAGACCGTGCGCGGAGGCTGCACGGCCTGCCGTTTGCGCTGATTGCCGGTGGCTGCGTCGGTTTTTACGACGGTTTCTTTGGGCCGGGTGCCGGCTCGTTTTACGCGCTGGCGTTCGTGACGCTGGCCGGGTTTAATCTCGCTAAATCCACCGCCCATGCCAAGGTACTCAATGCGACCTCCAACGTTGGCGGCCTGCTGCTGTTCATCATTGGCGGCAAAGTTATCTGGGCAACCGGCTTTGTAATGATGGCAGGACAGTTTCTGGGCGCGCGCGTCGGCTCGCGTCTGGTTTTAAGCAAAGGGCAAAAGCTGATCCGCCCGATGATTGTTGTCGTCTCGGCGGTGATGAGCGCCAAACTTCTTTATGACAGCCATGGACAGGAGATCCTCACCTGGTTGGGGATGCACTAATGAACAGTACGCATAAATACGAGCAGCTGATTGAGATCTTTAACGGCTGTTTTGCTGATGATTTTAATACCCGTCTGATTAAAGGCGACGACGAACCGATCTATCTTCCAGCAGATGCCGAGGTTCCTTACAACCGCATCGTGTTCGCGCACGGCTTTTACGCCAGCGGTTTGCACGAGATTTCACACTGGTGCATCGCGGGAAAAGCGCGTCGCGAGCTGGTGGACTTCGGTTACTGGTATTGCCCGGACGGGCGCGATGCCGCTACTCAGGGCCGGTTTGAAGATGTGGAAGTGAAGCCGCAGGCGCTGGAATGGCTGTTCTGCGTGGCGGCGGGTTTCCCGTTCAATGTGAGCTGTGACAACCTTGAGGGCGACTTCGAGCCCGATCGCATCGTCTTCCAGCGCCGCGTACACGCGCAGGTGATGGAATATCTTGAGAAAGGCATCCCGGAACGTCCGGCACGCCTGATCGAGGCTTTACAGAATTATTACCACACGCCGGAAATAACGGCGGAATGCTTCCCGTGGCCGGAAGATCTTTAACAGAGGAAAGAAGATGATCGCAGAATTTGAATCACGCATTCTGGCGTTAATTGATGACATGGTGGAACACGCCAGTGATGACGAGCTGTTCGCCAGCGGTTATCTGCGTGGACACCTGACGCTGGCGGTTGCCGCGCTGGAAGCAGGGGACGATCACTCTGCCGGGGCGGTGCATGATGAAGTGACCCGCAGCCTGGAAAAAGCCATTCTGGCCGGAGAACTCTCCCCGCGCGACCAGTCGCTGGTGCTGGGTATGTGGGACAATTTGTTCCAGCAGGCGAACGCGAAGTAAGTGTTTCACCACCCTCTCCCTGTGGGAGAGGGCACCAGACCTGATCCTACTTAACCAACTTCCCCTTCAGTAATTTCCTTACCCATAACCGGTTGGGGTTCAGCCCCGCAAGGGTCACGCTGTCCAGCGGAAGGGGCTCGTCGCTCATTTGTGCGGCTAACACTTCAGCCAGCAGCGGCGCGGTGCACAACCCGCGCGAACCTAACCCACCCAGCATGTATAGCTCCGGATAAACCGGCGCACTCACCGCGCTTTCCCGGCGTTCAGCGAGGTTGTGATATACCTCAAGCGTGGCCTCGTAGTCCGGCACGCTTCCCGCCATCGGCAGGTGATCGCGAGTGGCGCAACGCACGCCGCAGCGGGCTTCACCTTTGCTCACGTCAACCTCTTTTGCCCATTCGGCATCCGGGAAACAGTCAATCAGGCGCTGGCGATTCTGCTGCTGATCCGCGTCGCTGTATTGCATAACCGCTTCACCGCGATGGTAGCTGGCGCCGATGCAGTGATGGCCGTTTGACGGGTTTTGTGGCGTCAGATAGCCGTCGTAACAGAGTACCTGGCGCAGTTCGTTCAGCGCGGGCGTGGAAGGGATATGGCTCACCTGGCCGCCGACGGGGTAGACCGGCAGCTTTTCCGTCTGAACAAACTGGCTGATGCGGTGCCCGTTTGCCAGCACAACGCTGGCATGCTCTGCCTCTTTTACATCAGCAAAATGCAGAACCCAGCGTTCTGCACGACTGAGCGATTCAACCTTGTGGGCATAGCGCACCGTCAGCCCGCGCGACTGGCCGAGGGCAATCGCCGCAGAAGTCAGTTCGGCCGGGCACAGCCAGCCGCCGAGCGGGTACTGAATGCCGTCACAGCCGGTGTCGACCCCAGCGGTTTCTAAAACCTGCTGCGCAGTCACCGCCTGGGCGATGGCCTCCGGTAAACCCAGCGACAGCATTTGCGTGATTTTTTGCTGGCTCTTCTCATCCCAGCCGAGCTGCGTCACGCCGCACCAGTCGTGGTCGAACGCGACCGGCAGGCTATCATAAAGACGACGGGCGAAAGTAAACGCCGCCGGGAAAAACTGGAACAGCGCGGGATCGTGGGCGCTCAGCAGCGGGTAGAGCGCTCCCTGGCGGTTGCCCGAGGCGCCGTTTGCCGGCGCCTCGTCAGCGCAGTAGAGCGTCACCTGCCAGCCACGGTTCAGCAGCGCCAGCGAGAGCAGGGCGCTGGCAATGCCGCCGCCCACGATTGCGACCTCACGCGAGGTGCTGGCGCGACGCGCGAACCAGGGGGTTTTGGCGGGGAGCGCCAGTTCCTGCTCCATCACGCCAACCAGCATGTCGCGTTTGCGGCCAAAGCCTTTGGTTTTGCGCATGGTAAAACCCGCCTCCTGTAACCCACGGCGGACAAAGCCCGCCGAGGTGAAGGTGGCAAGCGTCGCGCCGGGACGGGCCAGCCGCGCCATGGCGCTGAACAGATGCTGGCTCCACATGTCAGGGTTTTTAGCGGGCGCGAAGCCGTCCAGGAACCAGGCATCAACCTTCTGATTCATCGCGTCATCGAGCTTATCGGTCAGGTCGTTAATGTCGCCCAGCCACAGGTCGAGCGTGACGCGCCCGTCGTCCAGAATCAGACGATGGCAGCCGCCGATAGCCGGTGGCCACTGGGCCTGAAGCTGCTCCGCCCAGCGGGCAAGCTCCGGCCAGCGCTGATGGGCAAGCCGCAGATCGTGCGCGGTGAGCGGAAATTTTTCGAAACTGATGAAATGTAATCTTTGTAGCGTAGCCTCGGGGTGTGCAGCGCGAAACTGGTCGAACGCCTGCCAGAGGGTCAGAAAATTCAGACCGGTTCCGAAACCGCTCTCCGCCACGACAAACAGACTGCGCGGATGCTCGGGAAAACGGGTGCCGAGATGATTTCCGTCGAGGAAAACATAGCGCGTCTCTTCCAGTCCGTTATCATTAGAAAAGTAGACGTCATCAAAATCTCGGGAAACAGGTGTACCCTCAGCGTTGAATTCGAGGTTGGCAGGTTGTATGGCGTTTTGTTTCACGTAAGTTACTCGTCCGACAGGCAGTGGCACGATCTTAGCGATGTGGGCCCATCGGTGCAAATTTCCACAGAAAATCGCTGATCGGACTTGTTCGGCGTACAAGTGTACGCTATTGTGCGACTCGAAACTTTTTATAGTGCGACTTACAGAGGTATTGAATGAAACGTGCAGTGATTACTGGCCTGGGCATCGTTTCCAGCATCGGTAATAACCAGCAGGAAGTCCTGGCATCTCTGCGTGAAGGACGCTCCGGGATCACTTTCTCTGAAGAGTTTAAAGATTCTGGAATGCGTAGCCACGTATGGGGTAACGTTAAACTGGACACCACCGGTTTAATTGACCGCAAAGTGGTTCGTTTCATGAACGATGCCTCTATCTACGCCTATCTTTCCATGCAGGAAGCGATCAAGGATTCTGGTCTGAGCGAAGACGTCTACCAGAACAATCCACGCGTTGGCCTCATTGCAGGCTCCGGCGGTTCCTCTAAAGCACAGGTATTCGGTGCTGACGCGATGCGTAGCCCGCGCGGCCTGAAAGCGGTAGGTCCCTACGTTGTGACCAAAGCGATGGGTTCTGCGGTTTCCGCGTGCCTGGCAACGCCGTTCAAAATTCACGGTGTGAACTACTCCATCAGCTCTGCATGCGCGACCTCCGCGCACTGCATCGGTAATGCGGTAGAGCAGATCCAGCTGGGCAAGCAGGACATCGTATTTGCTGGCGGCGGCGAAGAGCTGGGCTGGGAAATGGCCTGCGAATTCGACGCGATGGGCGCACTGTCCACCAAATATAACGAAACCCCGGCTAAGGCTTCCCGTACCTATGATGCGCACCGCGACGGTTTTGTTATCGCAGGCGGCGGCGGTATGGTTGTGGTTGAAGAGCTGGAACACGCGCTGGCACGCGGTGCTCATATCTACGCTGAGATCGTTGGCTACGGCGCAACGTCTGACGGTGCCGACATGGTTGCCCCATCCGGCGAAGGCGCGGTGCGCTGCATGAAGATGGCGATGCACGGCGTTGATACCCCAATCGACTACCTGAACTCCCACGGGACTTCTACTCCGGTAGGCGACGTGAAAGAGCTGGGCGCGATCCGCGAAGTGTTCGGCGACAACAGCCCGGCTATCTCTGCAACCAAAGCCATGACCGGTCACTCTCTGGGTGCGGCAGGCGTGCAGGAAGCAATCTACTCTCTGCTGATGCTGGAAAACGGCTTTATCGCCCCAAGCATCAACATCGAAGAGATGGACGAACAGGCGGCTGGCCTGAACATCGTGACCGAAACCACCGAACGTGAGCTGACGACCGTTATGTCTAACAGCTTCGGTTTTGGCGGCACCAACGCCACGCTGGTGATGCGCAAGCTGAAAGCGTAAGCGTTTGAAGGTATAGTAGAAGGGAGCCGCGCGGCTCCCTTTTTTATGCCTAAACACGGAGTTATGCATGAAGGCCGTTATCCCTGAGAAGCGTACCCCTTCCGGGAACCTTTCCCTTTTCCGCATCGCCTTTGCGGTATTTCTGACCTACATGACCGTTGGCCTGCCGCTGCCTGTTATCCCACTTTTCGTACATCACGAGCTGGGCTACGGCAACACCATGGTCGGCATTGCGGTGGGCATTCAGTTTTTAGCCACGGTATTAACCCGGGGCTACGCCGGACGACTGGCGGACCAGCACGGCGCAAAACGCTCGGCGTTGCAGGGCATGCTGGCCTGCGGACTGGCCGGGGGAGCGTGGCTGCTGGCGGCACTCCTGCCGGTAGACGCCGCGTATAAGTTCGCCCTGCTGGTGGCGGGACGCCTGATCCTCGGCTTCGGCGAAAGCCAGCTGCTGACCGGTACCCTGACCTGGGGAATGGGGCTGGTTGGCCCTGCGCAGTCGGGCAAGGTGATGTCGTGGAACGGGATGGCGATTTACGGCGCACTGGCGGCAGGCGCGCCGTTGGGGCTGCTGATCCACAGCCAGTTTGGTTTTGCGGCGCTGGCAGCAACCACTATGGTATTGCCGCTGCTGGCGTGGGCATTTAACGGTTCGGTGCGCAAGGTGCCAGCCCATAAAGGCGAGCGTCCTTCGCTGTGGAGCGTGGTGGGGCAAATCTGGCAGCCGGGTCTGGGGCTGGCGCTTCAGGGAGTGGGCTTTGCGGTTATCGGTACCTTCGTCTCCCTCTATTTCATGAGCCGCGGCTGGGCGATGGCGGGCTTTACGCTGACGGCTTTTGGTGGTGCGTTTGTCCTGATGCGCGTGCTGTTTGGCTGGATGCCGGATCGCTTTGGCGGCGTGAAGGTCGCCGTGGCGTCTTTAGCGATCGAGGCCATTGGCCTGCTGCTGCTCTGGCAGGCGCCCGGCGCGTTCGTTGCGTTACTGGGGGCGGCGTTAACCGGCTGCGGCTGTTCGCTGATCTTCCCGGCGCTGGGCGTCGAAGTGGTGAAGCGCGTCGCGCCGCAGGTTCGCGGCACGGCGCTGGGGGGCTACGCGGCGTTTCAGGACATTTCATATGGCATCGCCGGACCGTTGGCGGGGCTGCTTGCAACCTCGTTTGGCTACCCTTCCGTATTTCTCGCCGGTGCGGTGTCCGCGGTGGTGGGGATTGTGGTGACGCTGGTGGCGTTTCGAAAGGGCTAACGTGTTGCCGGGTGGCGGCTACGCCTTGCCCGGCTAAACGTCAGGCAACCAGCCAGAAAATCGCCAGCGCAATCATCAACGCGACAAACATCAGTCCCGGTCGGGCTGAAAGCGTTTTAAAGGTGTCGACCACCGGCGCAAACAGCGGGCTGTAGACAGGCTGAATATCCCGCACCTCCGGCACGCCACCTTCACGCTCGGCGCGGCGGATAAAGATCTGATTCAGTAAATCCTGCACCTGTGCGGTTGTCAGCACCGTTTGCGGGGTGGCCTGCCAGGCCTGCTGAGCGTAGTCCCTAACGGCTGCAAACTCCTGCGGCTCAAGAGGCTGCTTAAGCGACGCCTGCACCGTATGCAGCGTCGGGGCGCTCTGGGCGCTGAGCGTCTGCCGCGCCTGGAGCCAGGTGACCAGATGGGTAAACTGTTTTGCCGGGATCGTCTCGCCCGCTTTCACGCCGGAGAGTTCCAGCATCGACTGCCAGATAAGCTTTGTCGGCTCGCCGGTGGCCGCAGCCAGCTTAGTGACCATCTGCTTGAGCGTGTTATGTTCCGCAGGCTGCATTGGCCGTTCTGTAGGCTGGCGCTGTTGCGGCTGCGGGATAGAGAGCTGATTACTTTGCAGCAGGGTCAGCACGGTTTTAAGCTGTTCCGGCGAAAGCTGGCTCAGCGCGGTATGGCCGTACTGTTGACGGATAAAATCACTCACCGCCTGGCGATTGTTCCCCTGGCCCAACAGCTCGGTCAGCTGCGAGACAGTCTGGCGGGTCGTATGCTGCTGCTGCGCGCTGGTGAGACGCTGATTCAGGTTTTGCTCAGCGGCAGGGAAATGGCGCGACTGTAGCGGCGCATCGTTTCTGACGCCCAAATCGTGCTTAACGCCTGCCCATACCTCAGCGTTTTGCTGCGAGGTCAACGCGATAAGGCGCGTGATCAGACGCTCCAGTACGGTGCGCTGTTGCGTGGAGAGCGGCTGGTCGCCTGGCGTGTTGGGCGTTACGGGGCCTTCACCCGGAGGGCGCGGAGGCGTACCTGAAATGGGCTGCATCGTCAAAAATCCTTAAAGTCAAACTCTGCGTAACCGGGCAGAAATATATGCCCGGCGGCGAGATTATGGCACACTTGGCAGGTTTACTTCCTCTCAAACAGGTACTCAGACGTGAAAATCCTCGTTGATGAAAATATGCCTTACGCCCGCGAGCTGTTCAGCCGCCTGGGTGAGGTTAAGGCTGTCCCTGGTCGCCCGATTCCGGTAAGCGAGCTGGACGATGCAGACGCCCTGATGGTGCGCTCGGTGACCAAAGTAAATGAGGCACTGCTCTGCGGCAAAGGGATTAAATTTGTCGGGACGGCAACGGCCGGGACCGACCATGTGGATGACCAGTGGCTTAAGCAGGCGGGGATCGGATTTTCAGCGGCGCCAGGCTGTAACGCGATCGCCGTCGTGGAATACGTCTTTTCCTCATTGCTGATGCTGGCCGAGCGCGACGGGTTTGCGCTGAAGGACCGCACCGTAGGCATCGTGGGCGTGGGCAACGTGGGCGGACGCCTGCAAAAGCGCCTGGAAGCGTGGGGCATTCGCACGGTATTGTGCGATCCGCCGCGCAAGGATAACGGCGATGAAGGTGATTTCCGTACGCTGGATGAGCTGGTTGACGAGTGCGACGTTATTACCTTCCACACGCCGCTCTTTAAAGAGGGGCCTTACAGGTCCCTGCATCTGGCCGACGAAACGCTGATCCGCCGCCTGAAGGCTGGCACTATTCTGATAAATGCCTGCCGTGGTCCGGTGGTAGATAACGCGGCGCTGCTGAAATGCCTCGAGGAAGGTCAGGATCTCAGCGTCGTGCTGGACGTCTGGGAGCCCGAGCCGGATCTCAACGTCGCGCTGCTGGATAAGGTGGACGTGGGCACCGCGCATATCGCGGGTTATACCCTCGAAGGCAAAGCGCGCGGCACGACTCAGGTATTTGAGGCCTACAGCGCCTTTATCGGCCATCCGCAGCAGGTGGCGCTGGACACGTTACTTCCCGCGCCCGAGTTCGGCCGGCTCACCCTTCATGGGCCGCTGGATGAGGCAACGCTGAAAAGGCTCGTGCATTTGGTGTATGATGTGCGCCGCGATGACGCGCTGCTGCGTAAAGTGGCGGGTATTCCGGGTGAGTTTGACAAGCTGCGCAAGAATTATCTCGAGCGCCGCGAGTGGTCTTCCCTGTATGTGATGTGCGACGACGCCTCAGCGGCGACGCTGCTGCACAAGCTGGGATTTAACGCCGTTCACCATCCGGCACGTTAATGTCTTTCTGCTCCCTGCCGGAGGCTCCGGCAGGGACGCTTTTTTATTTCTGGAGTAAACCACCATGTCTGAAGGCTGGAACATTGCCATTTTGGGCGCCACTGGCGCCGTGGGCGAAGCCCTGCTCGAAACCCTTGCTGAGCGTCAGTTCCCGGTGGGCGACATTTTTGCGCTGGCGCGTACCGACAGCGCCGGTGAACATCTGCGCTTCGGCGGCAAAACCGTGACGGTGCAGGATGCCGCCGCGTTCGACTGGACGCAGGCTCAGCTGGCATTTTTTGCCGCAGGTGCAGAAGCAACGGCGTCTTATATTGAAGAAGCCACCAACGCCGGATGTCTGGTAATTGACCTGAGCGGCCTGTTCTCCCTGGAGCCGGACGTGCCGCTGGTGGTACCGGACGTTAACCCGTTCGTGCTGGCTGACTACCGTAACCGTAACATCATTGCGGTACCAGACAGCCTCACCAGCCAGCTGCTGACCGCGCTGAAGCCGCTTATCGACGACGGTGGCCTGTCGCGTATTTCCGTGACCAGCCTGCTGTCCGCCTCCGCCAACGGCAAAAAAGCGGTCGATGCGCTGGCAGGGCAGAGCGCGAAGCTGCTGAACGGTATCCCGATCGACGAAGACGATTTCTTTGGCCGCCAGCTGGCGTTCAACATGCTCCCGCTGCTGCCGGATCGTGAAGGTTCGGTGCGTGAAGAGCGCCGCATCGTCGACGAAGCGCGCAAAATTATGCAGGATGACGGGCTGACGATCTCCGTAAACGTCGTGCAGTCGCCGGTCTTTTACGGTCATGCGCAGATGGTCGGGTTTGAAGCCCTGCGTCCGCTGGCGGCCGAAGAGGCACGCGACGCGTTTGGCCGTGCCGAGGACATCGTGCTTTCTGAAGATGGCGAGTTCCCGACGCAGGTGGGCGACGCAACCGGCAGTGCGCACCTCTCCGTGGGCTGCGTTCGCAACGACTACGGCATGCCGGAGCAGGTGCAGTTCTGGTCCGTGGCGGACAACGTTCGCTTCGGCGGCGCGCTGATGGCGGTCAAGATCGCCGAGAAGCTGGTACAGGAGTACCTGTACTGATGTCGGAAGTGGAACAAAAGCCGGTCCACAGAATTGCCCTCGGCATCGAGTACGACGGCAGTAAATATTATGGCTGGCAGCGTCAGAATGAGGTGCGCAGCGTCCAGGAAAAGCTGGAGAAAGCGCTCTCTCAGGTGGCGAATGAACCGATAAGCGTCTTCTGCGCGGGCCGCACCGATGCGGGCGTTCACGGCACGGGCCAGGTGGTGCACTTCGAAACCACCGCCGTGCGCAAAGACGCGGCCTGGACGCTGGGCGTAAATGCGAATTTACCTGGTGACATCGCGGTGCGTTGGGTTAAAGCTGTGCCGGATGACTTTCACGCGCGTTTCAGCGCGACGGCGCGGCGCTACCGTTACGTCATCTACAACCAGCGCCTGCGCCCGGCGGTGTTAAGCCAGGGCGTAACGCATTTTTATGAACCGCTCGATGCAGAACGTATGCAGCGTGCGGCGCAGTGTCTGATTGGTGAAAATGACTTTACGTCGTTCCGTGCGGTGCAGTGTCAGTCCCGTACGCCGTGGCGTAACGTTATGCACATTAGCGTCAGTCGTTATGGCGCGTATGTGGTGGTGGATATCAAAGCCAATGCCTTTGTACATCATATGGTGCGGAATATTGTAGGCAGCCTGATGGAAGTGGGCGCCGGACACCAGCCGGAGAGCTGGATTGCAGAACTGCTGGCAGCGAAGGACAGAACGCTTGCGGCAGCAACGGCGAAAGCGGAAGGGCTGTATCTGGTTTCGGTGGATTATCCGGACCGGTTTGACCTGCCAAAACCGCCAATGGGCCCGCTCTTTTTAGCGGACTAAACAAAGGTGCAATTAAGGCTTAGACAATATGGACGTAATACGTTTTCTGATTGATTTCATCCTGCATATTGATGTTCACCTGGCGGAGCTGGTCGCGCAGTACGGCGTCTGGGTTTACGCCATTCTGTTCCTCATTCTGTTCTGTGAAACCGGTCTGGTCGTCACGCCATTCCTGCCGGGCGATTCACTGCTGTTCGTGGCAGGCGCGTTATCCGCGCTGCCAACCAATGACCTGAACGTTCATCTGATGGTCGCGCTGATGATCGTTGCGGCGATTATTGGCGATGCGGTCAACTACACCATTGGACGGGTATTTGGGGAACGGTTATTCAGTAACCCGGACTCGAAGATTTTCCGCCGCAGCTATTTAGACAAGACCCACGCCTTTTATGAGCGCCACGGCGGTAAGACCATTATTCTTGCCCGCTTTGTGCCTATCGTCCGCACGTTTGCCCCGTTTGTGGCGGGAATGGGCCACATGTCCTATCGTCATTTTGCAATGTACAACGTGGTGGGCGCGCTGCTGTGGGTGCTGCTCTTTACCTATGCGGGCTACCTGTTTGGCGATCTGCCTGTAGTTCAGGAAAACCTTAAGTTACTGATTGTAGCGATTATTGTGCTTTCCGTACTACCGGGCGTTATCGAAATCATTCGTCACCGACGCGCGGCGGCAAAGCAGGCGAAGTAAGTGCACGCTGGCGGTTCGACCACTTTTTTATCCAAAGTTTCGGGCTGTTATGTTTTAATGTGCAACATTCATGGTCTGTTGGAGGCAAAAATGGCATTATTCGCCTCTTACAGCAAAACTGGCATACGACCAGGTTCAGGCAGAAAGGTTATCAATGAGCTGGATTGAACGAATTAAAAGCAACATTACCCCGACGCGTAAAGCGAGCATTCCTGAAGGGGTATGGACGAAGTGTGATAGCTGCGGCCAGGTTCTGTATCGTGCAGAGCTGGAACGCAATCTTGAGGTGTGTCCGAAGTGTGACCACCACATGCGTATGTCGGCGCGCAACCGCCTGCATAGCCTGCTGGACGAAGGTTCTCTGGTAGAACTGGGCAGCGAACTGGAGCCAAAAGACGTGCTCAAGTTCCGCGACTCCAAAAAATACAAAGATCGTCTGGCCTCTGCACAGAAAGAGACCGGCGAGAAAGACGCGCTGATCGTCATGAAAGGCACCCTGCATGACATGCCGGTTGTTGCCGCCGCGTTCGAGTTCTCCTTCATGGGCGGCTCTATGGGCTCCGTGGTGGGTGCGCGCTTCGTGCGTGCCGTTGAGCAGGCGCTGGAAGACAACTGTCCGCTGATCTGCTTCTCCGCCTCCGGCGGTGCGCGTATGCAGGAAGCGCTGATGTCCCTGATGCAGATGGCGAAAACCTCTGCTGCGCTGGCCAAAATGCAGGAGCGCGGTCTGCCGTACATCTCCGTACTGACCGACCCAACCATGGGTGGCGTCTCTGCAAGCTTCGCGATGCTGGGTGACCTGAACATCGCTGAGCCAAAAGCGCTGATTGGCTTCGCCGGTCCACGCGTTATCGAGCAGACCGTACGTGAGAAACTGCCGCCGGGCTTCCAGCGCAGTGAGTTCCTCATTGAGAAAGGCGCTATCGACATGATCGTCCGCCGCCCGGAAATGCGCCTTAAACTGGCAAGCGTCCTGGCGAAGCTGATGAATCTGCCGTCGCCGAGCCCGGACGAGCCGCGCGAGGGCGTGGTGGTACCGGATCAGGAACCCGAGGCCTGATAACTGAAAAGGGCAGGGCCGGTTGGCGCTGCCCTTTTGCTTTCTAAACCGCTTATGACAACCGGGCATCATGGAAAATAAACGCATTCCTCAAGCCACGTCGCCCCTGGCCGCGTGGCTTTCTTATCTGGAAAACCTGCACAGTAAAACCATCGACATGGGCCTTGAGCGCGTAAGCCAGGTTGCCGCGCGTCTCGACGTGCAGAAACCCGCTCCTTTCGTGTTTACCGTTGCCGGCACTAACGGTAAAGGGACCACCTGCCGCACCCTGGAATCTGTCCTGATGGCGGCGGGTTACAGGGTTGGCGTATACAGCTCTCCGCATCTGGTGCGCTATACCGAGCGCGTGCGGGTGCAGAACGCCGAGCTTGCGGAATCGGCCCATACGGCGTCGTTTGCCGCTATCGAAGCCGCGCGCGGGGATACCTCATTAACCTATTTTGAGTACGGTACCCTGTCGGCGCTGTGGCTGTTTAAGCAGGCGCAGCTGGACGTGGTGATTCTGGAAGTCGGGCTGGGCGGGCGTCTGGATGCCACCAATATGGTGGATGCGGATGTTGCCGTCGTCACCAGCATCGCGCTGGACCACACCGACTGGCTGGGCCCCGACCGTGAAAGCATCGGACGTGAAAAGGCCGGTATTTTCCGGGCGAATAAGCCTGCCGTGGTCGGCGAGCCGGACATGCCCCACACTATCGCTGACGTGGCGAGAGAGAAGGGCGCTCAGCTGCTGCGTCGTGGCGTGGACTGGCACTATGAGGTTCAGGACCAAAGCTGGCGCTTTAGCGATGCACGGGGCGTGCTGGATAACCTGCCGCTGCCGCAGGTACCGCAGCCCAACGCGGCGACCGCGCTGGCGGCACTGCGCGCCAGCGGGTTAACGGTGAGCGAACAGGCGATCCGTGACGGCATCAGCAACGCGCTGCTGCCGGGGCGTTTTCAGATTGTGAGTGAGTCACCGCGTCTGATTCTGGATGTTGCGCATAACCCGCATGCCGCGGCGTACCTCGCAGGCCGTCTCAAATCCTTACCAAAAACCGGGCGCGTGCTGGCGGTTATCGGTATGCTTCATGATAAAGATATCGGCGGTACGCTGGCCTGCATGGAGAGTGTGGTCGATAGCTGGTATTGTGCACCTCTGGAAGGGCCGCGTGGTGCGACTGCCGAACAGTTGATGGAACATCTCGGCAAAGGCGAAATCTACAGCAGTGTGGTTTCGGCCTGGCGCGCCGCGATGGCGGAGGCTAAACCAGAAGATACCGTGCTGGTGTGTGGATCGTTCCACACGGTGGCACATGTCATGGAAGTGATGGACGCGGGGAGAACCGGTGGCGAGTAAGTTTCAGAACCGTTTAACAGGAACCATTGTGCTGGTCGCGCTCGGGGTGATTATTCTACCCGGGCTGCTCGACGGGCAGAAAAAGCATTACCAGGATGAATTTGCGGCCATTCCGCTGGTACCGAAACCGGGAGACCGCGACGAGCCCGACATGCTGCCAGCGGCAACGCAGGCGCTGCCTGCCCAGCCGCCTGAAGGCGCAGCGGAAGAGGTGCGTGCAGGCGATGCCGCAGCGCCATCCCTTGACCCGTCGCGTCTGGCTGCGAACAATAACGTTGAAATCGATCCCATACCGACAGAGCAGCCTAAGCCGGTTGAAAAACCGAAGCCGGTAGAGAAAACGCAGCCTAAACCGCAGCGTGATAAAGCGGCCGAACAGCTGGCTGCGGCATCAGAAGCGCCGCCACCGGCAAAACAGGCCCAGCAGGAGGCAGCCCCGACGGGTAAAGCCTACGTGGTACAGCTGGGTGCGTTGAAGAATGCCGACAAGGTCAATGAGATCGTGAGTAAGCTGCGCGGCGCGGGATACCGCGTTTATACTTCACCAACCACGCCGGTGCAGGGTAAAATTACCCGCATCCTCGTGGGGCCGGATGCGTCCAAAGATAAGCTGAAAGGGTCGCTTGGCGAACTGAAGCAGATCTCCGGGCTGAGCGGTGTGGTGATGAACTACAGCGCGAACTGATAAGGCTCCCCTCACCCCGGCCCTCTCCCCAAAGGGGAGAGGGTGCAAATAATTCCCTCTCCCCTTTGGGGAGAGGGTTAGGGTGAGGGGGAGAAAGCAGACGTCCACAGAGACGTCAGGCGGAGGGGCGTTGAACATTTTTTCAGCGCCTTTTTTATTTACGCGCGGGAAGGAAATCCCTACGCAAACGTTTTCTTTTTCTGTTAGAATGCGCCCCGAACTGGATGACAGGGCGTTAAATCGTGGGACATATATGGTCTGGATTGATTACGCCATCATTGCGGTGATTGGTTTTTCCTGTCTGGTTAGCCTGATCCGTGGCTTTGTTCGTGAAGCGTTATCGCTGGTAACCTGGGGTTGTGCTTTCTTTGTTGCCAGTCATTACTACACTTACCTGTCTGTCTGGTTCACGGGCTTTGAAGATGAACTGGTCCGAAACGGAATCGCCATCGCGGTGCTGTTTATCGCGACGCTGATTGTCGGCGCTATTGTTAATTTCGTGATAGGCCAGCTGGTCGAGAAAACCGGTCTGTCCGGAACGGACAGGGTGCTCGGCATCTGTTTTGGCGCATTGCGAGGCGTGCTGATTGTGGCCGCGATCCTGTTCTTCCTGGATACCTTTACCGGGTTCTCCAAAAGCGAAGACTGGCAGAAGTCGCAGCTTATTCCGGAGTTCAGCTTCATCATCAGATGGTTCTTTGACTATCTGCAAAGCTCGTCGAGTTTCTTGCCCAGGGCGTAAGCTCTGAGATGTGGCTTAACGAGGAAAAGACGAATGTGCGGTATTGTCGGTATCGCCGGTTTCATGCCGGTAAACCAGTCGATTTATGACGCGTTAACGGTGCTTCAGCACCGTGGGCAGGATGCTGCGGGTATCATCACCATTGATGCAAACAACTGCTTCCGTTTACGCAAGGCGAACGGCTTGGTAAACGATGTGTTTGAAGCCCGCCATATGCAGCGTCTGCAAGGTAATATGGGGATCGGTCACGTTCGTTATCCTACTGCTGGCAGTTCCAGCGCCTCCGAGGCTCAGCCTTTTTACGTTAACTCCCCGTATGGCATCACGCTTGCCCACAACGGCAACCTGACCAACGCTCACGAGCTGCGTAAAAAGCTGTTTGAAGAGAAACGTCGCCACATTAACACCACGTCTGATTCTGAGATCCTGCTCAATATCTTTGCCAGCGAGCTGGATAACTTCCGTCACTATCCGCTGGAAGCCGATAACATCTTTGCCGCCGTTGCTGCGACTAACCGCCTGATCCGCGGCGCGTACGCCTGCGTGGCGATGATTATCGGCCACGGCATGGTGGCCTTCCGCGATCCAAACGGGATTCGCCCGCTGGTGCTCGGCAAGCGCGAGCTCGGCGATGGCCGTACCGAGTACATGGTTGCCTCCGAAAGCGTGGCGCTGGATACGCTGGGCTTCGAATTTCTGCGTGACGTTGCGCCGGGCGAAGCGGTTTACATCACCGAGAAGGGCCAGCTGTTCACACGCCAGTGCGCCGACAGCCCGGTCAGCAACCCGTGCCTGTTTGAATACGTTTACTTCGCGCGTCCTGACTCGTTCATCGACAAGATCTCCGTTTACAGCGCCCGCGTGAACATGGGCACGAAGCTGGGTGAGAAGATTGCCCGCGAGTGGGACGACCTCGATATCGACGTCGTCATTCCTATTCCGGAAACCTCCTGCGACATCGCGCTGGAGATCGCCCGCATTCTGGACAAGCCGTACCGTCAGGGCTTCGTGAAGAACCGCTACGTTGGCCGCACCTTTATCATGCCGGGCCAGCAGCTGCGCCGTAAATCCGTGCGCCGCAAGCTGAACGCCAACCGTGCCGAGTTCCGCGATAAGAACGTGCTGCTGGTGGATGACTCCATCGTGCGTGGCACGACGTCCGAGCAGATTATCGAGATGGCGCGTGAAGCAGGCGCGAAGAAGGTGTATCTCGCCTCTGCGGCACCGGAAATCCGCTTCCCGAACGTGTACGGCATCGATATGCCTACCGCCACCGAGCTGATTGCTCACGGCCGCGAAGTGGACGAAATTCGTCAGATCATCGGGGCCGACGGCCTGATTTTCCAGGATCTGAACGATCTTATCGACGCGGTGCGCGCCGAGAACCCGGATATTCAGCAGTTCGAATGCTCCGTGTTTAACGGGATCTACGTGACCAAAGACGTTGACCAGCAGTATCTCGACTACCTGGATTCGCTGCGTAACGACGACGCGAAAGCCGTCCAGCTGCAAAACGATCTCGAAAGCTTAGAGATGCACAACGAAGGTTGATGCTAACGCAGGTGAGGGCGCTCGCCCTCACTTGCAACTCCCCGTAAAATCCTGCACAGTCTGCCCTGAAATCAGCAAGGGCGAAAATCATGAAACGACTCATTGTAGGGATCAGCGGTGCCAGCGGCGCCATTTATGGCGTCCGGCTGTTACAGGTGCTGCGTGACGTTGCCGACGTGGAAACCCATCTGGTGATGAGCCAGGCGGCGCGCCAGACCCTCTCTCTTGAAACCGACCTTTCGCTGCGCGACGTTCAGGCCCTGGCTGACGTTGTCCACGATGCGCGCGATATCGCTGCCAGCATCTCGTCGGGCTCGTTTAAAACCGCAGGCATGGTCATTTTGCCCTGTTCCATTAAAACCCTTTCCGGGATTGTGAACAGCTATACCGACACGCTGGTGACGCGCGCGGCAGACGTGGTGCTGAAGGAGCGTCGCCCTCTGGTTCTCTGCGTGCGGGAAACCCCGCTGCACCTGGGGCATCTGCGCCTGATGACGCAGGCGGCCGAACTGGGCGCCGTGATTATGCCGCCGGTCCCGGCGTTCTACCATCGCCCGCAAACGCTGGATGACGTCATTAATCAGACCGTTAATCGCGTGCTGGATCAGTTCGATATCGACCTGCCGGAAGATCTCTTTACCCGCTGGCACGGGGCGTGAAGGGATGCACCTGCAGGGTGCATGAAAAGTTGTTTTGCCCTGTTTCAGGGCAAAACTGCAACCGCGATCATATCCTCGACATTTAATTCGCTTTTTCCCTTTTTCTCTTTCCGGTTCGTTCGGCAGACCTGCTATCTTTCACCATTAAGGCAGTATCGCAACGTTTTATTAACATATTTAACGTCGTAGTTTTAGCCCGACGGCAATGTGGCATAAGACCTGCAAGAGCAGCCTGCAACACAACACACAACGCAAACCATAATAAAATCACGGTTCTTGAGGGTAAATGTATGAAGAAGACGGTTCTGGCTCTGTCTTTGCTCGTGGGCTTGAGTGCGGCAGCAGGTAGCTATGCAGCGCTTCCACAGACGGTTCGTATCGGTACGGACGCAACCTACGCGCCATTCTCTTCGAAGGATGCGAAAGGCGATTTCGTTGGGTTTGATATCGACCTGGGAAATGAGATGTGCAAGCGCATGGAAGTGAAATGCACGTGGGTGGGCAGTGACTTTGACGCGCTGATCCCATCGCTGAAAGCCAAGAAAATTGATGCGATTATCTCTTCTCTCTCCATCACGGAAAAACGTCAGCAGGAGATCGCCTTCTCCGATAAGCTCTACGCGGCCGATTCACGTCTGATTGCCGCGAAAGGCTCACCGATCCAGCCGACCATCGACTCCCTGAAAGGCAAGCATGTTGGCGTGCTTCAGGGGTCGACTCAGGAAGGCTACGCAAATGCCAACTGGCGCGAGAAGGGCGTTGATGTGGTCGCCTATCAGAACCAGGATCTGATCTACTCTGACCTGGCGGCGGGCCGTCTGGACGCGGCGTTCCAGGATGAGGTTGCCGCAAGCGAAGGCTTCCTGAAGCAGCCTGCGGGGAAAGAGTACGCCTTTGCCGGCCCGTCCGTGAAGGATAAAAAATACTTTGGTGATGGCACCGGTATTGGCCTGCGTAAAGATGATACCGAGCTGAAAGCCGCCTTCGACAAAGCTTTCTCCGAGCTGCGTAAAGACGGAACCTACGACAAACTGGCGAAGAAATATTTCGATTTTAACGTCTACGGTGACTAACGCCCGACGGCAATGCTCTGTTTTGGTGCATTGCGGGTGTTGATGATCCAATATGGTGCATCTGGTGCACCGTATTGGATCGCTTCGTGCATAGTTAAGCATTTAAAATGCAAAAATTCCCGCCCGGCGGCATTAATCTTTGCCTGAATGAGGGGATTAATGGCACATTAACGTCACCCCGTGGTCGTAAAAATCTCGTATTAAGACAGTTTGTTGAGGACAGATATGAAAAAACTGGTGTTGTCACTTTCTCTGGTACTGGCCTTTTCCAGCGCCACCGCGGCATTCGCAGCAATCCCGCAGAAAATTCGTATTGGTACTGACCCCACCTATGCGCCTTTCGAATCCAAGAATGCGAAGGGTGAACTGGTCGGTTTTGACATCGATCTGGCTAACGAGCTGTGCAAACGCATTAAAGCGCAATGTACCTACGTTGAAAACCCGCTTGACGCGCTGATCCCGTCCCTGAAAGCGAAAAAAATCGACGTGATCATGTCCTCCCTCTCTATTACGGAAAAACGCCAGCAGGAGATTGCCTTCACCGACAAACTCTATGCTGCCGATTCACGTCTGGTTGTGGCGAAATCTTCCGACATTCAGCCAACTATCGACTCGCTGAAGGGCAAACGCGTGGGCGTGCTGCAGGGCACCACCCAGGAAACCTACGGCAATGAGCACTGGGCGCCGAAAGGGATCGAAATCGTCTCCTATCAGGGCCAGGAAAATATCTACGCTGACCTGACGGCAGGCCGTATCGATGCGGCGTTCCAGGACGAAGTCGCGGCGAGCGAAGGCTTCCTGAAACAGCCGGTGGGTAAAGATTATAAGTTCGGCGGTCCGTCCATTAAGGATGAAAAACTGTTCGGCGTCGGCACCGGTATGGGCCTGCGTAAAGAAGACAATGAACTGCGTGAAGCCCTGAACAAAGCGTTCGCCGAGATGCGCGCGGACGGCACCTACGACAAGCTGGCGAAAAAGTACTTCGATTTTAATGTTTACGGCGGCTAATCGCCCCGTCTGATAACGTGCGGCCCCTCCCGCTGCGGGAGGGGAAAAGACACGGTTCCACCACTCACGAGACGACAGGGCAGGCGGTATGCTGTACGGATTTTCTGGCGTTATTTTACAGGGCGCGCTTGTCACCCTTGAGCTGGCTATCAGCTCCGTGGTGCTGGCGGTGCTGATAGGCCTGGCGGGCGCGGGGGCAAAGTTATCGGCCAACAGACCGCTGGCACTGATATTTGAAGGCTATACCACGCTGATTCGCGGCGTTCCTGACCTGGTGCTGATGCTGCTGATCTTCTACGGGCTGCAAATTGCGCTTAACGGCGTGACGGATGCCGTCGGCATGGATCAGATCGATATCGATCCGATGGTGGCTGGCATCATTACCCTGGGCTTTATCTACGGCGCATACTTCACTGAAACCTTCCGCGGCGCGTACATGGCTGTCCCGAAAGGGCACATTGAAGCGGCGACCGCCTACGGTTTTACCTCTTCACAAACGTTCCGTCGGATCATGTTTCCGGCCATGATGCGCTACGCGCTCCCGGGCATCGGCAACAACTGGCAGGTTATTCTCAAAGCGACGGCGCTGGTCTCCCTGCTCGGCCTGGAAGATGTGGTGAAGGCCACGCAGCTGGCGGGTAAGAGCACCTGGGAACCGTTCTACTTTGCGGTGGTCTGCGGCGTGATTTATCTGGTCTTTACGACCGTCTCCAATGGTGTGCTGCTTCTGCTCGAACGTCGCTACTCCGTGGGTGTGAAGAGGGCTGACCTGTGATTGAGATTATTCAGGAGTACTGGAAATCCCTGCTGTGGACGGACGGCTACCGCTTTACCGGCGTGGCGATCACGCTGTGGCTGCTGATCTCCTCCGTGGTGATGGGCGGTATTCTGGCGGTGTTTTTGGCCATCGGGCGCGTGTCGAACAACAAATTTATCCGCTTCCCGATCTGGCTGTTCACCTACGTGTTTCGCGGCACGCCGCTGTACGTGCAGCTGCTGGTGTTCTATTCGGGAATGTACACGCTGGAGATCGTGAAAGGCACCGAGATGCTGAACGCGTTCTTCCGCAGCGGTCTGAACTGTACGGTGCTGGCGTTAACGCTCAACACCTGCGCCTATACCACCGAGATCTTCGCCGGGGCCATCCGTTCCGTGCCGCACGGTGAGATCGAGGCGGCGCGCGCGTACGGTTTCTCCTCCGTGAAGCTTTACCGCTGCATTATTCTGCCTTCGGCGCTGCGAATCGCGCTGCCGGCATACAGCAACGAGGTGATTTTGATGCTGCATTCGACGGCACTGGCGTTTACCGCCACGGTACCGGATCTGTTAAAAATCGCCCGCGATATTAACTCCGCGACCTACCAGCCGTTTACCGCGTTTGGCATTGCGGCGGTGCTCTATTTGATCATTTCTTACGTCTTGATCAGCCTGTTCCGTAAGGCTGAAAAACGCTGGTTGCAGCATATAAAACCGTCGACGCACTGAGAATTTATGATGGCTGAGAACAAATTAAACGTAATTGATTTGCACAAGCGCTACGGCGAACATGAAGTGCTGAAAGGGGTATCGCTGCAGGCGAATGCGGGCGACGTGATCAGTATTATCGGCTCATCCGGTTCCGGTAAGAGTACGTTCCTGCGCTGCATTAACTTCCTCGAAAAGCCGAGTGAAGGTTCGATTGTGGTGAGCGGGCAGAATATTAATATGGTCCGCGATAAAGACGGCCAGCTTAAGGTGGCGGATAAAAACCAGCTGCGCCTGCTGCGTACGCGTCTGACGATGGTGTTCCAGCACTTTAACCTCTGGAGCCACATGACGGTGCTGGAGAACGTTATGGAAGCGCCGGTTCAGGTACTCGGCTTAAGCAAGCAGGAGGCCCGCGAGCGTGCGGTGAAATATCTGGCGAAGGTGGGCATCGACGAGCGCCAGCAGATTAAGTATCCGGTGCACCTGTCGGGCGGTCAGCAGCAGCGCGTTTCCATCGCCCGCGCGCTGGCGATGGAGCCTGAAGTGCTGCTGTTTGACGAACCGACCTCCGCCCTTGACCCTGAACTCGTCGGCGAGGTGCTGCGCATCATGCAGAAGCTGGCCGAAGAGGGCAAAACGATGGTAGTGGTGACGCACGAGATGGGCTTTGCCCGTAACGTTTCTAATCACGTTATCTTCCTGCATCAGGGCAAGATTGAGGAGCAGGGGCACCCGGATGAGGTGCTGGCGAATCCGCAAAGCCCGCGTCTGCAGCAGTTCCTCAAGGGATCGTTGAAATAGTCTTGCGGAACTGGATTGGGCTGAGGGGGACGTTTCTCCCTCTCCCCGTGGGAGAGGGCTGGGGTGAGGGCATCAGGTCGCGCCACGCTCCAGCCGGTACGCCCAGTCGTCGTAACGCACGCCGTTAATCTCGTACGCCTTCTCCAGCACCTGCGTGCGCACAAAGCCGGCTTTCTCCAGCACGCGCACCGATCCGCCGTTATCCGCCAGTACATACGCATTAATTGCCTTCACGCCGATCTGGTTAAAGGCGTATTCGCACACCGCACGCAGCGCCTCGCTGGCAATCCCTTTTCCCTGCGCGGCAGGCACCACGGTATAGCCAATATCCGCCTCTTCACGGTTCGCCGCGCTGATTTGCAGTCCGATATCGCCCAGCGGCGTATCGTCATTATGCAGACGGATCGCGAAGACATGCTCCGCCAACAGACGTGCGGCAAATACGCGGCGCGTCTCCTTTTCCGGGGCGATGGCGGCCATGTAACGCATGATAAGAGGATCTTCACGCAGCGAGCGAAAGAAGGCCCAGTCAGAAGGTTCGAAAGGTGTGAGGTGAAGCCGGGCTGTAGTGATGGTTGCCATAGTTACGCCATATCATCCAGACATGGCGTATAACTGTAACATATTCACCGCACCACATCCCCCAGCGCCTCTTCCAGGTCATACCAGCGGAACGTAAACCCGGCCGCTTCCAGCCGTTTCGGCAGCGCGCGCTGGCCGCCCAGCACCAGCACCGACGATTCACCCATCAACAGCCGAATCGCCGTCGCGGGCACGCGCAGTACCGCCGGGCGGTGCAGGGCATGGCCCAGCGCGTGCGCAAACTGTTCATTACGTACCGGATACGGTGACACCATGTTAAACGGCCCGCGCAGGTCGTTATCCAGCAGCCAGATAATGCCGTTAACCATATCGTCGATGTGGATCCACGCCAGGTACTGACGTCCGTTGCCGATGGGCCCGCCAAGCCCCATTTTAAACGGCGGCAGCATTTTGCCGAGAATACCGCCCTTCGGGGCGAGCACCACGCCGGTGCGCAGCAGGCAGACGCGGGTATTATCGCTCTGCGCACCGCAGGCGATGCGCTCCCACTGGGCGCAGAGCTTGTGGGTAAACTCGTTATGCGGAGGCTCTTCCTCAGTCACCACCACTTCCCCGAGATCGCCGTAGTATCCCGTGGCAGAGCCGGAAATCAGCACCGACGGCGGCGTTTCGCTGTTGCGAATCAGCTCAACCAGCTTCCCGGTTATGTTCCAGCGGCTGCTGCATAAGCGCTGTTTTTGCTCTTCGGTCCAGCGCTTATCGGCGATGGGTTCGCCTGCGAGGTTGATGACGGCATCAAAGCCGTTCAGATCCTGCCGTTCCGCCAGGCCTTTCCAGAACGCCACCCCGCCACCCAGCACCTGACGGGCTTTCTCCGGGCTGCGCGTGACCACGGTGATGTCGTGATGCAGCGCCCGCAGGCGCGGAATGAGATGGCGACCAATCAGGCCCGTACCGCCGGTGAGCAGAATCTTCATACAACCTCCAGGTTTACGCCTGGCGCCGCCAGCTTAACGTCATGGAGACGGAGTCGGCGTAGCGCAGGGCGTGAAGTTTATCGATCTCCACTTCAGCATAAGTGACCCAGTGGTGTTCGCGTGCGATGTCGAGCACATCCTGAGTTAATTTTTCCAGCAGCGCGAAACGGTTGTTCTCGACGTACTGGATGATGCTTTTGGTGATCGTGCGATAGTTCAGCGCGTCATTAATGTCTTCGCTGGCGCGCGCCTTGTCCGCCGGGTAATGGATCGCGACATTCACCACGATATCCTGGCGATTAGCGATCTCTTCCTCTTTGATGCCAATGAACGTGCGCAGGCGTAAATTTTTTATACGAATAACAGCGTCATGCTGGGACATTGCAGGTCTTCTCCGTGTCAGTATTATCGCCTCATCATACATGAGGACAACACCTGCACCCAACGGGGCGCAGGCTCAAATCTGATGGATTTTTTGCATGGCGCGTTCGGTGGCCGGACGGGTTCGGATGCGCTCAAACCAGTTGTTCACCGCCGGATAGGTGGCCAGGTCAATCCGGTGGCGTTCATGGGTATTGACCCACGGCCAGCAGGCGATATCTGCGATGCTATAGTGATCGCCACCGAGCCACGGTGACGTTTCCAGCCGCCGGTTGAGGACGCCGTACAGGCGCTGCGTTTCGACCTGATATCGCTCAATGGCATAAGGGATAGTTTGCGGCGCATAGGCGGTGAAATGGTGGTTCTGCCCCAGCATCGGCCCCAGGCCGCTCGACTGCCAGAATAACCATTGCAGCGTGTGATGGCGTTCGCGCAGCTCCCCGCTCAGAAGCTTGCCGGTTTTCTCCGCCAGATAAAGCAGTATCTCCCCGGATTCAAACAGGCTTAGCGGTTTTCCGCCGTCTGAAGGCAGGTTATCAATGATGGCCGGAATTTTATTGTTGGGCGAGATGGCCAGAAAAACGGGGCGGAACTGATCGCCTTTGCTGATATCAACGCGAATGATTCGGTAGTCCAGTTCGGCTTCTTCGAGAAAGAGGGTGATCTTATGACCATTCGGGGTAGGGGCATAATAAAGATCTATCATTCTCAACTCCTGTCTGTGCGAATAGTGTTGCCATGAAAAAACAGTATAGGTGTTTGTTGTAAATCGTGAGTTTTCATCAAGTGACAGCGAGGCCGGGAGATTATATCTTGAGTAAAAACCGATCAGCCGATGAGGATGTTATGAGCCAGCCTGTAATAACGTTGTGGTCCGATGCGAACTTCTTTTCTCCTTATGTTTTGAGCGTTTACGTTGCGCTGGCTGAAAAGGGGCTTTCCTTTAGTCTGAAAACCGTCGATCTGGACAGTGGCGAACATCTGAAGCCTCAGTGGCAGGGTTACGCGCTCACCCGCCGGGTGCCCGTGCTGGAGATTGACGGCTTTGAATTAAGTGAATCCTCGGCAATTGACGAGTACCTTGAAGACCGCTTTGCGCCACCGGAGTGGGAACGCATTTATCCTCACGATCTGCAAAAGCGCGCCCGTGCCCGTCAGATTCAGGCGTGGCTGCGAAGCGATCTGGTGCCGATTCGCACGGAGCGATCGACGGATGTGGTGTTTGCAGGGGTCAAAAAGCCAGCCCTCAGCGAGGAGGGGATAGCCAGCGCTCAGAAGCTGATTGATACCGCTTCATCACTGCTGGCCCACGGCAACCCCAATCTGTTTGGCGAGTGGTGTATTGCCGATACCGACCTTGCGCTGATGCTGAATCGCCTGATCCTTAACGGAGATGCGGTCCCACAGCTGCTGGTGGATTATGCCGCGTTCCAGTGGCAACGCGCATCGGTACAGCGCTATCTGGCACTCTCTGCTAAGCGTGCAGGCTGATAAGCCCGGGCGCTTCAGGTATGATATGGGCAGTCTGTATTTCCGAGGAGTAACTGATGAAGCTGATGTTTGCATCGGATATTCATGGATCGCTGCCCGCGACCGAGCGCGTGCTTTCTCTGTTTGACCAGAGCGGAGCGCAATGGCTGGCGATCCTGGGCGACGTGTTAAACCACGGCCCACGCAACGCGCTGCCGGAAGGCTATGCGCCCGCCCAGGTGGCGGAAAAACTGAATCACTACGCCTCCCGTATTATTGCCGTGCGCGGCAACTGCGACAGCGAAGTGGATCAGATGCTGCTGCAATTTCCCATCACCGCTCCCTGGCAACAGGTGCTGCTGGAAAACTGCCGTCTGTTCCTGACGCATGGGCACCTGTTCGGCCCGGATAAACTCCCGCCGCTCGCGGCTGGCGATGTCCTGGTTTACGGTCATACTCATATTCCGGTAGCGGAAAAACGCGGGGCGATTTATCACTTTAATCCCGGCTCTGTCAGCATTCCTAAAGGCGGCTACCCGGCAAGCTACGGCATGTTTGAAGACGGGACATTAAGCGTTATCGCACTTAATGATCAGCAAGTTATTGCGCAGATAGCGATTAATCCGTAAGTTACACCACAACTGCAAACGCGCCGTAAGAGCGCTTAGACGAGAAGGTTTCCCGATGGTGGAGCAGAATCATTTGGCAAGTACTGAGTGGGTTGACATTGTCAGCGAAGAAAATGAAGTGATCGCGCAGGCCAGCCGCGAACAAATGCGTGCGGAGCGTCTGCGTCACCGCGCTACGTACATCGTTGTTCATGACGGAATGGGCAAGATCCTGGTCCAGCGCCGCACGGACACCAAAGATTTTCTTCCAGGCATGCTGGATGCCACCGCGGGCGGCGTCGTCCAGGCCGATGAAGTTCTGCTGGATTCCGCACGTCGTGAAGCGGAAGAAGAGTTAGGCATTGCCGGCGTGCCGTTTGCCGAGCACGGCCAGTTCTATTTTGAAGACGAACATTGCCGCGTCTGGGGCGGTCTGTTTAGCTGCGTTTCCCACGGGCCTTTCGCCCTGCAGGAAGAGGAAGTTAGCGAAGTTAGCTGGATGACGCCGGAAGAGATCACCGCCCGCTGCGATGAGTTCACGCCGGACTCCTTAAAAGCGCTGGCGCTGTGGATGACCCGCAACGCCAAAAACGAATCCGCTAAGCCGGAAAACAAAGCGGAAAAAGAGGAAGAGGCGGAGTAAGCCTCAACAGCTTTCCCGCAGGCACAGGCTGGACGCGATGGGCTTACGATCGCGCCAGCCTCCGTCATTCAGACGCTCCAGAAGCGCTTTTCCGGCCTCAATCCCAATCTTACGATGCGGCACCGCCATCGTCGTCAGCGGCGGCTGGCAGACCCGGCTGACGTCGCTATCGCCAAAGCCAACCACCGCCAGATCGTCCGGCACTTTGATGCGTCGTCGCTGGCATTCGTACAGCGCGCCGCAGGCCAGCTCGTCAGAAACGCACACCAGCGCATCCAGCTCCGGCCACGCCAGCAGAAATTCAGGCAGCTGCGCCGCACCGGTCGAGAAGTTCGGCGGCATGGCGGCGTTAATCACCCGGTTCGGCGACAGGTGGTGGCGCAGCATCGCCTTGTACCAGCCCTGCAAATGCTGCTGGAAAATCCACTGCTCCTGGTTGGCACACAGCAGGCCAATGTTCTGGTAGCCGCGCTTAATGACCATTTCCGTGAGCTCCTGCATGGCGGCGACGTTATCAATACCGATGTTCATATCAATCGGATCGGCGCGCATCGCCCCCATTTCCATCACCGGAATGGAGGCATTTTTCAGCCAGTGGCGGACCGTGTCGGAGTGCTCAACGCTGAGCAAAATCGCGGCGGCGATATTCGACGCCAGCAGCGTTTCAAGCAGTTTCTCTTCCTGTTCGACTCGATGCTGAGACTCCGCCAGCATGATCTGGTAACCGGCGGGCTGAAGCACCTGCTGAAGCCCGGCAAACATCTCTGAACATCCGGCTTCGGAAAGGTTGGGAACGACCATCGCGATCGTCCACGATGACGCCGATGCCAGTGCGCTGGCGGCCAGGTTGGGCATATACCCCAGCTCCTGAACCGCAGCTTCAATTTTTTCACGCAGTTTATCGGAAACCTGTTCGGGCGTGCGGAGCGCGCGTGAGACGGTCATTGTGCCGACGCCGGCAAGCTGCGCGACATCTGCGAGGGTTACTTTTCCGGTGCTGCGCCGTTTTCGGGTTAAAGACATACATCTTCCTGCTGACAGGACGCGATTGAATTTCATCCTTCATTTTACGTGACTGGCAGTATACGCCTTAAATCCCTTTTTTTGCTGTGATTTCATACCGTGCGGGTAATTTGATAGCGCTATCACACTTCTGCATGTTAGTTTTTGGTAGCGCTATCTTTGTGATCCCGATCGCAGTCATTGGCTGACGGGTTGAATAAAGTTCGACCATGTCAGGCGTTACGCGGGAGTAAAAAATGCTCAAAAAATGGATATATGATACAACCATTACGCTACAGGATAGCGTCGAAAACTGGCCGCAGGCGCTGGAGATTTGTGCGAAACCGCTGCTGGAAATGCAGGTTATTTCGCCGGAATACGTTACGGCCATCGTCGCGCAGCACCACACGCTAGGGCCTTACTACGTGCTGGCGCCAGGGCTGGCAATGCCGCATGCGCGCCCGGAAGAAGGGGCGAAAGGTCTCGGCCTCTCATTATTAAAGCTGAAGCAGGGCGTTTCGTTTGGCGCCGGTGAGTTTGACCCCGTCGATGTGATTATTATGCTGGCGGCGCCGGACAAACACAGCCATATCGAAACAATCTCCGCGCTCGCAGAACTCTTTTCCAGCGACGCGGATATGGCGAAATTGCATCAGGCAAATACCCTGGAGGAGATAAAAGCCATTATCGACCGCTTCTGATTTAATTATTTCATCCGATTTATCTCAACATTACGCATCAGCGTGATGGGGCGTGCTCTACTCAAAAAAGGGGTTAAAAATGAAAATTATGGCTATTTGCGGCTCCGGCCTGGGCAGCAGTTTTATGGTCGAAATGAATATTAAAAAAGTGCTCAAAAAGCTGGAAATAGAGGCCGAGGTTGAACACTCCGATCTCTCCTCCGCCACGCCGGGTGCGGCCGACCTGTTTGTAATGGCAAAAGACATTGCAGCCAGCGCCAGCGTGCCGGAAAGCCAGCTGGTGGTGATCAACAACATCATCGATATCAACGAACTCGAAGCGCAGCTGCGTGCCTGGTTCGAAAGACAATAATCCTGATAAGGCGAGGTGGATATGTTTATCCTTGAAACGCTGAATTTCGTTGTTGATATTTTAAAAGTCCCTTCGGTGCTGGTGGGGTTAATTGCCTTAATTGGTCTGGTTGCGCAGAAAAAAGCGTTTTCAGATGTCGTAAAAGGCACAATTAAAACGATTCTCGGCTTTATTGTGCTGGGCGGCGGCGCCACGGTGCTGGTAGGTTCATTAAATCCCCTGGGCGGCATGTTTGAGCACGCCTTTAATATCCAGGGCATTATTCCAAACAATGAAGCGATTGTATCGATTGCCCTGGAAAAATACGGTGCTTCCACCGCGCTCATTATGGCCTTCGGGATGGTGGCGAATATTATCGTCGCGCGCTTTACCCGCCTGAAGTACATCTTCCTGACCGGACACCACACCTTCTACATGGCGTGCATGATTGGCGTGATCCTGACGGTGGCGGGCTTTGAGGGGGTTGGGCTGGTCTTCACCGGCTCGCTGATCCTCGGCCTGATCATGGCCTTCTTCCCGGCAATTGCGCAGCGCTATATGAAGCGCATCACCGGCAACGATGAGATCGCCTTCGGTCACTTCGGTACGCTGGGCTACGTGCTGTCCGGCTGGATCGGCGGCAAAGTCGGCAAAGGCTCGCGCTCTACCGAAGAGATGAACCTGCCGAAAAACCTCAGCTTCCTGCGCGACAGCTCGATCTCCATCTCCCTCACCATGATGATTATCTATCTGATCATGGCGGTGAGCGCCGGGCGCGAGTATGTGGAAGCGACCTTCAGCGGCGGCCAGAACTACCTGGTGTACGCCATCATCATGGCAATCACCTTTGCGGCGGGCGTTTTCATCATCCTCCAGGGCGTGCGCCTGATTCTGGCGGAAATCGTCCCGGCCTTTACCGGCTTCTCTGAAAAACTGGTCCCCAACGCGCGTCCCGCGCTGGACTGTCCGGTTGTCTATCCCTACGCGCCAAATGCGGTGCTGATTGGTTTCCTGTTCAGCTTCCTGGGCGGGATTGTGGGGCTGGTCATCTGCGGACAGCTTAACTGGGTGCTGATCCTGCCGGGCGTTGTTCCGCACTTCTTCACCGGCGCGACCGCAGGCGTGTTTGGTAACGCCACCGGCGGACGTCGCGGGGCGATGATTGGCGCATTTGCCAACGGCCTGCTGATCACCTTCCTGCCGGTTCTGCTGCTGCCGGTGCTGGGCGCGATTGGCTTTGCCAATACCACCTTCTCGGATGCCGATTTTGGCGCGGTCGGGATTGTGCTGGGCAACCTGGCGCGCTTCCTGTCGCCGCTTGCCATCACCGGGCTGGTTGTTGCGTTGTTCGCGCTGCTGGTGGCCTACAACGTATTCGCTAAAAACAAACCTGCGGGCGGTGACGCGCAGGAAAATACCGGAGCCAAATGATGAATGAGAACGAAATAACCGAACTGGCGCGTCAGATCCGCCTTGAGACGCTGAAATCCCTGACGCAGCTGGGTTTTGGCCACTATGGCGGCAGCATGTCGGTCGTCGAAACGCTGGCGGTGCTGTACGGCGCGGTAATGAAGATTGACCCGGCCGATCCGGACTGGCCTGAGCGAGACTACTTTGTGCTGTCGAAAGGCCATGCGGGCCCGGCGCTCTACAGCACGCTGGCGATTAAAGGCTACTTCCCGATTGAAGAGCTGAGCACGCTGAACCAGAACGGAACGCGTCTTCCCAGCCACCCGGATCGTCTGAAAACCCGCGGCGTGGACGCCACCACCGGTTCGCTTGGACAGGGGATCTCTATCGCCGGCGGCATGGCGCTGTCGCACAGGCTGGCAGGAAGACCAAACCGGGTGTTCTGCATCGTTGGCGACGGGGAGCTGAACGAGGGGCAGTGCTGGGAAGCGTTCCAGTTTATTGCCCACCATCGCCTGAATAACCTGACCGTGTTCGTGGACTGGAACAAACAGCAGCTCGACGGCGAGCTGGACGAGATCGTCTGCGCGTTCGACCTGGAAGAGAAGTTCCGCGCCTTTGGCTTTGACGCGGTGACGGTGAAGGGGGACGACATTCCGGCGCTGCTGGAGGTAACGTCGCCGATGCCCGGGGCCGATGCGCGCCCGCGGGTAGTGATCCTCGACAGCATCAAAGGGCAGGGGGTGCCGTACCTGGAACAGCTCGGCAACTCGCACCATCTGCGGTTAACCCCGGAGAGCAAAGCGGCCCTCAACGAGACGATTCGCCAACTGGAGGCTTCACATGATTAAGCTTGCACCGCCACAACAGAAAGATGCCGTTGAGATGCGTAAGGTCTACGCGGGCTTTGTGGCAAAACAGATTGAGGCCGGGAGCGAGATTATTGCCCTCGAAGCGGATCTGATGAGTTCGATGGCGATGGATGGCGTGGCGCGCGATTATCCGCAGCACGTTATCAACTGCGGTATTATGGAGGCTAACGTGATTGGAACGGCGGCGGGGCTGTCGCTTACCGGACGTAAGCCGTTCGTGCACACCTTCACCGCCTTTGCCAGCCGCCGCTGCTTCGACCAGCTGTTTATGTCCCTTGACTACCAGCGCAACAACGTGAAGGTGATTGCCTCGGACGCGGGGGTAACGGCCTGTCACAACGGCGGCACGCATATGTCGTTTGAGGATATGGGCATTGTGCGCGGCCTGGCGCACTCGGTGGTGCTGGAGGTGACCGACGCGGTGATGTTCGAAGACGTGCTGCGTCAGCTGATGGACCTGGAAGGCTTCTACTGGGTGCGCACGATACGCAAGCAGGCGCCGAGCGTGTATGCGCCGGGCTCAACGTTCACCATTGGCAAAGGCAACGTGCTGCGTGAAGGGAGTGACATCACCCTGATAGCCAACGGCATCATGGTGGCGGAAGCGCTGGAGGCGGCGCGTCAGCTAGAGCAGGAGGGCGTAAGCGCGGCGGTTATCGACATGTTTACCCTGAAGCCCATCGACAGGATGCTGGTGAAAAACTATGCCGAGAAAACCGGGCGTATTGTGACCTGCGAAAACCACAGCATCCATAACGGGCTGGGCTCGGCGGTGGCGGAAGTGCTGGTGGAAACCTGCCCGGTGCCGATGCGTCGCGTTGGCGTTAAGGAACGCTATGGTCAGGTGGGGACGCAGGACTTTCTTCAGAAGGAGTATGGCCTGACGGCCCACCATATAGTGTCGGCGGCGAGAGAGCTGCTGTAAAAAAAAGGCGACCGTCGGGTCGCCTTTTTAATGCAGTTAAAGCATTACTGCTGCTGTGAAGACTGGATCGCCGTCAGCGCGATGGTGTAGACGATATCGTCAACCAGCGCACCGCGGGAGAGGTCGTTCACAGGCTTGCGCATGCCCTGCAGCATTGGCCCGATGGAGATCAGGTCTGCTGAACGCTGTACCGCTTTATAGGTGGTGTTACCGGTGTTCAGATCCGGGAAGATGAACACGGTAGCGCGACCTGCAACCGGCGAGTTTGGCGCTTTGGATTTCGCCACGTCAGCCATAACCGCAGCATCGTACTGGAGCGGGCCGTCGATCATCAGATCCGGACGTTTTTCCTGCGCAATACGGGTTGCTTCACGGACTTTCTCTACGTCGCTACCTGCACCAGAGGTGCCGGTAGAGTAGGAGAGCATTGCCACGCGCGGTTCGATACCGAATGCCGTTGCGGAGTCCGCAGACTGGATTGCGATTTCTGCCAGCTGCTCTGCGGTTGGATCCGGGTTGATCGCGCAGTCGCCGTAAACGTAAACCTGTTCAGGCAGCAGCATGAAGAACACGGAGGAAACCAGAGAGCTACCCGGTGCCGTTTTGATCAGCTGCAGCGGCGGACGGATGGTGTTCGCGGTGGTGTGTACCGCACCGGAAACCAGGCCGTCAACTTCATCCTGCTCCAGCATCAGCGTACCCAGCACCACGTTGTCTTCCAGCTGCTCGCGCGCAACGGCTTCGGTCATGCCTTTGTTCTTACGCAGCTCAACCAGACGGGCAACGTAGCTTTCGCGAACCACTTCTGGATCGACGATTTCGATGCCTGCGCCCAGCTCAACGCCCTGGGACGCCGCAACGCGGTTAATCTCATCCGGATTACCCAGCAGCACGCAGGTCGCGATGCCGCGCTCTGCACAGATAGCGGCCGCCTTAACGGTGCGTGGTTCGTCGCCTTCTGGCAGAACAACACGTTTGCCCGCTTTACGCGCCAGCTCGGTCAGCTGGTAACGGAAGGCTGGAGGAGACAGACGGCGGCTGCGCTCGGAGGTCGCGGTCAGGGATTCGATCCAGTCTGCGTTGATATAGCCAGCAACGTATTCCTGAACCTTCTCGATACGCTCGTGGTCATCAACCGGTACTTCCAGGTTGAAGCTCTGCAGGCTCAGGGAGGTCTGCCAGGTGTTGGTGTTCACCATGAACACCGGCAGGCCGGTGGCGAACGCGCGTTCGCACAGCTTGCTTACGCGTGGGTCCATCTCATACGCGCCGGTCAGCAGGATCGCACCGATTTCCACGCCGTTCATCGCGGCCAGGCAGGCTGCAACCAGCACGTCCGGACGGTCTGCGGAGGTCACCAGCAGAGAACCAGCGCGGAAGTGCTCCAGCATGTGTGGAATGCTGCGCGCGCAGAAGGTCACGGACTTCACGCGGCGGGTATTGATGTCGCCTTCGTTGATCACGGTAGCGTTCAGGTGGCGCGCCATATCGATTGCACGGGTGGCAATCAGATCGAAGCTCCACGGCACCGCGCCCAGGACGGGCAGCGGGCTGGAATCCTGAAGTTTAGCCGGGTCAACTTTGATGACTTTCGCTTTAGAAGAGTCGTCGAAGATTTCGGACAGGTCAGGACGCGTACGGCCCTGTTCATCAACCGGTGCGTTCAGTTTGTTAACGATAACGCCGGTGATGCTGGTGTTTTTCGCACCGCCAAAGCTGCTGCGCGTCAGTTCGATACGCTCTTTCAGCTGCTCCGGGGTATCGGTGCCCTGAGACATCACGAAAACGATCTCTGCGTTCAGGGTTTTTGCGATTTCAAAGTTTAGGGACTGGGCAAACTGGTGTTTACGGGTCGGGACCAGGCCTTCAACCAGCACCACTTCAGCGTCCTGCGCGTTAGCGTGATAGTTGGCGATGATCTCTTCCATCAGCACGTCTTTCTGGTTGCTGGAGAGCAGAGACTCAACGTGGCTCATCTTCAGCGGTTCAGCCGCCGGCAGATTGGAATTTTTGCGAACGATGGTGGTGGTCTGGTCTGGCGCATCGCCACCGGCGCGAGGCTGGGCGATTGGCTTAAAGACGCTCAGACGAACGCCTTTGCGTTCCATAGCACGGATCACGCCGAGGCTGACGCTGGTCAGGCCGACGCTGGTTCCGGTAGGGATCAGCATAATTGTACGGGACACGGTTTATCCTCTTTCGTTACCGCCGCGTTGGGCGGGCTACAAAACAGCACCGCCAGCATTGCTGGCGGTGTGGAATCAGGCGGTCAGACGGCACGCGTCTTGCGCGATGACCAGCTCTTCGTTAGTTGGGATAACGATAGCCGGGCGGGTGCCTTCTTTGTTGATGAAGCCAGACTTGCCGAAGCGGGCAGCCAGGTTACGCTCGTGATCAACCTCGAAGCCCAGAACGCCCAGTTTGCCCAGGGACAGTTCGCGAACCATTGCCGCGTTCTCACCGATACCACCGGTGAAGATAACTGCGTCAAGGCGGCCTTCCATCAGCGCGGTGTAAGAACCGATGTACTTCGCCAGACGGTGGCAGTAAACGTCCATTGCACGCTTAGCGTCTGCTTTGGTTTCGTAGTTATCTTCAACGTAACGGCAGTCGCTGGTGACTTCGGTCAGACCCAGCAGGCCAGACTCTTTGGTCAGCATTTTGTTGATGTCGTCAACGCTCATGCCCAGGGTGTCGTGCAGGTGGAAGATGATCGCCGGGTCGATGTCACCGGAACGGGTACCCATCACCAGACCTTCCAGCGGGGTCAGACCCATGGAGGTATCAACACATTTACCGTTGCGGATAGCAGAAACAGAACCACCGTTGCCCAGGTGGCAGGTGATGATGTTCACTTCTTCAACCGGCTTGTTCAGCACTTTTGCGGCTTCCTGAGTCACATAGAAGTGGCTGGTGCCGTGTGCGCCGTAACGACGGACGCCATGCTCTTTGTACAGGCTGTATGGCAGGGCATAGAGGTAAGACTCTTCCGGCATGGTCTGATGGAACGCGGTATCGAACACGGCCACGTTTTTGTCTTTCAGATTCGGGAAGGATTTCAGTGCTTCAGCGATACCGATCAGGTGAGCCGGGTTATGCAGCGGTGCGAAAGACGCAGAGTCTTTGATGCCCTGGATCACAGAGTCGTCAATCACCACGGAACTGGTGTATTTTTCGCCGCCGTGGACGATACGGTGACCAATTGCAGTCAGCTGAGCAGACAGTTCTGGTTTTTGTGCCAGAATAGTGTTAACGATAAAGTTCAGCGCTTCACTGTGAGCGGCGCCTGCACCTAAAGCCGCTTCTTGTTTGCTGCCGTCCATCTTCCACTTGATACGTGCTTCAGGCAGATGGAAACATTCGGCCAAACCAGAGAGGTACTCGTCACCGTTGAGCGCATCGATGATGGCGAATTTCAGTGAAGAGCTACCGCAGTTCAGAACCAGTACTAACTTACTCGACATGGAAGTACCTATAATTGATACGTGGCTAAAAAAACGTCAATGAGTCTAAAAGCGTAACGCATGCTGACCCAGACATTTATGATTAACATCATGCCAAACGAACATTCTGGCAGGATGGAAGAAATACCTATGATTTTAAGCCATTTTGAACATTTTTCAGACAATGGCATAATATGCGATAATTTGACGAGTTAACGCTTCTCGTCTACGGCCCTATCAGGCTGGCACAGGATACCCGATACGGGGTAGCGATGACAAAATATTTTGAACGTTGTCATAGCCTGTTGTGGTTTTGCACGAAAATTTTAATTTTTATATGTGAAGTTGAGGTACAGCCATGTCGACACCCGAAATCCCGTCCGTTAACTTTTTTAGCCTGTTTCGTCGGGGACAGCATTATGCAAAGACATGGCCGATGGAAAAGCGCCTCGCGCCCATGTTCATTGAAAACCGCACCATTCGCGCCACGCGCTACGCGATCCGCTTTATGCCCCCGATCGCCGTCTTTACCCTGTGCTGGCAAATTGCGCTGGGTGGACAGCTTGGCCCGGCCGTTGCGACTGCGCTCTTTGCCTTAAGCCTGCCGATGCAGGGGCTGTGGTGGTTAGGTAAACGCTCCATTACGCCGCTTCCGCCTTCTATTTTACACTGGTTTTATGAAGTGCGTGGAAAACTGGAGGAAGCCGGCCAGGCGTTGGCGCCGGTGGAAGGCAAGCCGGACTATCAGGCGTTGGCAGATACGCTCAAGCGAGCGTTTAAACAACTTGATAAAACATTCCTCGATGACTTGTGATTGATCATCGAAACGACGACCAAAAGAAGGCACAGTAACACACCGTTACCGTGTCTTTTTTTTACAGTGCAATGCGCTACAGGAGTCGAAAGATGGAAATGACCCATGCTCAACGTCTGATTTTGTCTAACCAGTACAAGATGATGACTATGCTTGATCCCGATAACGCTGCGCGCTACAGCCGCCTGCAGACCATCGTCGAACGTGGTTTTGGTTTGCAGATGCGCGAACTGGATCGCGAGTTTGGCGAGCTGAAAGAGGAAACCTGCCGCATCGTTATAGATATCATGGAGATGTACCATGCGCTGCATGTGTCCTGGACCAACCTTAAAGACCAGCAGGCCATTGACGAGCGCCGGGTGACGTTCCTGGGATTTGATGCGGCGACGGAAGCGCGCTATCTGAGCTATGTGCGCTTTATGGTGAACACCGAAGGGCGCTACACCCACTTTGACGCGGGCACGCACGGCTTTAACGCCCAGACCCCAATGTGGGACAAATATCAGCGTATGCTGAGCGCGTGGCATGCCTGCCCGCGCCAGTACCACTTAAGCAGCAACGAAATTCAACAAATCATTAATGCCTGACGGAGGTGCGTGTGCAGTGTAAAGGTTTTCTGTTTGATCTGGACGGTACGCTGGTGGATTCGCTGCCGGTGGTTGAACGCTCGTGGTGCCACTGGGCCGACCGGCACGGCATCGACCATCAGGACGTACTGAATTTCATCCATGGCAAACAGGCCATTACCTCATTGCGGCACTTCCTGGCGGGACGTTCTGAGGAAGAGATCCAGGCGGAGTTTACCTATCTTGAGCAGATTGAGGCCACCGATACCGACGGCATCACCGCGCTGCCCGGCGCGCGCGAATTGCTTGAGCATCTGAATGAAGCGCAGATCCCCTGGGCTATCGTCACCTCCGGCTCGGTTCCCGTCGCTCACGCCCGCCACAAGGCGGCAGGTTTACCGACGCCGGACGTGTTCATTACCGCTGAACGCGTGAAGCGCGGCAAACCGGAACCGGATGCGTTTCTGCTCGGCGCCGAGCTGCTTGGCCTTGCGCCTGCGGAGTGCGTGGTTGTGGAAGATGCGGCGGCAGGCGTGCTGGCCGGGCTGAACGCCGGAAGCCACGTCATCGCCGTTAACGTTCCGGCGGGATCGCCCCGGCTGAACGAGGCAGACTTTGTGCTCAACACGCTGACTGCCATCGACGTCTCGAAGACGCCGGACGGCATTGTAACCGTCTCGCTAAAAATGTAATCCCATGATATAGCCCCACGCTGCTGGGGCTTTTTTATGGCAAAATTGCTTCTCCTCCACTGACAAGGACATGTTGTGAACGGTGAACTGATTTGGGTCCTGAGCCTGCTGTTAATGGCCATCATTCTTTTTGCCACGGGCAAGGTGCGCATGGATGCCATCGCCCTGTTCGTGATTGTCGCCTTCGTGCTGAGCGGTACGCTCTCGCTGCCGGAAGCCTTTTCCGGGTTTAGCGATCCCAACGTTATTTTGATTGCCGCCTTGTTTATCATCGGCGACGGGCTGGTACGCACCGGCGTGGCGACGATGATGGGCGCGTGGCTGGTCAAGGTGGCGGGCAGCAGCGAGACCAAAATGCTGATTTACCTGATGCTGACGGTGGCCGGGCTGGGCGCGTTTATGAGCTCAACGGGCGTCGTCGCTATTTTTATTCCGGTGGTGCTGAGCGTCTGCATGCGAATGCAGATCTCCCCGTCGCGCCTGATGATGCCGCTAAGCTTTGCCGGGCTTATCAGCGGCATGATGACGCTGGTGGCGACGCCGCCGAACCTGGTCGTTAACAGCGAACTGATCCGTGAGGGGCTTGAGGGGTTTAGCTTTTTCAGCGTTACGCCGATCGGGCTGGTCGTGCTGGTGATGGGCATTATCTATATGCTTCTCACCCGTTTTGCCCTGAAAGGGGAGAAGCAGGATAACGCCAGAGAGGGCTGGAAGCGGCGCTCCTTTCGCGATTTGATTAAAGAGTACCGCCTGACCGGGCGCGCCCGGCGTCTGGCCATCCGACCGGGTTCGCCCATGGTAGGGCAGCGGCTGGACGATCTCCGGCTGCGCGAACGCTACGGCGCAAACGTGATCGGCGTGGAGCGCTGGCGTCGCTTTCGTCGGGTGATTGTCAACGTGAACGGGGTATCCGAATTCCGGGCGCGGGATGTCCTGCTGATTGATATGTCCACGGCGGACGTGGACTTGCGTGAATTCTGTAGCGAACAGCTGCTGGAGCCGATGGTGCTGCGCGGCGAATATTTTTCTGACCAGGCGCTGGATGTCGGCATGGCCGAGGTGTCACTCATTCCGGAATCGGAGCTGTTGGGTAAAACGGTGCGCGAAATCGGCTTTCGCACCCGCTATGGCCTGAACGTGGTGGGCCTGAAGCGCGATGGCGTGGCCCTTGAAGGAGCGGTAGTGGATGAGCCACTCCTGCTGGGGGATATCTTCCTGGTAGTCGGCAACTGGAAACTGATTAGCCAGCTCGGGCAGAAAGGCCGCGACTTTGTGGTGCTGAATATGCCGATTGAGGAGAGCGACGCGTCGCCGGCGCACAGCCAGGCACCCCACGCGATATTCTGCCTGGTGCTGATGGTCTCCCTGATGCTGACGGACGAGATACCTAATCCCATAGCGGCGATAATTGCCTGCCTGCTAATGGGCAAATTTCGCTGTATCGATGCCGAAAGCGCTTACAAGGCGATTCACTGGCCGAGCATCATTCTTATTGTCGGGATGATGCCTTTCGCCCTGGCGCTACAGAAAACCGGCGGGGTGGATTTAATCGTTAAAGGCTTAATGGACGCGGGCGGCGGTTATGGTCCCTATCTGATGATGGTCTGCCTGTTTGTCATGTGCGCCTCCATCGGACTGTTTATTTCCAACACCGCCACCGCCGTGCTGATGGCGCCTATTGCGCTGGCGATGGCGAAATCGATGGGCGTTTCGCCGTATCCGTTTGCGATGATGGTTGCGATGGCGGCGTCTGCGGCGTTTATGACGCCGGTCTCTTCGCCGGTCAATACGCTGGTGCTGGGGCCGGGGAACTATAAATTCAGCGACTTCGTGAAGATTGGCGTGCCGTTCACCGTGCTGGTGATGCTGGTGTGCGTGGTGTTAATTCCGGTCTTATTCCCGTTTTAAGCAGGGGCACGCGCTTCAGGCCGGGCAGGCGACGACGCCGCCCGGCAAACGTTATAGCGGGGAGTCCTGGCTAATCTCATCCAGCGACAGATGGAAGCTCGGCACAAATACCTGCATAAAGTAGTCCATCTCCTCGCTGCGACGGGATGCCAGGGTTTTTTCGAGGCGCGTTTTCGCCAGCAGGAACTCGTTATTTCCCGCGGATAGCTCTTCCAGACATTTCAGGTACGCGCACAGCGCATCGGCCTGTTTCACCAGGGACTTTTCTTCTTCCGTATACTGATGTTCGTCGATAAGCGGCTCAAAGATATCACGCAGCTCCTCGGGCACCATTTCAATCAGCTTCTGCTGCGCAATCTTCTCAATAGCCTTATATTCCTGCGCAATCTGCGAGTTGAAATATTTCACCGGCGTCGGCAGATCCCCGGTCAGCACTTCCGAAGCATCGTGATACATCGCCAGCAGGGCGATACGCTCGGCATTCACCTGCCCGTTGAATTTGCGGTTCTTAATGGCGGCCAGCGCGTGAGCGACCATGGCAACCTGCAAACTGTGCTCTGACACGTTTTCCGTGCGCACGTTGCGCATCAGCGGCCAGCGATTGATGAGCTTCAGGCGGGAGAGGTGGGCAAAAAAATGACTCTGACTCATAGGTTACCTTACGTCTTAACAGCGACAGACTTCATTGTGCGGGGAGGGGAGGGAAGATGCAAATTAGCGGATGCTGAAAGCCGGGCAGGCGAAGCGCCACCCGGCAGGCGGGAAAGTTTACTGATGATACCCGGACAGGAAGCGTCCGAAGCGGCTGATGGCCATTTCGAGATCGTCTTCGCGCGGCAGCGTCACGATACGCACGTGGTCCGGCCACGGCCAGTTAAACGCCGTTCCCTGCACCAGCAGCACTTTTTCCTGTAGCAGGAAGTCGAGCACCATTTTCTGATCGTCGTGAATGTTGAAGCGCTTCGCGTCAATTTTCGGGAACATATACAGCGCGCCGTTTGGCTTCACGCAGGAGACGCCCGGGATATCGTTGATCAGTTCCCACGCGCGGTTGCGCTGTTCATACAGACGGCCGCCAGGCACGATGAACTCGCTGATGCTCTGATAGCCACCGAGCGCCGTCTGGATCGCATGCTGCGCCGGTACGTTGGCGCAAAGACGCATGGATGCCAGCATCTCCAGCCCTTCTATATAGCCCTTCGCATGTTTCTTCGGACCGTTCAGCACCATCCAGCCCTGACGGAAACCGGCCACGCGGTAGGTTTTAGACAGGCCGTTAAAGGTGACGGTCAGCAGGTCGGGGGCCAGCGCGGCGATAGAGTGGTGCTGCGCCGCGTCGTACAGGATCTTGTCGTAAATCTCGTCGGCAAAGATGATCAGGTTGTGCTGGCGGGCGATCTCCACGATCTCCATCAGCAACGCTTTTGAGTAGACGGCGCCCGTCGGGTTATTCGGGTTAATGATGACGATACCGCGGGTGCGTGGCGTAATTTTGGCGCGAATATCATCCAGATCCGGGAACCAGTCAGAGGATTCGTCGCACAGGTAGTGGACCGCCTTACCGCTGGACAGCGACACCGCAGCCGTCCATAGCGGGTAATCCGGCGCGGGAACCAGCATTTCGTCGCCGCTGTTCAGCAGCGCCTGCATCGCCTGGACGATCAGCTCCGACACGCCGTTGCCAATGTAGATATCTTCCACGGTAACGTCGCGCATACCGCGCGCCTGATAGTGCTGCATGATGGCTTTACGGGCGGAGTAAAGCCCTTTTGAATCGCAGTAACCCTGGGCGGTTGGCAGGTTGCGGATCACATCCACCAGGATCTCATCCGGCGCTTCAAAACCAAATGGCGCGGGGTTGCCGATGTTGAGTTTCAGAACCTTATTGCCTTCCTCTTCGAGACGTTTAGCCTCTTTAAGAACCGGGCCACGGATGTCGTAACAGACGTTGTCGAGCTTGCTGGATTTTTCGATAGGGGACATGAACCTTTAACCTTTTCGCTATTGTTGCTACTCCCTGCCGTGGAAGCTAGCACGGAACAATGTACTCCCACCGCGCTTCGTTTTGAAGGGCGCACAGAAGAAGATTTTGTACAACAGGACGGAGCCGTTGCGATCTCTTAAGCTGAATACGGACCGATCGGGTTCCTGAATTTATCGCTATACAGGCAAATGTTAGGATTTTTATGCTGAAAATTTAAAATAAATGTGAATATTGTGCTGACGTAAATTAAAAGGCGATTGGCGAGGAGGCGTTAGTCGCCGGGCGTGACCTTTCGTAAAACCTGAATGCTAAGATACGCATTGCCTTATTAGCAAAGCCAGGTTAGAAGTTACTCATGTGAAATTAATGTTAAGCGATATTAATGATTGAACTGAATCTAAATTAAACTTTATTTATTATTAACGACGAAAATGCAACTTTCGTTAATTTTAATAAAAAGAGTTTAGCGGCTTATCGGTGGCGGTAAATCTGTAATATTGCAATAAGACTTATAAATATAGTGGATTTGGGTTAAGATGTGTTTCGGGAAAGCGGTTGCGCGATACGCCTGTTACGTATATCGGATTCTGCTTTCCTATATTAATCGATTGTTATTGTTGAAGTTATCTCTGGCTGAATTGGGTGAGTTACATCTTGCTGCGCTGACAACGCTGCGATATAGATAGCAGAAAACCTGTCTTACCCTATATGGAATTTACATCTACCTTCAGACAGCGAAATATCCTGAGCGCAAGAGAATAAAAATAACGTCATGAAACGTGATTTCTGACCGTTGATATACCGCAGTACAATAACTATCTGTCAGGCAGTCTGCCGGGCCGGGACGCGAGGGAAACTCTTCAGAAGGAATTGCTTAACTGTTACACACAGCTTAAACCCGGGCAGCTCCGTACGAGCAACCTGAAAGTGAAAAGATATGATAAATGCAAATCGTCCGATAATGAATCTCGACCTCGATCTGCTGAGAACGTTTGTTGCGGTCGCCGATCTCAACACTTTTGCAGCAGCTGCTGCCGCAGTTTGCCGTACCCAGTCCGCCGTGAGCCAGCAAATGCAGCGGCTGGAACAACTGGTTGGTAAAGAGCTTTTTGCGCGCCATGGGCGTAATAAGCTTTTAACGGAACATGGTATACAGCTTCTGGGTTATGCCAGAAAGATACTGCGCTTTAATGATGAAGCTTGTATGTCTTTAATGTTTAGCAACCTTCAGGGAGTGTTAACATTAGGGGCATCGGATGAATCAGCGGATACCATTTTACCTTTCCTTCTCAATCGTATTAGCTCGGTTTATCCGAAGCTTGCGTTGGACGTTAGCGTTAAACGCAATGCTTTTATCGTTGAGATGCTGAAAGAGAACGAGGTTGACCTGGTGGTCACCACGCATCGGCCCGGTCAGTTTGACTGCCTTACGCTGCGTACATCTCCCACGCACTGGTACTGTGCGGCGGAGTATGTACTGCAACAGGGTGAGCCAATACCCCTGGTCCTGCTGGACGATCCCAGCCCGTTCCGCGATATGGTGCTGGCCGCGCTTAACGAAGCCAATATTCCCTGGCGTCTGGCGTACGTGGCATCCACGCTTCCCGCCGTGCGGGCCGCGGTGAAGGCTGGACTTGGCGTAACGGCCCGTCCGGTTGAGATGATGAGCCCGGATCTGCGCGTTCTGGGTAAATCCGATGGCCTGCCATCGTTACCGGATACGGAGTACCTGCTTTGCCATAACGCCGCCAGCAACAACGAGCTGGCGAAAGTGGTGTTCGAGGCAATGGAAAACTACCATAATCCGTGGCAGTACGCGCATGTTACTCCCGAAGGAGGGGGCAACCCCCTGATCGTGGAAGGGGATTTTGAGTGATCGTTCCCTCAAAATTCTCGTAACAAAATGTAAGTGCAAAAAAGAGCCACTCGCATGATTTTTTCATGGAGTGGTTTTTTTTTGCTAATCATAACCGCGAGCGCTGTGTGGATAAGTCAAATACCCGTTATTTATCAACGCAGCATATGCTTTTGGTTAAGATGTAAACGATGGCCGTTCTAACTTCCCTCAACCCCCGTCGATGTTAAAAAAACAGGAAATATGTTGCTGTTTTTTTGATTGAATTAACAAAAGCGTGTCTCAGATCAAGAAAATACTCCTATTTGGGGGGAGGAATCGTTGGCAAATCCTGTCAAAATAGGAGGGTTATTTTTTTTACTTCCAAAACGGACACGATTCAACAAGATGCATTTGACGTAAAGTCACCTGGCCACCAAGGTTAAAGGGCATGTTTTGTTAATGAGAATCGCACGATGTAATTTAATGTGAAGAAACCTTTGTTAAAGTTGACAAAAGGTTATAGAAAGGAGTAAAAAACCCCATCATTTTGCTGTCTATGTCTCATTTCAGACAGTTAGTGTAAGGTTATTTGTTCCTCCCCATGAATCGATGTGATGCCCATCTGCCAGCAAGAGCAGTGTCGTCGGTATCACTTTTGATGAGTAAGCAATGAGTATGTCAACATCCACAGAAGTCATCGCTCATCACTGGGCATTCGCAATCTTTCTTATTGTAGCCATTGGCCTGTGCTGCCTGATGTTAGTCGGCGGCTGGTTCCTGGGCGGTCGCGCCCGCGCAAGGCACAAAAACACACCTTTTGAATCAGGTATTGATTCAGTAGGTACCGCTCGCTTACGCCTGTCTGCCAAGTTCTACCTGGTAGCCATGTTCTTCGTCATCTTCGACGTGGAAGCGCTTTACCTCTTCGCGTGGTCTACCTCGATTCGCGAAAGTGGTTGGGTGGGCTTTGTCGAGGCCGCAATTTTCATTTTAGTGTTACTGGCCGGTCTGGTTTATCTGGTGCGTATTGGCGCGCTGGACTGGACACCTGTGCGTTCACGCCGTGAACACATCAACCCGGAAAACAGTATCTCTAATCGTCAGCAGTAACAGCGAGGCAATAAGATGGATTATACGCTCACCCGCATAGATCCTAACGGTGAGAATGACCGTTACCCCCTGCAAAAACAGGAGATCGTAACCGACCCCCTGGAGCAAGAAGTCAACAAAAGCGTGTACATGGGCAAGCTCGAGCATGCCATGCACGACATGGTCAACTGGGGTCGTAAGAACTCCATCTGGCCATACAACTTTGGCCTTTCTTGCTGCTACGTTGAAATGGTGACGTCATTCACTGCGGTGCATGACGTTGCGCGTTTTGGAGCCGAGGTACTGCGTGCTTCCCCGCGTCAGGCTGACCTGATGGTGGTCGCCGGCACCTGCTTTACCAAGATGGCGCCTGTTATACAGCGTCTGTATGACCAGATGCTGGAGCCAAAATGGGTTATCTCCATGGGGGCATGTGCAAACTCGGGCGGTATGTACGACATTTATTCCGTTGTGCAGGGCGTTGATAAGTTCATTCCGGTGGATGTTTACATTCCTGGCTGCCCGCCGCGTCCGGAAGCCTATATGCAGGCGCTGATGCTGCTCCAGGAGTCCATTGGTAAAGAACGCCGCCCGCTCTCATGGGTTGTTGGCGATCAGGGTGTCTATCGCGCGAACATGCAGTCTGAGCGCGAGCGTAAACGTGGTGAACGTATTGCCGTCACCAACCTGCGTACGCCTGACGAAATTTAAATTGCGCCTGTGGGCCTGGAGAACACCTTCGCATATCACTACTCAAATAGCGCGAAGCCAGGCTTAACAGTCACCACGGACCATTTGCAATGGTGAACAATATGACCGACTTAACCGCGCAAGAAGCCGCCTGGCAGACCCGGGATCATCTCGATGACCCCGTCATTGGCGAACTGCGCAACCGTTTTGGGCCGGATGCCTTTACTGTTCAGGCCACCCGCACCGGGGTACCCGTTGTTTGGGTGAAGCGTGAGCAATTACTGGAAGTGGTCGATTTCCTCAAGAAATTGCCAAAGCCTTACGTCATGCTGTTTGACTTACACGGCATGGACGAACGTCTCAGAACGCACCGCCAGGGCCTCCCTGCTGCGGATTTTTCCGTTTTCTACCACCTGATCTCAATAGACCGCAACACGGATATCATGCTCAAGGTGGCATTGTCTGAAAACGACATGCATCTGCCGACGATCACCAAACTTTTCCCGAACGCCAACTGGTACGAGCGTGAAACCTGGGAAATGTTCGGCATGACCTTTGACGGCCACCCACATCTGACGCGCATCATGATGCCGCAGACCTGGACCGGCCACCCGCTGCGTAAAGACTATCCGGCCCGTGCAACCGAATTCGATCCGTTTGAGCTGACTAAAGCCAAGCAGGATCTGGAGATGGAAGCGCTGACCTTCAAGCCGGAAGACTGGGGCATGAAGCGCGGTACCGAAAACGAGGACTTCATGTTCCTCAACCTCGGTCCAAACCACCCGTCCGCGCACGGTGCGTTCCGTATTATTCTTCAGCTTGACGGCGAAGAGATTGTCGACTGCGTTCCTGACATTGGATACCACCACCGTGGTGCCGAGAAGATGGGCGAGCGTCAGTCCTGGCACAGCTACATTCCGTATACCGACCGTATCGAGTACCTCGGCGGCTGCGTAAACGAAATGCCGTACGTGCTGGCCGTTGAGAAACTGGCGGGCATCACCGTGCCGGATCGCGTTAACGTGATCCGCGTCATGCTGTCTGAACTGTTCCGTATTAACAGCCACCTGCTGTACATCTCCACGTTCATTCAGGACGTCGGCGCGATGACCCCGGTCTTCTTCGCCTTTACCGATCGTCAGAAAATCTACGATCTGGTGGAAGCGATTACCGGTTTCCGTATGCACCCGGCCTGGTTCCGTATCGGCGGTGTGGCACACGACCTGCCGCGCGGCTGGGACCGTCTGCTGCGTGAGTTCCTCGACTGGATGCCGAAGCGTCTGGCCTCTTACGAGAAAGCCGCGCTGCGTAACTCCATCCTGAAGGGCCGTTCCCAGGGCGTTGCTGCCTACGGCGCGAAAGAGGCGCTGGAGTGGGGGACCACGGGCGCAGGCCTGCGCGCAACCGGTATTGATTTCGACGTGCGTAAAGCCCGTCCTTACTCTGGCTACGAGAACTTCGACTTTGAAGTCCCGGTTGGCGGCGGCGTGTCCGACTGCTACACCCGCGTGATGCTGAAAGTGGAAGAGCTGCGCCAGAGTCTGCGCATCCTCGAGCAGTGCCTCAACAACATGCCGGAAGGCCCGTTCAAGGCGGATCACCCGCTGACGACGCCGCCGCCGAAAGAGCGCACGCTGCAACATATCGAAACCCTGATCACCCACTTCCTGCAGGTTTCCTGGGGCCCGGTCATGCCGGCACAAGAATCCTTCCAGATGATCGAAGCGACCAAGGGTATCAACAGTTACTACCTGACCAGCGACGGCAGCACCATGAGCTACCGTACCCGCGTGCGTACGCCGAGCTTTGCGCACCTTCAGCAGATCCCGTCCGCCATTCGCGGCAGCCTGGTCTCTGACCTGATTGTGTATCTGGGTAGTATCGATTTTGTTATGTCAGATGTGGACCGCTAATTATGCACGAGAATCAACAACCACAAACCGAGGCTTTTGAGCTGAGTGAAGCAGAGCGTGCCGCCATTGAGCACGAGATGCACCACTACGAAGACCCGCGTGCGGCGTCCATTGAAGCGCTGAAAATCGTACAGAAACAGCGTGGCTGGGTGCCGGATGGGGCGATCTACGAGATCGCAAAAGTGCTGGGTATTCCGGCGAGTGACGTAGAAGGCGTAGCCACGTTCTACAGCCAGATCTTCCGTCAGCCGGTAGGCCGCCATGTGATCCGCTACTGTGACAGCGTTGTCTGCCACATTACCGGCTATCAGGGCATTCAGGCTGCAATTGAGAAGAAGCTCAATATCAAGCCGGGCCAGACCACGTTCGATGGTCGCTTTACTCTGCTGCCAACCTGCTGCCTGGGTAACTGCGACAAGGGGCCGACCATGATGATTGATGAGGACACTCACAGCCATCTGACGCCGGAAGCGATTCCTGACCTGCTGGAGCAGTACAAATGAAAACTGTAATTCGTACTGCTGAGACGCATCCGCTGACCTGGCGTCTGCGCGATGACAAACAGCCGGTATGGCTCGACGAATACCAGAGCAAAAACGGCTATGCCGGGGCGCGTAAAGCCCTCGGCGGCATGGCGCCGGACGAGATCGTTAACGCGGTCAAAGAGTCTGGTCTGAAAGGCCGCGGCGGCGCGGGCTTCTCCACCGGTCTGAAGTGGAGCCTGATGCCAAAAGATGAATCCATGAACATCCGTTACCTGTTGTGTAACGCCGATGAAATGGAGCCGGGTACCTATAAAGACCGTCTGCTGATGGAGCAGCTGCCGCACCTGCTGGTGGAAGGCATGCTGATCTCCGCGTTCGCGCTGAAAGCGTACCGTGGCTACATCTTCCTGCGCGGTGAGTACATCGAAGCGGCAGAAAACCTGCGTCGCGCGATTGCCGAAGCCACCGAAGCCGGCCTGCTGGGTAAAAACATCCTGGGCACCGGGTTTGACTTCGAGCTGTTCGTGCACACCGGCGCAGGGCGCTATATCTGCGGTGAAGAAACCGCGCTGATTAACTCACTGGAAGGCCGCCGTGCGAACCCGCGCTCCAAGCCGCCGTTCCCGGCAAGCTCCGGCGTGTGGGGTAAACCGACCTGTGTGAACAACGTTGAAACCCTGTGCAACGTTCCGGCGATCCTCGCCAACGGCGTGGAGTGGTATCAGGGCATCTCTTCAAGTAAAGATGCCGGCACCAAGCTGATGGGCTTCTCCGGCCGCGTGAAAAACCCTGGCGTCTGGGAACTGCCGTTTGGCACCACCGCACGCGAAATTCTTGAAGACTACGCGGGCGGCATGCGCGATGGTCTGAAATTCAAAGCCTGGCAGCCGGGTGGGGCAGGGACCGACTTCCTGACCGAAGCCCACCTTGACCTGCCAATGGAATTCGAAAGCATTGGTAAAGCAGGCAGCCGTCTGGGTACGGCGCTGGCGATGGCCGTCGACCATGAGATCGGCATGGTGTCGCTGGTGCGTAACCTGGAAGAGTTCTTCGCCCGCGAGTCCTGCGGCTGGTGTACGCCGTGCCGTGACGGTCTGCCGTGGAGCGTGAAGATCCTGCGCGCAATCGAACGCGGCGAAGGTCAGCCTGGCGATATCGAGACGCTTGAGCAACTGTGTCGATTCTTAGGCCCAGGCAAAACCTTCTGTGCCCACGCACCGGGTGCCGTCGAGCCGCTGCAGAGCGCGATTAAATATTTCCGCGACGAATTCGAAGCAGGCATCAAGCAGCCGTTCAGCAATACCCATTCAATCAATGGTATTCAGCCGAACCTGCTGAAAGCGCGCTGGTAAAAACAGAATTTTGATTAACGCTCGGTTTCGACCGAGACAACTGGAAGCATGCTAATGGCTACGATTCATGTAGACGGCAAAGAATACGAAGTCAACGGGGCGGACAACCTGCTGGAAGCTTGTCTGTCTCTTGGCCTCGATATTCCGTACTTTTGCTGGCATCCGGCGCTGGGCAGCGTCGGTGCTTGCCGCCAGTGTGCGGTGAAGCAATATCAAAACGCGGAAGACACGCGTGGTCGCCTGGTGATGTCCTGTATGACGCCAGCCGCCGAAGGCACCTTTATTTCGATTGATGACGAAGAAGCCAAACAGTTCCGCGAAAGCGTGGTGGAGTGGCTGATGACCAACCACCCGCACGACTGTCCGGTTTGCGAAGAGGGCGGTAACTGCCACCTTCAGGATATGACCGTCATGACCGGTCACAGCTTCCGTCGCTATCGCTTTACCAAGCGTACCCACCGTAACCAGGATCTGGGGCCGTTCATCTCTCACGAAATGAACCGCTGCATCGCCTGCTACCGCTGCGTGCGTTACTACAAAGATTACGCAGACGGCCAGGATCTGGGCGTGTATGGCGCGCATGACAACGTCTACTTTGGTCGTCCGGAAGACGGTACGCTTGAGAGCGAATTCTCCGGTAACCTGGTAGAAATCTGTCCGACCGGCGTATTCACGGATAAAACGCACTCCGAGCGCTACAACCGTAAGTGGGACATGCAGTTTGCGCCAAGCATCTGCCAGCAGTGTTCGCTGGGCTGTAACACCAGCCCGGGCGAGCGCTACGGCGAACTGCGTCGCATCGAAAACCGCTACAACGGTACCGTTAACCACTACTTCCTGTGCGACCGCGGTCGTTTCGGCTATGGCTATGTGAACCTGAAGGACCGTCCGCGTCAGCCGGTTCAGCGCCGTGGCGACGACGTCATCACCCTCAACGCCGAGCAGGCGATGCAGGGCGCCGCGGATATTCTGCGCCAGTCGAAGAAAGTGATCGGTATCGGCTCCCCGCGCGCCAGCATCGAAAGCAACTTCGCGCTGCGCGAGCTGGTTGGGGCGGAAAACTTCTATACCGGTATCGCCCAGGGCGAACAGGAACGTCTCCAGCTGGTGCTGAAGGTGCTGCGTGAAGGCGGTATTCACACTCCTGCGCTGCGCGAAATCGAATCCTACGATGCGGTTCTGGTGCTGGGTGAAGACCTGACTCAGACCGGCGCTCGCGCGGCTCTGGCGGTTCGCCAGGCGGTGAAGGGTAAAGCGCGTGAAATGGCAGCCGCGCAGAAGGTGGCCGACTGGCAGATTGCGGCAATCCTCAACATCGGCCAGCGCGCGAAGCATCCCCTGTTTGTGACTAACGTTGACAATACCCGTCTGGACGACATCGCCGCGTGGACCTACTGCGCGCCGGTTGAAGATCAGGCGCGCCTTGGCTTTGCCATTGCCCACGCGCTGGACGGCAACTCTCCGGCCGTTGAGCTGGATCGCGACCTGCAAAACAAGGTCGACGTGATTGTTCAGGCGCTGGCGGGGGCGAAAAAGCCGCTGATTATCTCCGGGACCAACGCCGGAAGCGCCGAGATCATTCAGGCCGCAGCGAACGTTGCCAAAGCCCTGAAGGGCCGCGGTGCGGACGTCGGTGTGACCATGATTGCCCGTGCCGTGAACAGCATCGGTCTGGGCATGATTGGCGGCGGATCGCTGGAAGAAGCGTTAAGCGAACTGGAATCCGGTGCCGCTGACGCCGTTGTGGTGCTGGAAAACGATCTGCATCGCCACGCGTCTGCCGCACGCGTTGACGCCGCGCTCTCCAAAGCGCCGCTGGTGATGGTGATTGACCATCAGCGCACCGCGATTATGGACAAAGCGCACCTGGTGCTCTCTGCGGCAAGCTTCGCAGAAAGCGACGGTACGGTGATCAACAACGAAGGCCGCGCGCAGCGTTTCTTCCAGGTTTATGACCCGGCGTACTACGACAGCAACACCATCATGCTGGAAAGCTGGCGCTGGCTGCACTCCCTGCACAGCACCGTGCAGAGCCGCGAGGTGGACTGGACGCAGCTCGACCACGTTATCGATGCGGTAGTCGAAAAACTGCCTCAGCTGGCGGGCATTAAAGATGCCGCGCCTGAAGCAAGCTTCCGCATTCGCGGCCAGAAGCTGGCGCGTGAACCGCACCGTTACAGCGGCCGTACCGCAATGCGCGCCAACATCAGCGTGCACGAACCGCGCCAGCCGCAGGATAAAGACACCATGTTCGCCTTCTCCATGGAAGGGAACAACCAGCCGTCCGCGCCGCGTTCGCAAATCCCGTTTGCATGGGCGCCGGGCTGGAACTCCCCGCAGGCATGGAACAAGTTCCAGGCTGAAGTGGGCGGCTCCCTGCGCCACGGCGATCCGGGCGTGCGTCTGATTGAAGCCTCCGAAACCGGTCTGGACTTCTTCACCACCGTTCCGGCGAGCTTCCAGGCGCAGGAAGGGCACTGGCGTATTGCGCCGTACTACCATCTGTTTGGTAGCGACGAAATGTCCCAGCGTTCACCGGTATTCCAGCAGCGCATGCCGCAGCCGTACATCAAGCTCAACCCGGCGGATGCCGCGAAGCTTGGCGTTAACGCGGGCGCGAACGTTGCCTTTAGCTACGACGGCCAGACAATCAGCCTGCCGCTGATTATCTCTGAAAGCCTGACAGCAGGGCAGGTTGGTCTGCCGATGGGTATGCCAGGCATCGCGCCGGTACTGGCGGGTGCGCACCTTGATAACCTGCAGGAGGCACAAGCATGAGTTGGTTAACGCCGGATCTTATCGACATCCTGCTGAGCATTCTGAAAGCGGTTGTGATTCTGCTGGTGGTGGTCACCTGCGGTGCGTTCATGAGCTTTGGTGAACGTCGTCTTCTCGGTCTGTTCCAGAACCGTTACGGACCGAACCGCGTGGGCTGGGGTGGTTCACTCCAGCTGGTCGCGGACATGATCAAGATGTTCTTTAAAGAGGACTGGGTTCCGCGCTTCTCGGATCGCGTGATCTTTACTCTGGCACCGATGATCGCCTTCACCTCGCTGCTGCTGGCGTTTGCTATCGTTCCGGTCAGCCCGACCTGGGTGGTGGCTGACCTGAACATCGGCATTCTGTTCTTCCTGATGATGGCAGGCCTCGCGGTTTACGCGGTGCTGTTCGCAGGCTGGTCCAGTAACAACAAATACTCGCTGCTGGGTGCGATGCGTGCTTCCGCGCAGACCCTGAGCTACGAGGTGTTCCTGGGGCTCTCCCTGATGGGCGTGGTGGCGCAGGCCGGTTCATTTAACATGACCGACATCGTCAACAACCAGGCCGACATCTGGAACGTTATCCCGCAGTTCTTTGGGTTTATTACCTTTGCTATCGCGGGCGTGGCGGTGTGTCACCGTCACCCGTTTGACCAGCCAGAAGCCGAACAGGAACTGGCCGACGGTTACCACATTGAATATTCCGGCATGAAGTTCGGTCTGTTCTTCGTGGGCGAGTACATCGGTATCGTCACCATTTCCGCGTTGATGGTAACGCTGTTCTTTGGTGGCTGGCATGGCCCGTTCTTACCGCCGTTCATCTGGTTCGCGCTGAAAACCGCGTTCTTCATGATGATGTTCATTTTGATTCGCGCAGCGTTACCGCGTCCGCGTTATGACCAGGTAATGTCCTTCGGCTGGAAAGTGTGCCTGCCGCTGACGCTCGTCAACTTGTTGGTAACGGCGGCTGTCATTCTCTGGCAGCAGCCATAAGGGGCTATAGACCATGACCTTAAAAGAATTATTGGTAGGTTTCGGCACCCAGGTACGCAGTATCTGGATGATCGGCCTGCACGCGTTTGCCAAACGCGAAACCCGGATGTACCCGGAAGAGCCGGTATATCTGCCGCCGCGCTACCGTGGCCGTATCGTGCTGACGCGCGACCCGGACGGTTCCGAGCGCTGCGTTGCCTGTAACCTGTGTGCGGTAGCGTGCCCGGTCGGCTGTATCTCTCTGCAAAAAGCAGAGACGGTAGACGGCCGCTGGTATCCTGAGTTCTTCCGCATCAACTTCTCACGCTGCATCTTCTGCGGCCTGTGCGAAGAAGCGTGCCCAACCACGGCGATTCAGCTGACTCCAGACTTCGAGCTGGGTGAGTACAAGCGTCAGGATCTGGTGTACGAGAAAGAGGATCTGCTGATTTCCGGTCCGGGCAAATACCCGGAATATAACTTCTACCGGATGGCGGGTATGGCAATCGACGGCAAAGATAAGGGCGAAGCAGAGAACGAAGCTAAGCCTATCGACGTCAAGAGCCTGTTACCGTAAGGAGAGGGCAATGGAATTCGCTTTTTATATCTGTGGCCTTATCGCCATCCTGGCTACGCTACGAGTGATTACGCACACCAATCCGGTGCATGCGCTGCTGTATTTAATCATCTCGCTGCTGGCCATTTCCGGGGTGTTCTTCGCGCTGGGCGCGCACTTTGCGGGCGCGCTGGAAATCATCGTCTACGCCGGGGCCATTATGGTGCTGTTCGTGTTCGTGGTGATGATGCTGAACCTGGGCGGCTCTGAAATTGAGCAGGAACGTCAGTGGTTAAAACCGCAGGTGTGGATTGGCCCGGCAATTTTGTCGGCCATCATGCTGGCGGTGATTGTTTACGCCATTCTCGGCGTCAACGACCAGGGTATCGACGGTACGCCGATCGGCGCTAAAGAGGTCGGTATCACGCTCTTTGGCCCATACGTTCTGGCGGTTGAACTGGCTTCAATGCTGCTGCTGGCGGGTCTGGTTGTCGCCTTCCACGTCGGACGCGAAGAGCGTTCTGGCGAGGTGCTGAGCAACCGCACCGACGACCGCGCGAAAAGAAAAACGGAGGAGCGCGCATGATCCCCTTAACACATGGACTGATCCTCGCTGCGATTTTATTCGTTCTGGGCTTAACCGGTCTGGTTATCCGCCGCAATCTGCTGTTTATGCTGATTGGTCTGGAAATCATGATTAACGCTTCCGCGCTGGCCTTTGTGGTCGCCGGTAGCTACTGGGGCCAGACCGATGGTCAGGTGATGTACATTCTCGCCATCAGCCTCGCGGCTGCCGAAGCGAGTATTGGCCTGGCGCTGTTGCTGCAGCTCCATCGTCGCCGCCAGAACCTGAACATCGATTCAGTAAGTGAGTTGCGTGGATGAACATGCTTGCCTTAACCATTATTTTTCCGCTAATTGGCTACCTGCTGCTGTCGTTCTCGCGCGGCCGCTGGTCTGAAAATCTGTCTGCCACCGTCGGCATGGGCTCTGTTGGCCTGGCTGCTCTGGTGACGGCATATGCGGGTGTCGACTTCTTTAACAACGGGCGTCAGGCCTTCAGCGTGCCGCTGTGGAACTGGATGTCGGTCGGTAACTTTAACATCGGTTTTAACCTGGTGCTGGATGGTCTGTCTCTGACCATGCTCTCCGTGGTCACCGGCGTGGGCTTCCTGATCCACATGTTCGCCTCCTGGTATATGCGCGGTGAAGAGGGATACTCCCGCTTCTTCGCCTACACCAACCTGTTTATCGCCAGCATGGTGGTTCTGGTCCTGGCCGATAACCTGCTGCTGATGTATCTGGGCTGGGAAGGCGTGGGCCTGTGCTCTTACCTGCTGATCGGCTTCTACTACACCGATCCGAAGAATGGCGCAGCGGCCATGAAAGCGTTCGTCGTGACCCGCGTGGGTGACGTCTTCCTCGCGTTCGCGCTGTTCATTCTCTACAACGAACTGGGCACGCTGAACTTCCGCGAAATGGTGGAACTGGCGCCGGCGCACTTCGAAGCAGGCAATAACATGCTGTGGTGGGCGACGCTGATGCTGCTGGGTGGTGCCGTGGGTAAATCCGCGCAGCTGCCGCTTCAGACATGGCTGGCCGACGCGATGGCGGGTCCAACCCCGGTCTCTGCGCTGATCCACGCCGCAACCATGGTGACCGCCGGTGTTTACCTGATTGCGCGTACCCATGGCCTGTTCCTGATGACGCCTGAGATTCTGCATCTGGTGGGTATCGTTGGTGCGGTGACGCTGGTGCTGGCAGGCTTTGCCGCGCTGGTCCAGACCGACATCAAGCGCGTTCTCGCGTACTCCACCATGAGCCAGATTGGCTACATGTTCCTGGCGCTGGGCGTTCAGGCGTGGGACGCGGCCATTTTCCACCTGATGACGCACGCGTTCTTTAAAGCGCTGCTGTTCCTCTCATCCGGTTCGGTGATCCTGGCCTGCCACCACGAGCAGAATATCTTCAGGATGGGCGGACTGCGTAAGTCCATCCCGCTGGTTTATGTCTGCTTCCTGGTGGGCGGCGCGGCGCTGGCGGCACTGCCGCTGATTACCGCGGGCTTCTTCAGTAAGGACGAAATCCTTGCGGGTGCCATGGCGAATGGTCATATCAATCTGATGGTTGCGGGTCTGGTCGGTGCGTTCATGACCTCCCTGTATACCTTCCGTATGATTTTCATCGTATTCCACGGTAAAGAACAAATTCACGCTCACGCAGGGAAGGGGATCACCCATCACCTGCCGCTGATTGTGCTGCTGGTACTGTCCACCTTCGTTGGCGCGATGATTGTGCCACCGCTGCAGGGCGTACTGCCGGCGACAACCGAGCTTGAGCACGGTCGCGTTCTGACGCTTGAAATTACCTCCGGCGTGGTCGCAATTGCGGGCATCCTGATTGCTGCATGGCTGTGGCTGGGTAAACGCACGCTGGTGACTGCCGTTGCCAACAGTGCGCCAGGCCGTCTGCTGAGCACCTGGTGGTACAACGCGTGGGGCTTCGACTGGCTGTACGACATGATCTTCGTTAAGCCGTTCCTGGGCATTGCGTGGCTGCTGAAGCGCGACCCGCTGAACAGCCTGATGAACATCCCGGCGATCCTCTCTCGCTTCGCAGGTAAAGGCCTGCTGTTCAGCGAGAACGGTTATCTGCGCTGGTATGTGGCGTCCATGAGCATCGGTGCGGTTGTCGTGCTGGCGCTGCTGATGGTGTTGCGTTGATCGTTAAGTGAATTTTATTCGAATTCGTTGAAAATCAGGCCCCTGTTGGGGGCCTTAAAAAGGAATATAAATCGCCATGTTACTACCCTGGCTAATATTAATTCCCTTCATCGGCGGCTTCCTGTGCTGGCAGACTGAACGCTTTGGCGTGAAGATGCCGCGCTGGATCGCGCTGATCACCATGGGATTGACGCTCGCGCTTGGCCTGCAACTCTGGTTGCAGGGTGGCTACTCACTGACCCAGTCTGCGGGGCTTCCGCAGTGGCAGTCTGAGTTCATTTTGCCGTGGATCCCGCGTTTCGGCATCACGATCCACCTGGCCATTGACGGTCTGTCGCTGCTGATGGTGGTGCTGACCGGCCTGCTCGGCGTTCTGGCGGTACTGTGTTCCTGGCGTGAAATCGAAAAATACCAGGGCTTCTTCCACCTGAACCTGATGTGGATCCTGGGCGGCGTTATCGGCGTGTTCCTGGCCATCGACATGTTCCTGTTCTTCTTCTTCTGGGAGATGATGCTGGTGCCGATGTACTTCCTGATCGCGCTGTGGGGCCACAAGGCCTCCGACGGTAAAACGCGTATCACGGCGGCAACCAAGTTCTTCATCTACACCCAGGCGAGCGGTCTGGTGATGCTGATTGCTATCCTGGCGCTGGTGTTCGTGCACTACAACGCGACCGGCGTCTGGACCTTCAACTATGAAGACCTGCTGAAGACGCCGATGTCCCACGGCGTGGAATACCTGCTGATGCTGGGCTTCTTCATCGCCTTCGCGGTGAAAATGCCGGTGGTACCGCTGCACGGCTGGCTGCCGGACGCGCACTCCCAGGCGCCAACGGCGGGTTCCGTTGACCTGGCGGGTATCTTGCTGAAAACCGCGGCCTACGGTCTGCTGCGCTTCTCCCTGCCGCTGTTCCCGAACGCCTCCGCGGAGTTCGCACCGATTGCCATGTGGCTGGGTGTGATCGGTATCTTCTACGGCGCGTGGATGGCCTTCACGCAGTACGACATCAAACGTCTGATTGCTTACACCTCCGTTTCCCACATGGGCTTCGTGCTGATTGCTATTTACACCGGCAGCCAGCTGGCGTACCAGGGCGCGGTCATTCAGATGATTGCGCATGGTCTCTCCGCTGCGGGTCTCTTCATCCTGTGTGGTCAGCTGTACGAACGTCTGCATACCCGCGACATGCGTATGATGGGCGGCCTGTGGGGCAAAATGAAGTGGCTGCCAGCGCTTTCCATGTTCTTCGCGGTTGCCACCCTGGGGATGCCGGGTACCGGTAACTTCGTCGGCGAATTTATGATCCTGTTCGGCAGCTTCAAAGTGGTTCCGATGATCACCGTCATCTCCACCTTTGGCCTGGTGTTCGCTTCCGTGTACTCGCTGGCGATGCTGCATCGCGCTTACTTCGGTAAAGCGAAGAGCGAAATTGCTGCAAGAGAACTGCCGGGGATGTCGCTGCGCGAGCTGTTCATCATCCTGCTGCTGGTCGTACTGCTGGTGCTGCTGGGCTTCTATCCGCAGCCGATTCTGGATACCTCGCACTCCGCGATGGGTAATATCCAGCAGTGGTTTGTTAATTCTGCTTCTACTACAAGGCCGTAATTCGCCATGACAATAACTCCACAACAACTGATCGCGCTGCTACCGCTGCTGATCGTCGGATTGACGGTGGTGGTTGTGATGCTCTCCATTGCGTGGCGACGCAATCACTTCCTGAATGCGACCCTGTCCGTTCTGGGTCTGAACGCTGCGTTAGTCTCCCTCTGGTTTGTTGGCCAGGCGGGAGCGATGGACGTCACGCCGCTGATGCGCGTTGACGGCTACGCCATGCTCTACACCGGTCTGGTGCTGCTGGCGAGCCTGGCAACCTGTACCTTTGCGTACCCGTGGCTCGAAGGCTACAACGACAACAAAGAAGAGTTTTACCTGCTGGTACTGATTGCCGCACTGGGCGGCATTCTGCTGGCGAATGCGAACCATCTGGCCGCGCTGTTCCTCGGTATTGAGCTGATCTCTCTGCCGCTGTTCGGCCTGATTGGCTACGCCTTCCGCCAGAAGCGTTCTCTGGAAGCGGCAATCAAGTACACCATTCTGTCCGCTGCCGCGTCGTCGTTCCTCCTGTTCGGTATCGCGCTGCTGTACGCACAGACGGGTAACCTCTCCTTCATGGCGCTCGGCAAGAGCCTCGGAGACGACATGCTGCACGAGCCGCTGCTGCTGGCGGGTCTGGGCATGATGATTGTTGGCCTTGGCTTCAAGCTGTCTCTGGTGCCGTTCCACCTGTGGACGCCAGACGTATACCAGGGCGCACCCGCGCCGGTCTCTACCTTCCTGGCGACGGCGAGCAAAATCGCTATCTTCGGCGTGGTAATGCGTCTGTTCCTGTACGCGCCGGTGGGCGACAGCGAAGCGGTTCGCGTGGTGCTGGGCATTATCGCCTTCGTTTCCATCATCTTCGGTAACCTGATGGCGCTGAGCCAGACCAACATCAAGCGTCTGCTGGGCTACTCCTCTATCTCTCATCTGGGCTACCTGCTGGTGGCGCTGATTGCGCTGCAAAGCGGCGAGATGTCGATGGAAACCGTGGGCGTGTATCTGGCCGGCTACCTGTTCAGCAGCCTCGGCGCGTTCGGCGTGGTGAGCCTGATGTCCAGCCCGTACCGTGGTCCGGATGCAGATTCTCTGTTCTCCTACCGTGGTCTGTTCTGGCACCGTCCAATCCTGTCCGCGGTGATGACCGTGATGATGCTCTCGCTGGCGGGTATTCCGATGACGCTGGGCTTTATCGGTAAGTTCTACGTGCTGGCCGTCGGTGTCCAGGCGGGTCTGTGGTGGCTGACTGCGGGCGTCGTTATCGGCTCCGCTATAGGTCTCTACTACTACCTGCGCGTAGCGGTGAGCCTGTACCTGAGCGCGCCTCAGCAGCTTAACCGCGATGCACCGTCCAACTGGCAGTACAGCGCCGGGGGTATCGTGGTGCTGATCTCTGCGCTGCTGGTGCTGATCTTCGGTATCTATCCGCAGCCGCTGATTGATATCGTGCAGCGAGCAATGCCGTTAATGTAAAAGCAAAAAACCCGCCTCGGCGGGTTTTTTTATGGTTTTCGCCTTCTCCCGGTGGGCTGAGGGATCCCCAGTAATTTTTTTATGCAGAAGCAATAAAGTTGCTTTCTGAATGACTGAGGGCTGTCAGCGATGCCCTGGTCCGGCTGTAAATCGCTGAGGCGTTTCCTGCAGGCCGGGGCAAGGCGCAGGGATGCGCCGAGAGGGCGGCTTTACAGGGACGTTACATCCGCCCGTCCCCGATAAGCCGGAAGGAATAAGCCGAGGGCACCGCGAAGCGGCGATTTACCGCCGGGAGCCCGGGTCGCCAGGGTGGTGGCGACTGAGCCACCCTGGCACGTTCACCGGTCATGTCGTTACAGAGTAGCAAGAAACATAAAGTGAACGGAATGACCACCACCGCCGTATGTTCCCCTCACCCTAACCCTCTCCCCGGAGGGGCGAGGGAATTGCTCAGTGCTCGCATTAATTTGTGGGGAACCCTCAGCCCGGTGGGAGAGGGACGGGGTGAGGGCACCAGCCCGCACCAGACTTAAGCTAGCTGCTTCCTGCTAATCAACGGCCCGTCAATTTTCTTCATCGAACGATCCAGCACCTCTTCAATCACCGACGACAGCTCGTTCAGCTCAAACTTCGCCACGTAGCCGTCCGCCTTCACTTTACGAATATGGTCTTCGTTGGCGTTGCCGGAGAGCGACGAGTGGATCACCACCGGAATATCTTTCAGTACCGGGTCGGTTTTGATTTTGCGCGTCAGCGTGAAGCCGTCCATCTCCGGCATTTCGAGGTCGGTCAGCACCAGGGCAATTTTATCGGTGATCGGCACCCCTTCAGCCTGCGCCTGCGCGGCCAGCACGCCAATTTTCTCCCATGCGTCTTTACCGGTGATGTGCAGCTGCGCCGGGATCTCCATCGCCTGCAACCCCTTCTCCAGCATCGAGCGCGCCACCTTAGAGTCTTCCGCAACAATCGCGACAGAGCCCGGCTTGATGTTGAATTTGGTGGTCTTCAGGTTAGTGGCGTGCAGATCGTGGTTGGCCGGGGTGATATCGTAGAGGATCTGCTCCACGTCCAGCACCATCGCCAGATCGTTGGTATCGGTCTTCTCGTCCAGACAGGCGATGCTGGTGATATAGCGCCCGCTCACGGCGGTTTCGGCCGCGTGAACCTGCTTCCAGTCCAGACGCATGATGTTCTCCACCGATTCCACGGCAAACGCCTGCACGCTGCGGGCATATTCGGTGATCAGCAGTATGTTCAGCCCGGTTGCTGGCCTGCAGCCCGCGACGGCGGCAAGATCGATCACCGGGATAACCTGGTCGCGAATATTCACCATCCCCATCAGCGGAGACTTCATCCCCGCGGGTTTGGTGAACGTTGGCATCGGCACAATTTCGCGCAGCTTGAATACGTTGATGCCGAACAGCTCGGATTTGTTTTCGTTCAGAGAGGTGCCAAGACGGAACAGCAACAGTTCAAAACGGTTGGACAGGGTCAGATTCGCCCTGTCATCAATATCTTTCTGGAAATTATCCATTTTACCCTCAAGAGAAATGCTGGCCTTTTAATCGTTATCGGCATCCTGAGGGAAAAGTGAAGGACTAAACGCTGACCTTAGCGAAATCTTCCGCCAGCTCACACGCCGGGAAGACCTCCCGACACTCCGCCAGCAGGCTTTGGCAGCCGCGGGCGTCGTAGCGCGAGCTGACGTGAGTGACAATCAGCTTCCCGACGCCTGCTTCACGGGCAAGCCGTGCCGCCTGACGCGTTGAGCTATGGCCCCGGCCGTTGGCCTTTTCCTCCATCGCAGCGTCCAGCGTCGCCTCATGCACCATCACGTCCACGCCTTGCGCAAGCCTCAGCGCTGAAGGGCAGGGGGCGGTGTCGCCGAATATCGCCAGTTTTTTGCCCGGCTGCGGCGGTGCGAGATAATCCTGGCCGTTGATAACGCGGCCGTCTTCCAGCGTGACGGTCTCTCCGTGCTTCAGGCGCTGAAACAGCGGGCCGGGTTTAACGCCATCGGCCTGCAGCGCGGCGGCGTTGAGCGCGCCGGGTTTATCATGCTCTTCCACGCGATAGCCATAGCACTCCACCGGATGGTTAAGCGGGTAGGCGCGCACCTGATAGTCGCCGTCGTCGAAGACCAGACCTTCGCCAATCTCCACCACCTCCAGCGGATAATCGGTCCATGAACCGCTCAGGCGCAGCGTGGTTTCAACAAATTCCTGAATACCCGCCGGCCCGTAAATCGTCAGCGGGTTGGCGTTGCCCGCCATCGAACGGCTGCACAGCAGGCCCGGCAGGCCAAACAGATGGTCGCCGTGCAGGTGGGTCACGAAAATTTTATCCAGCTTGCCGGGATGATATGCGGTGTGCAGCAGCTGATGCTGCGTGCCCTCTCCGCAGTCAAACAGCCACAGCCCGCCGCGGGTAGGATGCTTAAGATCCAGCAGAATTGCCGTCACGTTTCGTGAGCGGGTTGGCACCCCGGCGGACGTACCCAGAAAAATCAGTTCCATAACGCAATCAGCCCTTTGCCGAATGGGAAGGGGTTTAGTATAACGTGATGAACCCCAGGAAGGAGAAACACATGATCCAGTGGCAAGATTTACACCACGGCGAACTGACCGTTCAGTCACTATACGCCCTGCTCAGGCTGCGCTGTGAAGTCTTTATTGTTGAACAAACCTGCCCGTATCAGGATATCGACGGCGACGATCTGGTGGGCGAGAACCGGCATATCCTCGGCTGGCGGGGTGATGACCTGGTGGCATATGCGAGGATTCTGAAAAGCGAGGACGATTTCGACCCCGTCGTTATTGGCCGGGTTATTGTCAGCGGCAGCGCCCGCGGTGAAAAGCTGGGCTATCAGCTGATGGAAAAAACGCTGGAAGCGTGCAGAAAACGGTGGCCTGACAAGGCGTTATACCTTGGCGCGCAGGCGCATCTGCAGCCTTTCTACGCCCATTTCGGTTTTGCCCCGGTGACGGAAATCTATGACGAGGACGGCATCCCGCACGTCGGCATGGCGCGCGAAGCGAAACAGGCGTAATGGCGAGACGTTGTCTATAGTTACCGGACTGGTGTACTAACATGGAGAACATTATGTCATTTCAATCCTGGGATTCCCGAGCAGACGACGACCTGACGCTGCTGAGCGAAACGCTGGAAGAGGTGCTTCGTTCGTCAGGCGATCCTGCCGATCAGAAGTACATTGAGCTTAAAGCGCGTGCCGAACAGGCGCTGCATGATGTGAAAAACCGCGTCAGCAACGCCTCCGACAATTACTACTACCGCGCCAAGCAGGCGGTGTATCGTGCCGATGATTACGTCCATGAAAAACCGTGGCAGGGCATTGGCGTCGGGGCTGCCGTAGGGCTGGTGCTGGGCCTGCTGTTAGCCCGCCGTTAAGCCGCTAAACCCCTCCCTAAACGTGGGTACTGCTATTTATCGTCAGTACCCCGTATAATAGTAGGTTTTAACAGGGAGAGGTTCGCGTGCATTCGATTTTCCTCGCGCTGGAACGCCTGCGCACTCAGCTTGCGCAAGCGTTGCCCGCTACGCCCGGCTTACGTCATTTCGACGTTTCATTCCCGTTAAACGACGCCTTCGATCCCCTGGCATGGCTGGGCGCGCAGCGGATCTATCCTCAGTTCTACTGGCAGCAGCGCAGCGGCGATGAAGAGCTTGCCGCGCTGGGAAGCCTCGTCCACTTTGATTCTCTGGCCTCGGCCTCACGGTTTTTGCATGCCCATGATGCGGCAGATGATACCCGCATCTGCGGCCTGAACGCCTTTAACCCGGCGCAGGGAAACCTGTTTTTGCCGCGCCTGCTCTGGCGACGGTCTGCCGGCGTCGCCACGCTGCGCCTGCAGCTATGGAGCGAAACGTCCCTGCGTGAAGATGCCCGTCAGGCGCTGAGCGTTATAGACAGCCTGCGCGATGCCGCCCCAATTCGTCCGCTGTCCGTTCAGGTTGCGCAGGAAACGCATCATCCACAAAAGCCGGAGTGGCTGCGGCTGATCCGTCATGCGACGGATACCATCGCGCTCGGCGATGTCGAAAAAGTGGTGCTGGCGCGAGCGACGGATTTGCAGTGCAGGCAGCCCGTAGACGCGATTGCGCTGATGGCCGCCAGCCGCGCGCTGAACCTCAACTGCTACCATTTTTGTATGGTTTTCGATGCCGGCAACGCGTTTCTCGGTTCGACCCCCGAGCGCCTGTGGCGGCGGCGCGGCACGCTGCTGCGCACCGAAGCGCTGGCAGGCACCGTTGCCAGCCATACCGACGACAGGCAGGCCCGGCATCTGGGCGACTGGCTGATGAACGACGACAAAAATCAGCGTGAAAATATGCTGGTGGTAGAAGATATCTGCCAGCGTCTTCAGCACCATACCCGGACGCTTGAGGTACTGCCCCCTCAGGTGCTGCGTCTGCGCAAGGTACAGCACCTGCGCCGCTGCATCTGGACCGAGCTTAAACAGCCTGACGACGAGCAGTGTCTGCACACCCTGCAACCGACGGCGGCAGTGGCCGGGCTGCCGCGTCAGGCCGCGCGTGAGTTTATTGAGAAAGTGGAGCCGTTTGATCGGGAGTGGTACGCCGGCTCGGCGGGCTATCTGTCGGTCGAACAAAGTGAATTCTGCGTGGCATTACGCTCCGCCCGCGTCCACGACGACGCGCTGCGCCTTTATGCCGGGGCGGGCATCGTCAGCGGCTCCGATCCGGAGCAGGAGTGGCAGGAGATAGAAAACAAAGCCGCCGGGCTGCGCTCCCTTCTCCTTAGGGATTAATACTGATTCGCGCAATCCCGATTCACATCAAAATTCTGATTTTTTCTATTATTTATACTGTGTCGCATTCTTGATACTGGACAACCTCATGTCAGTAAGTTCTTTTAACCGACGCTGGGCGACGGTGATCCTTGAAGCCCTGACCCGCCATGGCGTCAGGCACGTGTGTATTGCCCCGGGCTCTCGCTCCACGCCGCTCACCCTTGCAGCGGCGGAAAACCGGGCTTTTATTCATCACACCCATTTTGACGAGCGCGGCCTGGGCCATCTGGCACTCGGGCTGGCGAAGGTCAGCAAGGCGCCCGTGGCGGTGATCGTCACGTCCGGTACGGCGGTGGCGAACCTCTACCCGGCGCTGATTGAAGCGGGCTTAACCGGTGAGAAGCTGATTTTACTGACTGCCGATCGCCCCCCTGAACTTATTGACTGCGGCGCTAACCAGGCGATTCGCCAGCCCGGCATCTTTGCTTCGCATCCTTCTCAGACGGTTTCGCTGCCGCGCCCCACTCAGGATATCCCCGCCAGCTGGCTGGTCTCCACCCTCGACCACGCCATGAACGCGCTGCGCAGCGGCGGGCTGCACATCAACTGCCCGTTTGCCGAGCCGCTGTACGGCGAAATGAACGATACCGGCCTCGCCTGGCAGCAGCAGCTCGGAGAGTGGTGGGAGAGCGAAAAGCCGTGGCTGCGCGAGCAAACGCATCTGGAAAGCGCAAAGCAGCGCGACTGGTTCTTCTGGCGTCAGAAGCGCGGCGTGGTACTTGCCGGGCGGATGAGCGCGGCGGAAGGCAGGCTGGCGGCGGAGTGGGCACAAACGCTTGGCTGGCCGCTGATTGGTGACGTGCTTTCCCAGACCGGTCAGCCGCTGCCGTGCGCCGATCTCTGGCTGGGGAACGCGAAAGCGGTCACCGAGCTGGCGCAGGCGCAGATTGTCGTCCAGCTGGGATCGAGCCTGACGGGTAAACGCCTGCTTCAGTGGCAGGCCACCTGTACGCCGGAAGAGTACTGGCTGGTGGACCCGCTCGAAGGGCGCCTCGATCCGGCGCACCACCGCGGCCGTCGCCTGGTGAGCGATATCGATACCTGGCTGGCGCTGCATCCGGCGGAAAAACGCAAGCCCTGGGCGGTAGCGATCCCCGAGCTGTCACGCCAGGCGTGGGAGCTTACCAAAGCGCAGTGCGAAGCGTTCAGTGAAGCCGGGCTGGCGCACCGTATCCGGAAATATCTTCCCGAGCAGGGGCAGCTTTTTGTCGGTAACAGCCTCGTCGTGCGCCTGATTGACGCCCTCTCGAAGCTGCCCGCTGGTTACCCGGTGTACAGCAACCGGGGGGCGAGCGGCATTGACGGCCTGATCTCCACCTCGGCCGGCGTACAGCGCGCCAGCGCCAAATCCACGCTGGCGATTGTGGGGGACCTCTCCGCGCTCTACGATCTCAACGCGCTGGCGCTGCTGCGTCAGGCGTCGGCACCGTTTGTGCTGATTGTCGTTAACAATAACGGCGGCCAGATTTTCTCGCTGCTGCCGACCCCGCAGAGCGAACGCGAGCGCTTCTATCTGATGCCGCAGAACGTGCAGTTTGAACATGCCGCCGCCATGTTCAGCCTTAAATACCATCGCCCGGAAAGCTGGGACGATCTGGAAACGGCGCTGAGCACCGCCTGGCGACAGCCCGGCGCAACGCTGATTGAGCTGGTGGTCAACGATTCTGACGGCGCGCAGAAGCTGCAAACTCTGCTGGCGCAGGTGAGCCACCTGTGATCCTCGCAGGCGTCACGCAGCCCGGAAAGCCAGGCTACCCCTGGCTGGTTTTCCTGCACGGTTTTTCCGGCGACCGCCGCGAGTGGCAGGCTGTCGGAGCGTCGCTGAAGGACTATCCCCGGCTCTACCTGGACCTGCCGGGACACGGTGAGTCAGCGGACATCGGCGTGACGGCATTTGCCGGGATGAGCGCGCTGCTTACCCGCACCCTTATTAGTTACAACATACTAAGCTTCTGGCTGGTGGGGTACTCCCTCGGCGGCCGCATTGCGATGTTTCATGCCTGCCAGCGTCCTGCGGGCCTGAACGGGCTGATTGTGGAAGGCGGGCACCCGGGCCTGCTCCACGCCGATGCGCGCGAGGCGCGGCTTATATCCGACCGCCGCTGGGCGTCACGTTTTCGCGGCGAGCCGCTGGAAGCCGTCTTCGCCGACTGGTATCAGCAGCCCGTCTTTGCCTCCCTCACGCAGGCGCAGCGCCGCGCGCTTATCGCCCTGCGCAGCCGGAACAACGGCCTGAAGCTGGCAGAGATGCTGGAAGCCACCTCGCTTGCCGTTCAGCCTGACCTGCGTCCCGCGCTCAGCGCGCGTGATTTTCCTTTTTACTATCTCTATGGCGAACGTGATGAGAAGTTCAACGCCATCGCTGCTGAACTTAACGCCACGCGCCATGCTATCCCTCATGCCGGACACAACGCCCACCGGGAAAACCCGGATGCGGTTGCCGCGAGTCTGGCTCAGATACTGCGTTATCGAACAAAGGACACGCTATGATCTATCCTGATGAAAACATGCTTTACGCGCCGGTCGAATGGCAGGACTGCTCCGAAGGCTACACCGACATTCGTTACCACAAGTCCGCCGACGGCATTGCCAAAATCACCATTAACCGCCCTCAGGTGCGCAACGCGTTTCGTCCGCTGACCGTCAAAGAGATGATCCAGGCGCTGGCGGATGCCCGCTACGACGACAGCATCGGCGTCATCGTCCTGACCGGCGAAGGCGAAAAAGCCTTCTGCTCCGGCGGCGATCAAAAAGTGCGTGGCGACTACGGCGGATACCAGGACGATGCGGGTACGCACCACCTGAACGTGCTGGATTTCCAGCGCCAGATCCGCACCTGCCCGAAACCGGTGGTGGCGATGGTGGCAGGTTATTCCATCGGCGGCGGCCACGTGCTGCACATGATGTGCGACCTGACCATCGCGGCGGAAAACGCCATCTTCGGCCAGACCGGCCCGAAAGTGGGTTCCTTCGACGGCGGCTGGGGCGCATCCTACATGGCGCGCATCGTCGGCCAGAAAAAAGCCCGCGAGATCTGGTTCCTGTGCCGCCAGTACAACGCGCAGGAAGCGCTGGATATGGGGCTGGTCAACACCGTGGTGCCCGTTGCCGATCTTGAGAAAGAGACCGTGCGCTGGTGTCGCGAAATGCTGCAAAACAGCCCAATGGCGCTGCGCTGCCTGAAAGCCGCGCTCAACGCCGACTGTGACGGCCAGGCGGGCCTTCAGGAGCTGGCGGGCAACGCGACCATGCTGTTCTATATGACCGAAGAGGGTCAGGAAGGGCGCAACGCGTTCAACGAAAAACGCCAGCCAGACTTCAGCAAATACAAACGGAACCCGTAATGCGTCGCGCGCAGGTTTACCGCTGGCAGATACCGATGGACGCGGGCGTGGTGCTGCGTGAACGGCGGTTAAAAACCCGTGACGGCTTTTTCGTGCACCTTCGGGAGGGCGAGCGGGAAGGGTGGGGCGAGATAGCCCCGCTTCCGGGCTTTAGCCTGGAAACGCTGGACGAGGCGCAGGCCGCGCTGATGGCCTGGACGCACGACTGGCGCGAGGGAGACGATCCGGCGCTGCCGGACGTTCCTTCCGCCGCGTTCGGCATCAGCTGCGCGCTGGCAGAGCTGGACGGCAGTTTGCCGGAGGCGGCGAACTATCGCGCCGCGCCGCTCTGCACCGGCGATCCGGATGAACTCTTCGCGCTGCTCTCCGCGATGCCGGGCGAGAAGGTGGCGAAAATCAAGGTCGGCCTGTACGAAGCGGTGCGCGACGGGATGGTGGTCAACCTGCTGCTGGAAGCCATCCCCGACCTGCGCCTGCGTCTGGACGCCAACCGCGCCTGGACGCCGCTCAAGGCGCAGCAGTTCGCGAAATACGTTAACCCCGCGTACCGCAGCCGCATTGCGTTTCTCGAGGAGCCGTGCAAAACCCGCGACGATTCCCGCGCCTTTGCCAGGGAAACGGGCATTGCTATCGCCTGGGATGAAAGCCTGCGCGAAGCCGATTTTGCCTTCGTCGCCGAGCCCGGCGTCAGTGCCGTGGTCATCAAGCCGACGCTTACCGGCAGCCTTAATACGGTGCGCGAGCAGGTCGCGGCGGCCCATGCTTCGGGGCTGACGGCGGTGATCAGCTCGTCCATCGAGTCAAGCCTTGGGCTGACGCAGCTGGCGCGCGTTGCCGCCTGGCTAACGCCGCAGACTACTCCCGGCCTCGATACGCTGAACCTGATGCAGGCGCAGCTTATTCGCCGTTGGCCAGGCAGCACCCTGCCGTGCCTCGACGCTGGGGCGCTGGAGCCGCTGCAATGACTTTTACCGACTGGCCGTGGCGGCACTGGCGCGCGCGGCATGCCGACAGGCCCGCGCTGCGCTTAGGCGATGTAACGCTCAGCTGGTCTCAGCTGTGCGAGCGTATCGACGGGCTGGCAGCCGGTTTTCAGTCTCAGGGGGTCAGTGACGGTGACGGCGTCATGCTGCTCGCCCACAACCATCCCCGAACCCTGCTGGCCTGGCTTGCGCTGCTGCAGTGCGGCGCACGCATTTTACCGGTAAACCCTCAGCTTCCGCGTCCCCTGCTGGACGTGCTGATGCCGCAGATGACGCTGCGCTTTGCGCTGGTGCTCAACGGTGAATACGACGGTCTGCCCGCGCTGGCGTTAAGAGAGGGAGAGGGGCAGGGCGGCGTGACGTGGCGGGCGGAACGTCTGGCCTCGATGACGCTCACCTCCGGCTCCACCGGCCTGCCGAAGGCGGCGGTGCACACCTGCGCTGCCCACCTTGCGAGCGCAAAAGGCGTGCTGTCGCTGATGCCTTACGGCGATGACGACGACTGGCTGCTGTCCCTGCCGCTGTTTCACGTCTCCGGTCAGGGGATCTTGTGGCGCTGGCTGCAGGGCGGAGGTCGTCTCACCGTGCGCGAAAAACAGCCGCTGGAGCAGGCGCTACGGGGCTGCACCCACGCCTCGCTGGTGCCGACCCAGCTGTGGCGACTGCTCAATTCACACCATCCCGTCGCGCTGAAGGCCGTGCTGCTCGGCGGAGCGGAAATCCCCGTTGAGCTGACCGAACAGGCGCGCGAAAAGGGGATCCGCACGTTCTGCGGCTACGGCCTGACCGAGTTTGCTTCCACCGTCTGCGCCAAGGCGGCCGACGGCGAGCCCGACGTGGGCAGCGCGCTGCCGGGCAGGGAGGTTCAGGTGGTCAACGGTGAGGTCTGGATCCGGGCAGACAGCATGGCGACGGGCTACTGGCGAGACGGCGCGCTGCTGCCGCTGGTCAACGAGCAGGGCTGGTTTGCCACCCGCGATCGCGGCGAGTGGCGTAACGGCCGTCTGACCATTCTGGGCCGGATGGACAATCTCTTTTTCAGCGGCGGAGAAGGGATCCAGCCGGAAGCGCTGGAGCGCGTCATCGTCACGCACCCGCAGGTGAGCCAGGCGTTTATCGTTCCGCTGGATGACGTTGAGTTCGGGCAGCGCCCGGTTGCGGTAGTGGAATGCGAGCCCGGCACGGATATCACGCTGTTACCGGAGTGGGTTAAGGGCAGGCTGGCGCGCTTTGAGCAGCCGGTGCACTGGCTGGCCCTGCCGCCGGAGCTAAAAAATGGCGGGATAAAGATCTCCCGCCAGGCGTTAAAGCAGTGGGTCAATGCCCTGTTGAGGGGATAATCAGCCGATATCCGGCTGCGGTTTGTGGTGGCGTCGGCGCATCCAGCGCAGCACCGGCGGCACGACAATAACCATGATCGCCATTCCCAGCAGGATCTTCGTCACGCTGCTCTCCCACAGAATCGCCATGTTGCCGTTGCTGATGGAGAGGGCGCGGCGCAGGTTCTGCTCCAGCATCTCACCCAGCACGAACCCTAAAATCAGCGGCGACATCGGGAAGTGCATTTTGCGTAAAATGTACCCCAGCACCCCGAGCAGCACCATTAACACCAGGTCGAAGGTGGTGCTGTGCACCGCGTATACCCCAACCGCAGAGACGGCGGCGATAGCCGGGACCAGGAACCAGAGGGGAATGGTCAGCATTCGGGTAAACAGGCCGATCAGCGGGATGTTCATCACCAGCAGCATCACGTTGGCAATCAGCAGCGCCGCAATCAAGCCCCAGACGATATCGGGCTGCTCGGTAAACATCGCCGGACCGGGAGTGATGTTATAGAGCGTCAGCGCGCCCATCATCACCGCCGTGGTGCCGGAGCCCGGCACGCCAAGCGTCAGCATCGGGATAAACGAGCCGCAGGCCGAGGCGTTATTGGCCGCCTCTGGCGCCGCCACGCCGCGTATATCGCCTTTGCCGAAGCTGTCGCCGTTACCGCTCAGCTTCTTCTCGGTCATGTAGGTAATGGCGCTGGCGATGGTTGCCCCCGCGCCGGGCAGAATGCCGACGAAGAAACCAATCACCGACGAACGCAGGGTGGCACCCACGCACTGCGCCCCCTCTTTGGCGTTAAAGAGCATACGGCCGGTTTTACGCACCAGCGTCTGCCCGCTGCTGGTATGTTCCAGCATCAGCAAGATTTCCGATACGGAGAACAGGCCAATCACGACGACGATAAACTGCACGCCGTCGGACAGGTGAACGCTGTCGAAGGTAAAGCGGTAAACCCCGGTGTTGGCATCCACGCCGACGGTGGCTAACCCTAAGCCAATCAGCGCGGACAAAAACGACTTCAGCGGGTTCTGCGCCATCATGCTGCCGAGGCAGGCGATGGCGAACACCATCAGGGCAAAATATTCGGCCGGACCAAAGGCCAGCGACCACTGGGCCAGCGCCGGGGCGAACAGAATGATGCCGCCGATGGCGATCAGGGAGCCAAAGAACGAGCTGACGGCGGAAATCGAGAGCGCCACGCCGCCGCGCCCCTGCTGCGCCATCGGATAACCATCCAGCGCGGTCATAATGGCGGCGGCATCGCCGGGCACGTTAAGCAGTATCGACGAAATACGCCCGCCGTATTCACAGCCGATGTACACCGTCGCCAGCAGGATCAGCGCCGATTCCGCGGGCAGATGCAGGGCAAAGGCCAGCGGCAATAAAATCGCCACGCCGTTGATGGGGCCAAGGCCGGGCAGCAGGCCGACGATGGTCCCGACGAAACAGCCGATCAGGGCAATCACCAGGTTTTCCGGGGTCATCGCTACCGCGAACCCCTGAGAGAGATAGATCCAGGTATCCATAGCGTGCTCCGTTAGTTAAACCATGCGCCGAGGGGCAGCGTCACGTCCAGCAGGCGGTCGAAGGCGTACCAGAGTAAAATGCCCAGCACGACCCCGGAGATCCCCGCCGCGGTCAGCGAGGCGTTAAACAGCAGGCCAATCACCATCGTCAGCAGGGCAGTGGCAATCGGGAAGCCGAGCCACTCAAAGCCCCACGCGTACATCAGCAGCACAATCACCATCACCAGCAGACGCTGCAGCGTGCGGCGCGGCGGCCACTCCACGGTATCCGGGTGGCGCAGCAGCAGGGCTACCGAGCAGAGCAGCATCAGGCCGACAATGCCCACAGGGAAGGGGCGTGGCCCCACGGGTTCATAGCTGTATTCGCTGTGGATCTGCCAGGCGACGAACATCCCGCCAACGCAGAGCAACAGCCAGATCCCGGCAAAAATGCGATCGCTCATAGCGCCTCCGGTTATTTCGCCAGGCCAAAGGCTTTCGCCTGCTCGCGGTAATCATTCACCTGTTTTTTCACGTAGTCGTCCAGCTGCTTGCCGTTCAGGTTGAACTCAAACAGCCCGCGCAGATCGCGCTGCTTTTTGAACGACTCGGTTTGCTGGAGTTTTGCGAAGGTATCCACCCACCACTGGTACTCGGCGTCGGTCACCTTTGGCCCGACGAAGAAGCCGCGAATGATCGGCCAGACCAGGTCATAACCCTGCTCTTTGGCGGTTGGGACGTCTGCCAGCTGGCCCGGCAGGCGGTTTTCCGAGAACACCGCCAGCACGCGAATTTTATCCCCGCTCAGGTAGGGCACCATTTCGCTGAGATCGCCAGAAACGGCCTGCACGTGGTTGCCCATCAGCGCCGTGACCGGCTCACCGCCGCCTTCAAAGGCCACGTAGCGCATCTTGTGCGGATCCACTTTTGCCTGCTGCGCCAGCAGAGCGGCTTTCATCCAGTCCTGGCTGCCGATAGACGCGCCCGCGCCAATCACCACGCTGTTCGGATCTTTTTCCATGGCGGTCAGCAGATCTTTCAGGGATTTCCACGGGGAGTCGGCGCGAACGGCAATCATGCCGTAATCGGTGCCCACGGTGGCGAGCCAGCGCACGTCGTCCACGTCATAACGGCCAAATTTGCCCTGCGACAGGTTCAGCAGCGAGCCGCCGGAGAAGGCCACCACGGTACCCGCTTCGGCAGGGCGCTGCGCGACAATGGCGTTGTAGGCTACCGCGCCCACGCCGCCGGGCATGTAGGTAACGCGCATCGGTTTTTCGATGGCCTTCGTCTCCAGAAGGCTGACCTGAATCAGCTTGCACGTCAGGTCGAAACCGCCGCCGGGCTTGGCCGGAGCAATGCATTCGGTGCGGGACGGGGCATCCTGCGCCTGGACGACAGAGGCACTCAACATCAAAACGCTTGCAGCAAGAGCAGAAAGTAATTGTTTTTTCATCGTTTATCCTCACGCCGGAGAACCGGGAGTACGGGTACGGGTGTCTTTTTTCTGATTATGTGAACCACCTTGTAGCGGTTCCGTTGCGTGATTGTTAAAACAATAACCTTTCATTTCCCTTTCACTGCGACACCAACTTTACAGGATGTGATATGCGTCTCTTACTGGCGGAAGATAATCGTGAGCTGGCTCACTGGCTGGAGAAAGCGCTGGTACAGAACGGTTTTGCCGTGGACTGCGTTAACGACGGGCGCGCGGCCGATCACCTTTTGCAGGGGGAAAACTATGCCGTCGCCATTCTTGATATCGGCATGCCCGGCTTCGACGGGCTGGAGGTGGTGCACCGCCTGAGAAAGCGCGGGCAGACGCTTCCCGTGCTGTTTCTTACCGCCCGCAGCAACGTGGCGGACAGGGTGAAAGGCCTGAATGCCGGGGCTGACGACTACCTGCCAAAGCCGTTCGAGCTGGAGGAGCTTGATGCCCGCCTGCGCGCGCTGCTGCGCCGCAGTGAAGGGCGAACCCAGGAGCGCCAGCGCCTGGGGGAGCTGGAATACGATGACGACGGCTTTTTTCTTCTGCGCGATGAGCCCCTCTCGCTCACGCCCCGCGAGCTTTCGTTACTGAAGGTGCTGATGCACCGCCGCACCCGCCCCGTATCCCGACAGCAGCTTTTCGACCAGGTGTTTAGCCTGAACGACGACGTCAGCCCCGAGAGCATCGACCTCTATATTCACCGCCTGCGTAAGAAGCTGGCCGGCAGCGGCGTGCGGATCACCACGCTTCGGGGTCTGGGCTACGTGCTGGAGTGCGGCGATGAGGTGGGTTAAGCCGCAGTCGCTTTACCAGCAACTTCTGCTCTTTCTGGGTTTGCCGCTGCTGCTGTTATGGGGGCTGTCGGCCTTCAACAGCTACGTCAGCGCGCTTCAGGCGGCGACGCAGGCCTATGACCGCACGCTGCTATCCTCGGCGCGTACGGTGTCTGAACGGCTGGAGGTGCACAACGGCAAGCTGCTGGTCAACGTTCCCTGGGTGGTGCTCGACAGCTTTGAGCTGAACATGAACGATCGCCTCTACTACAAGGTGGTTGACCCGGACGGTCGGACGATCTCCGGCTATGACGACCTGCCGAACATGCCCCCCTCCACGTCGCGCACCACGCACTATCCCGCGCTGGCCTGGTTCTATCATACCGAGTATCGCGGTCAGGCGATCCGCGTGGCGAAGCTGCTTCAGCCGGTTAACGAAGACAGCGTGTCCGGAATGGCGGAGATCTACGTTGCCGAAACCCTGCAGTCGCGGCGCTATCTGGCCACCCAGCTTCTCTTTTCATCACTAGTCTCGCAGGGGCTGCTGGTGCTGCTGACGCTGGTCTTAACCGCCTGGCTGCTGCGCCGCGTGCTGCGCCCGATGCGCCAGCTCTCCTCACTGATGGTGCGCCGTGAGCCCGGGCTGCTGGCCCCGCTGCCGGAGCTGCTGCCCTGGTCGGAAACGCGCCTGCTGATCGTGGCGTTTAACCGCTATATCGACCGGCTGCGCGGCGTGCTGTCGCGGCAGGAGCGCTTCAGCGCCGATGCCTCCCACCAGCTCAAAACCCCGCTGGCGGTGCTCAAAACTCAGGTTTCGGTTGCCCTGACGCGAAACGATCCGGCCCTGTGGCAGGAGAGCTTGCGGGCGATGAACGTCACGCTGGACAACACCATCGTGCTGACCGAGCGGCTGCTGCAGCTTTCGGCGGTGAAGCGAAAGGAGCAGGGTGAGCGGCAGTTTGGCCCCGTCGATCTGGTGCAGGTGGTGCAAAACTGCTGCTTTTCCCGGCTGGCGCAGGCGCGCAGCAAGGGTATCGATCTCGGGTATGACGGCGTTCAGCAGCCGGTGATGATCGAAGGGGACGACGTGCTGCTGGGCGAGCTGTGCGCGAACCTGCTGGAGAACGCCATCAAATACACCCCGGAGCAGGGCATAGTCACGGTGTTTTTACGCACCGATAACAACGCCGTTGAGCTTCGCGTGGAGGACTGCGGTCCGGGAATTGCTGAAGATCAGATCGCCCAGGCCATGCTGCCGTTTCATCGGCTGGATAACGTGGGGGACGCCGCCGGGTCCGGGATTGGGCTGGCGCTGGCCGGGGACATCGCCCGCCTGCACCGCAGCCATCTTCAGCTCTCGGCCAGTGAACAGCTGGGCGGCCTGAGCGTGAAAATGCGCTTTTTATTGATGACGTAAATGCCGATATTTTCATATCGTTACAAACTAATTGTTCGATGTATGCGGAGTCCATTGATCCCACGGATAGTCAGGTTAAAATCTCGCGGTTTTGGGACATCTGTGAATAAATTGTGCGGGATCACGACAATGAAAAAAGTGGCATTAATGGGCTTAGGCCTGATGGTTGTATCGGCTGCGGCCAACGCTATCTCCTTCAACGGCTCGGCGGGCGAGGACTATACCCATCTGGGCTTTGGTCTTGGCACGGATAGCGCAGGCCTGGCGATGACCGGCGGCTGGACGCATAACGACGACGATGGCGACGCGGCGAGCCTGGGCCTCGGCTTTAACGTTCCGCTTGGTCCATTCCTGGCGACCGTCGGCGGTAAAGGGATCTACACCAACCCGAACGACGGTGACGAAGGCTACGCGGCGGCAGTAGGCGGCGGGCTGCAGTGGAAGATTGGCGACAGCTTTGGCCTGTTCGGCGAGTACTACTACTCCCCGGACTCCCTCTCCAGCGGTATCGAGAGCTACCAGGAAGCCAACGCCGGCGCGCGCTGGACCATCATGCGTCCAATCACCATCGAAGCAGGCTATCGCTATCTGAACCTGGCCGGTAAAGACGGCAACCGCGACAACGCGCTGGCCGACGGCCCGTACGTAGGCGTTAGTGCAGGCTTCTAACCCCTTCGGCGCGGCGTTCCGTCGCGCCAGTTTCTCTCTTCCCCCGCTCTTCGATTGCGCTATAGTGTTTTGACCATTGAAATGGGAGAACACAATGATAAACGTGGAAATGTTATCCACTGGCGACGAAGTGCTGCATGGGCAAATCATTGATACCAATGCCGCCTGGCTCGCCGATCTCTTCTTTGAGCAAGGATTACCGTTAACGCGCCGCAACACGGTGGGCGACAGTCTTGAGTCACTGGTCAACGTTCTGCGCGAGCGCAGCGAGCAGTGCGACGTGCTGATTGTGAACGGCGGGCTGGGTCCCACCAGCGACGATCTTAGCGCGCTGGCCGCCGCCACGGCCAAAGGCGAAGGGTTAGTGCTGCACGAGGCGTGGCTGGCGCAGATGGAGCGCTTTTTCTCCGATCGTGGCCGCGTAATGGCTCCCAGCAACCGCAAACAGGCTGAAATTCCCGCCAGTGCGGAACTGATTGATAACCCGGTCGGCACCGCCTGCGGGTTTGCCGTTCAGCTTAACCGCTGCCTGATGTTCTTTACCCCCGGCGTGCCGTCGGAATTTAAGGTGATGGTCGAGCAGCAGATCCTGCCGCGCCTGCGCGCGCGCTTCACCCTGCCTGAACCGCCGCTGTGCCTGCGCCTGACCACGTTTGGCCGCTCGGAGAGCGATCTGGCCCAGAGCCTCGACGGCCTGAAGCTGCCGCCCGGCGTGTCGATGGGCTATCGCTCCTCCATGCCGATTATCGAACTCAAGCTGACCGGGCCGGCGACGGAAAAAGCCGCCATGCTGGCGCTATGGCCTGAGGTGCAGCGCGTTGCCGGGGAAAGCCTGATCTTCGAAGGCACGGAAGGGCTGCCGGCGCAGATTGCACGGCATTTGCAGTCTCGCCAGCTGAGCGTGACGCTAAGCGAGCAGTTTACCGGTGGGCTTCTGGCGCTTCAGCTTACCCGCGCGGGTGCGCCGTTGCTGGCCAGCGAAGTGGTGCCGTTCCAGCAGGAGACGCTGGCGCAGACGGCACGCTGGGCATCCGAGCGCAGAGTGAAGCATTTCGCGGGGCTGGCGCTGTTCGTCGGCGGGCTGGATGACGAATACCTCAACCTTGCCCTGGCGACGCCGGAAGGCACGCACGCCCTGCGCGTGAAGATGAGCATTACCCGCCATAGCCTGGCCGTGCGCCAGGAGGTATGCGCGATGATGGCGCTGAACATGCTGCGCCGCTGGCTGAACGGGAAAGAGGTCGCCAGCGAGCACGGCTGGATCAACGTGGTGGAAACGCTGTTCGTCGAGTAAGCGGTCGCCGGGGCGGTGGCCCCGGCAACGGTTACGCCAGCGCTTTTGCCAGCAGGCTAATGGGATGTTCACAGCGCTTGCTGGTGGACATCTCAATCTGCCATTTACAGGTTTCGCAGTCTGTCACCACGATATCCGCGCCGCTCTCTTCAATCTGGCGGAACAGCGGAGCCCCAATCGCCTGTGACGTCTGGTAATTTTCCCGCTTAAAGCCGTAGGTGCCTGCGATGCCGCAGCAGCGGGAATCCAGCACCGTCAGATCCAGCCCCGGGATCAGCCGCAGCAGCTCCAGCGTATAGATTGACCAGCCCATCTTCTCCATATGACACGGGGTGTGATACACCACCTTCAGCGGCAGGTTGCCCAGCGGCAGCGTCTGCCCGCCGTCCAGCCTGCGCCAGAGAAAGCGGGTCGCCAGCTCAATGTGCTCGCGCAGGCCGCTGTTATCCACGTCCAGCAGGTGAGGATATTCATCGCGCAGCGTGAAGGTGCAGGTTGACGACGTCGCCAGCACCGGGATCCCTTTGTCGACGATCGCCTCGCGCAAAGCGGTGACGTTGCTTTTCGCCTGCTTGCGCGCTTTGTCGGTAAAACCGTTGGCAATCAGCGGAACGCCGCAGCACTTCTCCTTGCTCAGCAGCTGTACGCCTGTTCCCATGGCGTTCAGCACCTTCAGCAGGTCTTTTCCCAGCTGCGGATGGTTGTAGTTCACGTAGCAGCCGTGGAAGAAGGCGACCTGGTCGGCAAACTGCGCCTGATCTGCCGCCACGGATTTATACCAGCGGCGGAAGGTGCCGTGAGCGTATTTCGGCAGGCTACGGTGATGGTCGATTTTAAGCGTTGCGTCCAGCAGCCTGCGCACCGGTTTTAGCGCGGTGGCGGCATTGACCACCGGCGCGAAAGGCGTGGAGACGCTGCCCATCAGGTCGGTGTGGCTCAGTATCGCGTCGCGCAGCGTCGGCTTTTGCGTGCTGTAGCGCGCCCGGGCGCGCTGGATGATGTCGCCAATCTTCACGTCCGACGGGCAGGCAACTTCGCAGCGTTTGCAGTTGATGCAGTATTTCAGCGCCTCGTCGTACAGCGCCCCGTCCTTCAGGCGCAGACGCTCTCCGTCGGGACCGGCCTGTTTCGGGCCGGGATAGCGCGGATCCACGCCGCTCACCGGGCAAACCGTGGTGCAGACCGTGCATTTGATACAGCTTTCAAAACGGGTGTCGTTCATCGTGCAGCCTCCCTGCGCTGGATAATCTGCTCCGCAACGTGCAGCGCGGTAACCGCGCAAACGCCGCCGCCGCAGCCCTGCGCCACGGGATCGTATCCGCCCAGAACCGAGCCGATGGCGTAGAGATTTTCAACCGGTTTCCCGTGCAGCTGCGGACGCAGCCGGTCGTCGACTATGACGCCGAACTGCTGCCACGGCTGCGGGGCGAAGAAATCGCTCTGATACCAGTCCGCGCGGGAGCCGCTTTGCCGGACGTCCAGCCCGAGGATCGCCTCACGCACGCCATCCCGGCTGCTCAGCAGACCGTTGCTGAAAAAGCTGCCGCTGGCCAGCACCGTGTAGCGCGCACGAAGGGGGATATCGTCGTGGTTGCGGGTCCAGACTTCACCTGCCGCGCCCCCGTTCAGGGTGATTTTCTTCACCTCGTCGCCCGCCATCCACACGCCGCCCTGCGCGACAAACTGGCGCTGCAGCTGGGTATGCAGACGAATGCCGGGCACGGAAGGGGGCAGCGTTGGCAGTAAACCGAGCGTGCAGGGCAGGCGCTCCGAGAGCCAGCGCCAGAGCCGGTTGTCGCTTAAGCCAAAACAGGCGGGCATAAACAGGGCGTCGCAGGTCTCGCCGAGCGGCCGAAGCGCCTCGTACAGGCGCGGCCAGTAACGTTCATTATCCAGCAGGCGGGCAATATTCACCGCGCGAAACTCGCTGGGGTTCTCGCGCAGCACGTCGAGTTCGGGAAGGTCAATCTCTGCCGTCTCCACCTGCACCCCCTGCTGCTTAAGGGACGCGGCGGCCAGGTGCGGCTGGAAATCGAGGAAACCGCCGATTCCAACCACCAGCACGCGTGCCGCCGTAATGGGGGCGACGGGCACCTCTTCCGGACTAAGCCAGGCGGCGCGCAGGGTGCCGAGCGGCGTAACGCGCAGATGATTTTGTTCTGCGTCACCCTGCATGCGGGCGCCGCAGGTGGACAGCAGATGTTCTGCTTCACAGGCAAAGCGGGCCATATTCTCTGCGCCCGTCAGGCGGTAGGGGTGCTCGGGCGGGAGATCCGCAAGCGTCAGCGCGCCCAGTAAATCCAGCGAGCCGGAGGAGAAGTGAAGGGCGCTTTGTCCACGGGTCACGATGGCGCAGCGCAGACCCTGCTGCGTCAGCTTAATGCCGCAGAGCAGGCCCGCCAGCCCGCCGCCGACGATCACGGTATCAAATTTCATGATTTGGCTCCTTCTCCAGGCCGCAAAGCCCCTGATAGACCCAGCGGGTAAACTCGCTTTCGCGCAGGGCATCGCCCCAGGCGACGGGCTGAATGCCTTTCCAGCGCTCGTTTAAAAAATCGCTCAGCTGGGCGAGCGACTGGGTAGAGGTGGTCGCGTGAAAACGTTGCAGCAACCCGGCTGCGCGGCAGGCGCAGAGCTCCCCCTGGCAGGTGCCCATCCCCACGCGCGTGCGGCGGCGTAAGTCGAGCAGGTTGTTCACCGTCAGGTTTTCCACCGCATACTGCACCTCGCCTGCGGTTACGGCTTCGCATTCGCACACCAGGCTGCGGCTCAGCCGCCCTTCACCGAGCCAGGCCGGGGTGCGGTCGCCGTGGCGGTAAATCGCCGAACCGCGAAGCGGCGCGGGAAGGGAAATGATGCTGTGCAGCGTTTTTTCTGTCGACTGCTGCGAGCCAGGCAGGGCCCGTTCTGCCGTGACGCACGGCGTGGTGTTCCCGAGCTTGCGGCAGACCGCGTCGGTGGCCCACTGCGCCATCAGGCGGTAGGTCATCAGCTTACCGCCGGTGATGGTGATAAACCCGTCCATGCCGTCGCGCTCGGCGTGATCGAGCAGCACGATGCCGCGGCTGACGTTGCGCCCGCTCGGGTCGTTATCGCTGGCAACCAGCGGGCGCACCCCTGCATAGGCGCGCAGGATGCGGGTCTGCGCCATCGCCGGGGCCAGCTTTTCCCCTTCGCGCAGCAGAATGTCCACCTCTTCAGCAGTGACGCGGTTAACGTCAATGTCGCTATAGTCGACGTGCGTAGACGTCGTGCCGATGAGCGAAATGGTGTCGCCGGGCACCAGGATGTCGGCGTCGGACGGTTTGCGGCAGCGGTTGATCACATGGTTATTGATGCGGTGATCGAGGATCAGCAGCGAACCCTTTGCCGGGAACATGCGGATGGCTAAATCGGCATATTCTGCGATGCGCTGGCCCCAGATCCCCGCCGCGTTCACCACCACGGCGGCATACAGCTCGCTGTGTTCGTTGTACTGCGTATCCCAAACGCGCACCCCGCGCACGGTATTGCCTTCACGAATAAGCCCGGTGACGCTATGCCCGGTCAGAATACGTGCGCCGTGCTCGCGCGCGTCCAGCATATTGGCGGCGGTCAGGCGGAAGGGGTCAACGGTGCCGTCAGGCACTTTTACCGCGCCGAGTAAGGCCGGGTTGACCGACGGTTCAAGACGGCGCGCCAGCGCAGGATCGATTGCCTCCGCGCGGATGCCTGCCGCCGTGCAGGCGGTAATAAAGGTGTGCTGAAAGGCGAGGTCATCTTCGGGAAGGGTAATAAAGAGCCCGTCGGTGGGCTCAACGCAGTGGCGGGCGATGCGCCTGAGGATCTGATTCTCCGCGATGCATTCGCGCGCGGATTCCGCATCGGTAACCGCGTAGCGCGCGCCGCTGTGCAGCAGGCCGTGGTTTCGCCCGGTCGCGCCGGTGGCGATATCGTGGCGTTCCAGAAGCGTGACGCTCAGCCCCCGCAGGGCGCAGTCGCGTGCGATGCCGGCACCCGTCGCGCCACCGCCAATGATAATCACATCGCTGTAGCGTGGATCGTGAATTGTCATTGCCTTTCCTCTATGTTCGTTTTTTAGCATTTAGCCACAGTGATAGTGTGGTTTGTTTGATTTCGAACATAAACGCGCGAAATTCGAAAGTGAAACGTGATTTCATGCGCTTTTTTGCGCATTCTGTCATATTTCTGTAACAATCTGTGCGTTGATTCACAGTAACAATCACCGTGATTTCTTAACATCGCCGCCTCTGTAGCCGGGCGCGTTATGTCCGGTCATTTTTTGAAAGGCCACGGAGGCTGTTATGCTCAGTATCTTTAAACCTGCGCCACATCGGGCGCGACTGCCAGAGGCAGAGATAGACCCTCTCTACCGCCGTCTGCGTTGGCAAATCTTCATGGGGATTTTCTTTGGCTATGCGGCGTACTACCTGGTACGTAAAAACTTCGCGCTCGCCATGCCGTACCTGGTGGAGCAGGGCTTCTCGCGCGGCGATCTGGGTTTCGCGCTGTCGGGGATCTCTATCGCCTACGGTTTTTCGAAATTTATTATGGGGTCCGTGTCGGATCGCTCGAATCCGCGCGTGTTCCTGCCCGCCGGCCTGATCCTGGCGGCAGCGGTGATGCTGTTTATGGGCTTTGTGCCGTGGGCGACGTCCAGCATTGCCGTCATGTTCGTGCTGCTGTTCCTCTGCGGCTGGTTCCAGGGGATGGGGTGGCCACCGTGCGGACGCACCATGGTGCACTGGTGGTCGCAGAAGGAGCGCGGCGGCATTGTATCGGTCTGGAACTGCGCGCATAACGTCGGGGGAGGGCTTCCACCGCTGCTGTTCCTGCTGGGGATGGCCTGGTTCAACGACTGGCATGCCGCGCTTTATATGCCAGCCTTTGGGGCAATCCTGGTCGCGCTTATCGCCTTTGCGCTGATGCGCGATACGCCGCAGTCCTGCGGCCTGCCGCCGATTGAAGAGTACAAAAACGACTATCCGGATGATTACAGCGAGAAGCACGAAGAAGAGCTGACGGCAAAGCAGATCTTCATGAAGTACGTGCTGCCCAACAGGCTGCTGTGGTACATCGCGGTGGCGAACGTCTTTGTTTACCTGCTGCGTTACGGCATTCTCGACTGGTCGCCAACCTACCTGAAAGAGGTGAAGCACTTCGCGCTGGATAAATCGTCCTGGGCCTACTTCCTGTATGAATACGCGGGGATCCCGGGGACGCTGATTTGCGGCTGGATGTCGGACAAGGTGTTTAAAGGCAACCGCGGCGCAACGGGCGTGTTCTTTATGACCCTGGTGACCATCGCGACGGTCGTTTACTGGCTCAACCCGCCGGGCAACCCGGGCGTGGACATGGCCTGTATGATCGTCATCGGCTTCCTGATTTACGGCCCGGTAATGCTGATTGGCCTGCACGCGCTGGAGCTGGCGCCGAAGAAGGCGGCAGGAACGGCGGCAGGCTTTACCGGCCTGTTTGGCTACCTGGGCGGTTCCGTGGCGGCAAGTGCTATCGTCGGTTATACCGTTGACTTCTTCGGCTGGGACGGTGGCTTTATGGTGATGATTGGCGGCAGCGTGCTGGCGGTTCTGCTGCTCATCATTGTGATGATTGGTGAAAAACGTCACCACGCCGAAGTGCAGGCGCGTCGTCAATAAGGAGCATGGCCATGAAATTATCTTACTTAACAACCGGCCTGCTGCTGGCCGGTTTAATGACCGGCTCCGCGCTGGCGGCGGATAAAATCGTCATCGCCCACCGCGGCGCCAGCGGCTATCTGCCGGAGCATACGCTGCCGGCGAAAGCGATGGCCTATGCGCAGGGCGCGGATTATCTGGAGCAGGATCTGGTCATGACCAAAGACGACCAGCTGGTCGTCCTGCATGACCACTATCTTGACCGCGTTACTGACGTGGCGGAACGCTTCCCGGACCGCGCCCGCAAAGACGGCCGCTACTACGCCATCGACTTCACGCTGGCGGAGATCCGCTCGCTGAAGTTTACCGAAGGCTTCGAGATTGAGAACGGTAAGAAGGTGCAGGTCTATCCGGGACGCTTCCCGATGGGCAAGTCCGACTTCCGTATTCATACCTTCCAGGAAGAGATTGAGTTTGTTCAGGGGCTGAACCACTCAACCGGGAAAAATATCGGCATCTACCCGGAAATCAAGGCGCCGTGGTTCCACCATCAGGAAGGGAAGGACATTGCCGCGAAAACGCTGGAGGTGCTGAAGCAGTACGGCTACACCAGCAAGCAGGACAAAGCCTATCTCCAGTGTTTTGACGCCGCTGAGCTGAAGCGCATTAAAACCGAGCTGGAGCCGAAGATGGGGATGAACCTCAATCTGGTACAGCTGATTGCTTATACCGACTGGAACGAAACCCAGGAGAAGCAGCCGGACGGGAAGTGGGTGAACTACAGCTACGACTGGATGTTTAAGCCGGGCGCAATGAAGCAGATTGCGCAGTACGCCGACGGTATCGGGCCGGATTACCACATGCTGGTGGCGGAAGGCTCAACGCCGGGCCACGTGAAGCTCACGGCGATGGTGAAGGAAGCGCATGCCAGCAAGATGCAGGTGCATCCGTATACGGTGCGTGCCGACCAGCTGCCGCCGTATGCCACGGACGTGAGTCAGCTTTATGAGATATTGTACAACCAGGCGGGCGTGGACGGACTGTTTACGGATTTCCCGGATAAAGCGGTGGAGTTCTTAAAATAGAAAAAGGGCCGCAAGGCCCTTTTTTACATCTCGATCTCAATATCGCCTTTCGCGCGGCAGCAGCAGGGCAAAATTTCCCCTTCACTGATAAAGGCCAGCGGTTCGGTCAGCCAGTCTACCTGACCGGCGACCAGTCGGCAGCGGCAGGAGCCGCAGTAGCCTTCGCGACACTGGTACTCTACCTCCACCTGATGCGCTTCAAGCGCCACCAGCAGAGAAGGGTGTTCTTCCTGGCACAGCACTTCTGTACCCGAAAGGCTCAGCGTTACGCGCGTCATCAGAGCTGGAAGTCGCTCAGATCGTCGGTGTTGACTTCAGAATCAATCTGACCGACCAGATAGGAGCTCACCTCGACTTCCTGCGGCGCCACCTGCACGTTATCGGACACCAGCCAGGTGTTGATCCACGGAATCGGGTTAGAGCGCGTCTGGAACGGCAGGTCGAGACCAACGGCCTGCATGCGGATGTTGGTGATGTACTCAACGTACTGGCACAGGATGTCTTTATTCAGGCCGATCATGGAGCCGTCGCGGAACAGGTAGTCTGCCCACTCTTTCTCCTGCTGCGCGGCCAGAACGAACAGGTCGTAGCACTCCTGCTTGCACTCTTCAGCAATTTCCGCCATCTCCGGGTCGTCCGTACCGCTGCGCAGCAGGTTCAGCATATGCTGGGTGCCGGTCAGGTGCAGGGCTTCGTCACGGGCGATCAGGCGAATGATTTTGGCGTTGCCTTCCATCAGCTTGCGCTCGGCAAAGGCGAAGGAGCAGGCGAAGCTCACGTAGAAGCGAATTGCTTCCAGCGCGTTGACGCTCATCAGGCACAGGTACAGCTGCTTTTTCAGCGCGCGCAGGTTCACGGTGACGGTTTTACCGTTCACGTTGTGCGTCCCTTCGCCCAGCAGGTGCCAGTAGCTGGTCATCTCAATCAGCTCGTCGTAGTAGTGCGAAATGCCTTCCGCACGTTTCTGGATCTGCTCGTTGGTAACGATATCGTCAAACACCACCGCCGGATCGTTAACGATGTTGCGGATGATGTGGGTGTAAGAGCGGGAGTGGATCGTCTCGGAGAACGCCCAGGTTTCTACCCAGGTTTCCAGCTCAGGAATGGAGATCAGCGGCAGCAGCGCCACGTTCGGGCTACGGCCCTGAATGGAGTCCAGCAGCGTCTGGTACTTCAGGTTGCTGAGGAAGATGTGCTTTTCGTGATCCGGCAGCGCCTGGAAATCGATACGATCGCGGGAAACGTCAACTTCTTCCGGACGCCAGAAGAAGGAGAGTTGCTTTTCAATCAGCTTTTCGAAGATGTCATATTTTTGCTGATCGTAGCGTGCCACGTTGACCGGCTGGCCGAAGAACATCGGCTCTTTGAGCTGGTCGTTTTTCGTCTGTGAAAAGGTGGTATATGCCATTGCGGTGAGTCCTGTGGTGTTATTTCCCCCTCACCCTAACCCTCTCCCCTGAGGGGAGAGGGAAACGTTCGGAGCAATTTTTTCATCCTCGCCCCTGTGGGGAGAGGGCCGGGGTGAGGGGCGTATTATTAGATCTTACATGCGCCGCTTTCGCAGCCATCGTCCTGAATTGACGGCACAAGGTCGTCCTGAGCGTCTTCCGCACCGTCACGGGTGTTGTGATAGTACAGGGTTTTCACGCCAAACTTATAGGCGGTGAGCAGGTCTTTCAGCAGCTGCTGCATCGGAACCTTGCCGGACGGGAAGCGCGTCGGGTCATAGTTGGTATTGGCAGAGATCGACTGGTCGATGAACTTCTGCATGATACCCACCAGCTGCAGGTAGCCGTCGTTGTTTGGCATTTCCCACAGCAGCTCGTAGTTGTTGCCCAGCGTTTCGTAATCCGGCACAACCTGACGCAGCACGCCGTCTTTGGACGCTTTGATGCTGACGTGGCCGCGCGGCGGCTCAATCCCGTTGGTGGCGTTAGAGATCTGCGAGGAGGTCTCGGACGGCATCAGGGCAGAGAGCGTGGAGTTACGCAGGCCGTGAGTCTTGATGGACTCGCGCAGGCCTTCCCAGTCGAGATGCAGCGGCTCGCTGACGATCGCATCCAGGTCTTTTTTGTAGGTGTCGATCGGCAGAATGCCTTTCGCATAGGTGGTTTCGTTGAACCACGGGCACGCGCCTTGCTCTTTCGCCAGCTCGTTGGAGGCTTTCATCAGGTAATACTGAATCGCTTCGAACGTCTGGTGGGTCAGGTTGTTGGCGCTGCCGTCGGAGTAACGCTTGCCGTTTTTCGCCAGCCAGTAGGCGAAGTTAATCACGCCAATACCCAGGGTACGACGGCCCATTGCGCCGCGTTTTGCCGCCGGGATTGGGTAATCCTGGTAGTCCAGCAGGGCGTCGAGGGCACGAACCGCCAGCACGGCCAGCTCTTCCAGCTCGTTCAGGCTCTTAATCGCACCCAGGTTGAACGCAGAGAGCGTACACAGCGCGATTTCGCCGTTTTCGTCGTTCACGTCTTCCAGCGGTTTGGTCGGCAGGGCGATCTCAAGGCACAGGTTAGACTGGCGCACCGGCGCAACGACCGGGTCGAACGGGCTGTGGGTGTTGCAGTGGTCAACGTTCTGGATGTAGATACGGCCGGTAGAGGCACGTTCCTGCATCATCAGGGAGAACAGGTCTACCGCCTTCACGCGCTGCTTGCGGATGCTGTCGTCTTTTTCGTATTTGGTGTACAGACGCTCGAACTCGTCCTGATCGGCAAAGAACGCGTCGTACAGGCCCGGGACGTCAGACGGGCTGAACAGGGTGATGTCCTCGCCCTTCAGCAGGCGGGTGTACATCAGCTTGTTGATCTGTACGCCGTAGTCCATGTGGCGCACGCGGTTGCCTTCCACGCCGCGGTTGTTTTTCAGAACCAGCAGGCTTTCCACTTCCAGGTGCCACATCGGGTAGAACAGGGTTGCTGCACCGCCGCGCACGCCGCCCTGAGAGCAGGATTTCACTGCGGTCTGGAAGTGCTTGTAGAACGGGATACAGCCGGTGTGGAACGCTTCACCGCCGCGAATCGGGCTGCCCAGCGCGCGGATGCGACCGGCGTTGATGCCGATACCGGCGCGCTGGGAAACGTATTTCACAATGGCGCTGGAGGTGGCGTTAATGGAATCCAGGCTGTCACCGCACTCGATCAGCACGCAGGAGCTGAACTGACGGGTAGGGGTACGCACGCCAGACATGATTGGCGTTGGCAGCGAGATCTTGAACGTCGACACCGCATCGTAGAAACGCTTCACGTAGTCCAGACGGGTTTCGCGTGGATAATTAGAGAACAGGCAGGCGGCCACCAGAATATAGAGGAACTGGGCGCTCTCGTAGATTTCGCCCGTCACACGGTTCTGAACCAGGTATTTACCTTCGAGCTGCTTCACCGCCGCGTAGGAGAAGTTCATGTCGCGCCAGTGATCGATAAACCCGTTCATCTGCTCGAACTCTTCTTCCGTATAGTCTTCCAGCAGATGCGTATCGTATTTGCCCAGCTCAACCATTTTTACCACGTGGTCGTAAAGCTTCGGCGGCTCGAACTGGCCGTAGGCTTTTTTACGCAGGTGGAAGATGGCCAGACGCGCAGCGAGGTACTGATAATCCGGCGCGTCGCGGGAGATCAGATCTGCCGCCGCCTTGATGATGGTTTCGTGGATATCAGACGTTTTGATGCCGTCGTAGAACTGAATATGAGAACGCAGTTCAACCTGGGAGATAGATACGTTGTTCAGTCCTTCTGCTGCCCAGTCGAGAACTCGATGGATTTTGTCCAGATTGATGCGCTCGGTAGTACCGTCGCGCTTTGTCACCAGCAGACTCTGATTCATGTGGGTTTTTACCTGTCCGTGAAATAAAAAAATATCCCCCGCTTATCCACAGATCCGTCTTGTGACTAACTCTGTGGATAAATACTACATATAGGGGTTTTGCGATAAGAAGAACGCTATATGGTGAGTATTCTAGTATCGAATCTTTTCAGCACAAGGGTTGATTTTGAGGTTAAATTGAGGTTGTGAAAGGGTAAAAAAGCCTAAGTCCTCGTACCGTAAGGCCTGGAAGAGATGTCAATATTCCAGAAAAAAAATTCAAAATTTGATCGAGTGCTGATTTCTTCAACGGGAGGTCAGAATTGCGCAACATGAAGTCGCGCAATCTTTATAAGAATAACGAATGACGTTAGGCGTTTTTGGCGGTTGTGTGCAACATATAGTTAACATCAACGCCCGGCGCGAGCTTGAATTTATCCGTCAGCGGGTTGTAGTGCAGGCCCGTCATGTGCTGCTCCTTGAGCCACGTCTGGTCAACCCAGCTCAGCAGCTCGGCAGGCTTGATGAATTTCTTCACGTCGTGCGTTCCTTTCGGCACCATGCGCAGGACATACTCTGCACCAACCACGGCCATCAGCCAGGCTTTGCCGTTACGGTTGATGGTGGAGAAGAAGACCTGACCGCCCGGCTTGACCAGTTTCGCACAGGCGCTGACCACCGACTGCGGATCGGGAACGTGCTCCAGCATCTCCATGCAGGTCACGACATCATACTGGTGCGCGTGTTTTGCCGCGTGTTCTTCTACGGTCTCCTGCACGTACTCCACCTGCACGCCGGACTCCAGGGCATGAAGACGAGCCACCTGCAGAGGTTCGAAGCCCATGTCAAGACCGGTAACGGTGGCGCCTTCGCGGGCCATGCTTTCCGCCAGGATGCCGCCGCCGCAGCCCACGTCGAGCACTTTCTTACCGAACAGACCGCCGGAACGCTCCGCGATATAGCCCAGACGCAGCGGGTTAATACGATGCAGAGGTTTGAACTCACCTTCGAGATCCCACCAGCGGGACGCCACCGCTTCAAATTTGGCAATCTCTTCGTGGTCAACGTTGTGAGCCACCGGGGATTTTTCGGCATTCATGGGCGCTTTTACTCCTTATTTAGCAAGACAAATGAGTATATCAGGCAATCCCCGTGAATAAAGCGTATAGGTTTACCTGTATCACCGCGGCTGTGTTATAATTTGCGACCTTTGAATCCGGGATACAGTAGAGGGATAGCGGTTAGATGAGCGACCTTGCGAGAGAAATTACACCGGTTAACATCGAGGAAGAGCTGAAAAGCTCCTATCTGGACTATGCGATGTCGGTCATTGTTGGCCGTGCGCTGCCGGACGTCCGCGATGGCCTGAAGCCGGTACACCGTCGCGTACTATACGCCATGAACGTATTGGGCAATGACTGGAATAAAGCCTACAAAAAATCTGCCCGTGTCGTTGGTGACGTAATCGGTAAGTACCATCCCCATGGTGATTCCGCGGTGTACGACACCATTGTCCGTATGGCGCAGCCGTTCTCGCTGCGTTACATGCTGGTAGATGGTCAGGGTAACTTTGGTTCTATCGACGGCGACTCCGCCGCGGCAATGCGTTATACGGAAATCCGTCTGGCGAAGATTGCCCATGAGCTGATGGCCGACCTGGAAAAAGAGACGGTTGATTTCGTTGATAACTACGACGGCACGGAAAAAATTCCTGACGTTATGCCAACGAAGATCCCTAACCTGCTGGTGAACGGTTCGTCCGGTATCGCCGTTGGTATGGCAACCAACATTCCGCCGCACAACATCACGGAAGTGATCAACGGCTGCCTGGCCTATATCGACGATGAAGACATCAGCATTGAAGGGCTGATGGAACACATCCCGGGCCCGGACTTCCCGACGGCGGCAATCATCAACGGTCGTCGTGGTATTGAAGAAGCGTACCGCACCGGTCGCGGCAAGATTTACATCCGTGCCCGCGCCGAAGTGGAAGCGGACGCCAAAACCGGCCGTGAAACCATCATTGTTCACGAGATCCCGTATCAGGTGAACAAAGCGCGTCTGATTGAAAAAATCGCCGAGCTGGTTAAAGAAAAACGTGTTGAAGGTATCAGCGCGCTGCGCGACGAGTCTGATAAAGACGGTATGCGCATCGTGATTGAAATCAAGCGCGACGCGGTGGGTGAAGTTGTGCTGAACAACCTTTACTCCCAGACTCAGCTTCAGGTCTCCTTCGGTATCAACATGGTTGCGCTGCACCATGGTCAGCCGAAAATCATGAACCTGAAAGAGATCCTGAGCGCGTTCGTGCGCCACCGCCGTGAAGTGGTGACGCGCCGTACCATCTTCGAACTGCGCAAAGCGCGTGACCGTGCGCATATCCTTGAAGCACTGGCCGTTGCGCTGGCGAACATCGACCCAATCATCGAGCTGATCCGCCGTGCGCCAACGCCGGCAGAAGCGAAAGCGTCGCTGGTTGCGCGTCCATGGGACCTGGGTAACGTGGCGGCAATGCTGGAACGTGCGGGTGATGACGCCGCGCGTCCCGAGTGGCTGGAACCGGAATTTGGCGTGCGTGACGGGCAGTACTACCTGACCGAGCAGCAGGCCCAGGCGATTCTGGATCTGCGTTTGCAGAAGCTGACCGGCCTTGAGCATGAAAAACTGCTCGACGAGTACAAAGAGCTGCTGGAGCAAATCGCCGAGCTGCTGCATATCCTGGGTAGCGCAGAGCGCCTGATGGAAGTGATCCGCGAAGAGCTGGAGCTGGTGCGCGATCAGTTCGGCGACGAGCGCCGTACCGAAATCACGGCCAACAGCTCCGATATCAACATTGAAGATCTGATCAACCGCGAAGACGTGGTGGTTACCCTGTCTCACCAGGGCTATGTGAAGTATCAGCCGTTGACCGACTACGAAGCACAGCGTCGTGGCGGTAAAGGCAAATCAGCGGCGCGTATTAAAGAAGAAGACTTCATTGACCGACTGCTGGTGGCGAACACCCACGACACGATCCTCTGCTTCTCAAGCCGTGGTCGTCTGTACTGGATGAAAGTCTATCAGCTGCCGGAAGCGAGCCGTGGCGCGCGTGGTCGTCCAATCGTTAACCTGCTGCCGCTGGAAGCGAACGAACGTATCACCGCCATCCTGCCGGTACGCGAGTACGAAGAGGGCGTGAACGTCTTTATGGCGACCGCCAGCGGTACCGTGAAGAAAACCGCGCTCACCGAGTTCAGCCGTCCGCGCTCTGCCGGTATTATTGCGGTGAACCTGAACGAAGGCGACGAGCTGATCGGTGTCGATCTGACTTCTGGTTCCGATGAAGTGATGCTGTTCTCTGCGGCCGGTAAAGTGGTGCGCTTCAAGGAGAACGCCGTGCGCGCAATGGGTCGTACCGCGACCGGCGTGCGTGGTATCAAGCTGGCGGGTGAAGATGCCGTTGTGTCCCTGATCGTTCCACGTGGCGAAGGCGCAATCCTCACCGTCACCCAGAACGGCTACGGTAAACGCACGGCGGAAAGCGAATATCCGACCAAATCACGCGGCACGCAGGGCGTTATCTCCATCAAAGTGACCGAGCGCAACGGTTCCGTTGTGGGTGCGGTGCAGGTGGACGACGCGGACCAGATCATGATGATCACCGATGCCGGTACGCTGGTGCGTACCCGCGTCTCCGAGATCAGCGTGGTGGGTCGTAACACCCAGGGCGTGATCCTCATCCGTACTGCGGAAGATGAAAACGTTGTGGGTCTGCAACGCGTTGCCGAGCCGGTGGATGACGAAGAGCTCGACTCAATCGACGGAAGCGTCGCGGAAGGTGATGATGAAATCGCACCGGAAGCGGACACCGATGATGAACCAGCAGATGATGCTGACGAGTAACGTCTCCTGACGCGTAAAGGGCCGGTTTCCGGCCCTTTTGTTTTGCGCAAGCAGACAAGTGAACGTTGCGACAAGCCGCGTTTACCGCTACCTTAACCACATTCTTTTTTCCCCGATGGCGGAGCCTCGCCCCTTTGAAATACCTCGTCTCCTTTCGTACCACGCTTAAAGTCTCTCGCTATCTGTTTCGGGCGCTTGCGCTGCTGCTATGGTTGCTGGTGGCGCTACTCTCGGTGTTTTACATCGTCAACGCGTTAAACCAGAAAGAAGCGGAGATCCGCCAGGAGTTTAACTTAAGTTCAGACCAGGCCCAGCGCTATATCCAGCGCACGTCTGACGTGATGAAAGAGCTTAAGTATATTGCTGAGAATCGGCTGACGGCGGAGAACGGCATCCTGGCCATCCGTGGTCGGGATGAAAAAACGGAAGTCCCTGATTTCGAACCGCTCTTCCCGGACTCCGATTGCTCAGCCATGGGCAAAGCCTGGCGCGGATCGCTGGAATCCCTGTCGTGGTTCATGCGCTACTGGCGCGACAACTTTTCAGCCGCCTATGATCTGAACCGCGTCTACCTGATTGGTAACGAAAACCTGTGCATGGCGGATTTCGGCCTGCGGGATATGCCGATGGAGCGGGAAGACGCGCTGAAAAGCCTGCATGAACGCATTGTGAAATACCGCAACGCACCGCAGGAAGAGCGCGGGAACAACATCTTCTGGATAAGCCAGGGCCCGCGCATGGGCGTCGGCTATTTCTACGCCCTGACCCCGGTTTACCTCGGGAACCGCCTGCAGGCGCTGCTGGGCATTGAGCAAACCATCCGCATGGAAAACTTCTTCACGCCGGGCAGCCTGCCGATGGGCGTGACCATTCTGGATGAAAACGGCCACCCGCTTATCTCGCTTGCCGGGCCTGAAAACCGTCTGAAAGTCGAACCCGGCTGGATGCAGGAGCGCTCATGGTTTGGCTATACCTCCGGTTTCCGCGAGCTGGTGCTGAAGAAAAGCCTGCCGCCATCGTCGCTGAGCATTGTTTACTCGCTGCCGGTGGACAAGGTGCTGGAGCGCATTCGTATCCTGATCCTCAACGCCATCTTGCTGAACATCGCGGTAGGTGTGGCGCTGTTTATGCTGGCGCGCATGTACGAGCGGCGGATTTTCATTCCGGCGGAAGCGGACGCCCAGCGTCTGGAGGAGCACGAGCAGTTTAACCGTAAAATTGTCGCCTCGGCGCCGGTAGGGATCTGTATCCTGCGCACCCAGGACGGCACGAATATCCTCAGCAACGAGCTTGCCCATAACTACCTGAACATGCTGACGCATGAAGACCGCCAGCGGTTAACGCAGATCATCTGCGGGCAGCAGGTTAACTTTGTGGATGTCCTGACCAGCACCCACACCAACCTGCAAATCAGCTTCGTTCATTCGCGTTACCGCAATGAAAACGTAGCGATCTGCGTGCTGGTGGACGTCTCCGCGCGCGTGAAGATGGAAGAGTCACTGCAGGATATGGCGCAGGCGGCGGAGCAGGCGAGCCAGTCGAAATCCATGTTCCTTGCCACCGTCAGCCATGAGCTGCGCACGCCGCTGTACGGCATCATCGGTAACCTCGATCTGCTCCAGACCAAAGAGCTGCCGAAAGGGGTCGACAGGCTGGTTACGGCGATGAATAACTCATCCAGCCTGCTGCTGAAAATCATCAGCGACATTCTCGACTTCTCAAAAATTGAATCCGAGCAGCTGAAGATTGAACCGCGCGAGTTTTCCCCGCGCGAGGTGATGAACCATATCAGCGCCAACTATCTGCCGCTGGTCGTGCGTAAACAGCTGGGGCTGTACTGCTTTATCGAGCCGGATGTGCCCCTGACGCTACACGGCGACCCGATGCGTCTGCAGCAGGTCATCTCTAACCTGCTGAGTAACGCCATCAAATTCACCGATATCGGCTGTATTGTGCTGCACGTCAGTCGGGCAGGGGATTACCTGACCATACGCGTGCGCGACACGGGCGTCGGCATTCCGGCGAAAGAGGTTGTGCGCCTGTTCGATCCGTTCTTCCAGGTAGGAACGGGCGTCCAGCGTAACTTCCAGGGGACCGGGCTGGGTCTGGCGATATGCGAGAAGCTTATCAGCATGATGGACGGGGACATCTCCGTGGATACCGAGCCAGGCATGGGCAGCCAGTTCACCATCCGTATTCCGCTCTATTCCGCGCACTATCCGGCAAAAACCACGGTCGACGGGCTGAGCGATAAGCGTTGCTGGCTGGCGGTGCACAACGCCTCCTTACAGGATTTCCTGACCTCGATGCTGACCAGCAGCGGCGTGCGGGTATCGCGCTACGAAGGCCAGACGCCGGATGCGGACGACATGCTGATCACCGACGGCGAGCCGGAGCAGGCGTGGGCGGGGCGCGGCGTAGTAACGTTCTGCCGTCGGCATATCGGTATCCCGGTTGAGCGATCACCTGGAGTATGGGTGCACAGCGTGGCGACGCCGCACGAGCTGCTGGGCCTGCTGGCGCGTATTTACAGCGTACAGCTTGAGGTCAGCGACGGCGCCACCGCCCTGGCTTCCCCGGATGAACTGGCGTCGGTGAACGACGACATGATGATTCTGGTCGTCGACGATCACCCGATAAACCGTCGGCTGCTCGCCGACCAGCTGGGCTCCCTGGGCTATCAGTGTAAAACGGCCAACGACGGGGTGGATGCCCTGAATGTCCTGAGTAAGAACCATATTGATATCGTGCTCAGCGATGTGAACATGCCAAACATGGACGGCTACCGCCTGACGCAGCGTATCCGCCAGCTGGGCCTGACGTTGCCGGTGGTTGGGGTTACGGCCAACGCGCTGGCGGAAGAGAAGCAGCGCTGTCTGGAGTCGGGAATGGACAGCTGTCTGTCGAAGCCGGTTACGCTGGACGTGCTCAAACAAACGCTGTCTGTCTATGCGGAGCGCGTGAGGAAAACGCGGACGTAAAAAAAGGCCCACAAGGGCCTTTTTTACTGGTGCTCTCTGCCGGGGAAGAGGGCAGGGTGCGGGCAACAGGCCGCACACCCGTTGGGATCAATCCTTGTCCGTCGCGCTCAGCGTCACGGAGGAGAGGTAGTTCAGCAGGGCGATATCGTTATCCACACCCAGCTTCATCATCGCTGATTTCTTCTGGCTGCTGATGGTTTTGATGCTGCGGTTCAGCTTCTTGGCAATTTCCGTTACCAGGAAACCTTCAGCGAACAGGCGCAGAACTTCACTCTCTTTTGGTGAGAGACGCTTGTCGCCATAGCCGCCCGCGCTGATTTTTTCGAGCAGACGTGAGACGCTCTCAGGCGTGAATTTCTTCCCTTTCTGCAGCGCCGCAAGGGCTTTTGGCAGATCGGTAGGCGCGCCTTGTTTCAGCACAATCCCTTCGATATCGAGATCAAGAACGGCGCTCAGGATCGCCGGGTTATTGTTCATGGTCAGAACAATGATCGAAATGTCCGGGAAGTGACGTTTAATGTATTTGATAAGCGTGATCCCATCACCGTATTTATCTCCCGGCATAGAGAGATCGGTAATGAGCACGTGCGCATCAAGTTTAGGCAGGTTGTTGATGAGAGCTGTGGAGTCTTCAAATTCACCGACTACATTCACCCACTCGATCTGTTCAAGTGATTTGCGAATACCGAACAGTACAATCGGATGGTCATCGGCAATAATTACGTTCATATTGTTCATGTATAAGGCTACCTTGCTACAGCAAGCTCTTGACGTAAGCGTCAATGTCGCTGATGTATTTTTCAATGCCAGAGGCATCTTTCTCACGAATTAGATGTTCCAGCGTTTCACATAACTGCTTGCCGGGAACCAGATTTAGCATGGCAAACACCCCTTTAAGCCGGTGTGCTGTCTGTGCCAGCGCTGCAAAATCCTGCGCAGCGGACTCAGTATACAACCGCTTAACATCATCTGGTACTGTATCAACGAAGAGCGAATAATATCCGCTGGCATGGAGTTCGGCATTTTCATCGCCGCCTAACGGTGACTCCAGGATCTCTTCCTGCGCCATATGCTCTTCAATCAGTTGTAATACAGCTTCCTGCATCGCATTGCTCATATTAAAGTTGACGCGCAGCTGGCCAGGGCCGATTTTTCGCACGCCTGGCTCATCATCGCTTAAAAGCAAGCCGGAGGCAGTAAGATTAGACGGATTATCAGTTAAAAATAGATCAAATTCTTGACTCGCGAACCTTTCGTCCGGGGTGATGCAGGACGCGCCCCAGTTTTCCAGCTGACGAACCACGATATTACGTATCTCATTAGAGGTCACATCCACCATGACCACCACGTCATCCAGCAGACGCTCTTCATCTTCTTCCTGCGGATTTGCCGCCATTTTAACGTGTAAAGAGTAGCGGGTGCCGAGGGATTCGCGCGCCTTAATATTCAGGTGGCCGCCCAGCTTGCGCGCCAGCTGATCGCAGAGCCAGAAGGTGAGGGCGTTAGCCTTACCATAGTGGTCGCGCTGGGTATCGTTCAGGAACGGGAAGTGCAGATTATCAATTTCGCTTACGGTCACGCCCTCGCCCGTATCCAGAATACGGAAGGTCAGACGATCGTCGCTGGATTCATCGGTGCTGACTTCAAGCGTGATCTTGCCGATCTGCGTGGTGGTTACGGCATACTGGATCAGCATCACCAGGATCCGGCGCAGGGCATCGCGATCGCCGTGACGCTCGTCGTTCGCCGGTAAACGGTTGTTGATCAACAGCTGGAGACCCTTGCGCTTAATGACCGGCAGCACTTCAGGAACGACTTCATCAATCAGATCCTGGATAGAGAAGAGCGTCGGGGTGCCTTTCCAGATGTCATTCTCCAGCATATTCGCAAGCTGGATCTCATCTACCAGACGGACCAGCGAGTCGGCCTGGTTGCTGAGCTGGCGGCTTTCCGGCGTGCTTAGCTCAGCGATCTGCGTGGCGAGCGACTTCAGCGGCTGCTTAAAGGCATCGCCAATATTTTGCATAAACGCGGCGCGGCCGTGCTGGTTTTTCTCGTACAGCCTTTGTGCCTGCTTGAGTTTTTTATTCACCAGCACTTCACGGTCCTGGTCGCGGATAATGAAGATTTGCGTGCGCGAAGCGACCTGGCTGCGGAACTGACGGATTTCATACAGCTCGTTATTAATGGTGGCCTGAATTACGCCCTGATGCTGGTCCGCCATCGCGGTAATGTTTTGCAGATTAAGATGCGGCAGAAGGTGATCGGCAATCTTATTGCTCATCACCGTGCGGTTCGCCTCCTGATCGTGCACTAACACCCCGAGCGGCAGCACGGAAATAATCTCTTCGTTAAGGGCGCGCAGCACGCGCAGCTCGTTGCTGGTTCCGGCTGACACTGAGGTGGAGTCGCTCGGGCGCCCTGACTGGAAGCGGAAGGTGCTGTAGCCAAACAGCGCCAGCGCCAGCAGACCGATATTCAGAAGCAGCGGCAGCAGGATATTTTGCAGGGTATCCAGCATCAGGGTGCCAAAAGGCACCTGCCAGACAAGACGCATACCGGTTGAGTTCAGCGAGGACGCAATCTCAATCTTTGAGCCATTAAAGGAGATGGCCACGCTGTCCGCGCCTTCTTTGTCCGACGGTGTACGCATGTTCTGGGAGCTGTTGTCAGGCTCCAGGCGGAAGCTGTCCAGCGGCATATCAGGCGGGATCAGGTCATTTATAGGCAGGTCGAAAGCAACCACGGTCGCCAGATGGCCCGGCTGGTTAAAGGTGGTGCGCAGCGTAAAGTAATGCCCATTCTGCCAGGCAAGGCGGCGCAGCGAGGAGAAACTTTCGCGCTCGTCCAGCGCGTTGGCCTGCTGCAACATTTCTGCCCGACGGGAATCCACAATGCTGCCGACGGTCGTCTCTTTAAAGCCTGACGAGAGATCCTTAAGCGGCAGGGTCGAGATCAGGATCATGCTGTTGTCCTGACCGTTCAGGTAATACATAGACCACGGCACCGTTTCGGCACCCCACAGGGTGTCGAGATAGGACGAGATCCGCTGCGTCATTTCAAGCGTTGCGCTGTCGTGCGAGCCGAAAATCAGGGCTTCGGTCTTGCGCTGCGGTTTTTCCAGATAATAGACATCCTGCTTCAGGCGCGTTTCCTGTAACCCTTCTCCTGACGAGGTGGCCGGTGCCGCAGCGATATTGTCGTAGATTTGCCAGGTCGCATAGCGCCACGTATCAATGCGCTTATGCACCGCGTGGGTGATATCGACGATCTGATAGCTCTTATCTTTAAGCCAGGTGTTAACGGCGCTCTGAACCATAACCCCCATTGTGACTAACAGCACAACGATCAGCAGAAGAAAGAAACGGGTGATGCTGCCCGGTAGAAGGGAAAATTTGCTCGGGGCGGTAGTTTCAGTCTGACTCATCGATGTGTTTAACCCGTAATGGCCGCGCGGTAATGGGATAGGGCAGTATAAAGGGTAATAACCGAATTTCCAGCGTCGTTATCGCTGTAACCTTGACTTTTTATCCGCTGAACCTCGCTACAGCGAGCCGGCTTAAAGGTGTACAAACCACGGCGAAATGTACAAATGCGCGGCAACAGTCGCAGAAAAATAGCACGAATTAACAAGAAATTAATCTTTAAGGTAAAAAATCAATCAGGAAAAGGGAGAGAACAGCATTTAGTTAATAGTCGTTATCATAACGTGCGGGTAGCACATAAAATGCCTGGCGACGTAAAGAAAGGTAAAAAAAAACCGAATGCGAAGCATCCGGTTCAATTAGGGATAAACAGACATTCAGAACTGAATGACGGTAATAAATAAAGTTAATGATGATAGCGAGAGTTATTTTAGAGATGTTGAGCGAATTTTTTTTGTCATTCAGTGCTGTGTGTGCTTTGTATTTAACTGATTGAATTTAATAAGATATATTTCAATCTTGATTATAAGTGCTATATTTTTAAACTCTTCATGCTATTCAAAAAGTTCCTTCACATTTACAAATTGAAACATCTTGCAGGTAAAATGAAACATCTTCAAAGTTTTCGTATCATATTCCTGTTGGATTATTCTGTTTTTTTGAGGAGAATGAACTTGCCGACTGGTTAAGAGGGTTGACCAGTATGCAGTGGCAAATAATAAGGCATATAACAGAGGGTTAATAAAATGAAAGTTAAAGTACTGTCCCTCCTGGTACCAGCACTGCTGGTGGCAGGCGCAGCAAATGCGGCTGAAATTTATAACAAAGACGGCAACAAATTAGATCTGTACGGTAAAGTGGACGGCCTGCACTATTTCTCTGATGACGACGGTGCAGACGGCGACCAGACCTACATGCGTCTGGGCTTCAAAGGCGAAACTCAGGTTAACGACCAGCTGACCGGTTACGGCCAGTGGGAATACCAGATTCAGGGCAACTCTGGTGAGAACGAAAATAACTCATGGACGCGTGTGGCGTTTGCGGGTCTGAAATTTGGCGATGCGGGTTCATTCGACTACGGTCGTAACTACGGCGTTGCTTATGATGTTACCTCCTGGACTGACGTTCTGCCAGAATTCGGCGGTGACACCTACGGTTCTGACAACTTCATGCAGCAGCGCGGTAACGGCTTCGCGACCTACCGTAACCAGGACTTCTTCGGTCTGGTTGATGGTCTGAACTTCGCGTTGCAGTATCAGGGTAAAAACGGCAGCGTAAGCGGTGAAGACCAGACTAACAACGGTCGTGGCGAACTTCGTCAGAACGGTGACGGTTTCGGTGGTTCTATCACTTACGATCTGGGCGAAGGCTTCGGTCTCGGTACTGCCATCACCAGCTCTAAGCGCACTAACTCTCAGAATGACTACGGCTTCGGTACCGGCGATCGCGCTGAAACCTACACCGGTGGTCTGAAATACGATGCGAACAACATCTACCTGGCTGCACAGTATACGCAGACCTACAACGCAACGCGTATTGGCGATCAGGGCTGGGCTAACAAAGCACAGAACTTCGAAGTGGTTGCTCAGTACCAGTTCGACTTCGGCCTGCGTCCGTCCGTGGCTTACCTGCAGTCCAAAGGTAAAGACATCGAAAATTATGGCGATCAGGATATCCTGAAATACGTTGACGTTGGTGCGACTTACTACTTCAACAAAAACATGTCCACCTACGTTGATTACAAAATCAACCTGCTGGATGAGAATAACTTCACCCGTCAAACCGGTATCAGCACTGACGATATCGTAGCACTGGGTCTGGTTTACCAGTTCTAATTGCTTATACAGCGACAAAGGGGCCATCAGGCCCCTTTTTTCATGCTTTTTTAGGGTCTTACAAATACGCTGTTTTAGTGTACTCTTGCCGCCCTGGCATGAGGATAATAACGAATGGAAATGACTTTTTTACGCGCCAGCTTTCTGGCTACTGTTTTACTCCTGACCGCGTGTGACTCTTCTACGCAGCCCGCAAAAACCGAGGCGCCAGCCGCGACGGTGCTGGAAGGGAAAACCATGGGAACCTTCTGGCGCGTCAGCGTAATGGATATCGATAAATCCCGCGCTGAAGAGCTGCGCGGTAAAATTCAGGCGCAGCTGGATGCCGACGATCAGCTGCTCTCAACGTATAAAAACGACTCGGCGCTTATGCGCTTCAATCGCTCCAGCAGCACCTCGCTCTGGCCAGTGAGCGAAGCAATGGCCGATATCGTGACGGAATCCATGCGCGTGGGCCACAAAACCAACGGCGCAATGGATGTGACCGTGGGGCCGCTGGTAAACCTCTGGGGATTTGGCCCCGACAGGCAGCCGGTCGCTACGCCCGATCGGGCCGCCATCGATGATGCCCGCGCGCGTACAGGGCTACAGCACCTGGCGGTGATTACCCAGTACGGTCAGCAATACCTGCAAAAAGACATTCCCGACCTGTTTGTGGATCTCTCCACGGTGGGCGAGGGCTATGCGGCGGATCATCTTGCAGCCCTGATGGCGCAGGAAGGCATTCCCCGTTATCTGGTGTCCGTCGGCGGCGCGCTTGTCAGCCGGGGCATGAACGCCAGCGGCAAACCGTGGCGAGTGGCTATTCAGAAGCCAACCGACCAGCAAAACGCGGTCCAGGCGATTGTGGACATCAACGGACACGGCATCAGCACTTCCGGAAGCTACCGCAACTATTACGAACTGGACGGTAAACGTATTTCGCACGTTATCGATCCGCAAACCGGAAGCCCTATTACCCATAATCTGGTGTCCGTCACGGTGATAGCGCCAACGGCGCTGGAAGCGGACGCCTGGGATACCGGACTGATGGTGCTCGGGACGGAGAAAGCCAAAGAGGTGGTGCGTCAGGAAGGGCTTGCCGTCTATATGATCACCAAAGAGGCGGACGGGTTTAAAACCTGGAGTTCACCCCAGTTCAAAAGCTTCCTGGTGAGCGAAAAAAATTAAAAAGCAAGGTTGCGGGTTTTTGTTCGGTGGCGTTCAGGCAGGCTGAGCGTATGCTTGTAAGAGGAGCCGATCATGAAAAACACAGCCTATCTCACCGATGAGGATCGCTGGCAGGCCGTTCTGGCCCGCGATCCACAGGCGGATAATCAGTTTGTCTTTGCCGTGCAGACGACCGGCATTTTTTGTCGTCCGTCCTGCCGCGCCCGCCATGCCCTGCGTAAAAACGTCTGCTTCTATCCTGACGCTCACCGCGCCGGGCAGGCGGGTTTCCGTCCCTGTAAGCGCTGTATGCCGGATAAAGACGACCCTCAGGCGCAGAAAAAAGCAAAAATTGCGCTGGCGTGTCGTCTGCTGGAGCAGGACGCCGGGCTGAACCTTGAGGCGCTGGCCCGGCAGGTTGCCATGAGCCCGTTCCATTTCCATCGTCTGTTTAAATCCGTCACCGGCATGACGCCGAAAGCCTGGCAGCAGGCCGCCCGTGAACAGCGCCTGCGCAGCGCGCTGGCGCAGGGCGATAAAATCACCGACGCCGTTCTGGCCGCAGGGTTTCCGGACAGCAGCAGCTACTATCGCAAGGCCGACGGTGCGCTGGGGATGACGGCGAAGCAGTACCGCAAGGGTGATGCCGCGGTGCGCTATGCCCTCAGCGACTGTTCGCTTGGCCGCTGTCTGGTGGGGGAAAGCGAGCGCGGGATCTGTGCGATACTGCTGGGGGACGACGATGCCGCGCTGACCGCAGAGCTGCGGTCGCTGTTCCCGCTTGCCGAACGGGAACCGATGGAGGGCGCGTTTGCCGATCGGGTTCGTCAGGTGATTGCCGCTGTCGACAGCCGCGAGGCGCCGCTGGCGCTGCCGCTGGATATCCGCGGAACCGCTTTCCAGCAGCAGGTCTGGCAGGCGCTGCGGGCTATCCCCTGCGGTGAAACGGCGAGCTACCAGCAGGTGGCGAAGGCCATCGGTAAACCCAACGCCGTGCGCGCCGTGGCGGGCGCCTGCGCCGCCAATAAACTGGCGATTATCATTCCCTGCCACCGCGTGGTGCGTAACGACGGTGCGCTTTCGGGTTATCGCTGGGGCGCTGGCCGTAAGGTGCTATTGTTGAAACGTGAGGCGAATATTCCGGAGGGATAATGTTCGATCTTTTTGCTGATGCTGAACCCTGGCAGGAGCCGCTCGCGCCGGGGGCGACGATCCTGAGACGCTTTGCGCTCTCCCACGCGGCGGCGCTGTTCGACGGTATTGATGCCGTCACCGCCCGTTCCCCGTTTCGCCATATGGTCACGCCCGGCGGGTATACCATGTCCGTGGCGATGACCAACTGCGGCGAGCTGGGATGGGCGACGAATGAACGGGGCTATTTGTATGCCCCGAACGATCCGCTGTCCGGCCAGCCGTGGCCGCCGGTGCCGGAGGCGTTTCAGGCGCTATGTCATGAAGCCGCCGTGGCGGCCGGCTACCCCGATTTTCAGCCCGACGCCTGTCTTATCAACCGCTATGCCGTCGGGGCAAAGCTCTCGCTGCACCAGGATAAGGACGAGCCGGATCTGCGCGCGCCTATCGTCTCGGTTTCTCTTGGGCTGCCCGCCGTGTTTCAGTTTGGCGGACTGCGGCGCAACGATCCGCTAAAACGGCTGCTGCTGGAGCACGGTGATGTGGTGGTCTGGGGCGGCGAATCGCGGCTGTTTTACCACGGTATTCAGCCGCTGAAGCCCGGCGTTCACCCGGAGGCAGGGGCGTTTCGCTACAACCTGACGTTTCGGCAGGCAGCCAGCAGAGAATAAAAATAAGAATTATTCTTGATGTGTGCGAAAGGCAGTTTACACTGCTGGCTGATTTTTCTTGTCCGGATTGCTCTGCATGCAACTACTTCTTCTTGTCTGGCGGCAGTATCGCTGGCCTTTTATTGCGGTAATGGCGTTAAGCCTTGCCAGCGCGGCGCTGGGGATTGGCCTGATTGCCTTCATTAACGTGCGTTTGATCGAAATGGTCGATACGTCGCTCTCCGTCCTGCCGGAATTTCTGGGATTACTGCTGCTGCTAATGGCGGTTACGCTCGGCTCACAGCTGGCGCTGACCGCGCTTGGCCACCATTTCGTGTTTCGCCTGCGCAGCGAGTTCATCAAACGTATCCTCGACACCCAGGTTGAACGTATCGAGCAGCTGGGAAGCGCCTCCCTGCTGGCGGGGCTGACCAGCGACGTGCGCGCCATTACCATCGCGTTTGTACGCCTGCCGGAGCTGGTGCAGGGGATCATCCTGACCTTTGGCTCGGCGGCCTACCTCGCCTGGCTCTCCAGCAAAATGCTGGCGGTGACGGCCCTGTGGATCGTTATCACCATCTGGGGCGGATTCCTGCTGGTATCCCGCGTCTATAAGCACATGGCGGTGCTACGCGAAACGGAAGATAAGCTTTATCACGACTACCAGACGGTGCTGGAAGGGCGCAAGGAGCTGACGCTGAACCGTGAGCGCGCCGAGCATATCTTCAACAACCTCTATATTCCCGACGCGCACGAATATCGCCACCATATTATTCGCGCCGATACCTTCCACCTGAGCGCCGTGAACTGGTCCAACATTATGATGCTGGGCGCCATTGGCCTGGTGTTCTGGATGGCGAACAGCCTGGGTTGGGCGGACACCAACGTGGCGGCAACCTACTCGCTAACGCTGCTGTTTTTACGCACGCCGCTGCTGTCGGCCGTCGGCGCGCTGCCGACGCTGCTGAGCGCCCAGGTGGCCTTCAACAAGCTGAAGAAATTCGACCTTGCGCCGTTTAAGGCGGAGTTCCCGCGCCCGCAGGCGTTTCCGGACTGGAAAACGCTTGAGCTGCGTAACGTTACCTTCCGCTATCAGGACAACGCCTTCTCCGTGGGGCCGATTAACCTGACGATCCATCGCGGCGAACTGCTGTTCCTGATCGGCGGCAACGGCAGCGGAAAATCCACCCTCGCGATGCTGCTGACGGGGCTATACCAGCCGCTGTCGGGCGACATTCTGCTGGACGGGAAGGCCCTGAGCGCGGAGAAACCGGAAGATTACCGCAAGCTCTTCTCGGCGGTATTTACCGATGTCTGGCTGTTCGACCGGCTGCTTGGCCCGGAAGGGCAGCAGGCGGATCCGGCGCTGGTGGATAAATGGCTTGCGCACCTTCAGATGTCGCACAAGCTGGAGCTACAGGATGGCAGGATCCTGAACCTCAAGCTGTCGAAAGGGCAGAAGAAACGCGTGGCGCTGCTGCTGGCGCTGGCTGAAGAGCGCGATATCATCCTGCTGGACGAGTGGGCAGCGGACCAGGACCCGCACTTCCGCCGCGAGTTCTATCAGGTACTGCTGCCGCTGATGCAGGCGATGGGCAAAACCATTTTTGCCATCAGCCATGACGACCACTACTTCATTCACGCCGACCGTCTGCTGGAGATGCGCGACGGCAAGCTGAGCGAACTGACCGGCGATGAGCGCGATGCGGCATCGCGGGATGCGGTGGCGCGTACGGCGTAATGCACTCACACAACCCCTCTCCTACAGGGAGAGGGGTTAAATCGCGGCCGTTATGCCGCTTTTTTCTTCATCCCGCCCCATTGTTTATTCTTATTTACATATCTCCGCGCTATGCTTAAAGCCAACTTATTTCATGGATTTATGATTAATGTCGTTATTAAAGAAAAACAGCGCAAGGCAGCGTGACCAGGAGCGTGCGCGCCTCATCTGGCTCCTGACGACCGATAAAGCGGTAACGTCAACGCTATTGGGTAAGCTGACCCTGGCTGAGCAATATGATGTCGGCACGCTGGCCGACGATATTGCTGAGGTAGGTGCGCTGGTTGCACATTTACCCCCTCCGGATCTGGCGGATACCCTGGAGGCGCTGCCCTCCGAGGAGCGCCACGCCCTGTGGCGGCTGGTGCAGGATCACGAGCGCGGTCAGGTGCTGCTGGAGGCCTCGGAAAACGTCTGGGATGACCTTATCGATGAGATGAGCGACCGGGACATTCTCGACGCCCTGCAAACGCTGGATATCGATGAGCAGATTTACCTCGTCCAGCATCTTCCGCGCAACCTGACCGGTCGCCTGCTGGCTTCCCTGCCCGCCGAGGAGCGGGCGCGCGTGCGTCAGGTGATGCACTACGAGAAAAACAGCGTCGGCGCCATCATGGAGTTTGGCGTCATCACGGTGCGTCCGGACGTTACCCTTGGTACGGTGCAGCGCTACCTTCGTCGCCTGGGCAGTATGCCGGACAACACCGACAAACTGTTCGTCACCTCCCGGGATAAAACCCTGCTCGGAGAGCTGGAGCTTAAAACGATCCTGCTGAACAGCACCCAGCGGCGGGTCAGCGAGGTCATGGAAACCGAGCCGATGGTGTTCTCGCCGGAAGACGATGCCGAAAAAGCGGCGCGTACCTTCGAACGTGATGACCTGGTGAGTGCGGCGGTAGTGGATTCCGTGGGCAAGCTGATGGGGCGTCTGACCATCGATGAGATCGTTGACGTGGTCTATGAAGAGACCGATAACGACCTGCGCGCCCTTGGCGGGATCAGCGCGGAAGATGACGTTCACGCCTCCGTTGGTAAGGCCGTTAAAACGCGCTGGGCGTGGCTCGCCATCAACTTATGCACCGCCTTCGTGGCTTCACGCGTCATCGACGGCTTCGAACATACCATTTCCCAGCTGGTGGCCCTGGCCTCGCTGATGCCGATTGTGGCGGGGATCGGCGGAAACACCGGTAACCAGACCATCACCATGATCGTTCGCGCCCTGGCGCTGGAAAACATTCAGCCGGGGAACTTCTCGTGGCTGATTTTCAGGGAGATGGGCGTCGCGCTGATAAACGGCCTGGTCTGGGGCGGCATCATGGGCGGCGTCACCTGGTGGCTGTACGACGATATGGCGCTGGGCGGGGTCATGATGCTGGCAATGGTGCTGAACCTGCTGGTGGCGGCAATAATGGGGGTGATTATCCCGCTGACGATGACCCGGCTGGGGCGCGACCCCGCGGTGGGGTCGAGCGTTATGATTACCGCGATTACCGATACCGGCGGTTTCTTTATTTTTCTTGGGCTGGCGACGATTTTTCTTCTGTAGCCAGCGCTTTTTGCTTAAGACGGGCGGGAAGGATGAACATCATTACGATGCCGCCCAGCACGCCAATCGCCAGGTTACCGGTTGATACCGTTGCCGCAACCGTCGCCAGCATAACGACGGTTTCCGCAACGGGCGCCTTTTTCAGCGTTCCGGGCTGAACGCTGTGCCAGCTAAAGGTCTTGATGGCCACAATCGCCATAATACCCGCCAGGACCGCCATCGGGATCCTTGCCATCACGTCGCTGAGCGCCGTGACCAGCACCAGCAGCACAATGCCCGCCGCGAGCGTGGAAATGCGGCTTCTTCCTTTACCCATCTCCACGTTAACGATGGTCTGCCCAATCATCGCACAGCCCGCAATGCCGCCGTAGAAGCCGGCCATGATATTTCCCACGCCCAGCCCGATGCTTTCGCGACGCTTGCTGGATGGCGTTACGGTCAGTTCGTCCACCAGCTTCGCCGTCAGCAATGATTCCAGCAGGCCTACGAAAGCAATACTGAGCGCGCACGGCCAGATGATGCTCAGCGTCTCAAGGTTGAGCGGCACCAGCAGCTGCGTAAATCCAGGCAAACCGCCGCTCATTGAGCCTTCATCTCCCACCGTCGGCAGGATTTGCCCGCTGGTGACGGTGAACAGCGTCAGCACCACAATGGCAATCAGCGGGGAGGGCACGCTTTTGATATAGCGCGGCACCCACAGCACAATCAGCAGCGTCAGCACGAACAGGCCCACAATCAGCGGGCTTCGGCTCCAGAAGTGGGGAACCTGGGCAAAGAAAATCAAAATGCCGAGGGCGTTAACAAAACCCGTCATCACCGACTGCGGGATAAAGCGCATCAGCCGCGCCATGCCCAGCGCGCCGAACAGGATCTGAATCACGCCCGCCATCACCACCGCCGGCAGAATGTACTGCACGCCGTGCTGATGAACCATCGGGCCAATTACCAGCGCGACGGAACCGGCCGCCGCCGTCACCATGGCCGGACGTCCGCCGAGCAGGGAAAGGGCGAAGCAGAGCACCACGGAGGCGATAAGACTGACTTTAGGATCCACGCCTGCGACCACGGAAAATGAAATCACTTCCGGGATCAGCGCCAGCGCGGTAATCACGCCGGCCAGTGTTTCACGCATCAGAAGCTTAGGCGAACGTAAAACGGTGGCGACATGGCCTTCATGGGGTACGGACGAGTGGGGTAATGACATAACAATTCGCAAGTAGGGGCAGGCTTCCGTGCGCGCGATCACAAAGTGCAGCATAGTAGCCAGGATAAACGCCTTTTGCCAGCCCGCCCCCTAAATCCACACAAACAAACGATCATTAAATTTCACAATTACAATAATTTCTTAACCTTTAAACAATATTTAAAAGTTGCTACCGTGCCACCGCAGCGTGTTTCACCTGTAATTTCTACGCATCACGCACTATTTAACTAAGGCATAAATGATGAAAAAAATGACTGCCGTGCTCTTTTCCCTGGCCGTGGGGCTGAACGCCGTCTCGCTGGCGGCGAAAGCAGACGCACCAAAAGAGCAGGAAACGGATGTCCTTTTAATTGGTGGCGGCATCATGAGCGCCACGCTGGGAACGTATCTTCAGGAATTAGAGCCGAACTGGTCAATGACCATGGTCGAACGCCTCGATGGCGTGGCGCAGGAAAGCTCTAACGGCTGGAATAACGCCGGGACGGGGCACTCGGCACTCATGGAACTGAACTATACGCCGCAGAAAAAGGACGGTTCCATTAGTATCGAGAAAGCGGTTGAGATCAACGAAGCGTTCCAGATCTCACGCCAGTTCTGGTCTCATCAGGTTAACAGCGGCGTGTTGAACAACCCGCACTCCTTTATCAACACCGTGCCGCACATGAGCTTTGTGTGGGGCGAGCAGAACGTCAATTTCCTGCGCGCGCGCTACGCTGCGCTGCAGCAGAGCACGCTGTTCCGCGGAATGAAATACTCTGAAGATCACGCTCAGATCAAAGAGTGGGCACCGCTGGTAATGGAAGGCCGCGATCCGAATCAGAAAGTGGCGGCGACCCGCACTGAAATTGGTACCGACGTTAACTACGGTGAAATCACCCGTCAGCTGGTTGCGTCTCTGAAGAAAAAAGAGAACTTCAATCTGCAGCTCGGCACCGAAGTGCGGGGCTTTAAGCGCAACGCGGACAACAGCTGGAGCGTGACCGTTGCCGATCTGAAAAACAACGAAGCCGAGCATGTGATCAAGGCGAAGTTCGTGTTTATCGGTGCGGGCGGTGCGGCGCTGAAGCTGTTGCAGGAGTCCGGCATTCCGGAAGCGGATGACTACGCGGGCTTCCCGGTCGGCGGCCAGTTCCTCGTATCGGAAAACCCGGAAGTGGTTAACCGCCATCTGGCAAAAGTGTACGGTCAGGCCTCCGTCGGTGCACCACCGATGTCCGTTCCGCATATCGATACCCGCATGCTTGACGGGAAGCGCGTAGTGCTGTTCGGGCCGTTCGCCACGTTCTCCACCAAGTTCCTGAAAAACGGTTCCCTGTGGGATCTGCTGAGCGCGACCACCACCTCGAACGTCAAGCCAATGATGGACGTGGGGCTGGATAACTTCGATCTGGTGAAATACCTGATAAGCCAGGTGATGCTCTCTGATGAAGAACGCTTCGAGGCGCTGAAAGAGTACTATCCGCAGGCGAAGAAAGAAGACTGGCGTCTGTGGCAGGCGGGCCAGCGCGTGCAGATTATCAAACGCGATCCGAAAGAGGGCGGCGTGCTGCGCCTGGGCACCGAAGTGGTGAGCGATAAGGATGGCACCATTGCCGCGCTGCTGGGTGCGTCACCGGGCGCGTCTACCGCTGCGCCAATCATGCTGCACCTGATGGAAAAAGTGTTTAAGGATAAAGTGTCCAGCCCGGAATGGCAGGCGAAGCTGAAAACCATTATTCCGTCCTACGGTACTAAGCTGAACGGTAACGTTCAGGCCACGGAACAAGAGCTGGAGTACACCAGCCGCGTTCTGCAGCTGCAGTACGTCAAACCGCAGGCTGCGGATGCTGCACCAAAGGCAGAGCTGAAGCCTCAGGCGGAAAGCAAGCCGGTTGCGGATATCGCGCTGTAAGGTAAACGAAAAACGGTAACATCCGTTACCGTTTTTCGCGTTTTCTCCCTCTCCCGGTGGGAGAGGGGTGGGGTGAGGGCACCAGAACGCACCCTTTACAGGTCGGGTAAGGCGAAGCCGTCACCCGGCCTGATTTTAACGTACTACCGCTTGCCCGACCGTCTCGTCCGCCTTCCATACGCGATATTTCACATCCACGTTTTCCGGCGTATACACGACGATTGGCAGCTTGCTGTTATAGCGCAGCAGACTGTTGTCACCCAGATACGCGGTGATAAATTTCTTCTCTTTTTTGCCGTCCGGGCACGCCATCATGGTGGAGACCGGCGACGTGACTTTGTCGAAGACATAGTAGTCATAGCCCCAGCCTTCCAGGGTTTTGCTTTCCAGCTGGCCGCCGAGACGATGGTGGTTGCAGTCCACTTCCAGCGTCTGGCCGATTAACAGCTCCACTTTGAAATTCGCTTCATCCTGCTGCGCCGGCAGCTGAATAACCTGGCGCTTCATCCCTTTCTCCGCCTGTGGATAAGGCGCGACTTTTTCCAGAGGCTGGGCTTCAGGCGCGTCGCTGGCAAAAGCGCTGGCGCTCACGCAGGCTGCGGCGATAAGGGCAAGGGCAAATTTAGGTGCGTTTTTCACTGTCATTCCTTTTTTGTCAAAACGATCGTGACCAGACTAGCATAACTCGCATGAATGGTTGGCGTAATTTACTCATATTTTCATTTTGTTTGGCGTAATAAACTGGTTTTCTGGCGTTTTTGTGGTGTTTAATGCTGTGGTGGAGTCGGTGGGAAGATCGTGTTATTTTACGCGTTAGATATTGTTATTCATCTGTAAAGGGAAGAGAGAGATGGTACGCGCAAAACTGAAGACACCTGAAGGCCGCAAGTTCCTGCTGGCGTTGCTGGTGGTATTTATGATTGCTGCCGCATGCGTGGGGCGGGCAACCATTGTCGGCGTGATCGAGCAGTACAACATTCCGCTCTCCGCCTGGACAACCAGCATGTTTGTCCTGCAGTCGGCGATGATCTTTGTATACAGCCTGGTGTTTACCGTCCTGCTTGCCATCCCGCTGGGGATTTTCTTCCTGGGCGGACGCGAGAAGCACTAACCATTCCGCATGTGGGTACAGGCATAAAAAAACCAGCCCTTAAAGGCTGGTTTTTTTATGTATTGTTGGTCGGCACGAGAGGATTTGAACCTCCGACCCCCGACACCCCATGACGGTGCGCTACCAGGCTGCGCTACGTGCCGACGCATTAAAGGAATAGTACTCGATTCCTTTTTGATTGCAAGGGGGAAGCCGCGCTAACTGATTCATAAATAATCAGTTAGCGATGAAGCGCTTCTCGTCCGTCAGCACCTGCAGCAGCAGGCTGAGCTGCGGCTTCTGGTCTTTCAGCTTCTCACCTTCGGGACTGTACGTCTGGTAATTTCCGTTACTGTTCAGCACCAGGGACAACGATGGCGTGGTCACTACCAGCGTGTTTCCACCCGCAGCCGTGACCCAGTTATGGCGCCGCGTGGCGCTAAAGAGATCCTGCCCCTGCGAGTATTCATTTGCCGGTGTGCTGACGTGCAGAAGACGCTGCATTAACGTCGTCATAACGTCTTTATGGTCGGTCAGCATGGTAATGCGCTGCGCAGGCGTTCCCGGCCAGTGGATCACCAGCGGCACGTGCAGGTTCGGACGCGACCACTCCATGCTCTTCGCCTCATCACCCAGCGGCACGCCGTGACCCGCCGTGATAATGACCACCGTATTGTCCAGTTTGCCCGCATCGCGCAGGGCGGTCAGCACGCGGCTAATCTGCGCATCGACGTCACCCGCGGCACGGCTATAGCGGCGCGCGAAGCCTTTCTGATTGCTGTCATCAAGCGTTGTGCCGTTAAACGCAACCCAGGAGAACCAGCGGTTATCTTCCTGCGCATAGCGCTTGAGCCAGTTAATCCACTGATCGGCGGTCTGATTGTCAGACTGGCTCTGCGCGGCTGGCAGGGAGAAGTCAGACAGCAGCGCCTGGCGGTAGAGCGAGCTGTTGAACCCATCGGAGGCAAACAGCCCCAGCTGGTAGCCCTGCTGGTTAAGGCCGGTGATCAGCGCCGCCGGAATACGGGCCGACAGCACGCCGTCCATGTAGCTCGGTGAGATGCCGTAGAACAGGCCGAAAATACCCGCGTCGGTCGAGTTACCGGAACTCATGTGCTGAGTGAACGTGATGTTGTTCCCGGCAAACTCCGCCAGCGCGGGCATCTGCTTCTCATAGCGGGAATAGTTCAGGCCATCGACGGTAATCAGCAGCACGTTCTGACCACGGCCCATGTCGCGGTATCTCAGATCGCTCAGGGGATACTGCACGCTGACCGCTTCCGGATTACCCTGTTCGACCAGACGACGCTGATACTCCTGCGCATCCAGCAGGCCGTGTTTTTCAAGAAAACGACGCGCCGTCATCGGATAGGAGAGCGGCAGGTTAGCGCGCTGCATGGTAATCGGGCGGTAGAAGTTCGCATCTGCCCAGATATACATCAGGTGCGAACCGATAAAAGAGGCGAAAAAGAGCGCCGCGACGGGCTTCGCGTAATGGCGGCGCCGGGTCAGACTGCGGAGCTTTTGCCAGCTCCACGTGGCGAACAACATTTCGATCAGCAGGATAATGGGCACGCTGATAAACATCAGCTGCCAGTCGCGCGCGGTTTCGTTCTGGTCCGGGTTAATCACCAGTTCCCAGACGATCGGGTTCAGGTGCAGGTGGAACCGGGTGAAGACTTCACTGTCGATAAGCAACAGCGTCATGCCCGCCGTCGCAAGAATAGCGGACAGGAAGCGCATCAGCCGCTGCGACATGACGATAAACGTCAGCGGAAACAGGATCAGCAGATAGGTGGCGAAAACCAGGAAGCTAAAGTGTCCAACCAGGCTCATCCAGGAGTAGATACGCCCGGTTAACGTGGTTGGCCAGTCTGCCACAAACAGATAACGGCAGCCGAGCACCATCGCCAACAAAATGTTGAACAGGGCAAACCAGTGCCCCCAGCTGACCATCTGGGAGACTTTTTCACGGTAGCGCTGACGATTCGTCACCATAAACTGTTGTTCGTTTCCCTTAGTGTGCCTGGTCGTCGCTAACGGAGGACTGCAAGGCCTGGGCGAAAGATTTGGCGATCGCCTGACGCTGAGCCGGAGCAACGCTGGTATTGATAAGGTTGGTAACCATATTTCCCAAAACCATCAGGGAGAGATCGGTTGGCGTTTTATGTTTTTCCAGTACGTTGACCAGCTCACTGAGCAGTTGTTCAACGTGTTCGTCACTGTAGCGGGAATGTTGTGGCATAAATCAAAATCAGTTTGTTGAGAGAAGGGCGACATATTACCGTAGCAACAGCTTTTTTTCCCCTTTTTTATCTTCTGTTGCACACATGCGTTGGTGGTGGTTGAATACCGCCCGGTCTAAAAGGAGAGTTTATCATGAGTCTGGAAATCAACCAGATTGCCCTGCACCAGCTTATCAAGCGTGATGAGCAAACCCTTGAAGTGGTGCTACGCGATTCGTTACTGGAACCAACGCCTACCGTTGTCGAGATGATGGCGGAGTTGCATCGCGTCTACAGCGCGAAAAATAAAGCCTATGGCTTGTTCAGCGAGGAGAGCGAACTGGCGGATAGCCTGCGCCTGCAGCGTCAGGGTGAAGAGGATTTCCTGGCATTCAGCCGCGCAGCGACTGGCCGTCTGCGTGACGAACTGGCGAAATATCCGTTCGCCGATGGCGGTATCGTCCTGTTCTGCCACTATCGCTATCTGGCGGTAGAGTATCTGCTGGTTAGCGTGCTGAATAATCTGAGCAGCATGCGCGTGAACGAGCAGCTGGACATCAGCTCAACGCACTATCTGGACATCAACCATGCGGATATCGTGGCGCGTATCGATTTGACCGAATGGGAAACCAACCCGGAGTCAACCCGCTACCTGACCTTCCTGAAGGGCCGCGTGGGGCGCAAAGTGGCGGATTTCTTTATGGACTTCCTCGGTGCCAGCGAAGGCCTGAACGCCAAAGTGCAGAACAAAGGTCTGCTACAGGCGGTGGATGACTTTACGGCCGAGGCGCAGCTTGATAAAGCCGAGCGGCAGAACGTGCGCCAGCAGGTTTACAGCTACTGCAACGAGCAGCTGCAGGCGGGTGAAGAGATTGAGCTGGAGTCGCTGTCCAAAGAGCTGGCGGGCGTTAGCGAAGTCAGCTTCCAGGAGTTCACCGCGGAAAAAGGCTACGAGCTGGAGGAGAGCTTCCCGGCGGATCGCAGCACGCTGCGTCAGCTGACCAAATTTGCCGGCAGCGGCGGTGGGTTAACCATCAACTTTGATGCGATGCTGCTCGGGGAACGTATCTTCTGGGATCCGGCTACCGACACGCTGACCATTAAAGGCACGCCGCCGAACCTGCGCGATCAGCTTCAGCGTCGCACCTCTGGCGGCAAGTAACAGCCATAAAAAAACCCCGCAGAAGCGGGGTTTTTCTCGACAGGTTTGCGATTACGCGCGAACGAAGTCGATGTGAGTCAGTTTTGGCTTGAACGCGTGACGCTGAACAGCCTGAACCTTCACTTTTTCTTCTTTACCGCCAACAACGATGGTCAGAACTTCGCTGTAGAATTCAGCTTTGTTCTGCATGTTCCATACTTTGTCGTGATCCAGTTCGATAGCAACTGGAGCAGCTTCGCCACCGTAAACGATAGCCGGGAACTTGTTAGCGTTACGCAGGCGGCGGCTCGCACCCTTACCCTGCACGTTACGTACTTCTGCTTCGATAGTGAACATTGATTTCTCTCTGTATTTAAAACCCTACTACAGGCGACCCAGCAGCAGGTGAGTGTTCTGCCTCACGGATGTGAAGCGGGCGGCATTTTATACTCAAATGGCGCGCGCATCAACGAAAAGTCCCGTTAACCGCGCAATTCATTTGCCCGGCGGAACCGTCCTTCATAGTCAAAGACCTTCTCACGCACCTGCCAGAACTGGCCTTTTTTGCGGGCGACAACAAAATCAGGATGGCGCAGCAGCGCCTGTTGATGCACGATGTCGGCAACGGTTATCCAGCGCAGCGGCACGCCGGGCGTGCGGGTATGAGGGCGGATAAAGAGCTGCTCGAAAGCGGTCCGCTGGGCGGGCGTCTGAACCCTGAAGCGCTCGCTCACGTCCGCCCCGTCCTCGTCGTAATAGGTAATCTTTAGCCACTCGCCTTTTTCATCCGCGCCGGGCTGCAGCGCCATGCCGGAACAGCGCAGCACCAGCGCATCCTTCAGCTTCAGCGCCGCTTTCAGCATGTCGTCCGGGTCTACCAGAACCGTGTCGCACTCGCGGCAGCGGCGGGCGGCGATATCGTTCTCGGCGTTGCACTGCGGACAATTTTTAAAGCGAAAGCGGAAGTCACACTGTTCGCGATGGCCTTCATCGTCTTCAAACCAGCCCTGGCAGCGGCGGCCAAAGTGTTCAATCAGCGTGCCGTCGGCGGTGGTTTTCCCCCAGAAGGTGTTGGCAAACCCGCAGGCCGGGCAAAATACCTGTACCGGCACGTTGTCGCTTTTGCCTTTTGGCGTGCCCACTTCCGGGGAGTAGAGATCGTGCGGATTACCGGCGTAATCGAGGATCAGACAGTCGGTTTTGCCCGGGGCCAGGCGCAGCCCGCGCCCGACAATCTGCTGATACAGGCTGACGGATTCGGTCGGGCGCAGAATCGCAATCAGGTCGACGTGCGGGGCGTCAAACCCGGTGGTTAATACGGAGACATTCACCAGATAGCGGAACCGCTGGGCTTTGAAGGCCTCAATCAGGCTGTCGCGCTCCGTGCCGGGGGTTTCACCGGTAATCAACGCCGCGTCGCTTACGGGCAGCAGCCCCGTGATTTCGCGCGCGTGTTCGACGGTGGCAGCAAAAATCATCACCCCTTTTCGCGTTTGGGCGAACTCTTCAATCTGGCTGACGATATGCGGCGTGATCCGCTTCTGCTTTTTCAGCTCGTGATTAAGGTCCGCTTCGCTGAACAGCCCGTTACTCTGCGCCTGCAGGCGGCTGAAGTCGTACTGCACCACCGGCATATCCAGACGCTCCGGCGGCGTCAGGTAGCCGTGCTTGATCATGTAGCGCAGCGGAAGCTCATAGATGCAGTCGCGGAACAGGGCCTTCTCATCCCCGTGAACCATGCCGTGATAATGAAACTGATAAATCCAGCCCTTGCCCAGACGAAACGGCGTGGCGGTCAGGCCAAGCAGACGTAAGTGAGGATTCACCTCTTTCAGGTGCGTGAGGATTTGCTGATACTGGCTGTCGTCGTCATCGCTGATGCGGTGACACTCGTCGACAATCAGCAGGGAAAACTCGCTGCGGAACAGATCCAGGTTGCGGGCCACCGACTGCACGCTGCCAAACACCACCTTGCCGTGGCTCTCCTTGCGCTTCAGCCCGGCGGCAAAGATATCGGCCTCCAGGCCGAGCGCGCAATATTTGGCGTGATTCTGCGCCACCAGCTCTTTGACGTGCGCCAGCACCAGCACGCGCCCGCGCGCCAGACGCGCCAGTTCGGCGATGACCAGGCTTTTCCCGGCTCCGGTCGGGAGCACGATGGCGGCAGGTTCCCGGTGCCTGCGAAACCAGGCGAGGGTGGCGTCAACGGCTTCCTGCTGATAGGGGCGTAGTGTAAAAGTCATGACATCTCTATTCAGTTAACTCGCATATAGTATGCCACGAAACTTTTTCCCTTGAGTGGCGCAACCAGACCATTATACTGAACCGTTTCTGACTGCTTCTTTTTCGGACGCGTAGTCCGACTTCCAGCACCATTAAGGCTAAAAAGATTTCATGCGACTTGATAAGTTTATCGCTCAGCAACTCGGCGTAAGCCGCGCTATTGCCGGGCGTGAAATTCGCGCCAGCCGCGTAACCGTGGACGGCGACATTGTGAGAGACAGCGCTTTTAAACTCCAGCCTGACCACCAGGTGGAGTATGACGGCAACCCGCTGACCCAGCAGAACGGCCCGCGCTATTTTATGCTCAACAAACCGGAAGGTTACGTGTGCTCAACGGACGATCCGGATCATCCGACGGTGCTCTACTTCCTTGATGAACCTGTGGCGCACAAGCTGCATGCGGCAGGGCGACTGGATATTGATACCACCGGCCTGGTGCTGATGACCGATGACGGTCAGTGGTCGCACCGTATTACCTCCCCGCGCCATCACTGTGAAAAAACGTATCGGGTGACGCTTGAGTCGCCGGTCTCGGATGACACGGCAGAGCAATTCGCGAAAGGCGTTCAGCTGCATAATGAAAAAGATCTGACCAAACCGGCGGTGCTTGAAATCATCACCCCAACCGACGTGCGCCTGACCATCAGTGAAGGCCGCTATCACCAGGTGAAGCGTATGTTTGCCGCCGTGGGCAACCACGTTGTGGGCCTGCACCGTGAACGTATCGGCGCGATTGAACTCGATCCGGAACTGGCGCCAGGTGAATATCGCCCGCTGACGGAAGAAGAGATCGCCAGCGTCGGGCTGCCATCACGCTAAATTCAGGAGAACCCTGTGACCACCAGGCCACACTCGTCGTTTAAAATCGTGTTTATCCTTGGCCTGCTGGCCATGCTGATGCCGCTGTCTATTGATATGTACCTGCCCGCGCTGCCGGTGATTTCCGCGCAGTTTGGCGTTCCGGCAGGCAGCGCGCAGATGACGCTCAGCACCTACATTCTCGGTTTCGCGCTCGGCCAGCTTTTTTATGGCCCCATGGCAGATAGCCTGGGGCGTAAACCCGTTATCCTCGGCGGGACGCTGATCTTTGCCGCGGCGGCGGTGGCCTGCGCGCTGGCGCAGAGTATCGATCAGCTGATCGTGATGCGTTTCTTCCATGGCCTGGCGGCGGCTGCGGCAAGCGTGGTGATAAACGCGCTGATGCGCGACGTCTATCCGAAGGAAGAGTTCTCGCGCATGATGTCGTTCGTCATGCTGGTCACGACAGTTGCGCCGCTGGTTGCCCCCATGGTGGGCGGGGCGGTGCTGGTGTGGTTTAGCTGGCATGCGATTTTCTGGATCCTGGCGATTGCCGCGCTGCTGGCATCGGTGATGATCTTCGTCTTTATTGATGAAACGCTGCCCGTCGAGCGCCGTCAGAAGTTCCACGTCCGTACCACGCTTGGAAACTTTGCCTCGCTGTTTCGCCATAAGCGCGTCCTGAGCTATATGCTGGCAAGCGGCTTCAGCTTTGCCGGGATGTTCTCGTTCCTTAGCGCGGGGCCATTTGTCTATATTGAACTCAACCACGTTTCACCCCAGCACTTTGGCTACTACTTCGCGCTGAATATCGTCTTCCTGTTTGTGATGACCATCATCAACAGCCGCTTTGTCCGGCGGGTAGGGGCGCTGAATATGTTCCGCGCCGGGCTGTGGATCCAGTTCGTGATGGCCATCTGGCTGGTGGTGAGCGCACTGCTGGGCGTTGGCTTCTGGGCGCTGGTGGTGGGCGTGGCGGCGTTTGTGGGATGCGTGTCGATGGTCTCTTCTAACGCGATGGCGGTGATCCTCGACGAATTTCCCCATATGGCGGGCACCGCTTCGTCGCTGGCGGGGACGTTCCGCTTCGGTATCGGCGCCATTGTCGGCGCGCTGCTCTCAATGGCGACCTTTAATACCGCCTGGCCGATGCTGTGGGCGATAGCGTTCTGCGCCACCAGCTCCATTCTCTTCTATCTTTATGCCAGCCGGCCGCGTAAGACGGCGCATAAATAAACAGTTAAGGCCCGGTACGGGCCTTTTTGTTGACCCATATCAACCAACCCTCCGTTCGTTTACCCTGTGTTTGTTTCTTTTATGTAAAATCTATTTATGTAAAAAGTCACACCATTGTATTTAAAAAGGTTGAGTTAGATCGCAGAAACGGGTACATATAGCGCCGACGTGAGCCTGTAACGCTTATAAAATCTGCTAAATAGTGCAGGCTGGCGATGATGTGTTACTATAAATGTAAATAAATTGTGAAGTAAATTTGCTTCCGGGGAAATGAACGTGAATACATTACAACTCTCCATTGTCCATCGCTTGCCCCAGAGCTATCGCTGGTCAGCGGGTTTTGCAGGTTCGAAAGTTGAACCGATTCCGCAAAGCGTTGCAGGGGGAGATAATTGCCTGGTGGCGCTCAAGCTGCTCAGCCCGAGCGATGAAAACGCGTGGCCGGTAATGGAGCGTCTCAGCCAGGCGCTGACGGACATCGAAGTGGACAGCTCCGTGCTGGAATGCGAAGGGGAGCCGTGCCTGTTCGTCAACAGCCAGGACGAATTTGCCGCGACCTGTCGCCTGAAAAACTTCGGCGTAGCGATCGCCGAGCCGTTCTCCGGCCACTATCCCTTCTGAGTGCTAGTCAGCGGACAATAGCTGGCGCGTGTAATCCTGCGTCGGCGCAGTGAATACGCGCTGGCACTCACCCTGCTCAACGACCTCTCCCTGTCGTAACACAATCACCTGATGGCAAAGCGCGCGCACTACCTGTAAATCGTGGCTGATAAAGATATAGGCCAGCCGATGTTTTTCCTGTAACCCCTTCAGAAGCGCCAGGATCTGCGCCTGCACGGTGCGGTCCAGCGACGACGTGGGTTCGTCCAGCACGATCAGCGCCGGTTTCAGGATCAGCGCGCGGGCAATCGCAATGCGCTGGCGCTGCCCGCCGGAAAACTCGGCCGGGTAGCGGTGCCGGGTTTCGGGATCTAAACCCACTTCCGCCATCACCCGTTTCACCTCGTTTTCACGCTGCCGCGCCGTCAGCGCAGGCTGGTGAACGCGCAGGCCCTCTTCAACAATCTGCAGCACGCTGAGCCGTGGGTTAAGCGACGAGTTGGGATCCTGAAATACGACCTGCATCCGCGGGCGGACGGGCAGCAGCGCGCGGCGATTCAGGTTTTGCAGCGGCACGCCGTCAAAAACAATGCTGCCCCGGGAAGCGATTAAGCGCAGCAGCGCCAGGCCGGTGGTGCTTTTTCCGGAGCCGGATTCACCCACCAGACCCAGCGACTCGCCCGGACGCAGCGAGAAGCTCATGTTTTTCACCACGGGGTTGTAGGCGACCACGCGGCGGAAAATGCCTTTGCGGATCGGGAACGACACCGCCAGATCCTCAACCTTCAGCAACGGCGCGCTGCCGGCGTCCAGAGGAACCGGGTCGCCGGAGGGTTCGCTATCCAGCAGGCGCTGCGTATACGGGTGCTGAGGCGCGCTCAGCAGGGCAGATGCCGTATTCTGCTCCACGCAGCGGCCGTTTTGCATTACGGCTACCGCGTCAGCGAGCTTTCTCACGATGCTCAGGTTGTGCGTGATAAACAGCAGGCTCATGTTCAGCTCGTCGCGCAGTTCGCGCAGCAGCTGGAGAATTTGCGCCTGCACCGTGACGTCCAGCGCGGTGGTCGGTTCATCGGCAATCAGCAACTCGGGACGCGTCAGCAGGGCCATTGCAATCATCACGCGCTGGCGCTCGCCGCCGGAAAGCTGGTGCGGGAAATCGTTCAGCCGTTTCGCCGCATTGCGAATGCCGGTACGTTCAAGGCAGTCGAGGATCTCGCCCCGGGCCGCTTCTTTGCGCATTCCCCGGTGGAGCGACAGCACTTCCCAGAGCTGTTTTTCCAGCGTATGCAGCGGGTTGAGCGACACCATCGGCTCCTGGAAAATCATGGCTATCCTGTTGCCACGGATGCCGCGCAGGGTGCGCTCGTCGGCGTTCAGCAGCGATTGTCCATGGAACAGGATATCCCCCTGCGGGTAGCTTACCGGCGGGGAAGGCAGCAGGCGCAGCACCGACAGCGCCGAGACGCTCTTACCTGAGCCGGATTCCCCCACCAGCGCCAGCGTCTCGCCGCGCTGGATCTGTAGCGATAAATCCGTCACCACGGTGCGCGACTCGCCCTGTTTTGAAAACGCAATCGACAGATTTTCAATACTCAGAAGGGGCCGGGTCATGTCATACCGCCTTGTTGGGGTCGAAGGCATCGCGGACGGCTTCGCCAATAAAAATCAGCAGGGAAAGCAGCACCGCCACGGAAAGAAAGGCGGTGATGCCCAGCCAGGGAGCCTGGAGGTTGTTTTTGCCCTGCAGCAGCAGCTCGCCAAGGGATGGCGAACCCAGGGGTAAACCGAATCCGAGGAAATCAAGCGATGTCAGGGTGGTGATGGAGCTGCACAGTATAAACGGCAGGAAGGTGAGGGTCGCCACCACCGCATTGGGGAGCATATGGCGGAAGATGATTGCGCGGTCGCTCACGCCTAACGCCTGCGCGGCGCGGATATAGTCGTAGTTGCGCGTGCGCAGAAACTCCGCGCGCACGACGCCGACCAGCGCCATCCAGCCGAACAGGACGGTGATCCCGAGCAGCCACCAGAAGCCAGGCTGCACCACGCTCGACAGCAGGATAATCAGAAACAGCGTCGGCATGCCGGACCAGACCTCAATCACGCGCTGTCCCCACAAATCGATTTTCCCGCCGTAATAGCCCTGTACGGCGCCCGCCACGACGCCCATCACGCTTGAAAAGAGCGTCAGCATCAGCCCAAACAGAAGCGAGATGCGGGTACCGTAGAGAATGCGCGCCAGCACATCGCCGCCGTTCGCGTCCGTTCCCAGCCAGTTTTGCGATGACGGCGGAGAAGGGAAGGGGGTGGACGTGGCAAAGTTAATGCTGTTCGCGCCAAACCGAATGGGAGCCCAGAGCGCCCAGCCGTGCTGCGCTATCTGCTCGCGCAGCCACGGATCCTGATACTCGGCCGGCGTCGCAAACGGGCCGCCAAAATCGCTTTCGGTGTAGCTGGCAAGCACCGGCACGTACCAGCGGTCTTTGAAATGCACCAGCAGGGGCTTATCGTTGGCAATCAGCTCCGAACACATACTTAAAACGAACAGTACGGCGAAGATCCACAGCGACCAGTAGCCGCGACGGTTGTGGCGAAAGCGGGCCCAGCGGGCCTGGTTGACGGGGCTTAAACGCGACATCAGCGGCCCTCAAAGTCGATACGGGGATCGACCAGCGTATAGCTGATATCGCTGATGATATTCAGCAGCAGGCCGATCAGGGTGAAAATGTAGAGCGTGCCGAACATGACCGGATAATCACGGGAGACGGTGGCCTCATAGCCCAGCAGCCCTAATCCGTTCAGGGAGAACATGACCTCTATCAGCAGCGAGCCGGTAAAAAACATGCTGATGAACGTGGCGGGAAAACCGGCAATGACCAGCAGCATGGCGTTACGAAAAACGTGCTTCCACATGATCTGCTTTTCGCCAACGCCCTTGGCGCGCGCGGTGACGACGTACTGTTTGCGGATCTCATCGAGAAAGGCGTTTTTGGTCAGCATCGTAAGCGCCGCAAAGCCGCCGATCACCGTCGCAAGCACCGGCAGCGTGATGTGCCAAAAGTAATCGGTGATTTTCTGATACCACGGCAGGGTGTCGAAATCAGCTGACACCAGCCCGCGCAGCGGGAAGAGGTCGAAGTAGCTGCCGCCGGCGAAAAAGACAATCAGCAGCACGGCGAACAGAAACGCCGGGATGGCGTAGCCGATGATGATAAACGTGCTGCTCCAGATATCAAAACGGCTGCCGTTGTGGACCGCTTTACGGATCCCGAGCGGAATGGAGACCAGGTAAATAATCAGCGTCCCCCACAGCCCGAGCGTGATGGAAACCGGCAGGCTTTGTTTGATCAGGGTTAACACCGAGGCGCTGCGAAACAGGCTGTCGCCGAAATCAAAGCGAACGTAATCCCAGAGCATGCTGAAATAACGCTCGTGAAGCGGCTTGTCGAAACCATAACGATGGGTGATCTCGGCGATCACCTCCGGGTCCAGCCCCCGGCCGCCCCGGTAGTGGCTTTCACTGATATTCCCCACGCCGGTGCGGGCATGGCTGGCGCCCATTCCTTCGCCGCCGCCGCCCGGCATGCCGCCGGCGTGGCCAAATTCTATTGCCGCAATCGCCTGGTCGACCGGGCCGCCCGGAGCAATCTGGACGATGAAAAAGTTAATGGTGATGATGGCCCACAGCGTCGGGATAACCAGCAGCAGACGGCGGATAAGATAAGCGCCCATCGTAATTCCTTAACGCCGCTCTGCGGGCAGTTTTGCGGCTTTATTCACGTCATACCACCAGGTGTCAAAGCCCAGGGTGTAAACGGGACGCACGGCAGGCAGGGAGAATTTGTCCCAGCGCGCCACGCGATCTTCACCCATATACCACATTGGCAGCATGTAATAGTTCCAGGTTAACACCCTGTCGAGCGCGCGCCCGAGCGGAAGCAGTTTTTCTTTGTCGCCCTGGGCGGCCACGATTTTCGCAATCAGGGCATCGACCACCGGGCTTTTGACGCCCGGGGCGTTATAGGAGGAGTCGATATAGCCTGATGCCCAGGAGATTTGCAGATCTGAGCTCGGCCACGGCTGCGCGGCCCACAGGCTTTGCATCATGTCGTAATCGCGGCTGCGCTTGCGGTTGGTGAGCTGGGCCATATCGACCTGGCGAATATTCATCGTTACCCCAAGCCGGGCAAGGTTCTTCTTAAAGGGCAGCACCCACTGATCGTTTGCCCCGGAGGCAATCAGCAGTTCGAAGCTCAGCGGTTTACCGGTTTGGGCATTGACCCGCTTCTGATTTTTCAGCACCCAACCCGCCTCATCCAGCAGGCTGCTGGCTTTCAGCAGGTTTTCGCGGTCGAACCCGTTGCCGTCAGAGGTAGGGGGCTCAAATACGCGGGTAAATACTTCCGGCGGCAGTTCCGCTTTTAGCGGGGCCAGCAAAACCAGCTCATCCGCGTGGGGGTAATCCCGGGCGGCGTACTCGGTATTCTGGAAATAGCTGTTAGCCCGGCTGTAGGCCCCGTAAAACAGCGCCTTGTTCATCCATTCAAAATCAAACGCCAGGGTAATCGCTTCGCGCACCCGACGATCGTGAAAGACCGGGCGCTGAATATTAAACGCCAGCCAGCGCGTGTCCTGCGCGGATTCGTTTTTATGTTCGTCCTTAACGATATAGCCTCTGTCGAAGTTTTTACCGATATAGCGGGTGGCCCAGTTTTTGGCACTGTTCTCCACGCGCAGATCAAACGCGCCTGCCTTAAACGCCTCAAAGGCCACGTTGTCGTCAAGATAGTAGTCGTAGCGTAGGGTATCGAAGTTCCAGCGGCCGCGGTTTACCGGCAGCCCGGCAGCCCAGTAGTCCTTCACGCGGGAATAGATCACATACTGGCCCATCCGCCAGTCGGTGATGCGATACGGCCCGCCGGCTAACGGCGGGGTCGAGAGAGGATCGCTCAGCTTGTGGTGCTTCCAGAATGACTCGGGCATCACGGGCAGTGAGAACAGGCTCAGCATATTCTCTTTGTTCGGTTCGCTCAGCTCGATTCGTACGGTCAGCGGGGCGATGGCCTTTACCGTGGTGCCTTTGTACACCAGACGAAACTGGGGAACGCCCTCGGTCATAAATTTATGAAAGGTGAACGCCACGTCGCGGGCGCTAACCGGGGTGCCGTCGTGAAAGCGCGCCCGCGGGTTAAGGGCGATTTCTGCCCAGCTAAAATCGTCGGCGTAACGCACGTTCTCGGCAACCAGCGGATAATAGCTGCCGGGCTCGTCGTCGGAGGTGACGAACAGCGTGTCGTAAAGCGATTCGGTCCGGGCTGCCGCCACGCCGCGCAGGGCAAAGCGGTTAAAGTTATCAAACGTGCCCGTGGCGGAAAGCGTCACGCTCCCGCCTTTGGGCGCGGCGGGGTTCACGTAATCGTAGTGGGTAAAGTTAACCGCGTATTTCGGCTCACCTATGACGGCAAAGGCCGTGCTTTCTTTGATGGTCTGCGCCTGGCCGGGCAGGCTCACCAGCGCCAACAGCATCAGTACAACGCGCATAATCATAGTGCGGCGGATCCCTTTGTTCACAGGCAGGCTCGGTTGAACAGAATAATAAGTGACTGCGCCGCGATTGTGAAATTATTCCCCGAGCGTAACGCTGGGCTGCCACGTCTTAAACTGCTCCAGCGGCATCGGGCGGCCGATCCAGTAGCCCTGGAGATAGTTCACGCCGTGCTCGCGCAGCCACGCCGCCTGCTCCGGCGTTTCGACGCCCTCTGCGACGGTTAACATATTCAGGCGTCCCGCCAGCGTCAGCACCGCATCAAGCACTGGCGAGGTCACGGTTTCCGTCCCAATAGCGTTCACGAAACCGCGGTCAATTTTCAGGTAATCCATCGTGAAGCGTTCTAAATAGATGAGCGCGCTGTGACCGGTGCCAAAATCGTCGATGGCGATTTCAAATCCTTCATCGTGCAGCCATTCGAACAGCTGGTTAGCCTCGCGGTGGTTGATCATGTCGCGCTCGGTTATTTCCAGCACAATCTGGAAGTGATCGGGGGGAAGGGCGGCGGCAAACGTGCGCATATCCTCTTTAAAGCTTTCCGAATGCAGATGACCGGGCGCGATGTTTATTCCAAACTTGGCGCCGGGGGGAAGCAGGGTTTGCAGAACGGGGGCATCGCGCACGATAAGGTCAAAAAGATGCAGCGTCAGCGGAACAATCAGCTTCTGCGCTTCGGCAAAATTGATAAACGCGTCCGGTGGGATTTCGCCCATCACCGGGTGCTTCCAGCGCATCAGGACTTCCAGTCCGGTCATCCTGAGCGACTGCGCATCCACGACCGGCTGATAGACCACGTAGAACTGGTCGCGCTTGATGGCCGTGAGGATCTCTTTTCCGGGATTAAGTCGAATAGTGAGAATATAGAAGTTCAGCAGACCTGCCGCGATGCCGCAGACCAGGCCGAAAAACACGGCGTAGAGCAGTTCATCGGTCGTCCACTCTTGCGCGTAGACGTTTACGGTCAGAGGAATATTTTTCAGCGTGGCGGTGCGGGCAGGGACGTCGGGCAAATCCCGCGCCTGAACCAGCATTCCGGACTGGGTGGATAACGCGGAATCGCCAATAACGATCGATATTCCGGCAAATTCATCCTGACGTGACGTATAGAGAAGGTAAGGCGTCAGGTTGATGTTCACGGAGGTAAATACGCCGCCGTCTTTCACCAGCGGATTACGATACCAGATGGCGATCGCGGGCTTATCCGGGAGCATGGGCGTGCCCGGCAGAAGCGCGATATCAACAGGTTTGCTGATATGTAGCTGAGGGATAAGCGTTTCCATCGGGGTATTCATCGGACCTGTTGCCGACGAGCAGAAGGCCTGTTTATCCCTGACCAGCAAAAAGGCGCGCACGTTAAGGCTGAAGGCCGCGCGCGAGGTCAGCGCCGCGCTGACTTCGTCACAGCTGTTCAGCGTGAGCGGCTGGAGCGTATCAATGGAGGTTTTGAGCTCGTCGAAAAAGCTCTCCATGTAGACGCTTAAATCCGTAATGAGGGTATCGTACCTGACTTCTCGCTTGTGATAACTCCAGTAAAACTGTAACGCACCCAGAAGCAGGGCGGTAAATAACCCCGTCAGAAAACTGAGAAACAGTATCCTGCGGTTGCTGGAGAAGTAGCGGGTAAACATAGATGTCGTGATTCCTGAAATGCCGCTGAATAACTATCAGTGTAACGGGCAAAAAAAAACACTGCCGGAGCAGTGTTTTTTTTATCGTATCGCCAGCCAAGGGATAACCAACGATACGACAGCAAGATTAACTGCGGCTCAGAACGCGGCGCGCTTCGTTGTAGCGCTTCTTCCAGTAAGGCTCGTTCATGCTGGAAATCGTCACACCACTGCTGGTGGAGGCATGGACAAACTGATCGTTACCGATATAGATACCAACGTGTCGACCGGTTGAACCCGCTTTGAACAGAACTAAATCCCCGGTGCGCAGCTTAGAACGCGAAATGGACTTGCCCATCTCCTGCTGTTCATAAGTAGAACGCGGAAGATCTAACCCAAACTGCTCGCGGAACGTACGCTGTACGAATGCGGAACAGTCAATACCTTTCTTGGTGCTGCCGCCCAGGCGATAGCGCACGCCCTTCCAGTCAGCATACTGGTCCATAATGCGGGACTTCACGTCCAGATTACGTACCATATTTTCAAATTCATCCTGAGAGGCTTGCAGTGAAGAGGAATCTTCCATTCCCACAACACGCGTCTCAGGATGCATATTCCTGGCGGTATTGGTTGTACTACATGCCGAAAGCAGAACCGCTACTGCAATCGCCGGGATCCCCCGCATGATATATCTCAAGATTGGTTGAGATTTGACCATTTTGTTTATTTTCCCTTGAAGTCCTTAACGAAAAAAATCGTTATAAAAATGCCAACCGTGACGAGACTAATTATCTGTTCACAATGAGACAATTCTTTATGGTGAAAACTGTGGCGCAACGCACAAAATTATTCACCACGAAAATAATTATCTCCGTGGGGCAAAACGAGTTCGAGGTTAACCGATTGCAAGGGGCATTGCGAGCAAAAAAGTCTGATTTTTTATAAGAAATTGTGATACACAACGTTACAGCGCGCAATTGCTCAAAATACCGTCGACGATGCCTGTAAACCCTGCAATTACTTCATTTTTATCACGAACGGTATGACGGGATGATGACAGCGTGGCGCGCGTCGGGGACGAAAGAAATCAGGGATCGAAAACAATCCCTGATGAATGATGTTAATTTTGGTTATTTATTTGTTTTCGGTTTGTTTGAATTTACCGGGAAGATAGCGATCAAACATCATTATTAAGCGATCGCTGAGCGGGGTCATCAGAACCCATGGTAAACCAATCAGCACCGCCGTAAGCGAACCCACCGCGATATCGGTCAGCCAGTGAGCGCCAATCATCACCCTCGGGAATGCAAATATCACCACGATCGCCAGAGCTACCGCGAAGGCTTTTTTACCGAAATAGCGCAGCATAAAGCCGGCGAAAATCAGCAGCATCATACCGTGGTCGCCCGGGAAGCTATCCTTAGAGGCGTCTTTTGTCGGAATGTGCAGCAGCTCGCTGACGCGGTTAATATTCGGGAAGGTGAGCGACGGGCTGGCGCGTTTAACCGGCATCAGGTGCTGCGCCAGCTGGTTGATGATGACCGCGGACAGCAGCATCACCAGGCCGATAATCAGAATGCGTCGACGACCCGCGCTGTCCTCTTTTAGCCAGAAGGAGAGCATCAGGCAGCCCATTGCCAGCAGCGAACAGCCGTCAAAGGCGCGGTTGTTGGTGATCGCGACCAGCCACAGGAAGGCCTCACTCTTCGCCAGCGCCTGGTTAAAGAAGTGGAAAAGACCAGAATCCAGCGGGAACCAGAAGCCGTGATCCACCGGGATATACCAGGAGAAAAAGATCGCCAGGCCGGCAGCATTAAGCAATAAAATAGCAGGAAGTCGAGTCGTCATAGTCTTCAGCACGCAATAAACCAGGGGCAACGTTAGCCGCCCGAACTTAAACGAAGCTTCAACAGGGTGGACTGAAGAGCGTTCCAGTCGGCGTTAACCGCACTTATTAACTCTATTCGGCTGTCGGGTGGCGCAACATTCTGCGTTTCAATGAAGAAATCCTCGCCCTGACGGTTAATGCGAACCAGCCCATCCGGGGTGCGCATGATCCCCTTAACCCGTTCAACCGGGGCCAGCCTCGCCCACTCCAGTATGCCAATGGTATCGAAAACCGTGTCGGCGTCGAAGATCCACCCGCACGCCTGATGCCCCTGGCCGCTGTTCAGGTTACGACGCCAGCGCTGATGTTCTGGCAGGCTCAGCGCAGCCAGACCGTGCTTCACGCCGTGGCTATGGGAATGCGCCGCGCTGGCAGGCAGCGGCGTCTGGTTGAGGCGGGGGAGATCCAGCAGGGCGCCATCGATATTACCCTGAGTCGCCTGAACAAACTGACGTCCGCCGCCAGCCTGCTGCCACCAGGCCTCAAACGCGGCCTGACTCTCGGCCGTCGCGCGATCGGATTTATTCGCCACGATAATATCTGCCGAGGCGAGCTGGTCGCGGAAATTGTCGTTATTAACCGCTTTTTCATCCAGCAGCTGGCGCGGATCGAGCAGGCAAAGCGTCGCGCGGAGCTCAAGCCAGGGCTCGTATACCGGCGCGGTCAGTAAATCGAGAATTTGCTTCGGATGACCCAGCCCGGTAGGTTCAATCAGCAGGCGGTCCGGTTTGCCCTGACGCAGCAGCGTATTAAGCCCGACCTGCATCGGCAGACCATTCACGCAGCACATACACCCGCCCGGGATCTCTTTTACCATCGCGCCGCTGTCGGCGAGCAGCGCGCCGTCGATGCCGACTTCGCCAAATTCGTTTACCAGCACGGCCCATTTTTCCGACGGATCTTTATTGGACAGCAAATGCAGGATGGACGTAGTTTTACCGCTGCCGAGAAAACCGGTGATCAGGTTGGTTTTGGTCACGTGCGCTCCGATAGATAATTGTGATGTGCTAACAGCTATCTATCATCCTGACGAAAAAAACGGGCAATGAGAAGAGGGAGGGCGAACGGAGCGCAATGCCGTTCGCCATAAACGCAATTATCGCTAAATTTTTAACGTTTCGATAACGGCCTGGCGCGCGCCGAGGCGGGCGATGCGCCGGTACGCCCCGGCTATCGCGTCGACAAAGACAGGGTTTTGCGGCAGGTCGTCGCCAAAAATTTCTTTCAGCGTCAGCAGGGCGCTAACGCGCTCCGCGTCGCTGCTGGCTTCAGCAATCGCCCTAAACTTTTCGCTCAGCGGATCGCGCACGTCAATGGCGTTGCCCTGGTCGTCCGTCCCGCTGACGTAGCGCATCCAGCCTGCGACGCCCAGCGCCAGCAGTGGCCAGGGGGTCTGGCGCGCAAGATGCACGCGGATCCCGTCCAGCATGCGTTGCGGCAGCTTCTGGCTACCGTCCATTGCAATTTGCCAGGTGCGGTGCTGTAGCGCCGGGTTCGCAAACCGCTCGATGAGGCTGTCGGCATACGCCGTAAGATCGACGTCGGTGATGCGCAGCGTTGGCGCTTGCTCGTTCAGCATCAGCCTGCGGGCGGCCTCGCGGAAGCTGTCGTCCTGCATACATTCATTAATATGCGCGTGTCCGGCAAGGTAGCCGAGATAAGCGAGGAAGGAGTGGCTGCCGTTCAGCATCCGCAGCTTCATCTGCTCCCAGGGCAGAACGTCCTGCACCATCTGCACGCCTGCAGCTTCCCACTCCGGTCGTCCGGCGACAAAGTTATCTTCCACCACCCACTGAATGAACGGCTCACAGCTGATGGCACACGGATCGTCAACGCCCAGCTCCCGGGTAATTTCCGCGAGCGAGGCGTCGGTGGCGGCGGGAACAATTCTGTCGACCATGGTGCCAGGGAAGCTCACGTGCGCCTCTATCCATCCGGCCAGCTCTGCGGACCGCTTCGCGGCCATGCCGAGTACGGCGTTTTTCACAACGTGGCCGTTGTCGGGGATATTATCGCAGGAGAGCACGGTAAACGCCGGCAGCCCCCGCTCCCGGCGGCGATGAAGCGCTTCGACCAGGATCCCCGGCGCGGAATGCGGCTCGGAAGGGTGTTCCAGATCGTGAAGTATGCGGTCGTTTTGCATGTCCAGCCTGCCGGTTGCCGGATCGATGCAATATCCCTTTTCGGTAATGGTGAGCGAGACAATCGCCACCTGCGGTTCGCAGAACTTTTCGATAATGGCTGCCAGCGAGTCGAGTTTCGCATTCAGGCATTCATTTACCGCCCCGACGATGATGGGCTGGTTGCCATCGGCGCCTTTCTCCAGCACGGTGAACAGATGATCCTGCGCCCTAAGCTGGCTCATGAGGACATCGCCGCTAAAAAGGCTAATTTCACAAATACCCCAGTCGCCTCCTCTGGCGTTAAGTACCCGGTTTGTTAACAGCGCCTGATGCGCCCGATGGAACGCGCCGAAGCCGAAATGGACGATGCGGGAGCGCAGTAGCGCGCGATCGTATCGGGGCTGCTGGACGTGGGCAGGAAGCGCGGTGGAGGCAATAGTCTTCATGAAGTACACACCTGATTAACCATTAATTAACAATGCCAGTGTAAAGTTATATGACAACAAAATGAATTGGTAAGCCGTAAATATCCCCGTTATGTGAGTTTGATCAATCAATACCGCCTGCTGTATTGACCACTGACGGTAAACATGTATGGTAGTCGTCATCGAAGATAATCATATTGGTATAACAACTTGAGAGGGTGGGGCAATGGAACAAACCTGGCGTTGGTACGGGCCGAACGATCCGGTTTCTCTTGATGATGTGCGTCAGGCTGGCGCAACGGGTGTGGTTACTGCGCTGCATCATATTCCGAACGGCCAGGTTTGGCCGGTTGAGGAAATTCAAAAGCGTCAGGCACAGCTGGCCGAGAAAGGGCTAACCTGGTCTGTTGTGGAAAGCATTCCGGTTCACGAAGATATCAAAACGCATTCCGGCGAGTGTGAAACCTGGATTGCGAACTATCAGCAAAGCATTCGTAACCTGGCGGCCTGCGGTATTGATACCGTCTGCTATAACTTTATGCCGATTCTGGACTGGACGCGTACCGATCTGGAATATGAAATGGCGGACGGTTCAAAGGCCCTGCGCTTCGATCAGATTGCCTTTGCGGCTTTTGAGCTGCACATTCTGAAGCGTCCGGGTGCGGAAGCAGATTACACCGCCGATGAGCAGCAGCAGGCGCTGGCGTGGTTCAATGCCGCCAGCGAAGCGGAGAAAGAAAAGCTGGTCCGCAACATCATCGCTGGCCTGCCGGGTGCGGAAGAAGGGTATACCCTCGACAGGTTCCGCGCGCGCCTGGCGGAATATGGCGATATCGATAAAAACCAGCTGCGCGAAAACATGGCGCACTTCCTGCGCGCTATCGTGCCGGTGGCTGAAGAGGCTGGCGTGCGGCTGGCGGTTCACCCGGACGATCCTCCGCGCCCCATCCTTGGCCTGCCGCGTATCGTATCGACCATTGAAGACATGCAGTGGCTGAAAGAGACGGTGGATAGCATCTATAACGGCTTCACCATGTGTACGGGCTCTTACGGCGTGCGTGCGGATAACGATCTGGTGCGGATGATTGAAACCTTCGGCGATCGCATTCACTTCACGCACCTGCGCGCAACCTGCCGTGAAGAGAACCCAAAAACCTTCCACGAAGCCGCGCACCTGGGCGGTGACGTGAACATGGTTGCGGTGGTGGACGCCATTCTGACGGAAGAGGCGCGCCGGAAGAAGGCGGGGGATTTACGTCCTATCCCGTTCCGTCCGGACCACGGCCACCAGATGCTGGACGATCTGCGTAAGAAAACGAACCCAGGGTATTCGGCGATTGGCCGTCTGAAGGGCATGGCGGAAGTGCGCGGTATTGAGCTGGCGCTGAAAATGACGAAATATCCAGAGTTGCTGTAAAGGGTGTCGTCGGACTATCCGACCAGCAAAAATACAAAAACCGGCCTCAGGGCCGGTTTTTCGTGAGATACGCTGAGCGTATCAGTCAGCGCGACCCATATAGCGTTTTTCTTCGATATGGATGCGGATTTTCTCACCAGCAGACAGGTATTCTGGCACCTGTACGACCAGGCCGGTGGTCAGGGTAGCCGGCTTGTTACGCGCGCTCGCAGACGCGCCTTTGATGCCCGGTGCCGTTTCAACGATTTCCAGATCGACCGTCTGCGGCAGCTCCAGCGCCAGCAGCACGCCGTCCCAGGTCAGCACCTGCATGTCCGGCATCCCGCCTTCAGGAATGAACAGCAGCTCTTCTTCAATCTGATCTTTGGTGAAGATATACGGGGTGTAGTCTTCTTTATCCATGAACACGTATTCGTTGCCGTCGATATAGGAGAAATCAACGTAGCGACGGGTCAGGGTCACGGTATCCACGATATCGTCACCTTTGAAGCGTTCTTCCACCTTCAGGCCGGTACGGACGTCGGCGAAGCGCATTTTGTACAGCGTTGCTGCGCCACGGGCGCTCGGTGCCTGAATATCGATATCTTTCACAATCAGCAGTTTGCCGTTGTAATTCAGTACCATACCTTTCTTAATTTCGTTCGCTCTTGGCATTGCAGTAATCCTGTTTACGGGAGGTAAAAAATATCGCGCCAAATTACTCGCGCGCGGCCTTTCAGGCAAGCGGAATTCGTGGGTTTTGCTATCAATACATAAAAGGTGTTACTGTGCGCGCAATGCCCGACCGCACGGGCGTTTGCCACCAGCAGAGAGCATTTATGGATTGTCGTTCCGACTGTGGCGCGTGCTGTACCGCACCGTCCATCTCAAGCCCCATTCCAGGAATGCCGGACGGCAAGCCTGCCAATACCCGCTGCGTTCAGCTCTCTGATTCCAACCAGTGTATGATCTTTGGCTCGCCCCTGCGCCCGAAGGTGTGCTCCGGCCTACAGCCAACCGCCGAAATGTGCGGCAGTACGCGGCAGCAGGCCATCACCTATCTTCTTGAGCTGGAAGCGCTCACCGCGCCTTAAACGTCCTTAATACGCGTCAGGCAGCCTAACGTCAGGACGCACATCACCAGCGCAATCCAGAACACCGTATGATAGTTCCAGATTTCAGCCACGATGCCCGCCAGCGAGCCTGCAATAATCCAGCCCACGCGGGTGGTATTAGTATAAAGGGTGGTGGCAGCGCCTGCCTGACCCGGCATCAGATCCTGGAAGTAGAGCATGCCGATACCGGCCAGAATGCCGATATAAATGGCGTTCAGCAGCTGTAAAGCAAGCAGCAGAGCGGGCGTATGGACCGTCAGCATGCCGACATAAAACAGCAGCCCGGCAGCGGCGGCGATGCGCATCAAAAAGCGCTTTCCGAAACGCTTCGCATAATAGCCCGCAATCAGCATGGTGGGGATCTCAAGCCCTGCGGCGGTACCCATCATGATCCCGGCCAGCTTCTCGGGCAGATGCAGCTCATCAATAATAAACAGCGGCATATTAATGATATACAGGCTGTTCGTTCCCCACATCAGCGTACAGATAATGAATAACAGCAGCGCGTCGCGCCGGTTACGCCGCGGTGCTTCCAGCGTACCGGTCGCCACTTTTGGCTCTTTACGCATGGATGGCAGAAAGAACCAGACCATCGCGCCGCACACCACGAAGGCTACCGCCGCGCTGAGGTACATCACCGTAAAGCCAAAACCCATTGCCAGCGCGTAGGCGAGCGGGGGACCAATCACCCACGCCAGCGACACCTGAGCGCGCAGTATCGAGCTGAACATCACCGCTTCCCGCCCGGTACGGTCGGCGTGCTCGCGGGCAAGGGCGAACATCTGCGGGTTGGCGGTGGAGCCGAAGCTGCTCAGGAACACGCCCACAAACAGCAGGATGAAATAGTTACGGTTCCAGGCAAACAGCAGGCAGGCAAACACCCCTAGCAGGCAGCAGAACACGATCAGGCTTTTGCGGTCGCCTTTGCGGTCTGAACGCCCGGCAAGAAACTGGCTGACGAGAATGCCGATGATGGCGCTCCCGGTAAAAAAGAAGCCGACCATCGCCGGACGCGCGTGGACTTCATTGGTCAGAAACAGGCTCAGGGTAGGCGTTTGTAACGCACCGGCAATCCCGGTGAGGAAAGCGACTATCAAAAACGCCGTTGACGTCAAATCAAAGGGCTTTGGTGAGGCGGCAGCGGGGGTGTTATGCATGGTCAGTATTTGCGAGTGTCAGGGAGACGCGGAGTTTACGCCGCCCGTCATTAAATAAACAGAGGGTGAGGTCAAGATTGCCACAAAAAATCAAAATGCCATTTCAGTTTATTGAGCCTGCGCTGAAGCGTGCTGAACCTGTTTGCTGAACATCAGCAAAACGTCACGGTGTGAAGAAGAAATGTGCTGCACTTCTAAATTCTGAAACACGAAACGTAACTTTTCTTGCAACCTTCTGAAGAAAAGACAAGACTTCTTGAAACGTTTCAGCGCTATTTTGTTTGTCCTGATGGAGCAGGTTAGCGCCTACTTTCTCAGTTAAGCTGAAACGATTCAATTTCAGCAGGAGAGGAGAACCATGTTCCAGTTATCTGTTCAGGATATCCACCCGGGCGAACAGGCCGGGAATAAAGAAGAGGCTATTCGCCAGGTCGCCGCTGCTCTCGTGCAGGCTGGCAACGTGGCTGACGGCTACGTCAACGGCATGCTGGCGCGCGAGCAGCAGACCTCCACCTTCCTCGGCAACGGCATTGCTATCCCTCACGGCACCACGGACACCCGCGACCAGGTGCTGAAAACCGGCGTACAGGTTTTCCAGTTCCCGCAGGGCGTGCTCTGGGGAGACGGTCAGGTGGCTTACGTGGCTATCGGCATCGCGGCCAGCGGTGACGAACACCTGGGCCTGCTGCGTCAGCTGACCCACGTGCTGAGCGATGACTCCGTCGCTGAACAGCTTAAATCCGCGACCACCGCTGAAGAGCTGCGCGCCCTGCTGATGGGCGAAAAGCAGAGTGAAGCGCTGAAGCTCGACAATGAAACCCTGACGCTGGACGTCGTCGCTTCCGATCTGGTCACCCTCCAGGCGCTGAATGCGGCGCGCCTGAAAGAGGCGGGCGCGGCTGATGCCGTCTTCGTCACGCGCGTCATCAACGACAGGCCGCTGAACCTGGGCCAGGGCATCTGGCTGAACGACAGTGCTGAAGGCAACCTGCGCAGCGCTATCGCCGTCAGCCGCGCTGCTGTTGCCTTTGACGCAGACGGCGAGCGTGCGGCGATGCTGGTGACCGTCGCCATGACCGACGACCAGCCGGTTGCCGTGCTGAAGCGTCTGGGTGACCTGCTGCTGAACAATAAAGCTGAAAAACTGCTGAACGCCGACGCGGCAACGGTGCTGGCGCTGTTGACCAGCGACGATGCGCTGAAGGACGACCTGCTGAGCGCAGAGTACGTGGTGCGTAACGAACACGGCCTGCATGCCCGTCCGGGAACCATGCTGGTGAATACCATTAAACAATTTGAGAGCGAGATCACCGTGACCAATCTGGATGGTTCGGGTAAGCCTGCCAACGGGCGCAGCCTGATGAAAGTCGTCGCGCTGGGCGTGAAGAAAGGACACCGCCTGCGTTTCACCGCGCAGGGAGCAGATGCTGAACAGGCGCTGAAAGCGATTGGCGATGCCATCGCTGCCGGTCTGGGGGAGGGCGCATAATGAGCAGACGTGTTGCGACCATTACGCTGAACCCGGCCTACGATCTGGTGGGCTTCTGCCCGGAAATCGAACGTGGCGAAGTTAACCTGGTGCGAACCACCGGCCTGCATGCCGCAGGGAAAGGAATTAACGTGGCGAAAGTGCTGAAAGATCTCGGCATCGACGTCACCGTTGGCGGATTCCTCGGTAAAGACAACCAGGACGGTTTTCAGCAGCTGTTCAGCGAGCTGGGCATCGCTAACCGTTTTCAGGTTGTACAGGGCCGTACCCGTATCAACGTAAAGCTGACCGAGAAAGACGGTGAAGTGACCGATCTGAACTTCTCGGGCTTTGAGGTTACCCCGTCTGACTGGGAGCGCTTCGTTGCCGATTCCCTGAGCTGGCTGGGACAGTTTGACATGGTGTGCGTCAGCGGCAGCCTTCCGTCCGGCGTCAGCCCGGAAGCCTTTACCGACTGGATGACCCGCCTGCGCAGCCAGTGCCCTTGCATTATTTTCGACAGCAGCCGCGATGCGCTGGTCGCCGGACTGAAAGCCTCTCCATGGCTGGTTAAGCCTAACCGCCGTGAGCTGGAGATCTGGGCTGGCCGTAAGCTGCCAGAATTAAAGGATGTGATTGACGCTGCCCATGCGCTGCGCGAGCAGGGTATCGCTCACGTAGTGATTTCGCTTGGCGCAGAAGGTGCCCTGTGGGTTAACGCCTCCGGGGAATGGATTGCTAAACCCCCTTCAATGGAAGTGGTCAGCACCGTGGGGGCCGGGGATTCCATGGTTGGCGGCCTGATTTATGGCCTGCTGATGCGGGAATCCAGTGAACATACCTTACGTCTTGCTACCGCCGTTGCGGCCCTGGCCGTAAGCCAGAGCAACGTCGGCATTACCGATCGTACCCAGTTAGCCGCGATGATGGCGCGCGTTGACTTAAAACCGTTTAACTAACAGCAGGAGAGGAATAATGAAAACGCTGCTGATCATTGACTCCGGTCTCGGACAGGCTCGTGCCTATATGGCGAAGACCCTGCTGGGCGCGGCGGCACAAAAAGCGCACCTGGATATCATTGATAACCCGGGTGATGCCGAAATGGCGATTGTTCTGGGCGATAAAATCCCCGCTGACAGCGCCCTGAACGGCAAAAAAGTGTGGCTGGGCGATATTAATCGCGCGGTGGCACACCCGGAACTGTTTCTGAGCGAAGCAAAAGGTCATGCCGCGGTTTACAGCGCACCCGTTGAGGCGGCGCCGGTTGCGGCCAGCGGGCCGAAGCGCATCGTCGCGGTAACGGCGTGCCCGACGGGCGTGGCTCATACCTTTATGGCGGCTGAAGCCATTGAAACCGAAGCGAAAAAACGCGGCTGGTGGGTGAAGGTTGAAACCCGTGGCTCCGTGGGCGCAGGTAACGCCATCACGCCGGAAGAGGTCGCTGAAGCCGATCTGGTTATCGTGGCGGCAGATATCGAAGTGGATCTGGCGAAGTTTGCCGGCAAGCCGATGTATCGCACCTCTACCGGCCTGGCGCTGAAGAAAACCGCGCAGGAATTTGACAAGGCGCTGGCGGAAGCCAAACCGTATCAGGCAACCGGTGCGGCTAAAACCCCGACCGAAGGGAAAAAAGAGTCTGCGGGCGCGTATCGCCACCTGCTGACCGGCGTCTCCTACATGCTGCCGATGGTGGTGGCGGGCGGCCTGTGTATTGCGCTCTCCTTCGCCTTCGGTATCGAAGCGTTTAAGGAGCAGGGCACGCTGGCGGCGGCGTTAATGCAGATTGGCGGTGGCTCCGCCTTCGCGCTGATGGTGCCGGTACTGGCTGGCTTTATCGCCTTCTCTATTGCCGACCGTCCGGGCCTGACCCCGGGTCTTATCGGCGGCATGCTGGCGGTAAGCACCGGTTCAGGCTTTATTGGCGGTATTATTGCTGGTTTCCTGGCAGGCTACGTGGCGAAGCTGATTAGCTCGAAGCTGAAGCTGCCGCAGAGCATGGAAGCGCTGAAGCCGATCCTGATCATCCCGCTGATTTCCAGCCTGGTGGTGGGGCTGGCAATGATTTACCTGATCGGTAAGCCGGTCGCGGGCATTCTGGAAGGCCTGACCCACTGGCTGCAAACCATGGGAACGGCGAACGCGGTTCTGCTGGGCGCTATCCTCGGCGGTATGATGTGTACCGACATGGGTGGTCCGGTAAACAAAGCGGCATACGCGTTTGGCGTTGGCCTGCTGAGTACCCAGACCTATGCGCCGATGGCGGCGATCATGGCGGCAGGCATGGTGCCACCGCTGGCGCTCGGCCTGGCGACGATTATTGCCCGTCGTAAGTTCGATAAAGCGCAGCAGGAAGGTGGGAAAGCGGCGCTGGTGCTGGGCCTGTGCTTCATTACCGAAGGCGCAATCCCGTTTGCTGCGCGTGACCCAATGCGCGTTCTGCCCTGCTGTATCGTAGGCGGTGCGGTAACGGGCGCCATCTCTATGGCGGTGGGTGCGAAGCTGATGGCGCCGCACGGCGGTCTGTTTGTTCTGCTGATCCCAGGCGCAATCACTCCGGTGCTGGGTTACCTGCTGGCGATTGTTGTCGGTACGCTGGTGGCGGGCCTGTCTTACGCGGTGCTGAAGCGCCCGGAAGCGGAAGCGGTCGCCAAAGCGGCATAAGCGTTAACGCAATAAAAAAGCCGGGTCGCATTACGCGCCCGGCTTTTTTTATGCCGCCTGTTCAGCGGTCTGCTGCGCTTTCAGCCAGGCAATTTCTTCCGCCCAGATATCCGGGTTGATGGTTTCCAGCACCATCGGAATGCCGTCGAAGCGGGCGTCCTGCATAATAAAGCGGAACGCATCGTGGCCAATATTGCCTTCGCCCAGGCTGTGGTGGCGGTCAACGCGGCTGCCGAACGCGCTTTTTGCATCGTTTAAGTGCATACCGCGCAGGTAGTTAAAGCCAACAATCCGCTCGAACTCGTCGAAGGTGTTCTTCGTTGCCTCGGTTGTGCGCAGGTCATAGCCGGCCGCAAACGCGTGGCAGGTATCAATGCACACGCCCACGCGGGATTTGTCTTCCACGCCGTCGATGATCGCCGCCAGATGTTCGAACCTGAAGCCCAGGTTGCTGCCCTGACCGGCGGTGTTTTCAATCACCGCCGTCACGCCTTTAGTTTTATCCAGCGTGATGTTAATGGACTCGGCAATGCGCGCCAGGCAGGCGTCTTCATCGATCTGCATCAGATGGCTACCCGGATGGAAGTTGAGCAGCGTAAGCCCGAGCTGCTCGCAGCGCTGTACCTCATCCAGGAACGCTTCACGGGATTTTTCCAGCGCCTCAGCAACCGGGTGGCCGAGGTTAATCAGATAGCTGTCGTGCGGGAGGATCTGGCCAGGCCCATAGCGGTACTTCTCGCAGGCGGCCCTGAAGCTATCAATCACTTCAGCGGTGAGGGGAGCAGCGCGCCACTGGCGCTGATTTTTGGTGAACAGGGCGAAGGCGGTCGCCTCGATTTCGGCGGCACGAATGGCGGCATTCGCAAGGCCACCGGCAGCGCTAACGTGCGCTCCAACATATTTCATAAAAAGACTCCTGTTAACCCGAAACGCCTATGATAACGGGTTAACAGGAGAAGGACGAGATGGTTTATGCCTGCAGGCTGTGTACGGCGAGGTTAATCGCGCCGCCGCCCACAATCAGCCAGATGAAGAGCACCAGCGCCATCAGCAGCGGCTTCGCACCGGCTTTTTTCAGGGCGCTCACGTGCGTGGTTACGCCCAGCGCCGCCATCGCCATGGCCAGCAGTACCGTATCCAGCGTGACCAGCATATCCACCACCGCCTTGGGCAGCAGGTGGAAGGAGTTAAAGATGGCAACCACGATGAACAGGATCGCAAACCATGGAATGGTGATTTTACTTTTCTCGTTGCCGCCCGCCGGCGCCAGCTGTTTAACCCGCGCCGCCAGGAAAATCAGGAACGGTGCCAGCATCATTACGCGCAGCATTTTAGCGATGACCGCCGCGTTTTCCGCATCCGGACTGATGGCGTGACCTGCCGCTACCACCTGCGCCACTTCATGCATGGTTGAACCGATATAGATGCCGTAGGTTTCCGGGCTGAACCAGTGCGCCACCAGCGGGTACATGGCCGGATAGAGGAAGATCGCCAGCGTACCGAAGATGACTACCGTCGCGACGGCCACCGTGACTTTACTGGCCTCGGCCTTAACCACCGGCTCCGTCGCCAGCACCGCGGCCGCGCCGCAGATGCTGCTGCCAGCACCAATCAGCCAGCTGGTTTGTTTGTCGAGCCCAAAGATCTTCTGGCCGATGAAGCACGCCAGTAAAAAGGTGCTCGTAAGGGTCAGGACGTCGATGGCAATGCCGCTGACGCCCACATCCGCAATCTGCGAAAAGGTGAGGCGAAAGCCGTAAAGGATGATCCCGAGACGTAATAAATGCTGTTTGGCGAAAATAACGCCCCCGTCACAGGATTTCCAGATGTGCGGATAAACGGTATTCCCGACGACCATGCCGAGCAGAATGGCCAGCGTTAAGGCGCTGAACCCTGCACCGGCCACCGCCGGAATGCTGCCGCCCCATAAGGCGACACCGGTAACCACGGCGCTGAGCGCAAGACCCGGCACGAAGTGCCACACTGTACGATGATGTTGTAAGGTGATTTCTGACATAACCTTCTCCTTTGTCTGGCTAAAGGTTACGGCGCTCTGGCTTAAAAATAAAATTGATTATATATTTATAATCAATCTTTATAAGTGGTAAGCAACCATGTACATTACATTGCGTCAGCTGGAAGTTTTTGCCGAAGTGCTGAAGAGCGGCTCGACGACCCAGGCGTCACAAATGCTGGCGCTCTCGCAGTCTGCCGTCAGCGCGGCCTTAACCGATCTTGAAGGCCAGCTGGGCGTCCAGCTGTTCGACAGGGTAGGAAAGCGGCTGGTGGTGAACGAACATGGCCGACTGCTCTACCCGCGCGCGCTGGCGTTGCTGGAGCAGGCCGTCGAAATCGAACAGCTGTTCCGCGAGGATAACGGTGCGATCCGCGTGTACGCCAGCAGCACGATCGGTAACTATATTCTGCCGGAAGTGATCGCCCGCTACCGCCGGGATTTCCCGACCCTGCCGCTGGAGATGAGCGTGGGCAACAGCCAGGATGTCATCAACGCGGTGATTGATTTCCGCGTGGATATCGGGCTTATCGAAGGGCCATGCCACAACGTCGATATCATCGCCGAACCCTGGCTGGAGGACGAGCTGGTGGTGTTTGCGTCTCCGGCCTCTTCTCTACTGCAGGGCGAGGTCACGCTGGAGCGGCTGGCGCAGGCCCAGTGGATCCTGCGAGAGCAGGGCTCCGGCACGCGTGAGATTGTCGATTATCTGCTGCTCTCGCACCTGCCTCATTTCCAGCTGGGCATGGAGCTGGGCAATTCAGAGGCGATTAAGCACGCCGTACGCCATGGTCTGGGCATTAGCTGTCTTTCCCGACGGGTGATTGCCGAGCAGCTGGAAACCGGATCGCTGGTTGAGATCCCCGTTCCGCTGCCGAAGCTGGTGCGCACATTATGGTGCATCCACCATCGCCAAAAGCACCTTTCCAGTTCGCTGCAGCGTTTTCTGCGCTACTGCGAGATGTAAAATCGCCCCTCACCCTGGCCCTCTCCCCAAAGGGGAGAGGGAAAAATTATGCTTTACTTATAATCCTGGCCGAGTCATGAAGCTCTCTTATAACTGAGCATTTCTGCCGGAAGGAACGCAGATCGTCTGCTACAATCGCGCCTCATTTATTGAATGGACAGCATTTTCACATGGTTTCAGAAACTAAAACCACAGAAGCGCCCGCGCTACGTCGCGCACTTAAGGCGCGTCACCTGACGATGATCGCCATTGGCGGATCTATCGGTACAGGTCTTTTCGTTGCCTCTGGCGCAACGATTTCGGCAGCAGGCCCGGGTGGGGCACTATTCTCTTATATCCTGATTGGCCTGATGGTGTACTTCCTGATGACCAGCCTGGGCGAACTGGCAGCCTATATGCCGGTATCGGGTTCGTTTTCGACCTACGGTCAGAAATACGTTGAAGAAGGCTTCGGCTTCGCGCTGGGCTGGAACTACTGGTACAACTGGGCGGTGACTATCGCCGTGGATCTGGTCGCCGCACAGCTGGTGATGACCTGGTGGTTCCCGGACACGCCGGGCTGGATCTGGAGTGCGCTGTTCCTTGCGGTGATTTTCCTGCTGAACTACATCTCCGTTCGCGGCTTTGGCGAAGCGGAATACTGGTTCTCTTTGATTAAAGTGGCAACCGTCATCATCTTTATCGTCGTCGGTGTGGCGATGATCGTTGGTATTTTCAAAGGGGCTGAACCGGCCGGGTGGAGCAACTGGAGCATAGGCGATGCGCCGTTTGCCGGAGGCTTCTCGGCGATGATTGGCGTGGCGATGATTGTCGGCTTCTCCTTCCAGGGCACCGAGCTGATTGGCATTGCGGCCGGTGAATCTGAAAACCCGGAGAAGAACATTCCTCGCGCGGTGCGTCAGGTGTTCTGGCGTATCCTGCTGTTCTACGTATTCGCGATCCTGATTATCAGCCTGATCATTCCGTACACCGATCCAAGCCTGCTGCGTAACGACGTGAAGGACATTAGCGTCAGCCCGTTCACGCTGGTCTTCCAGCACGCGGGCCTGCTCTCTGCGGCGGCGGTAATGAACGCGGTGATCCTGACGGCGGTGCTGTCTGCGGGTAACTCCGGCATGTACGCGTCCACCCGTATGCTCTATACCCTGGCCTGCGACGGCAAAGCGCCGCGTATTTTCTCGAAACTGTCCCGCGGTGGCGTGCCGCGCAACGCGCTGTACGCGACCACGGTGATTGCCGGTCTGTGCTTCCTGACCTCCATGTTCGGCAACCAGACGGTGTACCTGTGGCTGCTCAATACCTCCGGTATGACGGGCTTCATCGCCTGGCTGGGCATTGCCATCAGCCACTATCGTTTCCGCCGCGGCTACGTCAAGCAGGGCCACGATCTGAACAACCTGCCGTACCGTTCAGGGTTCTTCCCGCTGGGGCCGATTTTTGCCTTCATTCTGTGCCTGATCATCACCCTGGGCCAGAACTACGAAGCCTTCCTTGCGGACACCATTGACTGGGGCGCCGTGACGGCCACCTATATCGGTATTCCGCTGTTCCTGATTATCTGGTTTGGCTACAAGCTGACGAAAGGAACCCGCTTCGTTCGCTACAGTGAAATGGATTTCCCGGAACGATTTAAACGCTAAACGCACTTCCTCTCTTTAAGCCCGCTCATTTGAGCGGGCTTTTTTATGGGCAGATCAGAAGCTGTAGGTCATGCCAACCGTATAGCGTCGCCCGTCAAGCACGGTGTCATACGTATCGTAATCAATCTGCTTATCAAGCACGTTATACACACCGGCGGTAACAAGCAGGTTTTTGTTCGCGTTGTAGCGCAGACCGACATCAACCTGAGTGTAGGACGGCGTGCCCTGGGACATTGACGTACGGCTCAGATACTCGGACGTTTTACCGCGAAGGTTCAGACGGCTCCAGAAACCGACGTCGGGCGTCGCCTGCCAGTCCAGGGTGGTGTTGAACATGTGCTTAGGCATCTTGTTCAGCGGCTTGCCGGAGAACTGACCGCTCTTCTGCTCGGATTCGGTATAGGTATAGTTTGCGGTCCAGTTCACATCGCGCGAGATTTTCCAGCCGAACGAGGACTCCACGCCGCGCATGTTGGCTTTGTCCACGTTGACGCGGTCGCTCACGAAATCATAGCTGTGATTGCCAATCGTACAGGCGGGATCGGCGCTGCTGTTACAGCGGCGAACTTCCGTAATCTTGTCCTTGAAGTCGGTATTAAACAGCGTAACGCCGGCATTCAGGTTATCGTTGTTATCCCAGAGCAGGGCGAGCTCTTCGCTGAGGCTCTTCTCTGGTTTCAGATCCGGGTTGCCAACGATGATACCGTCAAGACGGCCGCCACCCGTTACCTGGCCCCAGCTGGCGGAAGACTGACGCAGATCCGGCGCCCGATAGCCAGCCGAAACCCCGCCTTTCAGCGTCCACTGTTCGGCCAGGTGCCATACGCCGTAACCGCGCGGGGTCCAGTTCGTCCCGTAGTTTTGGTCTTTGTCCATACGCAGGCCGCCGGTCAACGTAAAGCTTTCCGTCATTGACCATTCATCTTCGGCAAACAGGGCCCAGCTCCAGCGCGTCAGTTTGTTCAGGCCGTCCGCAGCTTCCAGCTGATTGCCCTTGTCGCGCAGTTTCTCGTACCGATACTGCCCGCCGAGGGTCAATGTATGATCGCCGAGGAAAATCTGGTTCTGGTTGTTGAAGGTGGTGTTATACGAGCGCATTTTGCGACCTGGGTTATTGGTCTCTTCCTGCTGGATATAGCTGGTGGTATTGAAGTCGTCGTAATACCCGCTGTGGGTTAAGGAGTAAGTTGTATGCTCATAGCGCGAGTCGCTTTTGGTATTTGGCTTACAGGTCGTTCCCCGGCAGGTTTCAGACGCTTTCGACATGCCTGGCGTGCTGTTTCTGTCCTGAAGCTCACGAGCAAAATCAAGATCGAAATCGTTCTTCTCGTCCGGCGTAAAGTTCAGCGTAATGCCACCGTTACGCATTTTCTGCTCGTTATACCCGTTCACTATCTTATCTTCGGCGCGGCGTGACAAAAGCCCCGTCACTTTTGCGCCCAGCAGGCCGTCAATCAGAGGACCTGAAGCGTAGGCGTTGGTCTGGAAGATGTCGCCGGAATCATGGTTTTCCTGGAAGGTTGCATCGCCATGCAAAGAACCGGTCCAGGCTTTGGTGTTCGAGACTTTTTTGGTAATGACGTTGATGACACCACCCATAGCATCAGAGCCGTAAAGCGAGGACATCGGGCCGCGGATGACCTCGATGCGCTCTATGGACTCCAGTGGCGGCAGCCAGCCTTGTTCAATACCCGAGTTATCGCTGTTTGGACGGGTGCTTCGCGTACTGACGCGTTTGCCGTTCACAAGAAACAAGGTGTACTGAGATGCCATACCGCGAATACTGATATCACTGCTACTCCCGCCGCCAGTGACGACAACGCCCGGGACGTCTCTCAGGGCATCGGTAACATCACGGTAGGCTTTATCTTCAATCTGCTGTTTCGAAATAACAGAGATGGAGGCGGGGGCATTCTGGATCTTTTGTTCAAAACCCGTCGCGGTGACGACAACGGTGTCCTGATCGGCTGCGTGAACGAAGGGGGTAAATGTGGCAGCGCCAACGGCGACGGCCAGGAGCTTAACGCGGAGTATTGTCATTTGTACATTCCATATAAAAAGAATAAAACTCCATCGGGATAACCCTGAGAACTGTATGATTTTGTCTTTTAAGAACTCTTTGAGATGGAGAAGAGCCTGGAATTGTACAAAAGAATGTAGAATTGTAAACGCAAATGATAATTGAAATCATTTGTGTTTGATGTAAATAAAAGAAAACCGGTCTGGTTTCAAGCGGATAGGATTATGTAAATGAGGGGGAGGGGATAGGCCCGGTATACAGGAGTCTACCGGGCAAAAGGCCGAACTTACCTGAACAAATGCTCCGCATGGAAGCGGAGATGGTCCTCAATAAAGGACGCCATAAAGTAATAGCTGTGGTCGTATCCCGGCTGGATGCGCAGCGTCAGCGGCCAGTCTTTCTGACGCGCCGCTTCGGCCAGCACCGCAGGCTGTAGCTGCCCGGCGAGGAACTGATCCGCATCACCCTGATCGATAAGCATCGGAACCGCGTCTTCCGTCCGGCTTGCCAGCATCAGCGCGCAGCTGTCCCATTCCTGCCATTTTTGTACATCTTCCCCCAGATAGGCCGTAAAGGCTTTTTGCCCCCACGGTACCTGCGTTGGGTTCACGATGGGCGCAAATGCCGACACGCTGGCGTACTTGCCCGGATTTTTCAGCGCCATTATCAGCGCGCCGTGGCCGCCCATGGAGTGACCGCTAATCGCGCAGCGCTCGCTCACCGCGAATTCTGACTGAATCAGTGCAGGCAGTTCATCACGGACATAATCATACATGCGGTAGTGGCTCGCCCACGGCTGCTCGGTGGCGTTCAGATAGAATCCGGCGCCTTTGCCTAAATCGTACCCGGCATCGTCCGCCACATCATCCCCTCGCGGGCTGGTGTCTGGCATCACCAGCGCGATGCCCAGCTCAGCGGCAATACGCTGGGCTCCCGCTTTAGTGGTGAAGTTTTCGTCATTGCAGGTCAGGCCTGAAAGCCAGAACAGAACCGGTGGATTTTCCGTCGGTGGGAGGAAAATGCTGAACGTCATGGCACAGTTCAGGACGGTGGAGTCGTGCCGCCAGCGCTGCTGTCGACCTTCAAAACAACGATGCTCTTCGAGCAGTTCCATGCAGGGCTCCTTATACGGAAGACTATTCATGAAACTCATAATACAGAGTTTTCATTGACCTGCGAGCAACTTTCACTTTCGCAGGACGGCGAGATGTTGCATCATAAATTTACTTTTCTTTAACAATTGGAGCGATCATGGCGCTGCGTATCGCGCTCAGCGGATTTGTGGTTCTGGTCGTGGCGATGGGGATAGGGCGCTTCGCCTTCACGCCTCAGGTGCCGCTGATGATTGCCGCCGGGCAACTCACGCTCACCAGCGCGGGGCTGGTCGCGGCGATGAACTATCTGGGCTATCTGGTAGGCGCGTGGGATGCCATGCGCGCCCATCGCTTCGTCGAAACGCGTCTCTGGCTGGGCATTGGCGGCGCGGTGGCGCTGACGCTGCTCTCCGCGGCGGCAGATAACGCCATCGTTCACGGCCTGCTGCGCTTTGTGATTGGCTGCATGAGCGGCTGGTCGATGGTGCTGATTGCCGCCTGGACCAACGAGCGGCTGGGGCAGCTGGGCAAGCCGGGGCTGAGTGCGGCCGTCTTTGCCGGTCCCGGGGCCGGTATTGCCCTGAGCGGCCTGCTGGCGGTCTATATTCAGGCGAAATCCCTGTCCGCCGGAGCGGCATGGCAAATTTACGGCGTGCTGGCGCTGGTGCTGATTGCGCTGGTGGCCCGGTATCTGCCGCGTGCGGGTCAGCTTCATCGTCCGGGTTCCGCACCTGAACCGCTGCTGCTGACCGCAGATTTAAAGCGCCTGGTCTGGAGCTACAGCCTGGCGGGGTTTGGCTATATCCTCCCGGCGACCTTCCTGTCGCAAATGGCGGCCGTGCGTTTTCCCGGCAGCCTGTTTGCCCAGTTTGTCTGGCCGATTTTTGGCGCCGCCTCGGTGGTGGGAATTGCCCTCAGCATTGCTCTGCGCCATACCTCGACGTCCAACCGCAGGCTGGCGATTGTCCTGTGGCTACAGGGCGTTGGCGTGCTGGCGGCATGGCTCCTGCCGGGCATTGGCGGTTTGCTGACGGGCGGGCTGCTGGTGGGCGGCGGTTTCCTCTGCGCCGTACAGCTCTCCCTGTTATACGGGCGCGAGCTGGCGCCAGACCACACGCGCTACATGGCGGGACTGCTCACCACCGGGTATGCCATCGGTCAGCTGATCGGTCCGGTTACCTCGGCCCTGTCGACCTGGCTTACCCACCGGCTGGAGCCTGCGCTTGGGCTGGCCGGTATCGCGCTCTTTGTCGCTGGCGGCCTTGTCTGGAATCGTCACGCTGAAAGGCAACAGCAATTGCAATAATTATCGTCGTGAATACTGGATTATGTGCGTCGCCTCACGCACAATGAGCGCACACTTTTGCCACAACGAGGGCAAAAGACGCCACACCTGCAGGAGAAAAGAATGCCATCACTCAGTAAAGAAGCAGCCCTTGTCCATGAAGCGCTGGTTGCGCGCGGTCTTGAAACGCCACTGCGCCCGCCCGTGCAGGAACTGGACAATGAAACCCGCAAGAGTCTGATCGCCGATCACATGACGGAGATCATGCAATTGCTGAATCTCGATCTGAGCGACGACAGCCTGATGGAGACGCCGCACCGCATTGCAAAAATGTACGTCGACGAAATTTTCTCCGGCCTGGACTACGCGAATTTCCCGAAAATCACCGTCATTGAAAACAAGATGAAGGTTGATGAGATGGTGACGGTGCGCGATATCACGCTGACCAGCACCTGTGAACATCACTTCGTGACGATCGATGGCAAAGCGACGGTGGCCTATATTCCTAAAGATACGGTGATCGGCCTGTCCAAAATCAACCGCATCGTGCAGTTCTTTGCCCAGCGTCCGCAGGTGCAGGAGCGTCTGACGCAGCAGATCCTGACCGCGCTGCAAACCCTGCTGGGTACCAACAACGTGGCGGTGTCCATCGACGCGGTACACTACTGCGTGAAAGCCCGCGGCGTGCGTGATGCCACCAGCGCGACCACCACCACCTCGCTGGGCGGTCTGTTTAAGTCGAGCCAGAACACCCGCCAGGAGTTCCTGCGCGCCGTGCGTCACCACAACTAAGCAGACAGGGCAGGGACCATGGAGCGAAACGTCACGCTCGATTTTGTTCGCGGCGTCGCCATTCTCGGTATCCTGCTGCTGAATATTAACGCCTTCGGTCTGCCGAAGGCGGCGTATCTCAATCCGGCGTGGTATGGCGACATCACGCGCAGCGATGCCTGGACGTGGGCCCTCCTCGATCTCTTTGCGCAGGTTAAATTCCTTACCCTCTTTGCGCTTCTCTTTGGCGCGGGGCTTCAGCTTCTCCTCAGGCGCGGCACGCGCTGGATCCAGTCGCGCTTAACGCTGCTGGTCATCCTCGGCTTTATTCACGGACTCCTTTTCTGGGACGGCGATATTCTGCTGGCTTATGGCCTGGTGGGCCTTATTTGCTGGCGGCTGATCCGCGACGCGCCCGGCGTAAAAAGCCTGTTCAACACCGGGGTGATGCTCTACGTCATGGGGCTGGCCGTGCTGCTGCTGCTGGGCATGATTGCGGATGGTTCCACCAGCCGGTCATGGACCCCGGACGCGGCGAACCTGCAATATGAGCAGTACTGGAAGCTGAAAGGCGGCGCGGAAGCCATCGGCAACCGGGCCGATATGCTGGGCGATAACCTGCTGGCGCTGGGCGCGCAATACGGCTGGCAGCTGGCGGGAATGATGCTGATTGGCGCCTCCCTGATGCGCACCGGCTGGCTGAAAGGGGAGTTTAGCCTGCGTCACTATCGTCTCACAGGCGCGGGCCTGGTGCTGCTCGGCGTGATGATTAACCTTCCGGCGACGATCGTACAGTGGCATCTTCAGTGGGATTACCGCTGGTGCGCGTTCCTGCTCCAGGTCCCGCGAGAGCTGAGCGCACCGTTCCAGACCGTTGGCTATGCGGCGCTGATCTACGGCTTCTGGCCGCAGCTTTCTCGCCTGTGGATCGTCAGCGCGGTGGCCTGCGTTGGGCGGATGGCGTTAAGCAATTACCTTCTGCAAACCCTGATATGCACCACGCTATTCTATCGATTTGGCCTGTTTATGAAATTCGACCGCCTGACGCTTCTGGCGTTTGTTATTCCGGTCTGGATTGTTAACGTGATGTTTTCCGTCATCTGGCTGCGCTATTTCCGTCAGGGCCCGCTGGAGTGGGCGTGGCGGCAGTTAACCGCGCGTGCGTCGGGTGTATCATTACGTAATACATCCAGATAACGATCTGGATCACAATCATTAACAAAACGGATGTAAGCGTTTTCATCTGTGTGAGCTTCTTCACGTAGTCTCCTTTCTCTCGCTGCCAGAATAGCCACCTTGCTAAACACAGGGGGTGTCTGTGAGTTGCTGCAATTCCTTAAAGGGTGGTGAATATGATCACCATTCGTGACGTCGCCCGCCTGGCGGGTGTTTCTGTTGCTACCGTCTCCCGCGTGCTGAACAACAGCGCGCTGGTCAGCCCTGAAACGCGTGAAACCGTAATGAAAGCCGTGACCCAGCTGGGGTACCGGCCAAACGCCAATGCCCAGGCGCTGGCCACGCAGGTCAGCGATACCATTGGCGTGGTGGTGATGGATGTGTCGGACGCCTTCTTTGGCGCGCTGGTTAAGGCGGTGGACGTTGTCGCCCAGCAGCACCAGAAGTATGTGCTGATTGGCAACAGCTATCACGAGGCGGAAAAAGAGCGTTATGCCATTGAGGTGCTGATCCGCCAGCGCTGCAACGCCCTGATCGTGCACTCAAAAGCCCTGAGCGATGAGGAGCTTGCCGGGTTTATGGAGCAGATCCCCGGCATGGTGCTGATCAACCGCATTGTGCCCGGCTATGCGCACCGCTGCGTTGGTCTGGATAACATCAGCGGCGCAATGATGGCGACGCGGATGCTCATCAGCAACGGCCATCAGCGTATTGGCTATCTGGCTTCCAGCCACGGCATTGAAGACGACATGATGCGCCGCCAGGGCTGGCAAAACGCCCTCAAAGAGCAGGGCATCGTGCCGCTGGAGAGCTGGGTAGGAACCGGTTCGCCGGATATGCAGGGCGGTGAAGCGGCAATGGTTGAGCTGCTGGGACGTAATCTTCAGCTGTCGGCGGTGTTCGCCTACAACGACAGCATGGCGGCAGGGGCGCTTACCGCGCTGAAGGACAACGGCATTGCGGTGCCGCAGCATTTATCGCTGATCGGCTTCGACGATATCCCGATTGCCCGTTACACCGATCCGCAGCTGACGACGGTGCGTTACCCCATTGCGTCGATGGCGAAACTGGCGACGGAGCTGGCGCTGCAGGGGGCGGCAGGGCTGCTGGATCCTGACGCAACGCATTGTTTTATGCCGACTTTAGTGCGGCGTCATTCGGTCGCGGTTCGGCAAACTGTGGCTCCGATCACTAACTGATAACATCAGGTGATGTAACCGTTTTCAATCTGTGAGTAAATTCACAGTATCTTAACAAGCCGCTGTCTATGATGTCAGCGTTTTAGGGGCTGAAACATAATGTAACGGTGATTATTCGCTTTTACCGTTACCACCATGCCTCAAACAACGAATAAAACGCATTTCTGGAGCGTTACCGAACACGGAAGCTGGACATTTTATAAGTGAACTTCGGCGATCAGTAACGTTTTATTAACATCTGCCCGCCGACCGTTTTTCACAAGAACTACCCTGCATAAAAAAAACCGGAGATACCATGAATAAGAAGGTGTTGACTCTGTCTGCTGTCATGGCAAGTATGCTTTTTGGCGCAGCAGCGCACGCAGCGGATACCCGTATTGGCGTAACTATCTATAAATACGACGACAACTTCATGTCTGTTGTGCGTAAAGCAATTGAAAAAGATGCTAAAGCGGCGCCAGACGTGCAGCTGCTGATGAATGACTCCCAGAACGACCAGTCCAAACAGAACGATCAGATTGACGTTCTGCTGGCAAAAGGCGTGAAGGCGCTGGCCATCAACCTGGTTGACCCGGCGGCGGCGGGCACGGTTATCGAGAAAGCGCGCGGCCAGAACGTGCCAATTGTCTTCTTCAACAAAGAACCTTCCCGTAAGGCGCTGGATAGCTACGACAAAGCGTACTACGTGGGTACTGACTCTAAAGAGTCCGGTATTATCCAGGGCGATCTGATTGCGAAACACTGGGCGGCGAATCCGAACTGGGATCTGAACAAAGATGGGCAGATTCAGTTTGTGCTGCTGAAAGGCGAGCCGGGCCACCCGGATGCTGAAGCTCGTACCACTTACGTTATCAAAGAGCTGAACGACAAAGGCCTGAAAACCCAGCAGCTGGCGTTAGACACCGCAATGTGGGACACCGCTCAGGCGAAAGATAAGATGGATGCGTGGCTCTCTGGTCCGAACGCTAACAAAATTGAAGTGGTTATCGCCAACAACGATGCGATGGCAATGGGCGCAGTAGAAGCGCTGAAAGCGCACAATAAATCCGCCGTTCCCGTGTTTGGCGTAGATGCGCTGCCAGAAGCGCTGGCGCTGGTGAAATCTGGCGCCATGGCCGGTACCGTGCTGAACGATGCTAACAACCAGGCGAAAGCCACCTTTGACCTGGCGAAAAACCTCGCTGACGGTAAAGGCGCTGCTGACGGCACCAGCTGGAAAATTGAAAACAAAATCGTTCGCGTTCCTTACGTGGGCGTAGACCAGTCCAACCTGGCTGAGTTTATCGGTAAATAAGATCTTCGTTTTATCTTCACTGGGCGCAATTCGTTGCGCCCTTTTATAACGCGATATGCGAGGCCAACAAGGTATAATTATGGTCAGCACAGCTACTCAGTCGTCCGGTGAATACTTGTTGGAAATGACCGGCGTTAATAAGTCATTCCCCGGCGTTAAGGCACTCGATAATGTTAATTTAAAAGTGCGTCCTCACTCTATTCATGCGTTAATGGGTGAAAACGGTGCGGGTAAATCAACGTTATTAAAATGTCTTTTTGGGATCTATCAAAAAGATTCTGGCAGCATTCTTTTTCAGGGAAAAGAGATCGATTTCCACTCAGCGAAAGAAGCGCTGGAAAACGGCATCTCGATGGTACACCAGGAGTTAAACCTGGTTCTGCAACGTTCAGTAATGGATAACATGTGGTTGGGTCGTTATCCAACCAAAGGCGTTTTTGTCGATCAGGACAAAATGTATCGCGATACCAAAGCCATTTTTGACGAGCTGGATATTGATATCGATCCGCGCGCGCGCGTGGGAACATTATCCGTATCCCAGATGCAGATGATCGAAATTGCCAAAGCGTTCTCCTATGATGCGAAAATCGTGATCATGGATGAACCGACATCGTCATTAACGGAAAAAGAGGTTAACCACCTTTTTACCATTATTCGCAAGCTGAAGGATCGCGGCTGCGGCATCGTCTATATCTCACATAAAATGGAAGAAATTTTCCAGCTGTGCGATGAAATCACCATCCTGCGCGACGGCCAGTGGATTGCCACGCAGCCGCTGGAAGGGCTGGATATGGACAAGATCATCGCCATGATGGTTGGCCGTTCCCTGAACCAGCGCTTCCCGGACAAAGAAAATAAGCCGGGCGAAGTGATTCTGGAAGTGCGCAATCTCACCTCGCTGCGTCAGCCGTCCATTCGTGACGTCTCTTTCGACCTGCACAAAGGCGAGATCCTGGGTATCGCGGGGCTGGTGGGCGCTAAGCGTACCGATATCGTGGAAACCCTGTTCGGGATCCGTGAAAAATCCGGCGGCACCATTACGCTGCACGGCAAGAAAATCAATAACCACAACGCGAACGAAGCCATTAACCACGGCTTTGCGCTGGTGACGGAAGAACGTCGTTCAACCGGTATTTATGCCTACCTCGATATTAACTTTAACTCGTTAATTTCGAATATCCGTAACTACAAAAGCAAAATCGGTCTGCTGGATAATTCCCGCATGAAGAGTGATACCCAGTGGGTCATTGACTCCATGCGCGTGAAAACGCCGGGCCACCGTACGCAAATTGGCTCACTCTCAGGAGGGAACCAGCAGAAGGTGATTATCGGTCGCTGGTTATTAACGCAGCCTGAAATTCTGATGCTGGATGAACCTACGCGCGGTATCGACGTCGGGGCAAAGTTTGAGATTTACCAGCTGATAGCAGAGCTGGCTAAGAAAGATAAAGGGATCATTATTATCTCTTCCGAAATGCCGGAACTGTTAGGGATCACGGATCGTATTCTGGTTATGAGCAATGGTCTCGTTGCCGGTATTGTTGACACCAAAACGACAACGCAAAACGAAATTTTGCGTCTTGCGTCTTTGCACCTTTAAGATCAGGGGCTCCTCATGAGTGCGTTAAATAAAAAAAGTTTTCTCACTTATCTGAAAGAAGGCGGTATTTACGTTGTTCTTTTAGTATTGCTGGCAATTATTATTTTCCAGGACCCTACGTTCTTAAGCCTGCTGAACCTGAGTAACATTCTGACCCAGTCTTCCGTACGTATTATTATCGCGCTGGGCGTGGCGGGGCTTATCGTAACCCAGGGGACTGACCTTTCGGCAGGACGCCAGGTGGGTCTGGCGGCGGTTATTGCGGCAACCCTGCTGCAGTCGATGGAAAACGCCAACAAGGTGTTTCCGGAGATGGCAACCATGCCGATTTTTGTGGTGATCCTGATTGTCTGCGCCATCGGCGCGGTGATTGGCCTGATTAACGGCATCATCATCGCTTACCTGAACGTGACGCCATTTATCACCACGCTGGGCACGATGATCATCGTTTACGGTATCAACTCCCTGTACTACGATTTCGTCGGCGCGTCCCCCATCTCCGGCTTCGACAGTGGTTTCTCCACCTTCACGCAGGGGTTTGTGGCGCTGGGCAGCTTCCGGCTCTCCTATATCACCTTCTATGCGCTGATTGCGGTGGCGTTCGTCTGGATCCTGTGGAACAAAACCCGCTTCGGTAAAAACATCTTCGCCATCGGCGGTAACCCGGAAGCGGCGAAGGTCTCCGGCGTTAACGTGGCCCTGAACCTGCTGATGATTTATGCCCTGTCCGGCGTGTTCTACGCCTTCGGCGGGCTGCTGGAAGCGGGCCGCATCGGCTCTGCCACCAACAACCTCGGCTTTATGTACGAGCTGGATGCGATTGCGGCCTGCGTGGTTGGCGGCGTCTCCTTCAGCGGCGGCGTAGGTACCGTGCTGGGCGTCGTGACCGGTGTGATCATCTTCACCGTGATCAACTACGGCCTGACCTATATCGGCGTGAACCCGTACTGGCAGTACATCATCAAGGGCGCGATTATCATCTTCGCGGTTGCGCTGGATTCACTGAAGTACGCGCGTAAGAAATAAGCCTGCCAATAATCCTGAACCCGCCGCATGGCGGGTTTATTTTTTCTTCTGCATTTCCAGCAGCTGCTCCGGCGTCACCGCCGGGTAACCCTGCGCATTTTCCGGTACTTCATGCATCGCCGGGATCGGCACCAGCGGGCCTAAAAAGCGCGGCTCGCGCTTGAACAGGTACAGATCGGCCAGGGCGCCGAAGCGGGCGCCAAACTCGCGCACGCGTACGCTCAGCATATCTTTTGGCGACGGCACGGCATAGCACTGGGCCTGAATGCCCATGTGCAGCGCGATAAACAGCGCCCGCTCGCAGTGGAAGCGTTGGGTGATAATGATGAAGTCATTGGTGTCGAACACCTTGCGGGTGCGCACGATGGAGTCCAGCGTGCGGAACCCGGCGTAGTCGAGCACGATGTCGGCCGGGTCGACGCCTGCGGCAATCAGATCTTTGCGCATCGTCACCGGCTCGTTATAGCTTTGCAGCGCGTTATCGCCGCTCAGCAGCAGATAGTTCACCTTGCCGCTGTTATAGGCGTTGAGCGCGCCCTGAATACGGTAGCGGTAGTACTGATTAATGACGCCGGTGCGATAATACTTGGCGGTACCGAGCACCACGCCCACCTGGCGGTAGGGGAGGTCCTGAAGGTCATCGAAGATGTAGGGAGCTGTTTTCCAGCTCATCCAGCGGTCGAGGCCCAGCACGATCAACAGCAGTATGCCGACCAGGACAGACAGGCTGTAAAACACGCGCTTTAACATGCAGATGGCTCGTACCGATGATGAAATTTCCCTCAGGCTACTGTACCCGCCTGGTTAGCGCAAGAAACAGCGAATCAACTGAGGGGTTTTTCGTCAGACGGGCGGGCATTTCTGCCCGCCGACGTGATTATGCGAGCAGGACGCGCTCGATGGTCGAACAGCCCAGCGCTTTCAGCGTGGCCGCGGTGGCGTCCCACTGGATCAGCGGTGCATCGGCTTTTTCAGCCAGAATAGCGCGCTGAATATCCGGGTAGTCGTACCCGTTCAGGCTGAGCAGGTTCAGTGCACCCTGCAGCGGGGGCAGCGTCGGGTTAAACGCGGCGTTTTCTGCATAGCTACCGGTGAAGATGCGCCCGTCGCGGCACTGAAGGGCGACGCCGCTTGGGGATTTGCTGTACGGCGTGTGGCTTTTATTGGCGGCTGCAATGGCTGCCTCGCTGAGCGCATCCCCCGTCAGCGCAAAACCGTGGTTCTGCTCGTCCATCAGCAGGGTTTTGATCTCAAGATCTTTCGGGCCAAAAGCGTCAGGCAGGTAATCGCCCAGCGTATGCGGCGCGCGTCCCGGCAGGTTGATGCGCAGCTCCAGACCGCTGTTCAGCTCGTTCATAAACTGGCGGCAGTGGCCACAGGGGGTATAGTTGACGGTGATGGCGCTCAGCGCTTTTTCACCGCGCAGCCAGGCGTGGCTGATGGCGCTCTGCTCCGCGTGAACGGTTTGCTGCATGGTGGCGCCGAGAAACTCCATGTTCCCACCGAAGTACCAGGTTCCACTCACGCCGCGCGCGATTGCACCTACGTTAAAATGGGAAAGATCAGCGCGGGCGCAGGCAGCGGCCAGCGGCAGCAGGGCGAAAGCCAGCGCGTCTTCGTCCAGCCCCGTCGCCTGCTTAAGCGTCGAGACCTGTTCTGCCGTCAGCAGGGCGGGGAAATGCGCATCCGCCAGAACCGGAGCCAGGGCTGATTGCAAATTCTCTGCAAGCTGAGAGAAAGCAGCTTGAAAACGTGGATGCATGACGTTGCCTCATCAAGGTTAATGGATCGGTAGTGTACGGAGCCGTTCGGCCTTTATATGTGATCCAAATCTCATTATGTGTGCAACTTATGAAATGAAAATGAAATTTGCGCGACGCATCGCAAATTTTAGCCCATTACCGCCAGAATAACCGGGAAGATAAACGGCGCGACCAGGGAGGTAATAATCCCGCAGATCACCAGCGCCAGCGAGCTGAACGCCCCTTCCTGGTAGTCCAGCTCCGCGCAGCGTGCGGTGCCCAGCGCGTGCGAAGCGGTGCCCATCGCCAGACCGCGCGCCGCTTTGGTACGAATTTTCATGATATTCAGCAGCGTGTGGCCAAACACCGCGCCCAGGATACCGACAAATATTACGCACACGGCGCTGATGGCCGGGATGCCGCCAATGCTGCCGCCCACGGCCATGGCAATTGGCGTGGTGACGGATTTAGGCAGGATAGAGGCGGCAATCTGCGGTGACGCGCCCATCAGCAAGGCCACTGAGGTGCCGGTGATCATCGCCGCCAGGCTACCCACGAAGCAGATAGTGATGATCGACTTCCAGCGAGCGCGGATCTGATGCAGTTGCTCATATAAAGGAAACGCCAGCGCCACCACGGCAGGCTGCAATAAATCGTTGAGGATCTTGCTCCCGGCGAAGTAACGCTCGTAGGGAATGCCGGTGAGCAGCAGGAAAGGAATAATTACCACCATGGCGACCAGCAGCGGGTTGAGCAACGGCATTTTGAAACGAACCGCAAGCTTACGCGCGGCGAAGAACACCGCCAGCGTTAACGGCAGGGACCACCAGATATTGGCCATCATTTTTTAGCTCCTTTCTGCCCGACCACGCGACGTTCACCGTGCACCAGATGCGAGCTCCAGCTCACCACCAGGAACACCACCAGCGTGCTGATGGCGCAGGAGACAACAATCGGGCCGAACTGCGCTTTAAGCACATCGTAATACTGCATTACCCCGACGCCGATAGGCACAAAGAGCAGGGCCATATAGCGAATAAGCACGAAGCATCCAGGGTTGACCCATTGCGCAGGCAGAACCTGTAAAGCCAGCAGCACAAACAGGATCAGCATGCCGATAATGCTGCCGGGGATGACGATGGGCAGCAGCGAGGCGATAAAAATGCCGGCGTACAGACAGGCATAAATCAGGACGAAGGCGCGAAGATATTGCCAGATAGTATTCAGTGATTTGCTCATGGTGAAAGTCCTTGCTGAGACGTATTCATCATACAATTAAACCTGAAAATGTGCCACGGATCACATCATGAATTTTGCGCATACCAGACATTCCGCAATGGAACGCCGGGCTTTCAACATACATAGAGAGCAGCTACTATAGCGCGTCTTTTTTCACAGGTACTCAGAATGCGTGTTTTACTGGCCCCGATGGAAGGCGTGCTCGACTCGCTCGTGCGCGAGCTGCTAACCGAGGTGAACGATTACGATCTCTGCGTGACGGAGTTCTTGCGCGTGGTCGATATGCTGCTGCCAGAAAAATCATTTTATCGCCTCTGCCCTGAGCTGCACCGCCAGAGCCGTACCCCTTCCGGAACGCTGGTGCGCATCCAGCTGCTCGGCCAGTATCCCGAGTGGCTGGCGGAAAACGCCGCCCGCGCGGTGGCGCTTGGCTCTTACGGGGTTGACCTTAACTGCGGCTGTCCGTCAAAGCTGGTGAACGGCAGCGGCGGCGGGGCGACGCTGCTCAAGGATCCTGAGCTGATTTATCGCGGCGCAAAGGCCATGCGTGAGGCGGTGCCGTCGCATCTGCCGGTCACGGTTAAGGTGCGGCTTGGGTGGGACAGTGGCGATAAGCAGTTTGAAATTGCTGACGCGGTGCAGCAGGCCGGAGCAACCGAGCTGGTGGTTCACGGGCGCACCAAAGAGGACGGCTATAAAGCCGAGCGCATCAACTGGCAGGCCATAGGCGAGATCCGCAAGCGGCTTGCCATCCCGGTGATCGCCAACGGTGAAATCTGGGATTACGAGAGCGCGCAGGCCTGCCTGAAGGAGACCGGCTGTGATGCGGTGATGATCGGCCGCGGCGCGCTTAACGTGCCAAACCTCAGCCGGGTGGTAAAATATAACGAGCCGCGCATGCCGTGGGCTGACGTGGTGAAGCTGTTGCAAAAATACACGCGGCTGGAGAAGCAGGGCGATACCGGGCTGTACCACGTTGCGCGCATTAAACAGTGGCTGAGCTATTTGCGTAAAGAGTACGGCGAAGCGCTGGGGTTATTTCAGGAGATCCGGACGCTGCAAACCTCGGCAGAGATTGCGCGGGTGATCCAGTCGAAGCATTAAGCAAAGCGTTACTATGCTCGCCCGGCAGGACGCCGGGCGACAGAATCAGAAAATAATCTTGAATACGCCGGTTACCACCAGCAGCCCTATCAGAAATATAATCAAAATAACCCACAATAGTATTTTCATTCGCTTCTCCTGCGTATGTCTGTCGTGAATAAGTGTAGCAGCCAATTCATAATTGGTATGAATACATGCAATTAATACATTTTTTAAGGATATAAATTTCCGAATATAAAAATGTATGACAATGTACGGATTGCCACGCGTTACTAAAAAACGCTGCGCCATCAAGCGTAAGTTGCGCCTTTATTTTTTTGAGTGCATGGCGTAATGAAACGTTTTCTTATTTTATCTCTGAGTGCTCCCCTTGTTTTAATCCTGGCCGCCTGCGCGCCGGAACATGCGACGGTGTCGCCAGTAAAGGCGCAAACGGCGGCCGCGTCGGTGAATAGCCCGCTGCGCCATGCCGACTGGCCGAAAAGCGAATGGTGGAAAGACTATAACGATCCGCAGCTCAGTTCGCTGATCGCCAAAGCGATAGCCGATGCGCCGGATATGCAAATTGCCCGGCAGCGCATCACGCTGGCGGAAGCGCAGGCGAAGGCCGCTATCGCTGCGGATGGCCCGCAGATGGATTTTTCCGCAGACGTGGAGCGGCAAAAAATGTCGGCTGAGGGGCTGATGGGGCCGTTTGCCCTGACGGACCCGGCCGCGGGAACTACCGGTCCGTGGTACACCAACGGGACTTTCGGCCTGACGGCGGGCTGGGATCTGGATCTGTGGGGCAAAAATCGCGCCCGGATTGAGGCCCGCATCGGTAAAGTGAATGCGCAAAAAGCGGAGCTGGAGCAAACCCGCCAGCTGCTCGCCGGCAGCGTCGCGCGCCTGTACTGGGCGTGGCAGACCGAGGCCGCCGTGGGGGATGTGCTCGGCCAGATTAAACAGGAGCAGGAAAATATCATCGGTGCCGACCGTGAACTTTATCAGCACGGCATTACCTCCTCGGTGGAGGGCGTTGAAACCGACATCAATGCCGGTAAAACCGACGAGCAGCTAGCTGACGTGAAGGGTAAAATGAGGGTTATTGAAGCGCGCCTGAACGCGTTGACCAACACGCCTTCCGTTAGCCTTGCCAAACGCCCACTGCCCGCGGTAGAGGCAACGCTGCCGTCCACGCTCGGCTACGAGCTGCTGGCCCGCCGTCCGGACCTGCAGGAAGCCCACTGGTATATCGAAGCGTCCATGAGCGAAGTGGATGCCGCGAAGGCCGCGTTCTACCCCGACGTTAATCTGATGGCCTTCTTACAGCAGGATGCGCTGCACCTGAGCGACCTGTTCCGCTCGTCCGCGCAGCAGATGGGCGTGACCGCCGGGCTGACGCTGCCGATCTTTGACAGCGGTCGCCTGAATGCGAACCTGGATATCGCTCAGGCGCAGAACAACCTCTCCGTGGCGAACTACAACAAGGCCGTGGTGGACGCCGTAAATCAGGTCGCCCGCACGGCCAGCGAAGTGGAAACGCTGACCGCCAAAAATCAGCACCAGCAGCAGATCGAAAAAGACGCGGCGCGAGTCGTTGCGCTGGCGCAGGCGCGCTTCAGCGCGGGGATCGTTGCCGGTGCGCGGGTGAGCGAGGCAAAAATCCCGGCGCTCAGGGAGCGTATTTCCGGCCTGATGCTGAAAGGCCAGTACGTGGATGCCACGCTCCAGCTGACCTCCGCGCTGGGTGGCGGATATCATCACGGCTAAAATCGCGCGTTATCTATACTTACCTCTTTACAGATTTTCAGGAGGTGAGTATGACGCGAGTCGCAATTGTTACCGCATCGGATTCGGGAATTGGTAAAACGACGGCCCTGATGCTGGCCGAACGCGGGTTTGATATCGGCGTAACGTGGCATTCGGATGAAAAAGGAGCGCTGGAAACCTGCCGTGAAGTTGAAGCGCGCGGGCAGCGCGCCGAGGCCATTCATCTGGACCTGAGCAACCTGCCGGAAGGCGCCAGGGCCATTGAAACGCTGGTTGCGCGCTTCGGGCGGCTGGATGTGCTGGTTAACAATGCCGGGGCAATGAACAAATCGTCTTTTCTTGACCTGTCCTTTGACGACTGGCGGAACATATTTACCGTTGATGTTGACGGCGCGTTTCTCTGCTCGCAGATCGCCGCGCGTCAGATGGTGAAGCAGGGGGAAGGGGGGCGAATAGTGAACATCACTTCGGTGCATGAACATACGCCGCTGCCGGAAGCCAGCGCCTACACCGCCGCAAAGCATGCCCTGGGCGGGTTAACCAAGTCGATGGCGCTGGAGCTGGTGCAGCATAAGATCCTGGTGAACGCCGTCGCCCCCGGCGCGATTGCCACGCCAATGAACGACATGGACGACAGCGAAGTTAAAGAGGGATCAATGCCGTCAATCCCGCTGGCGCGCCCCGGCCACACCAAAGAAATTGCCAGCCTGGTGGCGTGGCTGTGCGACAGCGACGCCAGCTACACCACCGGGCAGTCGTTTATTGTCGACGGCGGTTTTATGCTGGCGAACCCGCAGTTTAAGCCACAAGGGTAGATACCCTTCTCCCTCTCCCTGTGGGCTGAGGGACGGAGTGAGGGCAGCAGGACGCACTCACTCCTCATCCCGCCGCTTTTCGCGATGCTTAAGCCACAGCCGCACCCCAACCACCGCCACCACCACGAGGATCAACCACGCCCAGTGCTTAAGATGCCGATCGAGGTTATGCAGCCACGGCCCGATCACCTCGCCGCCCGCGTAGCCAAGCGTGGTGAAGATAAGCGCCCAGGCAATCGCCCCGATAATATTGAGCGGCAGGAAGATTTTCGGCGGTAAGCGGCTGGCGCCAATCAGTATTGGGCCAATGATGCGAAAGCCGTACATAAAGCGGGTTCCAATCACAAACAGATAGGGATGTCGCTGGATGAGCCGCTGGGCGCGGCGGATTTTTTTCTGATGCCTGGCAAAACGCTGCAGGAGCGCTGGGCCAAAGCGCAGCCCCAGAAAGTAGAGCAGCTGATCGCCAATCATTCCGCCCAGCGCCACCGCGGCGACCACCAGCGGAAACGACAGCAGTCCCTGGTGTGCGGCGACACCGCCCAGCAGCGTGATGGTTTCGCCCTCTGCCACGCTGCCGATCACCAGCGCGGCGTAGCCATATTGCTCAATGAGACCGTTGATATCCATGCTGTAAATGTCATCTCCCTTAAAATGCCTGCGTTAATCATATACCCCATCCATCAACCGCGCGGCAATCAACGGAAATTTCCCACTGTACATAAAATAATCTAAAGGCTGCATTATACTTAAGCTATCGCTGACGGGCCGACAACAAGGGGGCGTTATGAACCATGTCTGGGGACTTTTCTCCCATCCCGATCGTGAAATGCAGGTTATCCGAAACGAGAACGAAACGGTCGCGCATCACTACACCCACCACGTGCTGCTGATGGCGGCGGTGCCGGTGGTCTGCGCGTTTATTGGTACAACGCAAATCGGCTGGAACTTTGGTGATGGCACCGTGGTTAAGCTCTCCTGGTTTACCGGTTTGTATATGGCCATTCTGTTCTATGGACTGATGCTGGCCGGGGTGGCGGTAATGGGGCGGGTCATCCACTGGATGGCGCGCAACTACCCGCAGCGCCCGTCGCTGGCGCACTGTATGGTCTTCGCCGGGTACGTCGCGACCCCGCTGTTCTTAAGCGGTATTGTCGCGCTCTATCCACTGGTCTGGCTGTGCGCGCTGATCGGTACGGTTGCCCTCTTTTACACCGGTTACCTGCTGTATGTGGGGGTGCCAACCTTCCTGAATATCAATAGAGAAGAGGGCCTGAGCTTCTCCAGCTCAACGCTGGCCATCGGCGTTCTGGTCCTGGAGGCGCTTCTGGCCCTGACGGTCATTCTTTGGGGCTATGGATACCGTCTCTTTTAGCTCCACTGCATTGCTGGCGTAAATGCCAGCAATGCAGCATCTGCTCATGATTCTCCGCTGGCGACATCGTTCGCCGCCCGCTATGATGCCGAAGCCAGCCTGTGAAGCGCGTCGACGCAGGCGGTGTACGTCATAACGTGCGTGAATCATTATCAGAAGTCTCATCATGCTGAAATTCCGAGTTTCACTACTTAGCCTTGCGCTGCTGTTGGGTGTGTCCGCTACCGCGCCAGCCGTCGCCAAAACCCCCGCAGTCGTTACCGCTGCTGCGCAGCCACAGATTGCTTCCGGCAGCGCGATGATCGTTGACCTGAATACCAACAAGGTGATCTACGCCAGTCAACCGGATCTGGTGCGCCCGATTGCCTCTATTACCAAAGTCATGACCGCGATGGTGGTGCTTGATGCGCGACTGCCGCTGGACGAAAGGCTGAAGGTGGATATCAGCCACACGCCGGAGATGAAAGGGATCTATTCCCGCGTTCGTCTGAACAGTGAAATCAGCCGTAAAAATATGCTGCTGCTGGCGCTGATGTCCTCTGAGAACCGCGCGGCGGCAAGCCTCGCCCATCATTATCCTGGCGGTTACGACGCGTTTATTCGCGCGATGAACGCAAAAGCCAAAGCGCTGGGGATGAAAAACACCCGTTTCGTGGAGCCAACCGGCCTGTCGATCCATAACGTCTCGACGGCGCGAGATTTAACGAAGCTGCTGATCGCCAGTAAGCAATACCCGCTGATTGGCCAGCTCAGCACCACGCGTGAAGATATGGCGACATTCTCGAACCCGGCCTACACGCTGCCGTTCCGGAACACCAACCATCTGGTTTACCGTGACAACTGGAATATTCAGCTAACCAAGACCGGCTTTACCAATGCGGCAGGGCACTGCCTGGTGATGCGCACCGTGTTCAACGGCAAGCCGGTGGCGCTGGTGGTGATGGATGCCTTCGGCAAATACACTCACTTTGCCGATGCGAGCCGCCTGCGTACCTGGATTGAAACCGGGAAAGTGCAGCCGGTGCCGGCTTCAGCGCTGGCGTATAAAAAGCAGAAAGCGCAGCAGATGGCAACGGCGCAGAACGACTGAGCAAAGTTTTCTCCCTCGCCCACAGGGAGAGGGCCGGGGTGAGGGCACGATCTGGTGCCCTTATTCCGGCAGCGTCCAGTCCCCGTCGTTGAGCGGGCGCTGCATCATTACCGTGTCCCGCCAGTCGCCTTTCTTGTATCCCACGCTCCTGAGCTGGCCCACAATCTCGAAACCGTGTTTTTTATGCAGCCGTAACGACCCGGGGTTATTCTGCCCGTCACCAACGACGGCAATCATCTGCCGCCAGGGCCCTTGCTCACAGCGGGCAATCAGCGCCTGAAGCAGGGACGAACCAAACCCGCGGCCGGTGGTGCTGGCATCGACATAGATGGATTCTTCAAGGGTATACCGGTAGGCCTGGCGAGGACGATAAAACGTGGCGTAACAGTAGCCGACGATGATGCCGCGATACAGCGCGACCAGCCACGGTAAGCCGCTGTCGGTCACGCTTTTTATCCGCTGACGCATCTCATCGACGGTTGGGGGAACTTCCTCGAACGACGCACGCCCATGAAGCACATGCCAGGCGTATATCGCCGAGATGGCATGCGCATCGTCAGGAAGGGCGTCGCGCACCTCAATTTCGGTTTCGGATAAAATTTCTATAGCCGACATGCTCTGCCTGCTCCTCAGTCAGGAAAGCCAGAGAAACGTTTCTCTGGCTATAGGCAGCTACTCTAGTACGATTGCGGAAGGCTTAACAATCTCTAAAATTTGGCTGCTGGGTTCAATCAGCGGCTTGCGTATTGTCCTGCGCTGTTTCGGCACTCTCTTTCCAGTATTTCTTCCGGGTTGTTTTTCCAATGCCGGGGTTCATACTGTTGGTAGGGTCATTTTTGCGATAAAACGCTTTTAGGGTTTCCGGCGCCTTATACAGATGGCCCACGTTATGCTCGGCAGGGTACTGTGCGCCGCGCTCGTGCAGCAGCGCCAGCATCTGCTCTTTCAGCGCATGCGCATCAACCCCTTTTTTGACGATGTAATCCTGGTGGAAGACATAGCACATAAAGTGGCCGTAGTAGAGCTTGTGCACCAGCTTGCTGTCGATCTCCGGTGGCAGGTGTTCAAACCACTCGGTATCGTTGCGGCGCAGCGCAATATCCAGCGCCAGGATATCTTCCACCTCCTCCGAATGCACCGCCTGATAGCGAATGGCGGCTCCCGCCGCGGCAAAACGGTGCAGGAAGGCCTTGCTGCCTTCTTCCGGCGTACAGGCGAAGAAATCCCCGTCGGCGGATTTGAAAAACGCCGTAAGCCAGCTCTGCGCTTCTTCAATGCCGTCACCGGCCATCTTCAGCAGCAGGTGGTGTTCATATTTGTCACGCCAGGTCTTCATCCGCTCCGGTAAATGCGCCGGGAAGACGTTGCCCAGCTTTTGCATGAAGCGGTCGGTGAAGTGCGGCTTAAACAGCGAGACTTTCTCCAGCATCGCGTCGGTGCGGCCCTTCATGGTGAAGAAGAACGGCATTTTGTCGGTGCCGAGCTTGTCGATCATCAGGAAGGTGTCTTTGCCGTAGCGCTCGGCGATGTCGTAAATGTCCCGGTGCATGTACTCGCCCGCCACTGGCAGGTGGGCGAACTCCGCCAGAATATGGCGGCGTATCTCCGTGAGCACCTCTGGCTGATTGGTGCCGATATAAAACACCTGCTGTTTTTTCTCCGCCGGGAAGGTATCAAGGCGCACCGCAAATACGGCCAGCTTGCCCGCGCAGCCGGAGGATTCAAACAGGCGATCCGGATCGGCGTTATAGCGCGCCGGCGTATCGGCGTCGATGTCGCGCACGCGGGTGATGTAATCATGGTCGTGCGCGTGACGGCCATCGTGCTGTACGTCTTCATCCCTTACGCGGTCGTCGTCAAGCTTGCTGAGGATCTGCTCGGGCGTTACGCCCAGATCGATGCCCAGATGGTTCACCAGCGTCAGCTTGCCGTTTTCATCAATCCGCGCAAACAGCGACATCTCCGTGTAGGCCGGGCCGCGCTGCACCAGCGAGCCGCCGGAGTTATTGCAGATCCCGCCGATCACCGACGCGCCGATGCACGAGGAGCCGATCACCGAGTGCGGCTCGCGTCCCAGCGGCTTGAGCGCTTTTTCCAGCGAGTAAAGGGTGGTACCGGGGAAGGCGAGCACCTGTTCGCCTTTGTCCAGCAGGTGCAGCTTGTCGAGACGCAGGGTGCTGATGATGACGATGTCACGATCGTAGTCGTTACCGTTCGGCGTGGAGCCTTCGGTCAGGCCGGTATTGGCAGCCTGCATTAAAATAATCTTGTCCGCCGCGACGCAGGCGCTCAGCACGCGCCACAGTTCGAGCAGCGTGCCGGGGAAGACCACCGCCAGCGCGTCGCCCTGTCCGGAGCGAAAGCCCTTACGGTAGCGGGCGGTTTTAGCCGGGTCGGTAAGCAGGTGAGAGTGACCAACCAGGCGCGACAGTTCGTTAATAAATGTATTGTTATCGTCAGTTCGAACAGAAGACATCTTCCACTCCTTGTGGTGGGGCAAATTTCTCGCTGTAAAGCATAGCGCGATTAGCCGTTAAGCGGTCGGGTATTCATGAGAAAAATCAGAGAATAACCCTGCAAGGTTTTCGGGCTTTATGGCACACTGCGCTTTTCGCACGGTCTGGCCGGGTGCTTCCCGCGGTTATTGATAAGAGAGAATAACGACATGAAATGGCTATGTTCTGTAGGTGTCGCCGTCAGCCTGGCGCTGCAGCCTGCGCTGGCAGAGGATTTGTTTGGTAATCACCCGCTCACGCCTGAAGCCCGCGACGCGTTTGTCACGGAATTGCTCAAAAAGATGACGGTCGATGAGAAAATCGGCCAGCTGCGGCTGATCAGCGTCGGCCCGGATAATCCAAAAGAAGCCATCCGCGAGATGATTAAAGATAGCCAGGTGGGGGCGATTTTTAACACCGTCACCCGTCAGGATATCCGCGCCATGCAGGATCAGGTGATGGCGCTCAGCCGCCTGAAAATTCCGCTGTTCTTCGCCTACGACGTGCTGCACGGCCAGCGTACCGTTTTCCCCATCAGCCTCGGCTTAGCCTCCTCCTTTAACCTCGATGCGGTGAAAACCGTCGGGCGCGTATCGGCATATGAAGCCGCAGACGACGGCCTGAACATGACCTGGGCACCGATGGTCGACGTCTCCCGCGATCCGCGCTGGGGCCGCGCGTCAGAGGGCTTTGGTGAAGATACGTATTTAACTGCCACGATGGGCAAGGCCATGGTGGAAGCGATGCAGGGCAAAAGCCCGGCGGATCGCTACTCGGTGATGACCAGCGTCAAGCACTTCGCGGCCTACGGCGCGGTGGAGGGCGGCAAAGAGTACAACACCGTCGACATGAGTCCGCAGCGCCTGTTTAACGACTATATGCCGCCGTACAAAGCGGGGCTGGACGCGGGCAGCGGCGCGGTGATGGTGGCGCTGAACTCCCTCAACGGCACGCCAGCCACCTCCGATGCCTGGCTGCTGAAAGACGTGCTGCGCGACCAGTGGGGCTTTAAGGGCATCACCGTTTCTGACCACGGCGCGATTAAAGAGCTGATTAAACACGGTACGGCGTCTGACCCGGAAGATGCGGTGCGCGTGGCGCTCAAGTCCGGCATCAACATGAGCATGAGCGACGAATACTACAGCAAATACCTGCCGGGGCTGGTCAAGAGCGGCAAGGTGACGATGGCGGAGCTGGACGACGCCACGCGGCACGTGCTGAACGTGAAATACGACATGGGGCTGTTTAACGATCCGTACAGCCATCTGGGGCCGAAGGAGTCTGACCCGGCGGACACCAACGCCGAAAGCCGCCTGCACCGTAAAGAGGCCCGGGAAGTGGCGCGCGAAAGCCTGGTGCTGCTGAAAAACCGCCTCGACACGCTGCCGCTGAAAAAATCCGGCACCATTGCCGTGGTCGGCCCGCTGGCCGACAGCAAGCGTGACGTGATGGGCAGCTGGTCCGCCGCGGGCGTGGCCGATCAGTCCGTTACCGTGCTGACCGGCATCAAGAGCGCCGTGGGCGAGAACGCGAAAGTTATCTACGCCAAAGGCGCGAACGTCACTGACGACAAAGACATCGTCACGTTCCTCAATCAGTATGAGGAAGCGGTGAAGGTGGATCCGCGCACGCCGAAGGCGATGATCGACGAAGCGGTTAACGCCGCGAAGCAGTCCGACGTGGTGGTCGCGGTCGTGGGTGAAGCGCAGGGGATGGCGCACGAAGCCTCCAGCCGTACCGATATCACCATTCCGCAAAGCCAGCGCGATCTGATCGCGGCCCTGAAAGCCACCGGCAAGCCGCTGGTGCTGGTGCTGATGAACGGCCGTCCGCTGGCGCTGGTGAAAGAAGACCAGCAGGCTGACGCCATTCTGGAAACCTGGTTTGCCGGTACCGAAGGCGGTAACGCCATTGCCGACGTGCTGTTTGGCGATTACAACCCGTCCGGCAAGCTGCCGATGTCCTTCCCGCGCTCCGTCGGGCAGATCCCGGTTTACTACAGCCACCTGAACACCGGTCGCCCCTATAACGCCGATAAGCCGAACAAGTACACGTCTCGCTACTTCGACGAGGCCAACGGCCCGCTGTATCCGTTTGGCTACGGCCTGAGCTACACCACCTTCAGGGTTTCTGACGTGAAGATGTCAGTCCCGACCATGACGCGTGACGGCAAGGTCACCGCCAGCGTGGACGTGACCAACAGCGGCAAGCGCGAAGGGGCGACGGTGATCCAGATGTACGTGCAGGACGTCACCGCCTCCATGAGCCGTCCGGTGAAACAGCTGCGCGGCTTCGAGAAGGTCAACCTGAAGCCGGGCGAAACCAAAACGGTCAGCTTCCCGATCGACGTGAACGCGCTGAAGTTCTGGAATCAGCAGATGAAATACGATGCCGAGCCTGGCAAATTCAACGTGTTTATTGGCGTGGATTCCGCCCGCATGAACAAAGCCGAATTCGAACTGCAATAATCCTTCCTGCCTCACCATCCCCCGCCTGGCCGGGGGATGTCTCTCATCTTGTACTAAAAACGGTTAAATTCGCCGTTTTAAGCTACGCTTTTCTCTCAAGCCTATGAAAAAGGCCACAAAATAATGAGGAAAGCAGAATGACGATTATTAAGGGGATTTCAGGTTCAGCGGTGCTTCTGGCGGCGCTGAGCCTGCCGCTGCAGGCAGCTGAGCCGGTTAAGGTAGGCTCCAAAATTGATACCGAGGGAGCGTTGCTCGGCAATATCATTTTGCAGGTGCTTGAAAGCCACGGCGTGAAAACGGTCAATAAAGTGCAGCTTGGCACCACGCCGGTCGTGCGCGGCGCTATCACCTCTGGCGAGCTGGATATCTATCCGGAATACACCGGCAACGGGGCGTTTTTCTTCAAGGATGAAAACGATCCGGCCTGGAAAAATGCCAAAGCCGGCTATGACAAAGTCAAAAAGCTGGACGCGGAAAAAAACAAGCTGATCTGGCTGACGCCGGCACCGGCCAACAACACCTGGACAATCGCGGTGCGCAAAGATATCGCCGAAAAGGGCAAGCTTGCCTCGCTTGACGATCTCAGCCGCTACCTGAAAGAGAAGGGCGAGTTTAAGCTCGCGGCCTCGGCCGAGTTTATCGAGCGAGCGGATGCCCTGCCGGCGTTTGAAAAAGCCTATGATTTCAAGCTTGACCAGGCTCAGCTGCTCTCTCTGGCGGGCGGCGATACGGCCGTGACCATCAAGGCGGCGGCGCAGCAAACTTCCGGCGTAAATGCCGCGATGGCCTACGGCACCGACGGCCCGGTAGCGGCGCTTGGCCTGCAAACCTTAACCGATCCGAAGGGCGTTCAGCCGATTTACGCCCCCGCCCCGGTGGTGCGCGAGGCGGTTCTGCAAGCCTATCCGGATATGGACGAATGGCTGAAGCCGGTCTTTGAAAAACTGGATGCGAAAACGCTGCAACAGCTGAACGCCAGCATTGCCGTTGAGGGGCTGGATGCCAAAAAAGTGGCCGCCGACTTCCTGAAGCAACAAGGGCTTGTGAAGTAACGGGATAAGGCTGTGCCAATAAAATGTCATAACCGCGTACTGCTGCTGCTGGCCTGCGTGGCCATCGCGGCGGTCGCGTTACCCTTTGTGAATGTTGCACCAAACCGCCTGGTGTCGGGCGAACCGCGTGCGCTCTGGCAGATATGGTCGTTTACGCCGCTGCTGCTGGGGGCGGCGCTGGCGGGTGCCGTTGCCTTATCGCTCTGGCCGGGCCGCGCCGCGCAATGGCTGACGCTACTTCTCTGCGAAGCGCTGTTTATCGTGCTGTTCTGGAGCGCGGGGCAGGCGGCAGCGCAGATGGCCTCGGTTGAAAGCCCGCTTGCCCGCACGTCAATTGGCAGCGGCCTGTGGCTGTGGCTGGCGCTCTGCCTGCTGGCCTGTAGCGATGCCATTCGCCGTCTGACGCCGATGCCCGTCTGGCGCTGGCTGCTGAACGCTCAGTTCTGGGTTATCCCGCTGCTGATCCTCTTCAGCGGCGATCTGAATCAGCTCTCGCTGTTAAAAGAGTACGCCAACCGCCAGGAGGTATTTGACAACGCGCTGGTGCAGCATCTGACGATCCTGTGCGGGACGCTGCTCCCGGCGCTGCTGCTGGGCGTGCCGCTTGGCATGTGGTGCTACCGGCATCCCGGCCAGCAGGGCGCTGTCTTTACCGTGCTCAACGTCATTCAGACCATTCCCTCCGTCGCCCTGTTCGGCCTGCTGATTGCCCCTCTGGCCGGCCTGGTGAAAACTTTCCCTGCCCTGGCCGCGGTGGGCATTGCCGGAACCGGGCTGACGCCGGCGCTTATCGCCCTCGTGCTGTATGCGCTGTTACCGCTGGTGCGCGGCGTGGTGGCGGGGCTAAGCCAGGTTGCGCCGGACGTGCTGGAAAGCGCGCACGCGATGGGGATGAGTGCGCGCCAGTGTTTCTGGAAAGTACAGCTGCCGCTTGCGCTTCCCCTGCTGGTTCGCAGCCTGCGGGTGGTGACGGTGCAAACCGTAGGGATGGCGGTGATTGCCGCGCTGATTGGGGCGGGCGGCTTTGGGGCGCTGGTCTTCCAGGGGCTGCTCAGCAGCGCGCTGGATCTGGTGTTGCTGGGCGTCGTACCCACCATTGCGCTGGCGGTCGTGCTGGATGCCTTATTTGCCCTGTGGCTCGCGCTGCTCGGGAGAAGAGCCAATGATTGAATTTCACGATGTAAGTAAAACCTTTGCGGGCCGTCCGGCGGCAAGCCACCTGAACCTGAACTTTGCCGAGGGGGCGTTTTCGGTCTTGATCGGTACGTCGGGGTCGGGAAAATCCACCACCCTGAAGATGATCAACCGGCTGGTCGAGCATGACAGCGGGACGATTCGCTTTGCCGGAGAAGAGATCCGCAGCCTGCCGGTGCTGGAGCTGCGGCGTCGGATGGGCTACGCCATTCAGTCCATCGGCCTGTTTCCCCACTGGACGGTGGCGCAGAATATTGCCACCGTGCTGCAGCTGGAGAAATGGTCGCGGGCGAGGATCAACGCGCGTGTCGACGAGCTGATGGCGCTGCTGGGGCTTGACGCGTCGCTTCGCGGCCGCTATCCGCATCAGCTTTCCGGCGGACAACAGCAGCGGGTCGGCGTGGCGCGCGCGCTGGCCGCCAACCCGCAGGTGTTGCTGATGGATGAGCCCTTTGGCGCGCTGGACCCGGTTACGCGCGGCGCGCTGCAGGCGGAGATGACCCGCATCCATCGGATCCTTGGGCGTACGATCGTTCTGGTGACCCACGATATCGACGAGGCGCTGCGTCTGGCCGATCGTCTGGTGGTGATGGATCGCGGTGAGGTCGTTCAGCAGGGGACGCCGCTTGAGCTGCTGACGGCGCCGGCAAACGACTTTGTGCGCGAGTTTTTTGGCCGCAGCGAGCTGGGCGTCAGGCTGCTCTCGCTGCGCACCGTCAGGGACTATATGCGCCCGCAGGATGCGCGGGTTGGCGGCGAAGCGCTGCACGACCAGATGAGCCTGCGCGATGCGTTATCGGCGTTTGTCGCGAGGCAGTGTGAAGCGTTGCCGGTGGCGGATGCGCAGGGAACGCCGTGCGGTACGATCCATTTCCGCGATCTGCTGGCGGGGGAGGTGACGCGTGAAGCGGGTGCGTGATCCCTTGCTCTGGCTGGTGCTGCTCTTTATTGCCCTGCTGTTCCTGATGCCGCACAGCGCGTCGCTGTTCAGCGCGCTGTTTCCCGGGCTGCCGCGTCCGGTTTATCAGCAGGAGAGCTTTGTTAATCTCACCCTGGCGCACTTCTGGCTGGTGGCGGTTTCGAGCGTGGTCGCCATCGTGCTGGGCGTGGGGGCGGGTATTGCGGTGACGAGACCTGCGGGCAGGGAGTTTCGCCCGCTGGTGGAGACCATCGCCGCAACGGGGCAGACCTTCCCGCCCGTAGCCGTGCTGGCGATTGCGGTTCCGGCCATCGGCTTTGGACAGCAGCCGGCGATCGTTGCGCTGATTTTGTACGGCGTGTTGCCCATTCTGCAGGGAACGCTGGCGGGTATTGCGGCGGTGCCTGCATCGGTGCTGAGCGTAGCGGAAGGGATGGGGATGAGCGCCCGGCAGCGGCTGGTTAAGGTAGAGCTGCCGCTGGCTGCACCGGTGATTATCGCCGGCGTGCGGACGTCGGTAATTATCAACATCGGTACGGCAGCCATCGCCTCGACGGTGGGAGCGAATACGCTTGGTACGCCAATCATCATCGGGTTAAGCGGGTTTAATACGGCCTATATTATCCAGGGCGCTGTTCTGGTCGCGCTGGCGGCGATTGTGGTGGATCGCCTGTTCGAACGTCTGGCCGCGTATCTCAGCCAACACCGCCGCGGACAATAAACGAGTAGCCTGCGAGCATAACGCCACCGATCCCGCTGAGGGCCATCAGTGCAAAAAGGGTAATTACGGCGAGTTTCGTTGCCTTCATCATGTGCTCCTGTTGTTAACGGAACAATTATACGGTGAAGCGCAGCTGTTAATGAACCATTAAATGCCGTTACGACGCATTTGGCCCCAGCGGGTAAACGGGATAGCCATGGGCGCGCCATTCGGTCAGGAGCTGCCGCTGGGAGGCCGAGGGGACTTCTCCGCACCAGACCAGCAGCGTCTGGCCGTCAAACAGCTCCGGTCTGAGCTGGGCCAGCGAGTGGGCAAGTACGTCAACGCGCCAGCCCTGCTGGATGGCTATCCACGCTTCGAGCCACAGCCGGGTGGTATCGTGCACGTTCCAGCCGACCACCAGCGCATCCTTGCTGTTTTTATTGCGCGCGGAGGCAAGACAGACGGAAATATAGTTAATCAGCACGCCGTCGAGCATGCTGAGCAGCGCCTGGAGGGTAGTTTGCTGACACTGGAGACGTCGCCGTAGGGGAATAAAAAGGTGGGTGATAAGGGTCTGCGCGGGGTAATCCCGCCCCTGTTCTTTGATCCAGCCGCGCAGACGCTGCAAATTGCCCGCCTGCAACAGCCTCAGAAGGGTGTCCTGCTGCTCGCGCCAGGCACGCTGGGTATCCGGATCGTCCTGGCTCAGCAGCGACTTCACCTTACCCACCTGCACGCCGTTGTCGATCCAGCTTTTGATCTCACGGATGCGATCGATGTCCGCATCGTTGAACAGGCGATGCCCGCCGTCCGTTCTTTGCGGCTTAAGCAATCCGTACCGTCGCTGCCACGCCCGTAGCGTAACGGGATTGATATCACACAGGAGTGCCACTTCACCTATCGTGTAAAGCGCCATTTTCGCCCCCAGGCTCACGCGTCCCCAGCTTAACTGTAGACCTACATTGCGGAACCAGGAAGAATTGATTCTTTTTTGTACAAATTATGCGAGGCACGGATCGGGTACGGCAAAAGGTGTGATAGCGGACACGATTTATCGCTTTTATGGCACGTTTCAAAGAAAGTTTACCGCCATCAGTGTATGTTACGCGTTTTTAGACTGTGCGGTTGTGGGTATGTACGAGTTTAATCTGGTGCTGCTGTTGCTTCAGCAGATGTGCGTGTTTCTTGTTATCGCGTGGCTGATGAGCAAAACGCGCCTGTTTATTCCGCTGATGCAGGTCACCGTACGTTTACCGCACAAGCTGCTCTGCTACGTCACGTTCTCCATTTTCTGCATTATGGGCACCTATTTTGGCCTCCATATTGAAGATTCTATTGCCAATACGCGCGCCATCGGCGCGGTTATGGGCGGGCTGCTGGGCGGCCCGGTTGTGGGCGGTCTGGTAGGATTAACCGGCGGCCTGCATCGCTATTCAATGGGGGGCATGACGGCGCTGAGCTGCATGATTTCGACCATCGTCGAGGGATTACTTGGCGGTCTGGTTCACAGCTACATGATCAAACGTGGCCGCCCGGATAAAGTCTTTAGCCCGCTGACCGCCGGTGCCATTACCTTTGTGGCCGAAATGGCGCAAATGGCGATCATTTTGCTTATCGCGCGTCCGTTTGAAGATGCCCTGCACCTGGTGAGCAATATCGCCGCGCCGATGATGGTGACCAACACCGTGGGGGCGGCGCTGTTTATGCGCATTCTGCTCGACAAACGCGCCATGTTCGAAAAATACACCTCGGCATTTTCCGCCACCGCCCTGAAGGTGGCGGCCTCTACCGAAGGGATCCTGCGTCAGGGATTCAACGAAGAAAACAGCATGAAGGTGGCGCAGGTGCTTTATAAAGAGCTGGATATTGGGGCCGTGGCGATTACCGATCGCGAGAAGCTGCTGGCGTTTACCGGTACCGGAGACGATCACCATCTGCCGGGCAAACCGATCTCCTCGACCTACACCCTGCGCGCGATTGAAACGGGCGAAGTGGTCTATGCCGACGGTAACGAGGTGCCGTACCGCTGCTCCCTGCATCCGCAGTGCAAGCTCGGTTCGACGCTGGTTATTCCCCTGCGGGGCGAAAACCAGCGGGTGATGGGCACCATTAAGCTTTACGAAGCCAAAAACCGGCTGTTCAGCTCCATCAACCGCACCCTGGGAGAGGGTATAGCCCAGCTGCTTTCGGCGCAGATCCTTGCGGGGCAGTATGAGCGGCAAAAAGCGTTGCTGACGCAATCTGAAATTAAGCTCCTGCACGCCCAGGTGAACCCGCATTTCCTGTTTAACGCGCTCAATACGCTGAAGGCGGTGATCCGCCGCGACAGCGATCAGGCCGCGCAGCTGGTGCAGTTTCTGTCGACATTTTTCCGCAAAAACCTGAAGCGGCCTTCGGAGATTGTCACCCTTGCGGACGAGGTTGAGCACGTAAACGCCTATCTGCAAATCGAAAAAGCGCGCTTCCAGTCTCGTTTACAGGTGTCGTTATCCGTCCCGGACGAGCTGGCGTATCAGCATCTGCCCGCGTTTACCCTGCAACCGATCGTGGAAAACGCCATTAAGCACGGCACCTCGCAGCTGCTGGGCACCGGAGAGATTAAGATATGCGCTTCCCGTTTTAACCATCATCTGGTGCTGGATATTGAAGATAACGCCGGGCTGTACGAGGCCTCCGCGTCAGGCGGTTTAGGCATGAGCCTGGTGGATAAACGCCTGCGCGCGCACTTTGGTGACGACTGCGGTATCACCGTCGCCTGTGAGCCAGACCGCTATACCCGAATTACCTTACGATTGCCGCTGGAGGAGAACGCATGTTAAGAGTGCTGATTGTTGACGATGAGCCGTTAGCACGGGAAAACCTGCGGGTCCTGTTGCAGGAGCAGAGCGACATAGAGGTGGTGGGCGAGTGCGCGAACGCGATTGAGGGCATTGGCGCGGTGCACAAGCTGCGCCCGGACGTGCTGTTCCTCGATATTCAGATGCCGCGCATCAGCGGGCTGGAGATGGTCGGGATGCTCGATCCGGAGCATCGTCCCTATATCGTCTTTCTGACGGCGTTTGACGAATACGCCGTAAAGGCGTTTGAAGAGCACGCCTTTGACTATCTGCTGAAGCCCATCGAAGAGAAGCGGCTTGATAAGACCCTGTCCCGTTTGCGCCAGGAGCGGAGCGTGCAGGATGTGTCGCTGCTGCCGGAACACCAGCAGCCGCTGAAGTTCATCCCGTGTACCGGGCACAGCCGAATTTATCTCCTGCAAATGGATGACGTTGCCTTTGTCAGCAGCCGACTGAGCGGCGTTTACGTCACCAGCGCCGAAGGTAACGAGGGCTTTACCGAGCTGACGCTGCGCACGCTGGAGAGCCGCACGCCGCTGATCCGCTGCCATCGCCAGTATCTGGTGAACATGGCGCACCTGAAGGAGATCCGCCTGGAGGATAACGGCCAGGCCGAGCTGGTGCTGCGCGCCGGGCAAACGGTGCCCGTCAGCCGTCGCTACCTGAAAAGTTTGAAAGAGGCGATTGGCCTGTAAAACTGGTACACTGCGCCCCATTGCATCATCGACATTTGAAGGCTCTATGCTAAGTAACGATATTCTTCGTAGCCTGCGCTACACCCTGAAAGCGAACAACAATGATATGGTGCGCATTCTTGCGCTTTCCGACATGGAATCCACGTCCGCCGGGTTTGACACCTGGATGACCAAAGAAGACGAAGAGGGTTTCGTTCGCTGCCCGGACATTATCCTGTCGGGCTTTCTGAACGGGCTGATTTACGACAGGCGCGGCAAAGACGAGTCTGCGCCCGAGCTGGCGCTGGAGCGTCGGGTGAACAACAACACGGTGCTGAAAAAGCTGCGCATCGCGTTCTCCCTGAAAACGGACGATATTGTGGCGATTATGACGGAGCAAAAATACCGCGTATCCGTGCCGGAAGTCACCGCCATGATGCGCGCGCCTGACCACAAAAACTACCGCGAGTGCGGCGACCAGTTTCTGCGTAATTTCCTGCGCGGGCTGACCCACCGGGTGCATCACCCGAAGGCATAAAGGCGGTAGGGTGCGGCCTGATGCCCTCACCTCGACCCTCTCCCTAAGGGAGAGGGAGAAAATAAAATGCCATAAAAAAAGCCGGAGATTATCTCCGGCTTTTTTGTTATTTCACCTGCTGACCCGGCTTCGCGCCTTCGTCAGGGCTTAACAGGAAAATATCTTTCCCGCCAGGGCCTGCGGCCATCACCATCCCCTCAGAGATGCCGAAGCGCATTTTGCGCGGCGCCAGGTTTGCCACCATCACGGTCTGGCGGCCAATCAGCACCTGCGGATCGGGATAGGCTGAGCGGATGCCGGAGAAGACGTTACGCTTCTCGCCGCCCAGATCCAGCGTCAGGCGCAGCAGCTTGTCAGACCCCTCCACGAACTCTGCGTTTTCAATCAGCGCCACGCGCAGATCGATCTTCGCGAAATCGTCAAAGGTGATGGTTTCCTGAATCGGATCGTCAGCCAGCGGGCCGGTCACCGGGGCGGCAGCCGCTTTCACCTCTTCTTTAGAGGCTTCCACCAGCGCTTCAACCTGCTTCATTTCGATGCGGTTATACAGTGCCTTGAAGGTGTTGACCTTGTGGCCAAGCAGCGGCTGCGCCATTGCATCCCAGGTGAGTTCGGTGTTCAGGAACGCTTCCGCGCGGGCTGCAAGCTGCGGCAGCACCGGCTTCAGGTACGTCATCAGCACGCGGAACAGGTTAATGCCCATGGAGCAGATGGCCTGCAGATCGGCATCGCGGCCTTCCTGTTTTGCCACTACCCACGGCGCCTGCTCGTCGACATAGCGGTTAGCCAGGTCGGCCAGGGCCATAATTTCACGCACCGCCTTACCGAACTCGCGCGCTTCCCAGGCTTCGCCAATGGACCCGGCGGCGTCGGTGAAGGTTTTGTACAGCGCAGGGTCAGCCAGTTCAGCCGCCATCACGCCGTCAAAACGCTTGGCGATAAAGCCCGCGTTACGGGAGGCCAGGTTCACCACCTTGTTGACGATATCCGCGTTCACGCGCTGCACGAAATCTTCGAGGTTCAGGTCGATGTCGTCGATGCGGGATGAGAGCTTCGCCGTGTAGTAGTAGCGCAGGCTGTCCGCGTCGAAGTGGTTCAGCCAGGTGCTGGCCTTGATGAACGTCCCGCGAGATTTGGACATCTTCGCGCCGTTCACCGTCACGTAGCCGTGCACGAACAGGTTGGTTGGCTTGCGGAAGTTGCTGCCTTCCAGCATGGCCGGCCAGAACAGGCTGTGGAAGTAAACGATGTCTTTACCGATGAAGTGATACAGCTCGGCGGTGGAATCTTTCTTCCAGTATTCGTCGAAGCTGACGCTGTCGTCGCGCTTGTCGCACAGGTTCTTGAAGGAGCCCATGTAGCCAATTGGCGCATCCAGCCAGACGTAGAAATATTTGCCCGGCGCGTTCGGGATTTCGAAGCCGAAGTAGGGCGCATCGCGGGAGATATCCCACTGCTGCAGACCGGATTCGAACCACTCCTGCATTTTGTTCGCCACCTGCTCCTGCAGGGCGCCGCTGCGCGTCCACGCCTGAAGCATTTCGCTGAACGACGGCAGGTCGAAGAAGAAGTGCTCGGAATCACGCATGACAGGCGTCGCGCCAGAGACGACGGATTTCGGCTCGATAAGCTCGGTCGGGCTGTAGGTTGCGCCGCAGACTTCGCAGTTATCGCCGTACTGGTCCGGAGATTTACATTTCGGACAGGTGCCTTTCACGAAACGGTCCGGCAGGAACATGCCTTTTTCCGGATCGTACAGCTGAGAAATGGTGCGGTTTTTAATAAAACCGTTCTCTTTCAGACGGGTGTAGATCAGCTCCGACAGCTCGCGGTTTTCGTCGCTGTGCGTGGAGTGATAGTTGTCGTAGCTGATGTCAAAGCCAGCAAAATCGGTCTGATGCTCCTGACTCATTTCGGCAATCATCTGTTCCGGGGAGATACCCAGCTGCTGTGCTTTCAGCATGATCGGCGTACCGTGGGCATCGTCCGCGCAGATGAAGTTAACCTCGTGGCCGCGCATTCGCTGGTAACGGACCCAGACATCAGCCTGGATATGCTCCAGCATGTGGCCGAGGTGGATTGAGCCGTTGGCGTACGGCAGGGCGCACGTTACCAGAATTTTTTTCGCGACTTGAGTCATAGTGGGCATTACTTCTTTTAACTGTGAAAAGGGTTTTCGATATTACCAAAAGGGGCATTATTAAGTAAGCACAAACCGCGCCCTTTCAGGTAAACTTGTTTGTCTAAGGTCTTATTCACAAGAACAAAGGAGTCGGGATGAGTTCTCAGTCCCAGGCCAAATCACCGGAAGCCTTACGAGCAATGGTCGCCGGAACGCTGGCTAATTTTCAGCACCCAACCCTGAAGCACAATCTCACCACGCTAAAAGCGCTGCACCATGTCGCGTGGCTGGACGATACGCTGCACATTGAACTGCAAATGCCGTTCGTCTGGACCAGCGCCTTTGACGCGCTGAAAGAGCAGACCAGCTCCGAGCTGCTGCGTATTACCGGGGCAAAAGCGATTGACTGGAAGCTGAGCCACAGCATCGCCACGCTCAAGCGCGTGAAAAATCAGCCGGGCGTTAACGGCGTGAAGAACATCATCGCCGTCAGCTCAGGCAAGGGCGGGGTGGGTAAATCGTCTACCGCCGTTAACCTGGCCCTCGCGCTGGCGGCTGAAGGGGCGAAAGTCGGCATTCTGGATGCGGATATCTACGGCCCCTCCATTCCGAACATGCTCGGCGCGGAAAACCAGCGTCCGACTTCCCCAGACGGGACCCACATGGCGCCGATTATGGCGCACGGCCTGGCGACCAACTCAATTGGTTACCTGGTGACGGACGATAACGCAATGGTCTGGCGTGGCCCGATGGCCAGCAAAGCGCTGCTGCAAATGTTGCAGGAGACCATGTGGCCGGATCTGGATTATCTGGTGCTGGATATGCCGCCGGGTACCGGTGATATTCAGCTGACGCTGGCGCAGAACATTCCGGTAACCGGGGCCGTTGTGGTAACCACCCCGCAGGATATCGCGCTGATCGACGCCAAAAAAGGCATCGTGATGTTCGAGAAGGTAGAGGTGCCGGTGCTGGGCATCGTCGAGAATATGAGCATGCACATTTGCAGCAACTGCGGCCACCATGAGCCAATCTTTGGTACCGGTGGTGCGGAGAAGCTGGCGGCGCAGTATCACACTCAGCTGCTTGGGCAGATGCCGCTGCACATCACGCTGCGTGAAGATCTCGATAGCGGGAAACCGACGGTCGTCAGCCGTCCGGACAGCGAATTTGCGGAGATCTATCGTCAGCTGGCAGGGCGCGTTGCGGCGCAGCTGTACTGGCAGGGCGAGGTTATTCCAGGTGAAATCGCGTTCCGCGCGGTGTAGCGTCTCTGCGCGTTAGTGCCGGGGGGCGGCTTCGCCTTACCCGGCCTGTTGAGTTTTTACGTCAGTTAAGCGTAACCGCCACCTGACGCTAGCCCAGCCGATAGTGCATCAGGTAATACTCGCCTTCCGGTGAATCCCCTGATGCTTCAATGTGCCAGCCGTGGCGCTGGTAAAAGGCAACCGCCCGTTCATTCTTCACCAGGCACTTCAGGGCGCCGGTGCTGGTAAACGATTTCTGTACCTGTTCAAGCAACAGGCGTCCAACCCCCATGCCCTGATGCTGCGGATCGACAAACAGGTTGTGCAGAAAGTTATCGTTTTCATGGACGGAGGCAAAACCCACGCGGTGGCCGTCGTGAATCGCAACCCAGATCTGCTCGTCGCGCGTTGCGGCGTCGAAGTCCTCAAGCTGCCATTCCGCGCTGTCCAGCCACGGCCAGGCCTCGCGTCGCGCATGCAGGTAGAGCGTGCGCAGGAACGGCCTGTCGTCCTCCTGCCAGGGCCGGATCAGCATCGTATCAGCGGTGATAGAAGATATCTCCGTTATAGGCTTTGTAGATTTTGCCATCGGCATCACCGATCAGAACGTAATTCTCGCCCATGTAGGTCCAGTGCGTGCCGGCATCCGGCGCAGGAAGGTTGCGCAGCTGATACTGTTTGATGGTGTACTCGGGCGTCTGATACTGCGCAGGCGCCGTGTCGCCAATTTTGAACTTTGTAAAATCGGCAATGAACTCTTGTTCTTCATAAGCTTTGATGCCCGAAGGGGACGTCGACGCTTGCGGCGCAGAGTTCGCTACTCCCGCCAGTGACAGTAAAACGCCCAGAAGCAGCAGTTTACGCTTAGCCATTTTTTCTCCAGTCATATCGTTACTGATACTTTTGCGTGCAGATCCGGAAACGGAGGGCAGGCAGTTCATTTTAAGTATCATCATCAGGATGAGTTTGAAAAAAATGTAACAAAAGTGAAGGGATTTGTGTAGTCAAAACGGCCATAAAGTATTTTGGCTATGAATTAATGCCAGGTTTAATAGATATAATAATTATTGTTTTATTAATTAATTCTGAAAAGACATTTTCAGAGCCAATTTACAAGGATACAGGCATGCATTCAACGAATAGAACATTTAAGATTGTCCGAAACTAAACCTCCGCGATCAAGATTCAGTAATTATCCGGCTGACAAAGGCTTAATGCAGGGCTGGTGGCCAGCTTTTTAATTGATACTGGCTGCTTCGTTAATGCGTTGACTAACAGGAGCTTGTTCTTAAAGGAAGTTTTAGGTTTTTACCAGACTTATGATAATCACTACTATAAAACAATTTTAATAAATGAAAAATACAACGGCATTTTCGATACTGCTTTTCACTATTATCCCGCTCGCGGGCTGCGTATTTTCTCCCGGTCAGCATCTCGACCCTGGGGGAAAGCAGGTCATTGCCACAGAAGATGCAAACTATCAGCGTGAGAAACGAGTGGACGTTTATCCCCTCACGCCTTCGCTAATTGAAAAACTGCGGCCTCCGGTCTCAAAATCTCAGGCAAATCCTAATCTGGATAACGAAGTCAAAAACTGGGAATACCGTATCGGAACCGGCGATATTTTAACCGTTACCGTCTGGGATCACCCTGAGCTGACTACCCCGGCGGGCCAGTATCGTAGCGCAAGCGACACCGGTAACTGGGTCAACGCTGACGGCACGCTTTTCTATCCGTACGTTGGCAAACTGCATGTGGCAGGCAAAACGGTCTCTCAGGTACGTGAAGAGATCACCGCCCGGCTGGACAACGTCATTCAAAGCCCGCAGGTGGACGTCAGCATCGCCTCCTTCCGCTCGCAAAAAGCCTACGTCACGGGTGAAGTGATGAAGTCGGGCCAGCAGGCTATCACGAATATTCCGCTGACGGTCATGGATGCCGTCAACGCTGCCGGGGGCCTTTCTGCTGACGCGGACTGGCGTAACGTGGTGCTCACCCATAACGGCAAGGATACGCGCCTCTCTCTGTATGCGCTGATGCAGTGCGGCGATCTCACCCAAAATAAGCTGCTCTACCCGGGCGATATTCTGTTTGTTCCCCGTAACGACGCGCTGAAGGTGTTCGTCATGGGGGAGGTTATTAAACAAAGTACGCTGAAAATGGATCGCAGCGGCATGACCCTCGCCGAAGCGCTGGGTAACGCGGGCGGCCTGAACCAGAATATGGCGGATGCCACCGGCATTTTCGTCATACGTTCGGTGCCGAAAAAGGATCGCGCCGACAAACTCGCCACGGTCTATCAGCTGGATGCCAAAGACGCTTCAGCCATGGTGTTAGGCACCGAGTTTCAGCTTGAGCCCTACGACATTGTCTATGTGACCACCGCGCCGCTGTCACGCTGGAATCGCGTGATTACGCAGCTTGTGCCAACCATCAGCGGCGTGCATGACATTACCGAGACGGTGCGTTACATCAGATCGTGGCCGCAATAATGTTTGATTCCATCTTAGTGGTCTGCACCGGCAATATTTGTCGCTCGCCGATTGGCGAGCGGCTGTTGCGTCAGTTGCTACCGGGAAAACGGATAACCTCGGCAGGTATCTATGGGCTGGAGGGCAGTCCGGCGGATGTCAGCGCTCAGGACGTGGCAAGGCGACATGGGATCTCACTTGAGGGACATCGCGCGCGCAAACTGACCCCGCAGATCATGCGGGAATCGGATCTGATTCTGGTGATGGAACCTGCTCATCTTCGCTTTATCTCTGACATGGCCCCGGAAATTCGCGGCAAATCGCTGCTTTTTGGGCAATGGTTGGGGCCGCAGGACATCCCCGATCCCTATTGTAAAAGTCGTGAAGCATTCGATTATGTTTTCGGTCTGCTGGGCAAAGCCAGTCAGGAATGGGCTCATCGTTTGAGTCAACAAGGAATGAAGCGTTAATGTCGTCTTACACAACAGACAGTTACGGTGCGGCAGCACCGGAGAATCATGAAATCGATCTCATTAGCCTACTCGGCGAGGTGATCGATCACCGTGCAGTCATTTTATCGATAACTTTCCTGTTCACCCTGTTGGCGGGGCTGTATGCCTTTCTGGCCACGCCCGTTTATCGCGCAGATGCTTTAATCCAGGTAGAAGGAAAGCAGGATAACAGCCTGCTCAAAAATTTAAGGCAGTTTGGGAGTGAGATGTCTCCCGATGTCGAACCTGAAATTCTTCTGCTTAAATCGCGCATGATTCTGGGCGCAACCGTCGATGAATTAGGCCTAACACAGCACGTGACGCAGCGTACGTTCCCGGTAGTGGGTCGTCTGTGGGCACGGTTGCAGGGCCGTAAACCAGCGACGGTTGCCCTTGACTGGCTGCAATTTCCCCCTGTCGAAGGAAAACCTCGCACCCTTGTGCTCACTGTGCTAGAAAAAGGGGCATACCGGCTGGAGGGCGATAACTTTTATGCCGAGGGCAGGGAAGGGAAACCGCTGGAAAAAGCCGGCGTTTCGCTGCTAGTGGTGAAAATGAATGCGCCAACGGGCACGCAATTCACGGTGCAAAACAGCACCCGTCTGGAAGCTATTAATACGCTCAGCACCCAATTTAGCGTCGTTGAATCGGCAAAGCAGAGTGGGGTACTGATGCTCACGCTGACCGGAAACGATCCTGAGCGCATTGCGCATGTGCTTGACCGGATTGCCAACAACTATCTGCAGCAAAACATTGCGCGCCAGGAAGCACAGGATGCACGCAGTCTTGCATTTTTGCAGCAGCAATTGCCTAAAATCAGAAGCGAACTGGATCTGGCTGAAGAGCGGCTTAATCAGTATCGCAAACAGCGTGACTCGGTGGATCTCTCCCTGGAAGCGAAATCGGTTCTTGAGCAGATTGTGAATATCGAAAACCAGCTCAACGAGCTGACGTTTCGTGAGGCGGAGATTTCTCAGCTGTTCAAGAAAGAGCACCCGAACTACCGCGCCTTGCGTGAAAAGCGTCAGACGCTTGAGCAGGAGAAGGTCCGCCTTAATCAGCGTGTCGCCGCCATGCCATCGACCCAGCAGGATATTTTGCGCCTCAGTCGGGATGTGGAGTCAGGCCGCACCATCTATTTGCAGCTACTCACCCGTCAGCAGGAGCTGAACATTTCGCGCTCCAGCGCCATTGGTAACGTGCGAATTATCGACAGCGCGGTGACGCAACCCGATCCCATCAAACCGCGAAAGCTGGTGATTATCGTCTTAGGCATCCTGTTGGGGCTGATATGCTCAATGGGGCTGGTTCTGGTCCGCATGGCACTCAGACGCGGCATCAATACCTCCGAGCAGCTGGAAGGTCTTGGCGTACAGGTGATGGCTACCTTGCCCCGTTCCCTGTGGCTGTGGAAAAAAACCAACCTGCGTAAAAAACGCGTATTTGGCTCACGCTGGAGACACAAGATTGTCGATGTCCCTTTCCTGCCGGTTGATCGGCCTGCGGATGCTTTTGTCGAGGCCGTGCGGGGGCTGCGCACCAGCCTGCATTTCACTTTGCAGGATGCCGCTAACCGGATCGTGATGATTTCTGGCCCAACGCAGGACTGCGGTAAAACCCTTGTCAGCACTTCGCTGGCCGTGATTGAAGCGCAGGCCGGGCTCAGGGTGTTATTCATTGATGCGGATATGCGCGAGGGATATGTACACAACATCTTTGACCTGAAAAATCATACCGGGCTTTCCGACGTGCTTGACGGAAAATGTCATTTCCAGGCGGTGATTCAGCGCTATGAGAAAGGCAACATTGATGTCCTGACCTGCGGGCCGGTTCCGTTACGCCCCTCTGAACTGCTGATGAGCGAACGCTTCAGGGCGTTAATGATCTGGGCAGATGAGCATTATGACCTTGTGATCCTCGATACCCCACCGGTGCTGGCCGTCACCGACGCCTCAGTGGCTGCCCCGGTGGCCGCCACCTCGCTGCTGGTGGCCCGCTATGGTAAAACCAGCCTGAAAGAGATGGAGAACAGCATTAAGCGTTTGCAGCAAACGGGGGCGCATATCAACGGCACCGTGCTGAACGATGTAGTGAAATCGGCAGCGCTGTATTACCGTGCAGGCTATGGCCATTACGAGTATGGCCATAGCCCGACACGGCAACCGCGCAAGGATTAGTGCTTCACCAGCGTGGCAAAGTAATACACCAGCGGAATGGCGAGGATCCACAGACCAACGGGGATTTCTCGCCATTTTCCTGCAATCGCTTTGATGACGATGTAAAACAGCAGCCCTCCCGCAATCCCTGTCCCGAAGCTGTTGGCAATCAGCGTAATCATCACCATCATCAGCACCGGCAGCCCGTCGGTGAAGTTTGCCAGATCCACCTTACGCAGGCCGCTGAACATATTCAGGCCTATCAGGATTAGGGCAGGCGCCGTGGCTTCTTTGGGGATCATGAGCGCAACGGGCGTAAACAGCAGCATCAGTAGGAACATGATCGCAGCGGCCAGCGCCGTCATGCCGGTTTTACCCCCCGCTTCTGCGGCCGCTGAGGATTCAATCAGCGCCGTGGCGGCAGGAATACCCACCCAGGGGCCAATCGCGGCGGCAATCGAGTCCACCATAAACGGGCGATTGATGTTTGCCATATTGCCCTCTTCATCCAGCAACCCGGCTTCACCTCCCACCGCCAGCGTGGTGCCCATGGTGGAGAAAAACTCCGATGCGAAAAAGACAAACAGGAACGGCAGGAAGGCAATATTCAGCGCGCCCAGCATGTCGATATGGCCCAGTACCGGCGTCAGTGAGTGAGGCATGTCAATAAAGCTGGCAGGAAGGCGGGTCACCCCCATCGGAATGCCTACGAGGGTAGCAAATAAAATGGCCCACAAAATGGCGCCCGGAATGCGACGCGCCTGCAGGGCAATGGCGAGGAACAGGCCGCTGAGCGCCACCAGCGCGCCTGGGGAGAGAAAATCACCCAGCATCAGCGCGTTCGTTTTTGCGTTAGCCAGCACCAGGCCGGCATTGCGAAAGCCCAGTACGGCGACAAAAAGACCGATAGAAGCCGTCAGTCCCAGTTTGATGGACTGCGGTACGGAGCGGGTCACAACCTCTCGCAGGCCAAAACGGGTGAGCAGGAAGAACAAAATACCCGACCAGCAGGCAATGCCCAGACCAATTTGCCAGCCGATGCCTTCACTGCCCGCCAGCGTTACCCCGACCAGCACCGAGCCACCAATGCCGGGCCCGACAATAAACGGCAGGTTGGCGTAAAACGCCATCAGCAGCGTACCGGCCACAAACACCAAAATGGTGCCGGTGGTCGCCGCGCCTTTGTCCATCCCGCCTACGGCGAGAAGCCCCGGGATGACCACCAGCAAATAGGCGGCTGCGAGAAAACCGGTGAGACCGGCCAGACACTCTGTGCGCACGGTACTGCCGCGCGTATACAGTTCAAAACGACGTTCAAGCCAGTTCCCTGGTGCTGGCGAATTAACGGTATTGTCGGCCATTATCCGGCTCTCCTTCTGTATTATTGTGTGGTGTCCGGGGTTTCCCGGTAAGAAATCAGCGGATCGACAATCTGGCGCGTGCTGCCATCGGTCAGTCCAAGATCGGTTAAATGCGGCCCGGCGTTGCAGGCAAGGCACGTCCCTTCAATGGCTTTAAATACTCTGTATGGCGGCTCCCAGTCGGCAATCTGGCTGCTGCGTTCGCGCAGCTCACGGAACTGGCGCGCCAGTTCCGCAGGGGCGAGCTCTGACAACATCCCCGCAATGGGCATCGCCACATGGGCGATCACGTCCCCGTTCTGTACCAGCGCCATCCCGCCACCGCTTTGGATCAGCGTGTTGGCGGCCAGTGCCATGTCATCAGGATCGCGTCCCAGTACCACCAGGTTGTGTGAGTCATGGGAGTAGCTGGTGGCAATGGCCCCCCGCAGCTCTCCCCAACCTTCCAGCAGGGCGATTTGCGGTACCGCCGCATGGCGTGCGTGGCGGTGCTGAACCCAAATCAGGCTAAAACCAGCCGGTATCTCAACGCGTCCGTCACGTACCCGGACGTCGGTTTCTCCCCAGCGGGTAAAACGTGCGCCGCTGATATGACGCAGGCGCGCCACACCGTGGTTTGCGTTGTCGATGCGCATGTAAAAATCACTGGCGGTCAGCGACGACAGGCGCACGGTATCCCGGGGCAGCGTCAGGGGCGTATCAACAATCGGCTCGATCATCGCTCCGTCACGGGCAATGCATTTTCCGGCGACGTACACCCGACGAGCCGTCAGTTTATCCAGTGAATCGAACACCACCAGATCCGCACGACGACCCGCGGCAATCAGCCCGAGATCGTTACGCTGCAGGCGCAGGGAGGCGTTCAGGGTAGCAAACCGCAGCGCGTCCGTCGCCGGAAGGCCATGTTCAATCAGCAGGTTGAGCAGGGCGATGATGCCGCCTTTTTCCATCAAGATGTCTGGTGGGACATCGTCAGTGCAGACCGTGATTTGTGACGACAGATGCGGCAGCGTTTTCAGCGCGCTGACGATATCAGGCAGCAGATAAGGATGCGAGCCGCGGATCTCCAGCGTCAGCCCGGCGCGTAATTTTTCCAGCGCATCGTCGGCGGAGGTGAGTTCATGATCGGAGGTGACGCCCGCCGCCAGATACGCCTGTAAATCCGCGCCGCTCAGACCACGCGCGTGACCTTCAATCAGCTTCCCACTTTCCAGCCCGGCCTGCACGATCTCCAGCATACGCTGACTGCCATTCAGCACTCCGTGCATGTCCATCACTTCCGCCACGCCGCGCACTTCGGGCCAGCCAAGCAGGGTATTCATCTCTTCGCCCGCAAAGTCTGCGCCGGACATCTCCAGCCCCGGTGTGGAAGGGACGCTCGATGGCGCCGCGACCATTACCTGCAGTGGCAGGTTGCGGCTCGCCTCAATGGCAAAGCGGACGCCCTCAATCCCCAGAACGTTTGCCAGCTCGTGCGGATCCCAGAACACCGCGGTGGTGCCCTGCGCCAGTACGATCTCTGCGTAGCGGGCGGGCAGCAGATGCGAGCTTTCAAGGTGAACATGCGTGTCCATTAGCCCCGGAGAGAGAAACTGGTTGTTCAGGTCATGCGTCTCATGCGCATCGTTGCGGTTACCGCGCGGATGGACGCTGGCGATAAGCGAGCCGACGATGCCCACATCCGCGTCGCGGATCTCACCGGTTGCCATATCAACAACTCGGGTATGCGTAAGCAACAGGTCAAACGGCGTTTCGCCTCGTGCAGCCTTCACGGCGCGGCGTCGGGTTTCGGCAGTCATGCAATTAACAGTTCCAGCATTGAAATATTGACGTTACTCTATGCACCCGGCAAACGTTTGCCCAGCTGATAAAATTTATCGCCCGATAACCCCGGGTTATTCTGTGACGCGTGTAACGGATAATGATGACGGAACCCTGGCAGCGCTTGCCTGCGCTCTCCCTTCGGCAGCTACAGTATTTTGTCACTCTGGCGCAGCTGCGTCATTTTACGGATACCGCCAGTAAACTGGCCATCAGCCAGCCGGCGCTCAGCAGCGCCCTGCGGCAAATCGAAACCGTGCTCGGCGGTAAACTGGTCAACCGTACCGCGTCGGCGGTCACGCTGACCGAGCTGGGGCACGCCATTCTGCCACATGCCCAGCGGGTGCTCAGCGTGGCGCAGCTGGCGTTTGATGATATGCAGCAGATTGTGCAGGCCGGCGGCGACGGTACGGTGCGGATCGGTCTGGTACCTTCAGTCAGTTCGCTGCTGTTTCCGCTGCTGCCGCAGACGCTGGGGCAGGCCTTTCCGCGCTTGCGGGTGGAGTTTCACGACCAGACTAACGATGCGCTGGTGGCGCAACTGCTGAAAGGGCAGATTGATTTTGGCATCGGGGCGCTGGACAACTCGGTACCCGAACAGCTGGACGTGTTCCCGTTGCAGGAGGATCCGTTTGTGGCCGTGCTGCACTGCGACGATCCGCTCGCCGCGTCGGCACATGTTCCCTGGAAACAGCTGGTGGGCCGGGATATTGCCGTTTTCTCAAAAGGCAATATTCAGCGGCTGGTCAATGCGCTTGCCGAAAGCCACCGTCTGTCCCTGCAGACCCGTTATCAGGTGGACTATATCGAGACATTATACGGACTGGTGCGCTCGAAGCTTGCCGTGGGGATATTGCCTCAGCTTTACACCACCCACCTGCAGGACCCGCAGCTTAAGGTGGTTCACCTACAGCAACCGGCCCTGGCGCGCACGGTGGCGCTGATGCGTGCCCCGCAGGCGTTGCCGACGATGATTGAATCCTGCTTTACGCTGATGGTTGAAACCTTGAGAACACGCTGAGGAGCTGGACAGGGGAAATACCCTCTCCCGGCGGGAGAGGGGTTTGGGTTATTTCGCCAGAACTTCCTGAGCGGTACGCTCAACCAGAGACAGCAGGACTTTAATGTCCTCCAGCGTCACGGTTGGGTTCAGCAGGGTCAGCTTCAGGCAGGTGATACCGTTATGTTCGGTAACACCGACGTTTGCGCGGCCTGACTCCAGCAGCGCATCGCCAATCTTCTGGTTCAGCAGGGCAATACCGGCGTCATCCATCTGCGCCTGCGGACGGAAGCGGAACAGAACGCTTGCCAGCTGTGGCTGCATAACCAGTTCCAGAGCAGGCTGCTCTTTCACGTAGGCCGCAACCTGCTGCGCCAGCGTCACGCCGTGATCGATGATCGACGCATACTGTTCCTGACCCAGCGCTTCCAGGCTCATCCACAGCTTCAGCGCGTCGAAACGGCGCGTGGTTTGCAGAGATTTGGACACCAGGTTAGGCACGCCCGCTTCTTCATCAAACTCAGAGTTCAGGTAAGCTGCCTGATAGCGCATCAGCTCATAGTGACGTGCTTCTTTCAGCAGGAAGGCACCGCAGCTGATGGTCTGGAAGAACTGCTTGTGGAAGTCCAGCGTCACGGAATCCACCAGCTCGATGCCGTCCAGGTAGTGACGATACTGCTCGGACATCAGCAGCGCGCCGCCCCAGGCCGCATCAACGTGTACCCAGATATTCTGTTTCGCAGCCAGCTCGGCAATGGCACGTAGCGGATCGATAGCGCCCGCGTCGGTTGTGCCGGCAGTGGCCACGATAGCCAGGATCTGTTCACCGTTCGCGTTGCACTGCTCAATTTTCGCCGCCAGATCGTTGAGATCCATTCGGGAAAATTCGTCAGTTTTCACCTGCACCACGGACTGATAGCCCAGACCCATCAGCGCCATGTTTTTCTGCACGGAGAAATGCGCGTTTTCGGAGCACAGCACGCGGATCTTACGCAGATCGCCGGTCAGACCATCCTGCTGGACAGAGTGGCCCTGACGCGCGAAGAACGCATCACGCGCCAGCATCAGGCCCATCAGGTTGCTCTGGGTACCGCCGCTGGTGAAGACACCTGCGTCGCCAGCCTGATAACCCACGCGGGTACGCAGCCATTCAATCAGCTTGATTTCAATGATGGTTGCGGACGGGCTTTGATCCCAGGAGTCCATACTCTGGTTGGTGGCGTTAATCAGCACTTCCGCTGCCTGGCTTACCACCAGGCTCGGGCAGTGCAGGTGCGCCACGCACTGCGGGTGATGAACGGACAAGCTGTCTTTCAGGAAAAACTCGACGGCGCGTTCAATCGCCGCTTCGTTGCCCAGCCCTTTCGGGTTGAAATCCAGCTTAATACGGTCGCGCAGCTCCGCGACCGTTTTGCCCTGGTACATCTCAGGCTGCTTCAGCCACTGCATCACAGCCTGAGTGCTTTGTTCAATCGCCTGCTGGTAAGCTTCAATGCTCTGCGCAGAGGAGAACAAAATTGGGTTTGAATCAGACATCGTAATCAACCACTCCGGTTACGCCGGGCGAACGCCCGCAGCAAGCAGCGCCTGCTCAAATTTATCCAGGAACACCTTCAGCTCATCATCACTGATCAGCAGGGAAGGCAGCAGACGCAGAACGATACCGTTACGACCGCCGCGCTCCAGAATCAGACCGGCTTCGAAGCACTTCTTCTGGATCAGCGCAGACAGTTCGCCGTCGCCCGGGAAGCAGCCCATGTGGTCAGCGGCTTCATGCGGCTTAACGATCTCGATACCGATCATCATGCCCAGACCGCGAACGTGGCCGATTACCGGATAACGTTTCGCCATCTCTTTCAGCTGGCCCTTCAGCCATTCGCCCTGTGCAGCCACTTTGCCAGCGATGTTCTGGTCTTTCAGGATTTTCAGCGTGGTCAGACCGGTTGCCATTGCCAGCTGGTTTCCGCGGAAGGTGCCGGTGTGGTGGCCTGGCGCCCATGCATCGAACTGCTTTTTGATACCAAGCACGGCCAGCGGCAGACCGCCGCCAACGGCTTTAGACATCACGATGATGTCTGGCTCGATGCCCGCGTGTTCGAAGGCGAAGAATTTACCGGTACGGGCAAAGCCAGCCTGAACTTCGTCGAGGATCAGCAGAATGCCGTGTTCCTGAGTCACTTTACGGATGCGTTGCAGCCACTCGGCCGGAGCCGGGTTTACGCCGCCTTCACCCTGAACGGCTTCAAGGATCACGGCCGCAGGTTTACGCACGCCGCTTTCAACGTCGTTAATCAGGTTGTCGAAGTAGTAGGTCAGCGCTTTCACGCCCGCTTCACCACCGATACCCAGCGGGCAGCGGTACTCGTGCGGGTAAGGCATGAACTGAACTTCAGGCATCATGCCGTCTACCGCTTCTTTCGGAGACAGGTTGCCGGTAACGGACAGTGCGCCGTGGGTCATACCGTGGTAACCACCAGAGAAGCTGATGATACCGCTACGACCGGTCACTTTTTTAGCCAGCTTCAGCGCCGCTTCTACAGCGTCAGCACCGGATGGGCCGGTGAATTGCAGGCAGTACTCTTTGCCCTGACCAGGCAGCAGAGAGAGCAGGTATTCTGAGAACGCGTCTTTAAGAGGCGTGGTCAGATCCAGGGTATGTAACGGCAAGCCGCTGGTAATGACATTTTGGATGCTTTTCAGCACATCAGGATGATTGTGACCAAGCGCAAGGGTGCCTGCGCCTGCTAAACAGTCAAGGTACTCTTTATTATCTGCATCGGTGATCCACACGCCTTCTGCTTTAGTGATGGCTAAAGGCAGCTTGCGAGGATAACTCCTGACGTTAGATTCAAACTCGGCCTGACGGGCCAGATAGGTTTCGTTGCTTTTGTGGGCATCTACGGTGTCAATACGGACTTTATCCGTCATCATATCACTCCTACAACCGCCGCTTCGTTATGAGCAACGATTGAATAAAAAGTTAAAAAACAGATGGGGCCTGAAAAAAACGCCGCCAATATAGAGCCTTTTGTCACCGGGCTCAATGGTTAATTTGTTTACTGTTTTGTGACACAGAGCACAGGGGGGGCAATATCCACGTTTACAGGCGGAAAATTGCGGTTTATGACAAATAAAAACAATGAGTTACGTGTGGTTTGTCAGCATTGTAAAATCAGAGAAAAGAGTGTGACAAATCGTGCGATTGACGGACTAAAAGGAGGCTGACCGCCTCCTTACGCGCTTTATTTCTGCGTGACCTGCAAAATACCGCGATCGCGTCCCTTCGTTTTATTCCACGACGCGTCCGTAATACCGTTTTCATCAAGGCTAAGCGATATCACAACACCATCGCCATGAATCTCGTAGAAATGCGCATTCAGGCGTTTTACGCTGGCTTTTTTACCGTTAACCGTAGCGTTAAAAAAGCCGTTTGAAACCATGGCGCTAACCGTGTTTGAGGTTAATGAGGCTTCCCGCAGGGGATCGTGAACCGCTGTCGTTCGATCGCCTTGTACAGCATTTTCCGCTTTCGTTTTGCTGATATCGCAAGAACCGTCGGTAGCGCTAATTTGCGTGCATCCCGAACGTTCCAGCTGGGCACGATAATGTGCGCTAATGGCGTGCGCGGGCATTACGGCAACATAGAACAGTAATACGAGCGACGTTAATTTCGTTTTCATAAAATAAACCTTAGCTGTGGTGATGGTGTTTTTGGCCAGCGTCTGCCGCTCGGGCTGCATTTGGGTTGCTCGGGCGAGACATATCCCACAAGCATGATTATTATCATTAACTTTTTCATTTATCGCCTTAATAACGACATAAATAATATGAGACGTACATTATGCCGATCCAGATCCCAACGGAAATCAGCATCAGGTACAGGGCTGCGGAAATAAAAATATATTTATACATACGCGTTGCTATCAAATAAGGCCTAATTAAAGGACGGCTTTTTTAAAAGCCCAAACCTATCCCAACCGATGCGCCCATGTTATTTGCGGTATCGTCAGAGAAACTTACCTTAGCGATGACATGGGAAGAAAAGTTTACCGACGCGCCGACGGCAAGGGCGCTTTCGCCGTTGTAGGTCGCACCGCCTGCTGAAAACATCATGCGCTGGTTAGTTTGCACCTGTGGTAAACCCGCCATCGCCATCGCGCCCGAAATACCGGCATTTGCCTGTTTCTTATTATTGTCCACTTCTTCAAGCAGGGATTTAAATTGCTGGCTGGTGGCGTTATTCATTGCCTGCAAGGTCTGCCTCGTCGCTTGCAGCTCCTGCGTTGCTGCGTTAACCGCCAGGCTATTTTTAGCGACCTTAGCCTGGGTTGCCGTGTCGACTTGTTTTTGCGTAACGGTGGTTGTCACGCCATCTTTGCCGTTATGGCCATTTACGCCGTCACGACCGTTTATTCCCGCGAGGCCCTGTGCGCCGGTTTCGCCTTTGTCGCCTTTCGCTCCGGTTGCTCCTGTATCGCCTTTGTCGCCCTTAGCGCCGTCTTTACCATCAACACCATCTTTAGGAACAGGCTGACTTTCAAGCTTTTGAATACGAGTTTCATGATTATCAAGAACAACATCCTGATTATCGTTAGTAGCCGAAATCAGTTTGTCAGAATCAATTCTTGCTTGTTTTTCAGTGTTGATCCGATCGTTGAGTTGGCGATCGGCAACTAAACGGGTGTCTGCTTCCTGGGTAATCTCACCCTGAATAGCATTACTTACAGTGGTGAGTTTTTTTCCTACGCTATCAGCAGCGGTAAGAGCATTATTAGCTGTATCTTGGGCAACCTGTGCTTTATCAGAAAGCGCTTGTTTAGATGTTTGCAAATCAGCATTTACACCATCAATAGCAGTAGTATTAGCATTGATGATTTTATCTTGTGCTGCATTGTTACTAATACGTTCATTGGCCTCAGCAGTGAGATCGCCACGTAAAGCAGAGATTTTATCTGCGTTATCAGTGGTAACTCCCTGAACAGTATTAATAGTGTTTGTATTAACGTTGATAGCAGCGGTGTTAGCATCAATCTGATCCAGATCGTAGCTTTTAACGCTTTCATCTTGCCCTTGCAGGTGAATGAAAACGCCTTGTGTACCTAAGCCGCTAACATCTTGAATGTAAACATCACCAGCATTAACAGTATTAACGAAAAGAGCACCAAAAACAGCAATAGCAATCGCTGATTTATACAGAGATTTCATTTAAAAAGACTCGCGCTAGAAGAATTTAAAATTAAAGATTAAATAAGTGATAACGGAGCTAAACTATAAATAGTTTAGTCTTGTAAGTGTTGATGTAGATCACCTTTTACACTTATTGCGATGCAGTTGGATGGGGTGTTTTTAGTCTTTTTATAAATACTATTTCGAATGAAAATTAAAAATTCGCAAGCTGAAAGTAAACATTAAAGAGCACGGCTTAAAGGCAAAAAATTAATAAAAGCTTAGATTAACTAACTTTGCTAAAGTGAGATTTATTATCATGTTTTACGGTATCGTTTTGTTCAGGTTTTCTTTCTCGAAGGAGTGGGTAATAATAAATCGAAAACCCTTGCGCCAGAACTACGCTCCCGGTTACACTAAAAAAGCATTAGTTTTTAATGCATAACTGATTCTTTTATAAGTAATTTGACTCGGGGTGCCCTTCTTTGTGAAGGCTGAGAAATACCCGTATTACCTGATCTGGATAATGCCAGCGTAGGGAAGTCAGATGCCTTCCCGGTCATCGCTTCTTCACGTACGGCAGGAGCGAAACCATGCAGACTAACCTGCTCGATCTACCTGTTTTACATCAGTTCCGAACCCGTTCCCCGCTTACACACTGTATGACTAACGACGTCGTGCAGACGTTCACCGCCAACGTTCTGCTGGCGCTTGGCGCATCGCCGGCGATGGTGATAGAAGCCGAAGAAGCCGAACAGTTTGCCGCGCTTGCCGACGCGCTGTTAATCAACGTTGGCACGCTTACCGCCCCGCGCGCCCAGTCGATGCGCCGGGCCATAGAGAGTGCGGTGGCCGCAGGCAAACCCTGGACTCTGGATCCGGTCGCGGTAGGCGCCCTGACGTTCCGTACCCGCTTTTGTCACCAGATGCTCTCTCTCAAACCCGCGGCTATTCGCGGTAACGCCTCGGAAATACTTGCCCTCACCGGCATGAGCGCGGGTGGACGCGGCGTGGACACCACCGATACCGCGGCGAGCGCGTTGCCCGCTGCGCAGGCGCTGGCCCGCCAGACCAGCGCCATAGTGGTGGTGACGGGAGAGATGGATCACATCACCGACGGCCAGCGAACCCGCACGGTTACGGGGGGCGATCCGCTGATGACCCGCGTGGTGGGAACGGGCTGCGCGCTCTCTGCGGTCGTCGCCGCCAGCTGCTCGCTGCCGGGCGACAGGCTCGACAACGTGACGGCGGCCTGCGGGTGGATGAAGCGCGCGGGGTCGATTGCCGTATCCCAGACCCGCGGCCCCGGCAGCTTTGCCGCTGCTTTTCTGGACGCGCTCTACGCGCTGGAGGAGCAGGTATGAAACGCATTAATGCTCTCACCATTGCGGGTACCGATCCAAGCGGCGGGGCAGGGATCCAGGCCGACCTGAAAACCTTCTCTGCCCTTGGCGCGTACGGTTGCTCTGTCATCACCGCGCTGGTGGCGCAAAACACGCGAGGCGTACAGTCGGTTTATCGCATTGAGTCAGATTTTGTTGCCGCGCAGCTGGATTCGGTATTCAGCGATGTACGCATCGATACCACCAAGATCGGCATGCTGGCAGAAGCCGATATCGTTGAAGCGGTCGCCGAACGGCTCAGGCATTATCAGATACAAAACGTGGTGCTCGATACCGTGATGCTGGCAAAAAGCGGCGATCCGCTGCTCCCGGCCTCCGCTGTCGAAACGCTGCGTAAAAAGCTGCTGCCGCAGGTGGCCCTGATCACGCCCAACCTGCCTGAAGCCGCCGCGCTGCTGGATGCGCCACACGCCCGGAACGAGCGCGAAATGAAAGAGCAGGGGAATGCGCTGCTGGCGATGGGGTGTAGCGCGGTGCTGATGAAGGGCGGCCATCTTGATGACGCAGAAAGCCCGGACTGGCTCTTCACCCGCGACGGCGCGCAGCGCTTCACCGCACCGCGGGTACAGACCAAAAACACCCACGGAACGGGCTGTACGCTCTCCGCGGCGCTGGCGGCGCTGCGTCCGCGCCACGCTGACTGGGCGGGTGCGGTGCAGGAAGCCAAGGTATGGCTCTCCGGCGCGCTGGCAAAAGCGGATTCTCTGGAAGTGGGTCACGGTATTGGTCCGGTTCACCATTTCCATGCATGGTGGTAAGCCGTATACTGGCAGGAAACCTTATGCCAGAGAAAAACAGAGATGGAACAAGCGCATACCCGGTTAATTGCCCAACTCAGGGAACGCATTGCCGCGCCAGACAACATGCCGTTGTACCTGAAATTTGCCGAAACGGTGAAAAACGCGGTGCGCAGCGGGGTGCTGGCACACGGGAATATTTTGCCCGGCGAGCGGGATCTGAGCCAGCTCGCCGGGGTATCGCGTATTACGGTGCGTAAAGCAATGCAGGCGCTGGAGGAGGCTGGCGTCGTCACCCGCGCCCGCGGCTACGGCACACAGATCAACAATATCTTTGAATATTCCCTCAAAGAGGCGCGGGGTTTTTCCCAGCAGGTGGTGCTGCGCGGGAAAACGCCCAACACGCTGTGGGTCAACAGAAGCGTCGTGAAGTGCCCGGAAGAGATTGCCCGCCAGCTTTCTCTGGAGCCAGAGAGCGAGGTGTTTTTGCTTAAGCGCATCCGCTACGTGGACGACGATGCGGTATCGATAGAGGAGTCCTGGGTACCGGTAGGGTTAATTCCCAATCCGGACGACATTGGCGTCTCGCTGTATGATTACTTCCGCAGCCAGAATATCTTTCCGCAGCGCACCCGTTCACGCGTCAGCGCCTGTATGCCGGACAGCGAATTTCAGGCGCATATTAAGATGGACGATAAAATACCGGTGCTGGTTATCAGGCAAGTCGCGCTCGATCAACAGCACCGGCCAATTGAGTACAGCATCAGCTACTGCCGCAGCGATCTATACGTTTTTGTGTGCGAGGAGTAATGCCTCGCGCGTGGGGGCACAGTCTCCACCGCGATGGCTGACCACCCAGGCGGCGACGGCGTTGCCAAGCCGCACCGCCTCCGGCAGTGACCAGCCTGCGGCAAGCCCGGCAAGCAGGCCACCCGCATGGCTGTCACCCGCGCCGATGGTATCAACGACGGTTGCGGGAAAAGCCGGAACGTGCCCTGAAGCATCACCGTCATACCAGACCGCCCCGTCTTTGTCGTGGCGCACGATCAGCGCAGCGCCGAACCGGTGTTGCCACTGCGCGCCGAGGTTTTCTGCATTCACGCCAAGCCATTCGGCGGCGAGTTCCGCCTCCTGGCGATTGAGCGATACGATCGGTTTACGGGCCATGATCCGCGCCATCAGCGGGTCGGGAATATCCGCAATGCGCGGACCGAAATCGATAAAGGCGGTCACATCCTGAAGGCTTTCCAGCCAGGCCGTCAGCAGTTCGCCGCTGGGTGAAGCCAGCTGGTAGCCGGACAGATAGACCAGGCTTTTCTCTGGTACGCTTAACCCGTCCAGCCAGCCCTGCTGCCACTGGTTCTCCACGCCGCTGAACGACATAAAGGTGCGTTCACCGTCGGGCTCCACCAGCGCCAGACACCAGCCGTTATCGCCCGTTTCCGCTTCTACCGCACTGTGCAGATCCTGCTTTGCCATGGCGTTACGGATAATATCTGCCCACACGCCGTGGCCGACGGGGAGTGCATTTTGCGCGGCAATGCCGAGCCGCTTCAGGGCGATGGCAATATTTAGCGCGCAGCCGCCAATATTCACCCCCTGCTGCTTCAGTTCGATATCACACCCGCGCCAGGGCAGGGCGTACGCGTCGGCAATCACGTCGATGACAGCCGCACCAAGCACCGTGACCGGTCGTGTGGCATGAAGGGTTTCAAGACGGTGGGCAAAAGCGCTCATACCCCCTCCCTTTGCTCCCGGAAGTGCAGCAGCTTGTCGCAGTAATGGCCGAAATCAAGCCGGTTCACCGCATCAAGCTCGTGCTTAAGCGCGGGATCGATCGCCTGTACGCCGTGCAGCGCGCCGCAGATTGCCGTTGCCATCGCACCTATGGTGTCCGTATCGCCGCCCAGGTTGGCGCACAAAAACGCGCAGCGGTTCGGGTCGGTTCCCGCCAGTTCGACCATCGCAATGGCTGCCGGAACGGACTCAACGGTACTCGTTCCCGCGCCAATAAGCTGATAGATCTGCTCGCTGGCCGATTCCGTACCGTTGGCTTCACGCACGGTTTTCAGGGCCAGCTCAATGCGTGCCGAGAGCGACGCGCTGAAGGTGGTGGTGTTCGCCTCCTGGGCCGCGCGGGCGATACCCGGCAGGGCATCGGCGATGTTCTGCCAGCTTTCGCCGTCGATGGCGCGCGACACCGCCCAGGCGATGACCACAGCCCCGGCGATGGCGAGATCCGATTTATGCGTCGGGCTGGAGGCCATCGCAACCTGTTCCACAAAGTGCGCCAGGCGCGTGGCCGGCAGCAGGCAGCCCAGCGGGGAGGCGCGCATCGCCGCCCCGTTGGTGACGCCGTTGTTTTCCAGCTCGCTCACCGGCCTGCCGTCACGGATGGCGTTCAGGGCAATTTTGGACGTCGGGCCGAGCACATTTTTATTAAACGCGTCGAAGTCCAGCGCCCAGCGCAGAATATGTTTACCGATAACGTCCGGATCGATTTCTCCGTCGCATTCGATAATCGCATCGGCCAGGCACAGCGCCATCGACGTGTCATCCGTAAATTCCGCCTGCTTAAAGTAGCAGGCGGCATTATTCTCAGCCGGGCCGGGTAAGAAACGGTCGATCCAGCCGAAGTGCGCTTTCACCCGCTTACGCGGCCACAGCTCCGACGGCATCCCCATCGCATCCCCTAACGCCTGCCCATAAAGGGCACCGAGAATACGGTCTTGTTTCATTTAACTTCCCCTCGTGTTAGCGCGGTATCGCCATCAACCACCTCAATTGCGGTGATCTCTTTATCCGATTCGCGGAAAAACAGCATAAACAGCACGGCAATCACCACAATCATGATTGCGCCAAATGTCCACATTCCGGCCCAGTTGAAGGTCAGCCCATTCACCGGCTCTTTGTAAGCGAACATTTTTTCCATCATCACGCCGCCCAGGCGATAACCCAGCAGGCTACCAAAGCCCTGACAGCACAGCGTGATCAGGCCCTGCGCCGCGTTGCGCATATGCACGGGCGCTTTTTTATCCACGTAGATGTACGCGGTAACGTAATAGAAGTCATAGCTCACGCCGTGCAGCAGGATGCCGAGGAACAGCAGGGCGTAAGTGAAGTACTGCTCCGCGCCGCCGTAGACAAAGAAGCCGTAGCGAATGGCGGCGGTGATCAGGCCCAGCAGCAGGACCTTCTTAATACCAAAGCGTTTGGTAAAGAACGGCAGCGCGAGCATGAAGAAGATTTCAGAGAACTGGCCGAGCGTCATCCAGCCGGTGGCGTTTTTCATCCCCACTTCGGTGAGATAGCCGTTGGCAAAGATGTAGTAGAAGGCCAGCGGCATGGCGAACAGGAACGAGCAGAAGAAGAACACCAGGAAGTTTCTGTCGCGCAGCAGGATCAGCGCATCCAGCCCCAGCATCACCCTGAAGTCCAGCTTGCCGGTACTCTTCGGCGGGGTATTCGGCAGGAACAGCGCGAAGACGCCGAGCAGGAGAGAGCTGGCTGCGGTCATCAGCAGGGGAATATTGGTGTCAGAGATATCGCTATAGCCCATCATCTGCGGCAGGAAACCGCACGCCAGGCCGGAAGCAATCCAGCCAATGGTTCCCATTACGCGAATGCGCGGGAAGTCGGCCTCCACGTCATCGACGTTCGCAAAGGCGATACTGTTGGTCAGGGCGATGGTGGGCATGTAGGTCAGAGAGTAGGCCAGCAGCAGCGGGAAGAAGGTGCTGAACTGGGTTTGCTGTGCGGCGAAGTACATCAAAATGGCGCCGGCGAACATCAGCACCGCCAGCACCTTCTGGGCGGCGAAGAAGCGGTCCGTCAGCGAGCCGACCAGGATAGGAGAGAGGATCGCGGCAATGGCGGTACAGGCATAGGACCAGCCGATTTCCCCTGCGGTAAACCCGCTTTTACTCAGCCATAGCCACAGCGGCACAAACCAGGCGCCCCAGATAAACCATTCAACGAACATCATGAATGACAGTTGGACTTTCGTTTTCATTTTTTAATCCTGCATGTCAGAGGTACGCGAGTAACATACCATGTGATAATACCTTTTAAATACCTTTAAGGCGATTGTATGATCAGTGTAACAAAAATGTTGTACACGAAACGAGCCAGCAGATTGTGCTTAAAAAAGTTGCAAATGGTGGAAAATAGAGTAAGTCGGTACCAGGCTTAGTCTGCCTGCAAAAAACGCAGGTTTGGATCACACGTGCCGACATCACGTCGGACTTACGGGAGCATCACTATGACTGATATTGCGCAGTTGCTTGGCAAAGACGCCGACAGCCTTTTACAGCATCGTTGTATGACCATTCCAGCCGACCAGCTTTATCTGCCTGGCCATGACTACGTAGACCGCGTTATGGTCGACAACAACCGTCCGCCTGCCGTCCTGCGAAACATGCAGACGCTGTACAATACCGGCCGTCTGGGCGGGACAGGCTACCTCTCTATTTTGCCCGTTGACCAGGGCGTTGAGCATTCTGCGGGGGCGTCGTTTGCCGCGAACCCGCTCTACTTCGATCCGAAAAACATCGTCGAGCTGGCGATTGAGGCGGGCTGTAACTGTGTCGCCTCCACCTATGGCGTGCTGGCTTCCGTATCGCGTCGCTATGCCCACCGCATTCCGTTCCTCGTCAAACTGAACCACAACGAAACCCTGAGCTACCCAACCGAATACGACCAGACGCTGTACGCCAGCGTCGAGCAGGCGTTCAACATGGGCGCGGTAGCTGTGGGGGCGACCATCTATTTCGGCTCCGAGCAGTCGCGTCGTCAGATAGAAGAGATTTCCGCCGCGTTCGAGCGTGCGCATGAGTTAGGCATGGTGACCGTGCTGTGGGCCTATCTGCGCAACGCGTCGTTTAAGAAAGACGGCGTGGATTACCACGTGTCTGCGGATCTCACCGGCCAGGCAAACCACCTGGCGGCGACCATCGGCGCGGACATTGTGAAGCAGAAAATGGCCGAGAATAACGGCGGCTATAAAGCGGTGAACTTCGGCTACACCGATGACCGCGTTTACAGCAAGCTGACCAGCGACAACCCGATCGATCTGGTGCGCTACCAGCTGGCGAACTGCTATATGGGCCGCGCCGGGCTGATTAACTCCGGCGGTGCGGCAGGCGGCGAAACCGACCTGACCGACGCGGTACGCACGGCGGTGATTAACAAACGCGCGGGCGGCATGGGGCTGATCCTCGGCCGTAAGGCGTTCAAAAAATCCATGGCCGACGGCGTGAAGCTGATTAACGCGGTTCAGGATGTGTATCTGGACAGTAAAGTCACCATCGCGTAAGCACTTTTCCCCCCTCACCCTAACCCTCTCCCCAAAGGGGAGAGGGGACCGTAAGGTGCGATCTTTGCTCCCTCGCCCTTTTGGGAGGGGCTGGCGTGATGGGTGTTCAAGCCCGCAGTTTATTTCTCCCGATCCACCTCACACTTCCCCTCTCTTTTGTGAAAACTGTCACTTCAGTCCGTGCATATGCACAAAAAATGGTCGGCGCTTAGCGGAATTTGTCTAAGGCAGTGGATGAATTTTGCGCTTAAAGTTAGTTTCGAAACGGCTTTTCAAAATTAGAGCCGGTCTGAACCTCCGTCGCGTTAAGGACTGATAATGAAAATTGAATCTGTAAACGTCACCGTCTTCCAGTACCCGACGCGCCGGGTCTCCGACAGCGCCGGGCATTCGCATCCGGGACCGGAGAGCCTGGCCAGAATGGCGATGCTGACCATCACGGCAGACGATGGCACGCAAGGGTATTCCTTCGCCCCGTCGGAAGTGGTGCGCCCCTTTGTGGTTAACACCTTCTTTCGCAAGGTATTGATTGGCCAGGACGCGTTTAACCGCGAGCGCATCTGGCAGGACCTGGCGCACTGGCAGCGGGGGAGCGCGCATCAGCTGACCGAGCGCGCGCTGGGCTTCGTGGAACAGGCGCTGTGGGATCTCATCGGCCGCAAGCTCAACATGCCGGTCTGGAAACTGCTCGGCGGCTATCGCGACAGGGTTCCGGCCTACGGCAGCACCATGTGCGGGGACGATCTGCCGGGCGGGCTTTCCACGCCGGATGAATACGCCAGCTTTGCTGAAAAGCTGGTGGCGCGCGGTTATAAGGCCATCAAGCTGCACACCTGGATGCCGCCGGTCTCTTTCGCCCCCGATCCGAAGATGGACGTCAAAGCCTGCGCCGCCGTGCGCGAAGCGGTCGGTCCGGATATCGACCTGATGATTGACGGCTACCACTGGTACAGCCGCACCGAGGCGCTGTACATCGGCAAAGAGCTGGAAAAGCTCAGCTTCGCCTGGTTTGAAGAGCCAATGGAAGAGGAGAGCATGGCCTCCTACGCGTGGCTGGCGGAGAACCTGTCGATCCCGATTATCGGACCGGAAAGCCTGGGCGGGAAACATCACAGCCGCGCGGACTGGGTGAAGGCCGGGGCGTGCGACATCCTGCGCGCCGGGGCAAACGGCGTGGGAGGCATCTCACCGACGCTAAAGGTGGCGAATCTTGCGGAGTCTTTCGGCATGGACTGCGAAATCCACGGTAACGGGGCGGCAAGCCTGGCGGTGATTGGTGCCATTAAAAACTGCCGCTGGTACGAGCGCGGCCTGCTGCACCCGTTCCTCGACTACGACGAACCGGCGGCGTACCTCAACAGCCTGGTCGACCCGATGGATGAAAACGGCATGGTCAGCCTGCCGACCCGCCCCGGACTGGGCGAAGACATTAATTTTGCATATATCGAAGCCAATACCGTCAGCCACGACTGACAGCTAAAAAAACGTACCCTACAGGCGATATATACATGAAAAGAACTTCCTTAGCCGGGGCGTGCTTATTCGCGCTCTCGCTGATGATGGGGAGCGGGGCTGCGTATGCGAAAACGCCGCCCGACCAGCTCATCATCGGCATGAATATGAACAATCTGCTGACCCTCGATCCGGCGGCAATGACCGGTAACGAAGTGGTTGGCATTGTGGTTAATCTCTACGATTCGCTGGTGGAGCTGGATCCGAACGACCTCACCAACGTCAGGCCCGCGCTGGCAACGTCCTGGGATATTTCTGCGGACCGTAAAACCCTGACCTTCCACCTGCGCGACGGCGTAAAATTCCATTCCGGCAATCCGCTGATGGCGGAGGACGTGGTGTGGTCGATGCGGCGTCTGCTGCACCTTAACCTCGCCCAGGCGTCGGTGTGGAAATCCTACGGCTTTTCTAAGCAAAACATCGACAGGCAAATCAGCGCGCCCGACGCCCGGACCGTCCAGATTGAGCTGCCTAAGCCTAACGATCCGCAGCTGGTGATTTACTCTCTCGGCGCGCTGGGCAACCTCGGCGTGCTCGACAGCAAAACGGTACAGCAGCATGCGGTAAACAACGACTGGGGCAACCGCTGGCTCACCACTAACGAGGCCGGCTCAGGCCCTTTTATGCTGGAAACCTGGCAGGCGAAGGACGTGCTGCGCATGCAGCGTAACCCGCACTACTGGCGGGAAGCGCCAAAGATGAGCCGCGTGGTGCTGCGCCATTTTCAGGAGTCGCAAACCCTGAGGCTGATGATAGAGAAGGGCGACCTCGACATCGCCAACAACATGGCGGTGGCGGACATTAACGCCCTGCGCAACGATCCGCAGCTTACGGTCGAAGCCGTGCAGAAAGGCACGGTTTACTACGTGGCGATGAGCATGAAGGAGCCGCATTTCGCCAACCCGAAGGTGCGCGAAGCGGTGCGTTACCTGATTGACTATCAGGGCATCAATAAAGCGCTGATGCCGGGCTACGGCGTGCTGCACCAGCGCCCGATTAAAGCCGGCATGCCGTCCACGCTGCCGGACCCGGGCTACAGGCTGGATATCCCGCGCGCTAAAAAGCTGCTGGCAGAGGCGGGCTACCCGGACGGGTTTGATACTACCCTGCGGGTGCTGGCAGATCAGCCTTTCCTGAATATCGCCATCGCCGTGCAGTCGACGCTGATGCAGGCGGGGATCAACGCCAAAATCATCACCGGCACCGGGAACCAGATCTACGGCGCGATGCGCGAGCGCAGGTTCGACATGCTGGTGGGGCGCGGGGGGAGCGGGGTTGAGCCGCATCCGCACTCCAGCCTGCGCGCGCTGGTCTATAACCCGGACAACAGTGACCAGGCCCGGCTGACCAACTTCCAGGGCTGGCGCACCAGCTTCTATGACAAGCCGCTCAACGAGATGATCGACAGGGCCCTGCTGGAGCGCGACCCGAAAAAACAGATCGCCGACTACCAGCGGATCCAGGTGCGCTACGACGCGCTGATCCCGGCGATGATCCCCCTGTCGCAGATGGTGGATTCGGTGGTGGTGCGTAACGAGGTTAAGAACTTCCAGTCGCACCCGTCGGCAACCACGTTCCTGCGTGAGGTCTACAAAACCGGAGGTGAACAATGAGTGCGGCGATCCTCGCGCCCGGCTCCCGGACCCGGCGCTTCTCTAAGCGGTTGACGCAGGTGGTGGTAACGCTGTTCGGCCTGCTGCTGCTGACCTTTTTCATCGGCCGCGTGATGCCCGTCGATCCGGTGCTGGCGATTGTCGGCCCGGATGCCGATCACAGCACCTATCAGCAGGTGTATCACCAGCTGGGGTTCGACAAGTCGCTGCTGACGCAGTTTGGCATATACCTCAGCAATCTCCTGCAGGGCGATCTGGGCAACGCGCTGCTGACGGGCAAACCGGTCACCGCCGATATCCTGCGCGTCTTCCCGGCGACGCTGGAGCTGGCGACAATGGCGATTATCGTCGGCGCGGGCTTAGGGATTCCGCTGGGAGTACTGGCGGCGGCGCGGTGCAACAGCGTTTCGGATTACGTGGTGCGCATCATCAGCCTTGCGGGCTATTCCACGCCGATATTCTGGGTCGGGATGATGGGGCTGCTGCTCTTTTACGCCTGGCTTGGCTGGGTAGGCGGCGCAGGGCGTCTCGATCTCGGGCTGGAGGGATTAGTGCCGCGTCGCACCGGGCTGATGACGGTGGATGCGCTGCTGGCAGGAAACAGCGCGGTGTTCTGGAACGCCATTAACCATCTGGTGCTGCCCGCGTCGCTGCTTGGCTTCCACTCTCTGGCCTACATCAGCCGCATGACGCGCAGCTTTATGCTGGCGCAGCTGTCGCAGGAGTTCATCATTACCGCGCGGGTGAAGGGCTTAACCGAACGTCAGGTGATCTGGAACCACGCGTTCCGCAACATTCTCGTTCAGCTCCTGACGGTGGTGGCGCTGGCCTACGGCTCGCTGCTTGAGGGGGCAGTGCTGATTGAAACCGTCTTCTCCTGGCCTGGCTTCGGCTCTTATCTGACCGGCAGCCTGCTGCTCGGGGATATGAACGCGGTGATGGGCTGCGTGCTGCTGGTGGGGATTATCTTCGTGATGCTCAACCTGCTCTCCGACATGCTGTATCAACTCTTTGATCCGAGGACGAAATCATGACCGTTTCGCTGGATACGCCGCTGGGGGCGGGGCAGTCCGAAAGCCGCCAGCGTATCAGACGCGCGCTGGGGCGTGCCGCCAGCTTTGTCGGCAGAATGGCGCGCAACCCGCTCACCGCCATCGGCGGCGGGATTATCCTGCTGCTGCTGATTGTGGCGGCGTTTGCCCCGCTGATCGCCCCGTACAATCCGCTGGTGCAGGATCTTAACAACGCGCTGGTCGCGCCGAATGCAGAGCACTGGTTCGGCACCGACGAGTTTGGTCGCGACATCTTCAGCCGGCTGGTGTACGGCGCGCGCATTACGCTTTATATCGTGCTGCTGGTCTCCGTCACCGTCGGTCCGCTGGGGCTGCTGCTGGGCGTGACCGCAGGTTACTTCGGCGGCAAGGTTGATGCGGTACTGATGCGCGTCACCGATATCTTTATCTCGTTTCCGAGCCTGGTGCTAGCCCTGGCGTTTGTCGCGGCGCTCGGGCCGGGGCTGGAGCACGTGGTGATTGCCATTACGCTCACCGCCTGGCCGCCGATTGCGCGCCTGGCGCGCGCCGAAACGCTCTCGTTGCGGCAGGCCGATTTTATCTCCGCCGTACGTTTGCAGGGCGCGTCCCCCGCGCGCGTGCTGTGGCGCCACATCGTCCCGCTGTGCCTGCCGTCGGTGATTATTCGTATCACCATGAACATGGCCGGGATCATCCTCACCGCGGCCGGACTGGGCTTCCTCGGTCTCGGCGCGCAGCCGCCAGAGCCGGAGTGGGGGGCGATGATCTCCAGCGGCCGTACCTACATGATGGAGTGCTGGTGGGTGGTAACTATTCCGGGGCTGGCGATCCTGATTAACAGCCTGGCGTTCAACTTCTTAGGAGATGGCCTACGTGACATCCTCGATCCCCGCAGCGAATAACACCTTGCTCGACGTGCGCGACCTCCACGTCGATTTCATCAACGGCGGCGCAGTTACAAACGCGGTGCGCGGCGTCTCTTTCCAGCTCGGACGCGAGAAGCTGGCGATTGTTGGCGAATCTGGCTCCGGTAAATCCACCGTCGGACGGGCGCTGCTGCGCCTGCATCCGGCCAAAGCGCAGATCCGCGCCGAGCGGATGCAGTTCGGCGATGTCGATCTTCGCACCGTCAGCGAGGCGCAGATGCGCGGCATTCGCGGCAAGCGGATTTCGATGATCATGCAGGACCCGAAGTATTCCCTCAATCCGGTGGTGTGCGTGGGGGATCAGATTGCTGAAGCCTGGCTGACCCATCACCCCGGGCGCAAGGCTGAAGCCAAAGCGAAGGTGCTGGAGATGCTCGACGTGGTGCGTATCCGCCAGCCGGAGCGGGTTTACCACCTCTATCCGCACGAGATTTCCGGCGGGCAGGGGCAGCGCATCATGATCGCCATGATGCTTATCACCGATCCGGAGCTGGTTATTGCCGACGAACCCACTTCGGCGCTGGACGTTTCGGTTCGCCTGCAGGTGCTGGGCCTGCTCGACGACCTGGTGCAGTCCCGCGGTCTGGGGCTGATCTTCATCAGCCACGACATCAACCTTGTGCGCAGCTTCTGCGACCGGGTGCTGGTGATGTACGCCGGACGGGTGGTGGAGTCGATTGCCGCGAAGGAGCTGCACAACGCGAAGCATCCCTATACTCAGGGCTTAATTAGCGCGCTGCCGGAAATCAACCATCGCCGCCCGACGCTGCCGGTTTTGCAGCGTCAGGCCAGCTGGCTCACCGAGTAAGGAGCAGAGATGATCGAGATAAAACACCTCAACCTGACGTTTGGCGAGGGCGATAAGCGCAATCAGGTGCTGGATGATGTGAGTATTAGCGTTGCGGAAGGGGATATTTACGGCCTGGTGGGCGAGTCCGGTTCGGGCAAAACTACCGTGCTGAAATGCCTTGCCGGGCTATTTACCCACTGGGAGGGCGAACTGGCGATTGACGGCAGGCCGCTGGAAAAGCGCATAAGCCGTGAACGCTGTCGTCGGGTACAGATGGTGTTTCAGGATCCGTACGGCTCGCTGCATCCGCGCCACACCATCGGCGATATTCTTGAAGAGCCGCTCCACATTCACGGTATAAAAGACCGGGATCGGCGCGTTCACGCCCTGCTGGATAAAGTGGGGCTGAACCGCGCCTTTCGTGACCGCTATCCCCATCAGCTTTCAGGCGGACAGCGCCAGCGCGTGGCGATTGCCCGGGCGCTGATTCTGGAGCCGCAGGTGCTGCTGCTGGATGAACCGACTTCCGCGCTGGACGTTTCCGTGCAGGCGGAGATCCTTAACCTGCTGGCGGAGCTCCAGCGTGAGTCGAATCTGACCTACCTGATGGTGACGCACGATCTGGGCGTGATTGCCCATCTGTGTCGGAAGGTGGCGGTGATGCAGTACGGCAAAATTCTCGAAAGCCTGACGGTAGACGAGCTGGTCGCCGGGAAAGCGAAGACCGACTATACGAGGATGCTGGTCAATGCCAGCCAGCAGTACTCCCGCGAGATGGCGCGGGAGGTGGCGGTGTATTAGGTTTGTGCGATCCGTTGCCCTCACCCGCAGGGTTGAGGGGGGAAAGCGTAGGCCGCTACCCGGTAAAATATCAGCGCAACAGCTGACAGTCAGGCGGCAGCCGGCACTGCAGCGCTCCGGGCAAAACTTCGATGCGGAACCGCTCTCCGCTCAGCGGCTCCCCGTCGAGGTTAAAGGTCATACCGTGCGGGGCAATCACCTCAAACCACGCGGATTTCCCGTCGATAATATTTGGGCTTTCCTCCGGCTGCGTCAGCGTCGTGAACAGCGCTGGCAGCAGCCCGTCGCCGGTAAAAATACGCAGCTGTAATTGACCGTCGTTGATCAATGCTTCCGGGCAAAGCTGCTGACCGCCCCCCGCCTGCCGCCCGTTGCCGATACCAATCACCAGCGCGTCGCCCTGCCAGTGGAAGTTTTCACCGTGGATCTCACAGCTGTCGGGCCTGAGCGTATCCATGCGCATCAGGCCATGGATGAGATACGAAACGCCGCCCAGCGCGGCTTTAAGTTTTTCCGGCGTTTCGCTGGTAATGCGGGTGCCGAAACCGCCCGTCGCCATATTGATAAAGCAGGTTTTTTCATTCACCTGAGCAATATCGACGGCGGTAGCCTTACCGAGAATTGCCAGCTGTAGCGCTTTTCCGACGTCTTCTGGCATCCCGGCGCTGGTGGCAAAATCGTTGGCGGTACCGAGCGGTAAAATCCCCATCGCCGGGCGAGCTGCGGCGTTGAGGTCAATGAGCGCACCGGCGATCTCGTTGATCGTTCCGTCGCCGCCGCCGGAAATGATGGTCTGAACACCTAACCTGATGCCCTCGTCGATGTAGCGCGCCGCATCGCCTTTTTCAAACGTTACCCGCACGTGTATGCATGCTCCGTCTTCACGCAATTCGGTAATCGCCTGGCGCAGCAGATCGTTGCCTGCACTCTTGCCGTTAAGAATTAATAAACTGTCTGGATAGGTTGCCATCCGGGTTGCTCCCTTTTTTAGCTATAGAAAGAGTGTATCCCAGAGAGGGAAAAAGCGGGTAAGAACAGGATGAAAGGCAAAAAATAAGCCCGCGTAAGGGCTTTGAAATCGACTAAAGAACCCCGTAGCGCTTACAGTGCACACTACTGCCGCTCAATTGACTATTGTGGTCAACGTTTGAGGTGTGACATTGGCCTTGCCTCGATTTTGAGCTGCTTACGCCAGACCCGATTATGTAGCGTTAGCGCAATGGAGCGGTAAAAAATCGATGAATTCATCCACATAATGTTCAGAAAGAAACATCCCAGCCCCAGCAAAGAGGTTATTTGCGGTGTGTAGTTCTCAACAGGGCCGAATAAAAGCGAAATCCCCGTCCAGATGAAATAAATGATGCTCATTATGCCTGTCAGCGTAATGACGAAAATATGCAGTTTATATCCAGGTAAAGAACCTCGTGTAGTCAGAAACATCGTGCTCATCACTACCAGGCAATACACAATCGCTGCAATGAATACTCCCATCATAACCTTAAATTCGGGTAAGCCGAGCCAGCGAAACAGCAATAACCAGAGGGACACTTGCAGCATGGCGTAGCAAAAAATAGCCAGTAACGTGCTCACTGCCAAAGGAATTCCGGTCATATGGACGCCCACAGGAACGCCGAACCGATCTTTTAACTGTTCTTTTAATGTTTCAAGCTGGTTGAGATCATCGGTCGCCATTTTACTTTTAACCAAAGCACTTAATGCAAGGCTATCTTTAATGTATTTCATCATGGACGGGTCAATAACTTCCTGTAAATGAAAAAGACTGAATTAAACCAAAAATGTATTTACCCGTTTGTGCAACATTCTGTGGATTTCTGATATTTCCTGAGATGGCACTTCCAACGAAGGCAGAGGAATTTGAAATGGTGTTCAGCAACTCACGCTGTAAGAGCAACTGCAACGCTTCTGACGGATAACGTTTGGGATACACGCCTGCCTTCATTGCTGCTTTTACACCTGAATTCGAGATGCCGGGATTGCGGATACGAATAATCTCCTCTGTTAATCGCGTACGGTCGGCCCGGCTCATTTTTTGTAATAAGGAGAGCAAACTCTCAGACGATGAACGGTTAAGAAGGCGATATGTTAATGCAGCGCTTTTTAGACCCGCAGCAGCCCCGGCAAGAGAAATCGCATCCAGGGCTGTGTTGGTTGCTGTATACCACTCCTGGGAGTCCATCCACGCAACGTAGTCATCATGATTCATAGCAATCAACGATAGTCGGCCAAGCCCATTTGCACATTGAATTCCAGTTGCTACACCACCGGCTAAAATCACAGCGGCTATAGCACCGGAAGACCCTGCAGTGAGAGGTATAGCCATACCGGCCCCTGCCGCAAGTACAACAGTAAGAATTGCGGCTCCGCAGGAAATTGCCGTTGAACCAATTTCAGTCGCCAGGGAAGGGGAATGAATCGTAGCCGTTGTTGCGTGAACGGGGTTAACTTGTGAGGCATTTACTTTGGTTATGACTACATGACTAACCGAGCTTTCGTTTGGTGTCGCAATCCTTCTTGATGGCCTTACTAGCCACTGACGTGTACCGTCTGAGTAAATAATCCCGGCCTGGCTAAAATTTCTGCTGCAGTCCAGTTGACCTGCAAGTGCTGTGAAATTTATATCGCCGCCAGAGGCAAGACCAAGACTGCGTGCGAGTTCGTAATCTGGAAGATCCTTTGAAAATTGTCCTGTGAATGTCACTTCATCTCTCCGTCCGTGTGAAACGTTGACTGTTATTAAATCAAGAGTAAAGGTCCTGTTAACACTTAAAATTAGGAATGTTCCGAATAGTGTTCATCCCTCTCTAATCCATTAAAAATTGTGATTAGGATCCTTTGTTCGTTCGATTTCCTTAGATGATACGCCTAATGCTGACACAAACCTTTCCCGGGTCAATGCAACGCCATATTTATCAGGGGGAAGAATTTCAGGAGTTAACAAAAAAATAAGCCCGCGTAAGGGAGATTACGCAGGCTAAGGAGGTGGTTCCTGGTACAGCTAGCATTTATGGGTTATGTTTTTCAGCGGGGGGATAATACCCATATTGAACGAAGCGGTATGTGATCCGATTCTAAGAATTATCCCGGCGTGAAAAAATCCCGCTGATTGACTATTTGCCGTGCGGATTTCGGGTGTTTTCACCTTCAAAATTGCGCATCAGCAGCGCAAACTCCAGCTCCACCTCTTCCGGTACCGGCAGCCACACGGTGTGTCCGTCACCCGGCGCAACCTCAATCGCTTCACCTTTACCGTTTTCCAGATGCTCCAGACGGAAGTTCATGTTGCCCTGCGGGGTCATCAGCTCCAGGCTGTCGCCTTTAGTGAATTTGTTTTTTACCGCTACCGCCGCCAGCGCGCCTTTGCGTTCGCCGGTGAAGTCACCGACAAACTGCTGACGCTCGGAAACGGAGTAGCCGTGCTCGTAGTTCTGGTAGTCGTCGTGCGTATGACGACGCAGGAAGCCTTCGGTATAGCCGCGATGCGCCAGGCCTTCCAGCGTTTCCAGCAGGCTGGTGTCGAACGGTTTTCCGGCGGCGGCATCGTCAATGGCTTTACGGTACACCTGTGCGGTGCGGGCGCAGTAGTAGTAAGACTTGGTGCGCCCTTCGATTTTCAGCGAGTGCACGCCCATCTGGGTCAGGCGCTCAACGTGCGCAATGGCGCGCAGATCTTTCGAGTTCATGATGTAGGTGCCGTGCTCGTCCTCAAAGGCGGTCATGTACTCGCCCGGACGTTTGGCTTCTTCAATCATAAACACGCTGTCGGTTGGCGCGCCGATGCCAAGCGTAGGCTCAACGTTCGTAACCGGTATCGGCTCGTGTTTGTGTACGATATTGCCGATGTCATCCTCTTTGCCTTCCTGAACGTTGTACTCCCAGCGGCAGGCGTTGGTGCAGGTACCCTGGTTCGGATCGCGCTTGTTGATATAGCCGGAGAGCAGGCAGCGGCCGGAGTAGGCCATGCACAGCGCGCCGTGAACGAAGATTTCGATTTCCATATCCGGCACCTGGGTGCGGATCTCTTCGATCTCTTCAAGGGACAGTTCGCGAGACAGAATGACGCGGGTCAGCCCCATCTGTTTCCAGAATTTGACCGTTGCCCAGTTGACGGCGTTAGCCTGCACGGAGAGGTGAATATCCATCTCCGGGAAGTTCTCCCGAACCAGCATGATTAAACCCGGGTCCGACATGATCAGCGCGTCCGGCCCCATGTCCACGACCGGCTTCAGGTCGCGAATGAACGTTTTCAGCTTGGCGTTGTGCGGCGCGATGTTGACCACCACGTAGAATTTTTTGCCCAGAGCATGCGCTTCGTTGATGCCGAGCTGCAGGTTCTCGTGGTTGAATTCGTTGTTGCGCACGCGCAGCGAGTAGCGCGGCTGGCCCGCGTAGACGGCGTCGGCACCGTAGGCGAAAGCGTAACGCATATTTTGCAGCGTTCCCGCCGGGGAAAGGAGTTCCGGTTTAAACATGTTTGTTCTCGTTCTGATGACAGGTCAGATCCGCGTGCACCAGGTGCAGCGGTAAGGGGAGATCCCCCACTTTAAGGGCGGGCATTGTAGCGCTGCGGGGCGGGGAGGTAAAGCCCGGCCCCCTCAACCTGCCCTCTCCCCAAAGGGGAGAGGGTGTTTTAGTCCCCTTTGGAGAGAGGGTGAGGGGAGAATGCTGTCAGGTAATCCGGCACGCGTCCGCTTCCCAGCGATACCCCACGCCGTACACCGCGCGAATAAACGACTGGTCGGCATCCAGCGCCTCCAGCTTGCGGCGCAGGTTTTTGATGTGGCTGTCGATGGTGCGGTCGGTTACCACGCGGTAGTCGTCATACAGGTGGTTGAGCAGCTGTTCGCGGGAAAACACTTTCCCCGGCTCGTGGGAGAGGGTTTTAAGCAGGCGGAACTCGGCGGGCGTCAGGTCCAGCATTTTGCTGCGCCAGCTCGCCTGGAAGCGGCTTTCGTCAACAATCAGCGGGCTTTGCGCATCCTGCACCTGAAGTTCGCGCTGCGGCTTGCAGCGACGCAGAATGGTTTTCACGCGGGCAACCACCTCACGCGGGCTGTATGGCTTGCAGATGTAATCGTCCGCGCCGATTTCGAGCCCCAGCAGGCGGTCGATCTCTTCTATTTTGGCCGTCACCATAACGATGGGAACGTCGGAAAAACGACGAATCTCGCGGCACAGGGTCAGGCCGTCGGTGCCCGGCAGCATCAGATCCAGCAGGATTAAATCCGGCGGCGTCTGGCGCACGTAGGGCAGTACCTGGTCGCCGTGGCTGATAAGCGACGGGGCATAGCTTGCGGCGCGTAAATAGTCGATCAGTAACTGCCCAAGCTTAGGCTCGTCTTCCACGATCAAAATGCGCGGCGTGTTGTCGTCAATCGGTAATTCGGTCATGCTTCCCTCGATAAATCCCGTTCCAGAGGTAACTCTACTGTAATGCTAACCCCGCCAAAAGGCGAATGCGCGGCGCGGATGGTGCCGCCGTGCGCCTCCACGATGTTGACGCAAATCGCCAGCCCGAGACCGGAGCCGCCGCTGGCACGGTTGCGGGAACCTTCGGTGCGGTAAAAGCGCTCGAACAGTCTTTCCAGCTGCGCATCCTTTACGCCAGGAGCGGAGTCCGCGAAGGTCAGGGCAAAGCGTCCGTTCTCCTGCCTGCCGGAAATATGCAGCGCGCCGCCGCCGTCGGTATAGCGAAGGCTGTTTTCCAGCAGGTTATTGAACAGCTGCATCAGGCGATCTTTGTCGCCAAACACCACCGCGCTGTCCGGCAGCGAGAGGTTGATTTTCAGGTCACGGCTGGCGAAGCGTTCCCGGAACGCGCCGGTCGCGACTTCAAGGATATTGATCGCGTCGACTGGCGCCTTCTGGTAGGCCAGCGCGCCTTCGTCGGACATGGAAAGCTGATGCAGATCGTTCACCAGCTTGGTCAGCGTACCCACCTCCGCCTGCAACGAGGCCACGGATTCGGGGGTGAACTGCCGCACGCCGTCCTGAATCGCCTCCAGCTCGCCGCGCAGCACCGCCAGCGGGGTGCGCAGCTCGTGCGAAATATCAGCCATAAAGTCGCGGCGCATCTGCTGGTTTTTCTCCAGCGTGCTGGCGAGCTGGTTGAAGTCCTGCGCCAGCTTGCCCAGTTCATCCTGACTGCGGGTGTCCACGCGGGTAGAGAAATCGCCCGCCGCCAGCTTGTGCGTACCCTCAACCAGACGCTTAACCGGCGCCAGCAGGCCCCGCGCCAGCGGGAAGGTGGCGAGTGCCGCAAGCAGGGTGGAGAGGGCGACGATCAGCCAGCTGGTCTGACGCTGCTGGCGGTCAAAGTTGATGTCGGTGTTGCGCGTCAGCCGCTCGACCGGCGAGGCAATAACCCAGCCTACCGTGGCGCCGTTCGAGGTGATGGCGCGCTTTGTACCATCCGGCGGTACCGGCGAGCGCGGGCCGACGAGCACGCGCCTGTCCTGGTCTATCACCCAGAACTGGGTGCGCCAGCCGTGCGGCGGCATGCCCGGCCCCGGGCGGTCGTCGTCATTATCGTGCTCCAGCGAGCGAAGGATTTGAAACACAAAGCGGTCGTTGTTGCGCAGAAAACGCCAGTTACCGTGCAGGCCGTACTGCTCGCCCAGCGCGTCGCTTAAGCCCTGTAACCGCTGCTCGTTTCCGTGCTTGATGTAATCAATAAAGCCGCGCTCGAAGCTGACCCGCACCGCCCAGTGCATGGTGATCAGCAGAACAATACAGGTGGCGAAAATGGCTAAAAAAAGCTTGCCGGTGATCCCGGGACGCCAGAATTTCATGGTGCACTCCTTTTGCCGCGGCGGAGCACGACGTTTTTAGTCGCGTCATTCGGCACTCTGGCAAAGATAAAAGCGGGCAGGGCGATAATGACCGCCATGCTGATATAGGTATAGAAAAAGACCTGATGCGCGACGGGGGTGTCGACGCTGAGATGCTGCTGGCCGTACATACCCAGCAGCATACCGGCCACCGTGACCCCCACGCTCATGGAAAGCTGCATGATCATCGACAGCAGGCTGTTGCCGCTGCTCGCCAGCTCGTCCGGCAGATCCTTAAGCGTCAGGGTGTTCATCGATGAAAAGCGCATGGCGTTGATTGTCCCCTGCAAAAACAGCACCAGCGGCAGGATGTAGTACCAGCCCAGCAGCGCCACGGCCATAAGCAGCAGGCTGACCAGCGCCAGCCCGAGCGTTGACGCCACCAGCACGCGGCGATAGCCGAAGCGGTTTACCACCTGCACCACGATGCGCTTCATCCCCATGCTGCCGAGCACCATCGGGATCATCATCAATCCGGCATGGAACGGCGAAAAGCCCATGCCGATCTGCAAAAACACCGGCGTCATAAACGGCAGCATACCGCTGCCGATGCGCCCGGCGAAGCTGCCGAGCAGCCCCAGACGGTAGGTGGGGTTTTTAAACAGCTTCAGGCTGAACAGCGCCTTCTCGTTGCCTCTGGCATGCCACAGGTACCAGAGGATGGCGGTAATTCCCAGCCCCACCAGCGCGGCGAGCGAGAGGGCCGAAATGCCCAGCCCTTTTTGGCCGTCGAGTGCCAGGGTGAGCGTTGCCATCCCGGCAGCCAGCAGGATAAAGCCGAAGAAATCGAAGCGCCGGGTCTGCATTTTGTAGTTCGGCATCAGCATCAGGGTGGCAATCGCGCCGATGATGCCGACCGGAAGGTTGATCAGGAAAATCCAGTGCCAGGACGCGTACTCCACCAGCACCCCGCCCAGCGCCGGGCCGAGCAGCGGGCCAACCTGACCGGGCAGGGTGACGAAGGTCATCGCCGCCATATACTGCTCGCGCGGAACAATTTTCATCACCGTTAAACGCCCGACGGGCACCATCATCGCGCCGCCGACGCCCTGCAGCACGCGCGCCATCACCAGCCGATCGAGGGTATTGGCTTGAGCGCACAGCAGCGACCCGGCGGTAAACAGCACGATGGCGGTAAAGAAGATATTCCGCACGCCGACCTTATCCGCCAGCCAGCCGCTGGCGGGCAGCATCACGGCGACCGTCAGCACGTAGGCGACAATCACCATATGCATGTGCAGCGGGCTCTCCCCCAGGCTTTTGGCCATCGAGGGGAGGGCGGTGTTAACGATGGTCGTGTCCAGCGACTGCATAAAGAAGCCGAACGCGACTATCCACAACTGCCAGCGAACGTTACCGGGGAGTTCGGTCATTTACTCGGCCACCGTGGTTCTCTTTTTACGCGAAAAACGCAGCCGCAGGCGATCGAAGAACAGATAGACCACCGGCGTGGTGTAGAGGGTCAACAGCTGGCTCATCACCAGCCCGCCAACGATGGTGATCCCCAGCGGCTGGCGCAGCTCAGAGCCATCACCGCCGGAAATAACCAGCGGCAGGGCACCGAACAGCGCCGCAAGCGTAGTCATCATGATCGGGCGAAAACGCAGCAGACAGGCCTGAAATATCGCCTCGTCCGGCGTGAGGTTGCCGTTGCGCTGGGCGTCCAGCGCGAAGTCGACCATCATAATCGCGTTTTTCTTCACAATACCTATTAATAGCATGATCCCGATAAGCGCGATGAGGCTGAAGGGCGCACCGAACAGCTCCAGGGCCAGCAGCGCCCCCACGCCCGCTGAAGGAAGCGTTGAGAGAATGGTTAACGGATGCACGTAGCTTTCATAAAGCACGCCCAGCACGATATAGACCGTCGCAATCGCCGCCAGAATCAAAATGACCTGCGAGTTCATGGTCTCCTGGAAGACCTGCGCCGTACCGGCAAAGCTGCCGCGCACGGAGGAGGGCACCCCGAGCTGGGTCATGGCGCGGTTGATGGCATCGCTGGCCTCAGAAAGCGACGAGCCGGTCGGCAGGTTAAACGACACGGTCGAGGCGGCAGAAAGCCCCTGATGATTCACCGACAGCGGCGCGTTCGACGGCTGCCAGCTGGCGAAGTACGACAGCGGAATCGCCTTGCCTTCGCTGTTGATGACAAACATCTTGTCCAGCGCGCTGATGTCCTGGGTGTAGCGCGGATCCACCTCCATCACCACCTTATACTGGTTCATCGGCTGGTAGATGGTGGACACTTCGCGCTGGCCGAAGGCGTTGTTAAGCAGGCTGTTAGCCGCTTCGACGTTAATGCCCAGCCGCGCCATGGTTTCACGATCGTAGGTGAGCGCCATCTCCGCGCCGTTGTTCTGGCTGTCGGAGTTCACGTCCGCCAGCTGCGGCAGCGCGGCCAGCGCTTTACGTATTTTCGGCTCCCACTCGCGCAGGGCGGATAAATCGTCCGAGAGCAGGGTGTACTGGTAGCTGGCGTTAGCCTGACGACCGCCGACGCGGATATCCTGAACGGCCATCAGAAACAGGTTTGCCCCCGGCTCTTTGGCGAGCTTCACCCGCAGGCGGTCAATCACCTGCTGCGCGGTGTCGTTACGCTCGCCGCGCGGCTTAAGGGTAATAAACATCATCCCGCTGTTGACGCGCGAGCCGCCGGTAAAGCCGGTCACGTTGTCCACGGCCGGATCTTCCCGGATGATCTTCATAAAGTCCTGGAGCTTGCCGCGCATCGCCTGGAACGAAATGCTCTGGTCCGCCTGAATGCCCCCCATCAGCACCCCGGTATCCTGCTCCGGGAAGAAGGTTTTTGGGATGGTGATGTACATCCAGACGTTAAGCCCAATGGTGGCGATAAGCACCAGCCCGACCATCCGCGTGTGGTTCAGCACCCACTTCAGCGACCGGCCGTAGCCCTCCTGCATCGCCATCAGGAAACGACCAAAGCCTTTGCGGCGCGGCTGGGAGCGCGGCCTGCTGCGCCTGAGCATCCAGCCGCACATCATTGGCGTGAGCGTCAGCGAGATAACCAGCGAAATGCCAATTGCCACCGAGAGGGTAACGGCAAATTCACGCAGCAGCCGTCCGGGGAGGCCGCCCATCAGCAGCAGCGGCAGGAATACCGCCACCAGCGACAGGCTCATGGACAGCACCGTGAAGCCCACCTCGCGCGTTCCCTGAAGCGCCGCCTGCAATGGCTTCATGCCTGCTTCCAGATGGCGCGAGATATTCTCCAGCACCACGATGGCGTCATCCACCACAAAGCCGGTGGCAATCGTCAGCGCCATCAGCGACAGGTTGTTGAGGCTGAAGCCGCACAGGTACATGGCGGCAAAGGTGCCTATCAGCGACACCGGGACCGCAACGGCGGGAATAAGCGTGGCGCGACCCGAGCGCAGGAACAGAAACACCACCAGGATCACCAGCGCCACGGAGATAATCAGCGTTTGCTCCACCTCTTCGAGCGAGGCGCGAATAGTGGGGGAGCGGTCCTGTGCAATCTGCAGATCGATCGCCGCCGGAATGGTTTCCTGCAGCTCCGGCAGGCGCGCGCGGATGCTGTTCACCGTCTGGATGATGTTGGCTTCCGGCAGCTTGCGGATCATCAGCAAAATCGCCGGTTTGGCGTTGGTCATCCCTGCGTTACGCACGTCCTGCACCGAGTCGGTAACGCTGGCGACGTCGCTTAAGCGCACCGCCGCGCCGTTGTTGTAGTGAATAATCAACGGCTGATACTCGGCGGCGGTTTTCAGCTCGTCGTTGGTCTGGATCTGCCAGCGGTGGCTGCCGTCCTCAATCGCCCCCTGGGGCTTGCGCACGTTGGCGCTGCTGATGGCGGAGCGCACATCGTCCAGCGACACGCCCTGATTAAACAGCGCCTGCGGATTCAGCCCCACGCGCACGGCGGGCAGGGAGCTGCCGCCGACGTCCACGTCGCCCACGCCGTCAATCTGGGCAATGGTCTGCGCCAGCTGCGTGGAGGCAAAATCGTACAGCTCGCCCTGAGAGTAGGTCTCCGAGGTGAGCGTCAGGATCATGATCGGCGCATCGGACGGGTTGGCTTTGCGGTAGGTTGGGCGGCTCGGCATGCCGCTCGGCAGCAGGCTTTGCGCGGCGTTGATCGCGGCCTGCACGTCACGCGCCGCGCCGTTGATGTCCCGGTCGAAGCTGAACTCCAGGATGATACGCGTGCTGCCCAGCGAGCTGCTGGAGGTCATTTCGTTGACCCCGGCAATGCGCCCAAGCGACCGTTCAAGCGGTGTTGCAACGGACGAGGCCATGGTTTCAGGCGACGCGCCCGGCAGCGAGGCGCTGACCATGATCACCGGGAAATCCACCTGCGGCAGCGGCGCCACCGGCAGCAGCCGGAAGCCCAGCACGCCGCACAGCGTAATGGCGACGGAGAGCAATATGGTCGCCACCGGGCGGTAAATGAAGAGGGCGAAAAACTTCACTTACGCCTCCTCTTCACGTTTCGGGAAGCGGCTTTTCGTCCACAGCGCCAGACGGTCAAACAGCAGGTAAATGACCGGCGTGGTGAACAGCGTCAGCACCTGGCTCACCAGCAGGCCGCCGACCATGCCGATACCCAGCGGACGGCGCAATTCCGCCCCCACGCCGGTGCTCAGCATCAGCGGCAGCGCGCCCAGCAGGGCGGCGAGGGTAGTCATCAGGATCGGACGAAAGCGCAGCAGGCAGGCCTGGAAGATAGCCTCGCGCGGCGCCATGCCCTGCTCGCGCTCGGCGGCAAGGGCAAAGTCGATCATCATGATGGCGTTTTTCTTCACGATCCCGATAAGCAGGATGATGCCAATTATCGCGATCACGTCCAGCTCGCTGCCCGCCAGCATCAGCGCCAGCAGCGCCCCCACGCCCGCCGTCGGCAGGGTGGAGAGAATAGTGATCGGATGGATAAAGCTCTCATACAGCACCCCGAGCACGATATACATCGCCACCACCGCCGCGACAATCAGCCAGACGGTGCTGCCCAGCGCGGCCTGGAACGCCAATGTACTGCCCTGGAACTGGGTCTGAATGTCGGACGGGAAGCTGAGCGCTTTTTCTGCGCCCAGAATAGCCTCCACCGCTTCGCCCAGCGAATAACCGTCCGGCACGTTGAAGGAAATGGTGGTGGACGGGAACTGATCGAGATGGTTAATCGACAGCGGGGTATGACGCTCCTCCACCGTCGCGATGGCGCTTAGCGGCACTATGCCGCCGTCTTTACTGGTCAGGCGTACCGAGTCCAGCGCGGCCAGCCCCGGCGTATTTTCCGTGTTGTGCTCCAGCACCACGCGGTACTGGTTTGCCTGGGTATAGATGGTGGAGATGAGGCGCTGGCCAAAGGCGTTATACAGCGCGTTATCCACGTCGGACATGGTAATGCCCAGGCGGCTGGCGGTGTCGCGGTTGACGTTGACGTAGGCCGCCAGCCCTTTGTCCTGCCAGTCGCTGCTGACGTCAGAAACCTGCGGCAGCGCCTTCAGCCTGTCGACCAGCTGCGGCACCCAGGTGCTCAGGGCCTCGAGCGAGGTGGCCTGGAGCGTGAACTGGTACTGCGTGCGGCTTACCTGGGTATCGATGGTTAAATCCTGAATCGGCTGCAGGTACAGCTCAATGCCCGGCACCCGCGCCACGGCGTTTTGCAGGCGCTCAATCACCGCGTTAATCCGGTCGTCGCGGTCATCGAGCGGTTTGAGGTTAATTTGCAGGCGCGCGCTGTTCAGCGCCGGGTTAGTGCCGTCCACGCCCACGTAGGCGGTCAGGCTTTCCACCGCCGGATCCTTCATGACGATCTCCGCCACCTGCTGCTGGCGCTGCGCCATGTTCGCGAAGGAGACCGACTGCGGCGCCTGAAGCGTGCCCTGAATAATGCCGTTATCCTGAATCGGGAAGAAGCCTTTCGGGATGAATACCCACAGCATCACGCTGAGCGCCAGCGTTCCCAGCGCCACGCCGAGCGTTGCCCAGGGATGGTTCAGCACTTTCGCCAGCACGCGGCCGTAGGCGGCAATAACGCGCTCGAACATCCGCTCAGAGGCGCGGGAGAAGCGGTTTTGCCTGCGCAGGGACTCATGGCTCAGCATGCGGGCGCACATCATCGGCGTGAGCGTCAGCGACACCACGGCGGAGATGAGAATGGCGACCGCCAGCGTGACGGCAAACTCGCGGAACAGGCGGCCGACGATATCGCCCATAAACAGCAGCGGGATCAGCACCGCAATCAGCGAAAAGGTCAGGGAGATGATGGTAAAGCCGATTTCACCGGCCCCTTTCAGCGCGGCGGCCAGCGGTTTTTCGCCCTTTTCGATATAGCGCGAGATGTTCTCGATAACCACGATGGCGTCATCCACCACGAACCCGGTGGCGATGGTCAGCGCCATCAGCGTCAGGTTGTTGATGGAGAAGTCGAGGAACACCATCACCGCGAAGGTGCCGACCAGCGAGAGCGGCACCGCGACGGCAGGAATAATGGTGGCCGGGACGTTACGCAGGAACAGGTAGATGATCATCACCACCAGCGCAATCGCCAGCATTAGTTCAAACTGGGTGTCGGTGACCGAGGCGCGAATGTTGGTGGTGCGATCCGAAAGCACCTTCACGCTGACCGACTTCGGCAGGCTTTCCACCAGCTGCGGCAGCATGGTGCGAATGCTGTCGGCGGTATCAATAATGTTCGCACCCGGCTGGCGCTGCACGTTCATGACGATTGCCTGCTGCCCGTTGGCCCACGCCCCGAGCCAGCTGTTTTCGGCCCCTTGCTCAACGGTAGCCACGTCGCCAAGGCGGATCGGCGCGCCGTTTTGATAGGCCAAAATCAGCTGGCGGTACTCATCGGCGGACTGCATCTGGTCGTTGGCGGAGAGGGTGACCGCCCGGTCAGGGCCGTCCAGCGAGCCTTTCGCCGAGTTGACGTTAGCGCTGCTGATGGCGGTGCGAATGGTTTCGCTGGTCAACCCCAGCGCGGCGATGGCCTGGGCGTTGAGCTTAACGCGCACGGCGGGGCGTTGGCCGCCCGCGAGCGTTACCAGCCCCACGCCGGAGACCTGCGAAATCTTCTGCGCCACGCGGGTTTCGACCATGTCTTCCACCTGCGTCATCGGCATAGCGGACGACGTCACGGCAAGCGTCATGATCGGCGGATCCGCCGGGTTGACCTTGCTGTAGACCGGCGGGTTCGGCAGGTCAGACGGCAGCAGGTTGGTGGCGGCGTTAATGGCGGCCTGCACCTCCTGCTCGGCAACGTCCAGCGACAGCGTAAGCTGGAACTGAAGCGTCACCACCGACGCGCCGCCGGAACTCTGGGAGGACATCTGCTTCAGGCCAGACATCTGGCCAAACTGGCGCTCCAGCGGGGCGGTGATGGCGGACGTGACCACATCCGGGCTGGCGCCCGGATAGAGCGTGATAACCTGAATGGTCGGGTAGTCCACTTCCGGCAGCGCCGACACGGGCAGAAAACGGTAGCCAATGATCCCGGCCAGCAGGATCGCCACCATCAGCAGGGTCGTTGCGACAGGACGTAAAATAAACAGGCGTGAAGGCCCACCTGTAGAGCTCGGCGGCATTACCTGCATCAGGATTTTGCTCCCGCGGTCCGGGCTTCCACCACCTCGACCTGCGCGCCTTCGGTCAGGCGGTCGATACCGTCGGTCACGACGCGGTCACCCGCAGAAAGCCCGGCGTCGATGACCACCGTCTGGCTGTCCTGGATGCCGGTTTTCACCAGATGCTTGCTAACCTTGTTTTCGCCGTTGAGCACCCAGACAAAGTTGCCTTCACTGCCCATTTGCAGGGCCGCCGTTGGGATGACTACCGCGTTTTCCTCGGTCGCAACCAGCATTCGCGCATTAACGAACTGGTTCGGGAACAATGCATCGTCCTGATTGTTAAAGCGTGCTTTCAGCTTGATGGTGCCGGTGGTGGTATCGATCTGGTTATCCAGGCTCAGCAGCGTGCCTTCGCTCAGCTTCTTCTTGTTGGTGCGATCCCAGGCTTCCACCACCAGCGCTTTTCCGGCCTTCTGCGCCTGCACCACCGTGGCGATGTCGCTTTCCGGCAGGGTAAAGACCAGATCGACGGGATGCGTCTGGGTGATCACCACGATGCCCGTGGTGTCGCCGCTGGAAATTTGGTTGCCGATATCCACCTGCTTCAGGCCGACGCGCCCGTCAATCGGCGCGACGATCCGGCTCCAGTCGAGCTGCAGCTGGGCGCTGGCGACCGCGGCCTCGTCGGCCTTAATGGTTCCCTGAGACTCGCTGACCAGCGACTGCTGGGTATCCAGCTCCTGACGCGACACGAGGTTGGTTTTGACCAGCTGCTGATAGCGGGCTAAATCACGCCGGGCGTTGGCAAGGGTGGCTTTATCTTTCGCGAGCTGCCCCTGCGCCTGCGCGAGCGCCACCTTAAACTGGCTTGGATCGATTTCGGCCAGCAAATCCCCGGCTTTCACCTGCTGACCTTCCTGGAAGTGAATGGCCATCAGCTGGCCGTCCACGCGGCTGCGCACCGTGACGGTATTGGCGGCGGTTACGGTTCCAAGCCCGGTGAGATAACGAGGTACCGCTTTATTCACCGCCGTTGCCGCCTGCACCGGCGCCAGCGCGCCGCCGCGCATACCCTGGCGACCCCCGCCCGCCGGGCGCTGAGACGGGCTGCTGGCGCCTGCGGGAGCCGTGGAGTTCGCGGACTGGCTGTGCCAGTACCAGGCGGCGGCAAGGACCACCACAAAAAGACCTGCGGCAATTGCCCAGCGGGATTTGTTACTGCCTTTCATCGTTATACGTTCTCATCCTGAAGCTCTTTCGGGGAATGATACTAGTTTAGTCAGGTAACACAGCGGAAAAATGGAGGAAATATGGAACACTGTCAGGAATGGTCTGAATGGAGGTAAACGCAAAACGGCAACATCCGTTGCCGTTTTTGGTGTTTGCACCCTCTCCCACAGGGAGAGGGTCGGGGTGAGGGCACCAGACCGCACCAACGCTAGCTAAACATCACCTGCGCCCAGCGGGCCAGTCCTGCCGTAACGGAGCCAAAGTCATCGCCACCGGCAATCGGAATGCCCGGCAGCTGTTCCGCCAGCGCTTTTTTGATAAGCGGTGAACGGGCGCTACCGCCGGTCAGGTAGATAACATCCGGCTTCACCTTGCCGTTATCCAGCGCCAGCTGTACCTGCTCCAGAATGCGCTGCAGCGGCTGGGCGAGCGCCAGCTCCAGACCGTCCTGGGTGATAGCCGTCGCCAGATCGTCGCTGATGAACGGCAGCGAAGCGGTATGCTCAGGACGATCGGAAAGGGCAATTTTGCTCTCTTCGGCAGTACGTACCACGCGGTAGCTCAGACGCTGACGCCACACCTTATACAGCAGCGCGACCTTCTCCGCATCCTGCGCGTCGCGCACCAGATCGTTCAGGAAACGGCCGTTGGCGGTGCTGTAAAAATCACTCTGTGCGGGCACGTCGTTAATCGCGATGGCGTTCCACCACGGCAGGATCGGCAGGGCGATCCCTTTTTCGGTCTGTCCGCCCATGCCGAGCAGCGGCATCAGGCTCTTGAACGCCAGGGCGATATCCAGATCGTTACCGCCCACGCGGCAGCCGCTGTGCCCCAGCAGGCTGTTTTCGCGATCGCGGCGGTGGTGCCACTGCGGCCCCATCAGCAGCAGCGAGCAGTCGGTGGTACCGCCGCCGATGTCCACAACCAGCACGCGTTTTTCTTCCGCCAGCGTGGCTTCAAAATCCAGCCCCGCGGCAACCGGCTCATACTGGAACACCACGTCGCGAAAGCCTGCCCGGTGCGCCGCGCGCTCGAGGATCCCCTGCGCCTGCCGGTTAGCCTCGTCGCCACCCAGCCCCTGGAAGTTGATTGGGCGGCCAATCACGGCCTGGGTGATGGCGTCCGGCACCTGTGACTGGGCCTGATTGCGGATGTGCAGCATCATGGCGCAAACCAGGTCTTCGAACATCGCGACCTGCTGCGGCTTCAGCCCGCTGGCGCCCAGGAAGGATTTAGGCGATTTAACGAAGTAAACTTCTTCCGGATCCTCGATGTAGTGCCCGAGGGAGGAAAGGCCGAACTGCACGCTGGACGGCGTAACCTCAATATCTTCTTCCCGGTTGAAGCTGACGGCCCGACGCAGAAGCGCCTGCGATTCAGCCGCGGTGGCCGGCACCTGATGGTGGCGGAACAGCCACTCGCTTACCGCTTCGCGCGTGGGCGCACAGAGCATGGAGGGCAGCAGCGCACTGCCGTTTTCCATTTTCAGGAGCTGCGGTTGTCCGTTTTGCATGATGGCAACCGAGCAGTTTGCGGTGCCGTAGTCGAATCCAATAAACACGATAAATCCCCATGCCGGTGAGAAGGGGCGAGACTTTAGCGAAATGTCTGCCAGGCGACAACAGGAATATGAAAGCAAGGCGCAACGCGGTCTTTCGGTTTATGCTGAGGTGAACAAAAAAGGAGAGACGATGTACACCCTGAACTGGCAACCCCCCTACGACTGGCAGTGGATGTTTGGCTTTCTTGCGGCGCGTGCGGTCACGGGGGTTGAAACCGTTACGGACGATTACTACGAGCGGAGCTTCGGCTACGAGGGGCATCAGGGCGTTTTTCGCGTCACGCCGGACTGCGCAACCCATACGCTGGCCGTGACGCTGAGCCCGGGCCTGATCCCGGTGGCGGAAACATGTCTTGACCGCATTGCCCGCCTGTTCGATCTCGCCTGCGATCCGCAGCGGATAGCGCAGACCCTCGGCGAGCTCGGTGCGGCACGTCCGGGGCTACGTTTGCCGGGCGCCGTGGATGCCTGGGAGCAGGGCGTGCGCGCCATTCTCGGCCAGCTGGTGAGCGTGGCGATGGCGGCAAAGCTGGCGTCGCGGGTGGTGGCGCTGTGCGGCGAACCGATTGCGGACGCGCCGGGGTATCTCTGCTTTCCTTCGCCAGAGGCGGTCGCTGCTGCGGATCCTCTGGCGCTTAAGGCCCTCGGGATGCCGCTGAAGCGTGCGGAGTCGCTGATTCATCTGGCGCAGTCGGTAGTGGACGGTGACTTTCCGCTCTTCCCGCCCGCGGATATCGAGGCCGGGTTGAAGGCTTTACAGCAGCGGCCCGGCATCGGGCGCTGGACTGCCAGCTATCTGGCCCTGCGCGGCTGGCAGGCGAAGGATGTTTTTCTGTCGGATGATTACCTGATTAAGCAGCGTTTTGCCGGAATGACGCCTGCTCAGATCCGTCGCTATGCCGAACGCTGGCAGCCGTGGCGCTCGTATGCGCTGTTACATATCTGGTATACCGACGGCTGGTCGCCGTCAGTTGATGGCGAAATAGCTGGTGTTAAGCAGTAGATCGAGCGGCTGCGCTTCTCCGATGGTATCGCCGAAGATATAGTCAATGCCGATGCCTGACAGCGTGTCCATCATGATCGACTGGTTACACGGCCCGGCAATGGTTTTTAGCCCCAGACGCTGGGCGTGACCCTGAACGATCGTTACCATCATCTCGTCCATCAGGTTGCCGTGAACGTTCGTCACCACGTCCGTATCCAGCAGCAGATAGTCTGCGGTGCTGGCGCTGAGGCGGCTGAAAACGTTGATATCGCGCCCCACGCGGGTTAACACCACCCGACAGCCGGCGTGACGAAGCTTTTGCAGGCCCTGCTGCACGTTTTCGTCCGCATTGCTCAGCACGTCGACGGATATCATCAGATGCAGCAGACGCGCCGGCAGCGGACCGCGTGCAATCAGGTCGAGCAGTTCGTCCACCAGCGTAACGCTGGCTAAACCCGCTTCTGACAGCGGCAGCGCGACGCCCATCCCTTTCGCCGCCACCTGCGCGGCATGGGTGCGGAAAAAGTCGCTGAAAATACGCCGGTCCAGGGCGTGCAGCAGCTCCGGCTCCGCCAGCCCCGCGCGGAAGGCGTGCTCTTCCAGCACTTCGCCCTGGCTGGTCCACAGGCGCATTGAGAGCAGCCAGAAGCTGCTGCTCTCGGGCACGCGCGGCGAGGCGACGCTGCGCGCGATCATCAACAGATGATTATCCTTGATCGTGTGCCACTGCTCGTCCAGCGACATCATGCTGCGCATGCTGTGGATCCGCTCCTGCTGGGGTTCATACACGGTGACGACGCCGCGTCCGCTGTTTTTCGAGGCGTAACAGGCGATGTCGGCCTGCGACATCACTTCCGCGGCCAGACGATTGTTATCGTCAATCAGCGTAATACCTGCGCTGGCGCCGATGCGGTGCAGGCGTCCCTCCCAGGAAAAATGGTAGTTATTGATAGCGTCGATCAGCCGGCCCGCAATATAACGCGCGCTTTCGACGTTGCAGTCCGGGAGCAGCAGGCCAAACTCGTCGCCCCCCAGGCGCGCCAGCACGTCGCTGGAGCGCAGCATCGTCAGCATTAGCGAAGACAGCTCGCGCAGGAGGGCGTCGCCTGCCGCGTGGCCTGCCGTATCGTTCACGGCCTTAAAGCGGTCAAGGTCGATAAAGACCAGCGCGTGGCGCTGATGCGTCTCGTGTACCGTCTGCAGCAGGCGCTTAAGGTGGTTTTCGAAACTTACGCGGTTCGCCAGTCGGGTGAGGGCGTCATGGGAGGCGCTGTAGCTCAGCTGGCGCAGCATTTTGCGCGACTCGGTCACGTCCTGAATCACCAGCACCGAGCCGATATTGTGACCGTCCAGGGTGCTCAGCGGCGTGATGCTGTAATGAATGTCGAAGCTGCCGCCGTTCCGGCAGTTAAGCACCACGTCCTGCTCGATATCGGTACGGGACATATCCCCGCTGTGGATGTTCTCCATCAGCGGGCCATTCTCGCCGAAGGTAATGTGCAGCACCTTCAGCACGGGCTGACCCAGCGCGTCGTTTTGCGTCCAGCCGCTCATCTTCTCGGCGACCGGGTTCATAAAGGTGACGTTCATGTCGATGTCGGTGCAGAGCACCGCTTCGCCGATGGAGTCGAGGGTAATGTGCAGACGCTCTTTTTCCTGGAACAGCGCCTCGTTAAGCTGCTTCACCTCGGTCATGTCCATATTGATGCCCAGCAGGCGTTCCACCTGGCCGTGTTTGTTCAGCACCCGGTTTGCCAGCGAACGAATGTGGCGAATGCCTCCCTTAACGCGGATGCGAAACTCCAGCTTGAAGGGCACCCTCGCCTGGAGGGACTCGCGCAGCACCCGTTCGGCGTTGGTGCGATCTTCCGGCACGATGGCGTCATGCCAGAGCTGCCAGGTGGGCTTGATATGCGAAGGGATCTCGTACAGCTCAAACATGCGCTTATCCCAGCTGATCACGTCCGGCTCCAGGTCCCATTCCCAGATGCCAATCCCACCGGCTTCGTTGGCGAGCGTGATGCGCTCCATCAGGCGCTTATTCACCCACTCGGTCTGTTTCAGGTCGTTGATGTCTTCTATCTGGGCAATAAAGTAGAGCGGCGTGCCGTCGGCATGGCGAACAACGGAGACGGCCAGCAGCGCCCAGACCACCTCGCCGTTGCGGGTATAGTAGCGCTTTTCGAGGCTGTAGCTGTTGATCTCTCCGTTGATCAGCTGTCCCAGCTGTTCCAGGTCGGTATTTAAGTCTTCGGGCCAGGTTAGCTGCTGAAACGTGAGCGACTGGAGCTCCGTCTGGCTGTAGCCGAGAAAATTGCACAGCGCCTTATTGGCCTGAAGCCACTGGCCCTCAATCCCCACCAGCGCCATACCAATCGCGGAATACTCCATCGCGTTACGAAAACGTTCTTCACTTTCCGTGATGTGTTTACGCTCGGCGCGAAAGGCATACATCACCATCGTCATCACGTTGGCCGGCAGGAGCATCATCAGGAAGGGAAGCCACGGCGCGTTGAACGTCACTATCATGTTTGACGGCGTCATGGAGGGCGGGTTTCGCACCATCATCAGGGATACCATCATGATGGTGAATAAAAATATCAGAAACGCTTCCATTCGCGGCAGGCGTACCGCGCTCCACATCAGTAAAACGATGATGCAGGTGAACGGCCACGGCAGCCAGGTGATGGCCGTCCAGCTCAGGGCCAGGGTGATGACCAGGGTCACCAGCGTTTCCAGCAGCAGTCTCGGGTTGCGGTGACGCAGCAGGTAATGCGGCTTAAACAGCAGGCCTAACGGTACCAGCGCCAGCGCGCCGATGGCTTCTGAAAGTACCCAGAACAGAAAATTGCGCAGCGGCTCCGGGCCCGGAACCAGAAAATGAACCAGAATGCCGCCCACCAGCGGCGGCACCAGGGCGCTGCCGACGGCAAGGCGGATCCAGTCGTTGAGGTTTTGCAGCGGGTTATACCAGGGGAGCAGCTTACGCAGCAGCACCGCACCAATACAGGCCTCAATAATATTGATCGCCGTGTAGGTTAGGTTGATGGCGTCCCATGAAAAGAGCATCCACGAGGCAAAAATATTGCCAAAGGAGCAGGCGAGGGCGATGCCGGGCCACATTTTTCCCGCATGGCGGTAAAACGCCACCATCATAATGGAGGTCGGGAACCACAGCGGTGCCAGCAGCGATCCGAAGCGGGTCAGCTCAAGGGAGAACAGGGTAAAAATGAACGTGACGAGACCCAGACAGACAAGTCGCAGTAAAGGATGTGGGGTAGTAACCAAAACCCGCTGGTATTGTTTATTCATTACCGCTCTATCCAGGGACGCCGTGTTGTCAGGAGCCAGGTCCGGACGCGTGAAATCATTAATTTGGTTTATGCTAGTACAAACATTTTACAATTCATATGCTGAGCGCTCAGATTTTGACTTCATAGACTTATAAAATAGTTACTCTGCGAAGAAAGGGGATCAAATGTCGAAAAAGCGATCGTAAAAATTTCGCTCAGGGCGTGAAGCGGCACTTTTCAGCCCGCCTCGCATAACCTGCGCATTCGACTGGTATCACGCCCCCGAAATCCCTATAATTGCCGCGTTTGACGCTCCGGCGTCGTCCTTCCTTACATCCAGGTTAATCAGGTCGCTAAATTTATGACTGATAAGTCTCATCAGTGCGTCATCATAGGCATCGCCGGCGCATCGGCTTCAGGTAAAAGTCTTATTGCCAGTACGCTTTATCGTGAACTGCGTGAACAGGTAGGTGATGAGCATATCGGTGTTATTCCCGAAGACAGCTATTACAAAGATCAATCCCATCTTTCGATGGAAGAGCGCGTAAAAACCAACTACGACCACCCCAGTGCAATGGATCACAGCCTGCTGTTCCAGCATCTGGAAGCGCTGAAGCGCGGCGAGGCCATTGAACTGCCCGTCTACAGCTACGTAGAACATACCCGCACCCGAGAAACGATCCGCATCGAGCCGAAAAAGGTCATTATCCTTGAAGGGATTTTGCTGCTCACCGACGCCCGCCTGCGCGAATCAATGAACTTCTCGATTTTCGTCGATACCCCTCTGGATATCTGCCTGATGCGTCGCATCAAACGCGACGTTAACGAACGCGGCCGCTCCATGGACTCCGTGATGGCGCAATATCAAAAGACCGTTCGCCCGATGTTCCTGCAATTTATTGAGCCTTCGAAACAGTACGCCGATATTATCGTGCCTCGCGGCGGTAAAAACCGTATTGCAATTGATATCTTAAAAGCGAAAATCAGTCAGTTTTTTGAATAAGCCGTGTGAATTGTGTACCGTTCAGAGATAACCTGGTTTTGCCCTGAGCCCGTAAGGCTTCAGGGCGCGATGCACGAAAGGAGAAAGTGCCATGCGTCTTTGTGACCGCGATATAGAAGCCTGGCTGGATGAAGGCCGTCTGTCCATCACCCCGCGTCCGCCGGTAGAGCGTATTAACGGCGTGACCGTTGACGTGCGTCTGGGGAATAAATTCCGCACCTTCAGCGGCCACACGGCACCGTTTATCGACCTGAGCGGTCCGAAAGACGAAGTCAGCGCGGCGCTGGATCGCGTCATGAGCGACGAAATCGTCATCGAAGAAGGAGAGGCGTTTTATCTCCATCCGGGTGAGCTGGCGCTGGCGGTGACCTTTGAATCCGTCACACTGCCTGCGGATCTGGTGGGCTGGCTTGACGGACGTTCATCGCTGGCGCGCCTGGGCCTGATGGTGCACGTCACCGCGCACCGTATCGATCCGGGCTGGTCGGGCCGAATCGTGCTGGAGTTCTTTAATGCCGGTAAACTGCCGCTGGCCCTGCGTCCCGGGATGATGATCGGTGCGCTGAGCTTTGAACCGCTGACAGGCCCGGCAGACCGTCCTTATAACCGCCGCCAGGACGCAAAATATCGCGACCAGCAGGGTGCGGTTGCCAGTCGTATCGATAAAGACTGATTTGTAAGTTCACTGAGGAAGCCATGAGAAGAGTTCTGACGACGCTGATGATTTTGCTGGTGGTGCTGGTGGCTGGCCTTTCAGCGTTAGTTCTGCTGGTTAATCCGAATGACTTCCGTGCTTATATGGTGCGGCAGGTTGAAGCGCGCAGCGGTTATGAACTCAAGCTGGACGGGCCGCTGCGCTGGCACGTCTGGCCTCAGCTCAGCATTCTCTCAGGACGCATGTCGCTCACCGCGCCGGGGGCCGCGCAGCCGCTGGTCACGGCGGACAATATGCGTCTTGATGTCTCACTCATTCCGCTCCTGTCGCATCAGCTTCAGGTGGATCAGGTGATGCTGAAAGGGGCGGTGATTCAGCTTACCCCCCAGACCGAGGCCGTTCGCCAGGCGGACGCGCCGGTCGCGCCGCGTGAAAACACCCTGCCTGACGTTCCCTCCGATGCCGGCTGGTCGTTTGACATTGCTAATCTGAAAGTGGCTGACAGCGTGCTGGTTTTCCAGCACGAGGACGACGAACAGATCACCGTACGCAATATCAATCTCAAAATGGAGCAGGACGCCAGCCATAACGCCACCATGGAGTTCTCCGGGCGCATCAACCGCAACCAGCGGGATCTCAACCTGTCGATAAACGCCAACGTGAACGCGTCTGACTACCCGCACCAGCTGACGGCGGACGTTCAGCAGCTGAGCTGGCAGCTCACCGGAGCAGACTTACCGACGAAAGGGATTGCCGGAAAGGGCACCATGCAGGCGGTGTGGCACGAAGAGCGCAAGCAGCTGGAGCTGAACGCGCTCAACCTCCAGGCCAACGACAGTAGCCTGAAGGGACAGGCGAGCGTCACGCTTGCAGAGAAACCCAGTTGGGTGCTGGATCTGCAATTTGACAGGCTGAACCTGGAGAACCTGCTTGCGCCTCAGCCGGTTAACGCGTCCGATGGCTCCGTCACCCAGGTGGGCCAAAGCCAGGCAACGCAGTCGCGTCCGGTGATCTCCTCGAATCTCGATCGGCCTGACTACAACGGCCTGCGCGGGTTTACCGCCGATATTCTGCTGAAGGCCAACACCGTGCGCTGGCGCGGCATTGATTTTACCGACGTCAGCAGCCAGATGTTTAACCGCAATGGCCTGCTGGTTATCTCCGACCTCAGCGGAAAAATGGGGGCCGGGAGCCTTTCGCTGCCGGGCACCCTGGACGTGCGCAGCGACGTTGCCAGCGCCGCGTTCCAGCCGCGTCTGGAAAACGTCGAGATTGGCACGATCCTGAAGGCCTTTAACTATCCGATTGCCCTTACGGGGCAGCTGACGCTGGCGGGGGATTTCTCCGGCACGAAGATTGATGCTGACGCCTTCCGCCGCAGCTGGCAGGGTAAGGCGCACGTGGAGCTGAAAGACTCGCGCATGGAGGGGCTGAACTTCCAGCAGCTGGTGCAGCAGGCGGTGGAGCGCAGCAGCAGCGTGAAGGCGAACGAGAACTACGACAGCGCAACCCGTCTCGACAGCTTTACCAGCGAGCTGGCGCTCGACAACGGTCAGCTAACGCTGGACGGGATGCAGGGGACCTCGTCTCTGCTGGCGCTGACCGGGAACGGAGCGCTGGATCTGGTTAAAGAGACGGCGGACACCCACTTCAAGGTGCGCGTGATGGCCGGCTGGGAAGGTGAGGGAGAGCTTGTCGAGTTCCTGAAAGAGACGCCGATCCCGCTGAGCGTTTACGGGAAATGGCAGGAGCTGAACTACAGCCTGCAGGTCGACCAGATCCTGCGTAAGCATCTTCAGGATGAAGCGAAACGTCGGCTGAATGACTGGGCGGACCGTAATAAAGAGTCTCAGTCCGGCAAGGACGTGAAAAAGCTGCTGGATAAGCTTTGATGTTTGTTGTGCCGGGCGGCATGTGCGGCCTGATGCCCTCACCCCGGCCCTCTCCCACGGGGAGAGGGAGCAAACACTAAAAACGGCAACAAGGTTGCCGTTTTGCTTTTACCTAAACCTCAAAATCCGCTTCATCCGCAGCGTGCAGCGGTATCAGCTGAACCTTCTGCACGCGATGGCTCTCTACCTGCAGCGTTTTAATCGTGTAATCCCCCACCTGTACTTCTTCCCCCGGCTGCGGAATGCGTTGCAGATGCTCCATCAGCAAACCGGCGATGGTGTGGTATTCGCGCTTCTCGTCCAGCGGAAGCGGGACGAACTGCACCAGATCCTCAAGCGGCATGTGGCCGTTCGCGGTCCAGCTACCGTCGGCGTTCTTCTGGATGTCGTGGCGCGCGTCGATCTCATCAACTTCATTGGGCAGATTGCCGGCGATGGTTTCCATGACGTCGCTGAGCGTCACCAGCCCTTCCACCGATCCAAATTCATCCACCACAAACGCGAAGTGGGTACGCGCGTTGCGGAACTGCTCCAGCGCGGAGAGTAACGGCAGCGCTTCCGGGAAAACCAGCGGCTGGCGCACCAGCGCGCGCAGGTTGAGCGGCTCGCCGTGAAGCTGCTGCTGCAGCAGGTCGATCACGTGCACCACGCCCAGCAGCTCTTCTTCCTCTTCCCCGCCGGTAACCACCACGCGGGTGTGCTGGTTTTTATCCAGCAGCGCGCGGATCTGCTCTTCCGGTGCCGTCAGGTCAACGTGCTCAATGTCGTGGCGGGAGGTCATGATGCTGCTGACCGAGCGCTGGTTGAGGTTAAGCACGCGCTCAATCATGCGTCGCTCCTGCGGGTTGAATATCTGTCCGTCGCTGTGATCGGCAAGCATCGCAGCGGATTCGGCATCCAGCTCGGCATCCTCTTTTTTGCCGCTCAGCAGGCGCATTACCGTATCTGCGGTGCGCTGGCGCAGCGTCTGGTTCGCCGAAAGGAAACGGCGGCGGTTGAATATGGCCAGCTGGTTCAGGAACTCAATCAGCACCGAGAAGCCAATCGCGGCGTATAGATACCCCTTCGGAATATGGAATCCAAATCCGTCCGCCACCAGGCTAAAGCCAATCATCAGCAGGAAGCTCAGGCACAGGATCACGATGGTGGGGTGGCTGTTCACAAACCGCGTCAGGGCTTTACTCGCCAGCACCATCAGGGTGATGGCGATGATAACGGCGGCCATCATGACGGCCAGGTGGTCCACCATCCCGACGGCGGTGATCACGGAGTCGAGAGAGAAGACGGCGTCCAGCACCACAATTTGCGCCACCACCGGCCAGAATTTTGCGCCGCGTCGCTGGGTGGGATTTTCGCTGTCTTTACCCTCCAGCCGCTCGTTAAGCTCTACCGTGGCCTTGAACAGCAGGAATAGCCCGCCGAACAGCATTATCAGGTCGCGGGCGCTAAAGCTCATGCTCTGCACGCTGAACAGGGGTTTGGTCAGCGTAACCAGCCAGGATATCGAGGCGAGCAGCAGCAGGCGCATCACCATGGCGAGCAGCAGGCCCGTCACGCGCGCGCGGTCGCGCTGCGAGGGAGGCAATTTATCGGCAAGGATGGCGATAAACACCAGGTTATCAATGCCGAGCACTAATTCAATGACGACCAGCGTCACCAGCCCGGCCCAGATCGATGGATCGGCAATCCATTCCATAGTAAACACAATACCTTCTGTTATATGACTAATGTCACACTTCGATCATGGATAAAGCCGAGGGAAATTGCAATGCCGGGCTGAGATTTCTCTTAATGCTGCCTCAAGGTAAAACCGAATTTGCCCGTGGTGTAAATAAGTTAATTGCGAAGATTTAATTACGAAGAACGATATTTAGGATATATCGCAATGAATGGTTTTGGCGTCTGTTTTGTCAATATAAAGAAAATCCGAAAACCTCAAAACTTTGCTATTAATATTAATCTTAAAAAACAATATTAGGACGGTTGTCTCCTTGCCTGCTATTAGGTTAGCTGCAACAATTCTCCCAGCATCAAATGTTAAATTTCCTTGTTGCTATTTTAGTTTTGGCCTTTTGCGAGGTTTATTCTTTATCGGCCGCGTGTTCGAAGTGGCTGATATATTTTGCAAATGGCCTTGATTAAGAGGGTGTCTATCCATAAAGCATTGTTTAGTCAGTGGATTGGTAACTGAAAGCCAAGGGCGGTAGCGTGCCTGAAAGCGTGTGAATCAGCCTCAATTATTCTGTCAATAGCCAATGGATGAATAAGCTTTTTTTAGGACTGATGCCAGTTAAATTGCTAAATGATTAACTGCATTCTGATTGTCACCACGACCCGCGCTTATTTAAATTGCACAGGATAATTACTCTGCCAAAGTGATAAATAATCAATGATGAAATCCAAAATGAAATTGATGCCATTATTGGTGTCTGTGACCTTGATGAGTGGTTGCACGGTCTTTCCCGGCAGCAATATGTCAACAATGGGCAAGGATGTGATTAAGCAGCAGGACGCTGATTTTGATCTCGACAAAATGGTGAATGTGTATCCATTAACCCCACGGCTGGTGGAACAATTACGCCCACGTCCAAATGTTGCTCAGCCAAATATGTCTCTGGACCAGGAAATTGCGTCTTATCAGTACCGCGTAGGTCCCGGTGACGTGATTAACGTCACCGTCTGGGATCACCCGGAACTGACCACCCCTGCGGGCCAGTACCGCAGCTCAAGCGACACCGGTAACTGGGTACAGTCCGATGGCACCATGTTCTATCCCTACATTGGCAAAGTGCATGTTGCGGGCAAAACGCTTGCTGAGATCCGTAGTGATATTACCGGCCGCTTAGCGCAGTACATTGCTGACCCGCAGGTGGACGTTAATATCGCCGCGTTCCGATCCCAGAAAGCCTATATCTCCGGCCAGGTCAATAAGTCCGGTCAGCAGGCCATTACCAACGTACCGCTCACGGTACTGGATGCGATCAACGCCGCGGGCGGTTTAACCGATGGCGCCGACTGGCGCAACGTGGTGCTCACCCACAACGGTAAAGAGCAGCGCATCTCCCTCCAGGCGCTGATGCAAAACGGCGACCTGACCCAGAACCGCCTGCTCTATCCGGGCGACATTCTGTACGTGCCGCGCAACGACGATCTGAAAGTGTTCGTGATGGGTGAAGTGAAGAAACAGAGCACCCTCAAGATGGACTTCAGCGGTATGACCCTGACCGAAGCGCTGGGCAATGCGGAAGGCATCGATCTGACCGCCTCCAACGCCAGCGGTATCTTCGTGATCCGTCCGATCAAGGGCGAGAACGCGAAAGGCAAGATTGCCAACATCTACCAGCTGGATATGTCCGACGCGACGTCCCTGGTCATGGCTACGGCGTTCCGCCTGCAGCCGTACGATGTGGTCTATGTCACCACCGCGCCGGTTGCCCGCTGGAACCGTCTGATCAACCAGTTGCTGCCTACCATCAGTGGCGTTCGCTACATGACGGATACGGCGAGCGACATTCATACCTGGTAAGCCGCGATGTTTAACAAAATTCTGGTGGTGTGCGTGGGGAACATTTGCCGTTCCCCCACGGCTGAAAGGCTGCTGAAAAATTACCAGCCTGGGTTAACGGTCGACTCCGCAGGGCTGGGGGCGCTGGTTGGTAAAGGCGCCGACGAGCGCGCCTCAAGCGTAGCCCTCGAACATAACCTCTCACTCGACGGGCACGTTGCCCGTCAGGTCTCTGGCCGGATGTGCCGGGAATATGACCTGATCCTCGCGATGGAAAAACGCCACATTCACGCGCTGTGCGATATCGCACCGGAGATGCGCGGCAAGGTGATGCTGTTTGGTCACTGGGACGGTGAGCGCGAAATTCCCGATCCGTATCGCAAGAGCCGCGAGGCCTTTGAGGCGGTATACACCTTACTAGACCAGTCTGCCCGCCAGTGGGCGCAGGCACTGAAAGCTCAGCAGGGATAACAATGACAGAAAAAACAAAAGCTTCTGCCGCCCCGACGTCGGGCAGTGATGAAATTGATATCGGTCGCCTGGTCGGCACCGTTATTGAAGCGAAATGGTGGGTGCTGGGTATTACCGCCGTCTTTGCCGTGGCGGCGGTCATATATACGCTGTTCGCGACGCCAATCTACAGCGCCGACGCGCTGGTGCAGATTGAACAAAACACCGGTAACTCGCTGGTTCAGGATATCGGCTCGGCGCTGGCCAACAAGCCACCGGCATCCGAAGCCGAAATTCAGCTGATCCAGTCGCGCCTGGTGCTGGGCAAAACGGTTCACGATCTGGGGCTGGATATTGCGGTTACGAAAAACACTTTCCCGGTGTTTGGTGCAGGCTGGGATCGCCTGATGGGGCGCAGTAACGATACGGTAAAAGTCACCGACTTCGTGATACCAAAAGGGGCAGGGGACCAGGTCTTTACCCTTACCGTGCTGGGGCCAAAACAGTATCAGTTGACCAGCGACGCGGGCTTCAGCGCGCGCGGTGAAGTGGGGCAGATGCTGACCAAAGACGGCGTCAGCTTCAGGGTAGGCGCCATCAACGCGCACGAGGGCGGCGAGTTTACGATTACTAAATTCTCTACCCTCGGGATGATCAACAACCTGCAAAACAACCTCACCGTCACCGAAAACGGCAAGGACACCGGTGTTCTGAGCATGACCTTCACCGGTGAAGATAAGGACAAAATCCGCGACATCCTGAACAGCATCACCCGCAACTACCTTGAGCAAAATATTGAGCGCAAGTCTGCGGAAGCGGCGAAAAGCCTGGCGTTCCTCAGCAAACAGCTGCCGGAAGTGCGCGCGCGTCTGGACGACGCCGAGAACAAGCTGAACGCTTACCGTCAGGATAAAGACTCCGTCGACCTGCCGCTGGAGGCGAAATCGGTTCTCGACTCAATGGTCAATATTGATGCGCAGCTGAACGAGCTGACCTTCAAAGAGGCGGAAATTTCCAAGCTCTACACCAAACGTCACCCGGCCTACCGCACGCTGCTGGAGAAACGTCGTACCCTGGAAGAAGAAAAAGCGAAGCTGAACGACCGCGTAACCGCGATGCCGAAGACGCAGCAGGAAATCGTGCGCCTGACGCGTGATGTGGAATCCGGCCAGCAGGTCTACATGCAGCTGCTGAACAAACAGCAGGAGCTGAAAATCACCGAGGCCAGCACCGTCGGTGACGTGCGTATCGTTGACCCGGCGATCACCCAGCCTGGCGTGCTGAAGCCGAAGAAAGCGCTGATTATCCTCGGCAGCATTATTCTGGGCCTGATGCTCTCCATCGTCGGCGTGCTGCTGCGCTCCCTGTTCAACCGCGGTATCGAAAGCCCGCAGGTGCTGGAAGAGAACGGCATCAGCGTTTACGCGAGCATTCCGCTCTCCGAGTGGCAGAAGTCCCGTGACAGCGTCAAAACCGTCAAGGGCGTTAAGCGCTACAAGCAGAGCCAGCTGCTGGCCGTGGGTAACCCTACCGATCTGGCGATTGAAGCGGTACGCAGCCTGCGTACCAGCCTCCACTTCGCCATGATGCAGGCCAAAAACAACGTTCTGATGATGACCGGCGTTAGCCCGTCAATTGGTAAAACCTTCGTCTGTGCCAACCTGGCGGCGGTGGTGAGCCAGACCAACAAGCGCGTGCTGCTGATCGACTGCGATATGCGTAAGGGCTACACCCACGAGCTGCTGGGCACCAACAACGTTAACGGCCTGTCGGAGATCCTGCTCGGTAAAGGGGAAATCAGCGAGAGCGCCAAGCCGACCTCGATTCCGAAATTTGACCTGATCCCGCGCGGCCAGGTACCGCCGAACCCGTCTGAACTGCTGATGAGCGAGCGCTTCACGCAGCTGATTGAGTGGGCGAGCAAAAACTATGACCTGGTGCTGATCGATACGCCGCCGATTCTGGCCGTAACCGATGCCGCCGTGGTCGGACGCCACGCGGGCACCACGCTGATGGTCGCACGCTACGCGGTGAACACCCTGAAGGAAGTGGAAACCAGCCTGAGCCGCTTCGAGCAGAACGGTATTGAGGTGAAGGGGGTGATCCTGAACTCCATCTTCCGCCGCGCGACGGGCTATCAGGATTACGGTTATTACGAGTACGAATATAAGTCTGACAGTAAATAACAAAACACACCCCACACCCCTCACCCTAACCCTCTCCCCTGAAGGGAGAGGGGACTGTTCGGTGCGCCTTTCACCCTCTCCCCTGTGGGGAGAGGGCCGGGGTGAGGGGTAGGAGAAAAATATGACCACACAACGCCCTTTAATTTCTATCTATATGCCGACATGGAATCGTCAGCAGCTGGCGATCCGCGCGATTAAATCGGTGCTGCGTCAGGACTACGATAACTGGGAACTTATCATCGTGGATGACTGTTCCTCCTCTTACGAACAGCTGCAAAAGTTTGTCGAAGACCTGAACGATCCGCGCGTGATGTACACGCACAACGCCATCAACTCCGGGGCGTGCGCGGTGCGCAACCAGGCGATTATGCAGGCGAAAGGGCAGTATCTCACCGGCATCGACGACGATGATGAATGGACGCCAAACCGTCTGTCGATCTTCCTGTCGCACAAGGCGCAGCTGGTGACCCACGCGTTTCTGTACGCTAACGACTATGTCTGTCAGGGCGAGGTGTACTCCCAGCCGGCAAGCCTGCCGCTGTATCCGAAATCGCCGTATTCCCGCCGCCTGTTCTACAAGCGCAACATTATTGGCAATCAGGTCTTTACCTGGGCCTGGCGCTTTAAGGAGTGCCTGTTCGATACCGAACTGAAGGCCGCGCAGGACTACGACATCTTCCTGCGCATGGTGGTGGAGTACGGCGAGCCATGGAAGGTAGAAGAGGCCACGCAGATCCTGCACATCAACCACGGGGAGATGCAAATCACCTCGTCACCGAAAAAATTCTCGGGCTACTTCCACTTTTACCGCAAGCACAAGGACAAGTTTGACCGTGCCAGCCGGAAGTATCAGCTCTTTACCCTCTATCAGATCCGCAACAAGCGCATGAACTGGCGCACCCTGCTGACGCTGCTGTCCGTGCGTAACGGCAAGCGTCTGGCCGATGGACTTCGGGGGAAATAATGTTTCTGGAAGATTGCCGCGCAAACAGCTGGAGCCTGCGCCCGTGCTGCATGGTTCTGGCCTACCGCATTGCGCACTTTTGCTCCGTGTGGCGCAAGAAAAATGTCTTAAATAACCTCTGGGCCGCGCCGGTGCTGGTGCTCTACCGCATCATCACCGAATGCTTTTTTGGCTACGAAATTCAGGCTGCCGCCACCATCGGCCGCCGCTTTACCATTCACCACGGCTATGGGGTTGTCATCAACAAGTTCGTTGTCGCGGGCGATGATTTCACCATTCGCCACGCGGTGACGATCGGCAACCGCGGGCCAGACAGCCTGGCCTGTCCGGTAATCGGCAATAACGTCGAGCTGGGCGCGAACGTGGTGATCGTTGGTGATATTACCGTAGGCAATAACGTGACGATTGGCGCAGGCAGCGTGGTGCTGGACAGCATTCCGGACAACGCGCTGGTAGTGGGCGAAAAAGCCCGCGTGAAGGTGATTAAATGAACATTCTGCAATTTAACGTGCGCCTCGCCGAGGGCGGGGCGGCTGGCGTAGCGCTGGATCTGCACCAGCGCGCGCTGCAAAAAGGGTTACAGTCGCGCTTTGTTTACGGTTACGGCAAGGGCGGCAAGAAAAGCGTCAGCCATGATAACTATCCGCAGGTGCTGAAGCAGACGCCGCGTCTGACCTCCATCGCCAATATTGCGCTGTTCCGCCTGTTTAACCGCGACCTGTTCGGCAACCTGAATAATCTCTACCGCACCGTTACCCGCACCAGCGGCCCGGTTGTGCTGCACTTTCACGTGCTGCACAGCTACTGGCTGAATCTGGAGGAGGTGGTGGCGTTTTGCGGCAAGGTAAAAGCGTATAAGCCGGACGTCCGATTCGTCTGGACGCTGCACGATCACTGGAGCGTGACCGGCCGCTGCGCCTTTACCGACGGCTGTGAAGGCTGGAGAAACGCCTGCCAGAAGTGCCCGACCCTGAGCAACTATCCGCCGGTGAAGGTGGATCGCGCGCACCAGCTGGTTGACGGTAAGCGTCAGCTGTTCCGCGACATGCTCGCGCTCGGCTGTACCTTTATTTCCCCAAGCCAGCACGTGGCGGACGCCTTCAACAGCCTGTACGGGGCAGGGCGCTGCAGGATTATTAACAACGGTATCGACGTGGCGACGGAAGAGATTCTGGCGGAACTGACGCCGGTGGCGGAAACGGCGGGCCAGCCGAAAATCGCTATCGTCGCCCACGATCTGCGCTACGACGGCAAAACCAACCAGCAGCTGGTGCGCGACATGATGGCGCTCGGCGACAGGATTGAACTGCACACCTTCGGCAAATTTTCCCCGTTTGAAGGGGCGAACGTGGTGAATCACGGGTTCGAAACCGACAAGCGCAAGCTGATGAGCGCCCTCAACGGCATGGACGCGCTGGTGTTCAGCTCGAGGGTAGACAACTATCCGCTGATCCTGTGCGAAGCGCTCTCTATTGGCGTGCCGGTCATCGCAACCCACAGCGACGCGGCGCGTGAAGTGCTGGAGAAATCAGGCGGAAAAACCTTCAGCGAAAACGAGGTGCTGCCGCTGGTGCAGATGCCGAAGGCCGACATCGCTCAGGCCGTTTTTGGCACCGACCTGGAATCGTTCCGCAACCGCAGCCGCAAGGCCTACAGTGGACAACAGATGCTGGAGGAGTATGTCTCGTTCTATCAGAATCTGTAGCTATCTGCTGCTGCCGCTGATCTACCTGCTGGTCAACGTCAAGATTGCCCAGCTCGGCGAAAGCTTCCCGATCACCATCGTCACCTTCCTGCCGGTTCTGCTGTTGCTTTACGTTGACAGGCTCAACCTTAAAAAGCTGATGATTGCGCTGGGCATCGGGTTTGGCCTGACGGCGTTTAACTACATCTTTGGCCAGTCGCTGGATGCCAGCAAATATGTCACCTCCACCATGCTGTTTGTTTATATCGTCATAATTATTGGCATGGTCTGGAGTATTCGCTTTAAAACTATCTCGCCGCACAATTATAGGAAAATCCTCAGGTTCTTTTATATTGTCGTTGGGATGATTGTCGTGCTTGCGGCACTGGAGATGGCGCAAATTATTATGACGGGCGGCAGTAGCCTGATGGAAATAATTTCGAAATATCTTATATACAGTAACAGCTATGTACTGAACTTCATTAAGTTTGGCGGCAAGCGAACCACGGCGCTCTATTTTGAACCGGCGTTCTTTGCTCTGGCATTAATCTCAATTTGGCTCAGCATCAAACAGTTCGGTATCAAAACCCCTAAAACCGATGCTATGATTCTTGCAGGAATCGTTCTGTCTGGGTCGTTCTCCGGGGTAATGACGTTTATCCTGTTTTACCTGCTGGAGTGGGCGTTCCAGTACCTGAACAAAGAGGCGATTAAGAAAAAACTGCCGCTGGCGATTATCTCCCTGACGGTGTTTTTAGTGGGCGTAATATTTGCGTTTCCGTACATCTCAGAACGCCTGGGTGATTTGGGAACGGAAGGCTCTTCGTCCTATTATCGTATCATCGGTCCACTGGTGATGGTGGGTTATTCCTTAACCCATATTGATGGCGTAGTAAGATTCGGCTCACTTTACGAATATGTTGCATCATTCGGAATCTTTAACGGTGCGGATGTCGGTAAAACCATAGACAATGGTCTGTATCTGTTAATTATTTATTTTTCCTGGTTCGCCGTACTGTTGACGCTGTGGTATCTGTTTAAAGTTTTCAAAATGATGATTAACGCGTTTGGTGATAACCAAAACTTTCGCGTGCAGCTTTATCTGTTCACACCGGTGTCGTTGTTTTTCACCGGGTCAATATTTAGCCCGGAATATGCTTTCTTGATTGTCTGCCCGTTTATTTTGCGCAAGGCGCTGAATATTACGAGCGTATGACGAAATGAGGTGATTTATGTTTCTTAGCGTCATTACTGTCGCTTTTCGTAATTACGAAGGGGTGGTAAAAACCTGGCGCTCGCTGCGCAACCTGGCGCGCGATCCGAGCCTCACCTTTGAGTGGATCGTGGTCGATGGCGGCTCGAACGACGGCACGGCAGAGTTTCTCGAAAAACTCAACGGTGAGTTCAACTTGCGCTACATCAGCGAGAAAGATAAAGGCATTTACGATGCGATGAATAAAGGCATCGCGATGGCGCAGGGCCGTTACGCCATCTTCCTCAATTCCGGCGACGTGTTCCATGAAGACGTGGCGTTATTTGCCCGTCAGCTCGCGCGCCAGAAAGAGGACGCCATGTTTATCGGTGATGCGCTGCTTGATTTCGGTGATGGGAAAAAAGTGCTGCGCGGCGCGAAGCCCGGCTGGTATATCTACCACAGCCTGCCGGCCAGCCATCAGGCTATTTTCTTCCCGATGAGTGGCCTGAAAAAGCAGCCTTACGATTTGCAATATAAAGTGTCGTCCGATTATGCCCTGGCCGCCAGCCTGTACAAATCCGGTTACCCGTTCCGTCGTATTAAAGGGCTGGTATCTGAATTTTCAATGGGCGGCGTGTCAACCTCGAATAATCTGGAATTGTGCCAGGATGCAAAAAACGTGCAGCGTAAAATATTACGCGTGCCGGGGTTCTGGGCGGAATTATCTTATTTATTACGTCTGAAAACGACGGGTAAAGCGAAAGCCTTATATAACAAAGCCTGAGATATAAGGAAATGTAATGCAGGAATTAAACGGATTCTCCGTGCCGAAAGGCTTTCGGGGCGGGAGCGGTATTAAAGTTCAGCTGTGGTGGGCCGTACAGGCAACGTTATTTGCCTGGTCGCCGCAGATAATGTACCGCTGGCGAGCATTTTTATTGCGCCTGTTTGGCGCAAAAATCGGAAAAAACGTAGTCATTCGACCTTCGGTAAAAATTACCTACCCCTGGAAATTAACGCTTGGGGATTACGCCTGGGTAGGGGATGACGCGGTGTTATATACCCTGGGCGAGATTACGATTGGCGCAAATTCGGTGGTTTCACAGAAGTGTTATTTGTGCACCGGCAGCCACGATTTTATGAGCCCGCATTTTGATATTACCGCTTCGCCAATTGCGATCGGCGAAAAATGCTGGCTGGCAACGGATGTATTTGTTGCACCGGGTGTTTCTGTTGGCGAGGGCACGGTTGTAGGTGCTCGCAGCAGCGTTTTTAAATCGCTACCGGCAAATAAAGTTTGCCGTGGCAACCCCGCAGTGGTGATACGCGAACGCGTTGAAACTGAAAAACTTTGATAAGTACAGAGGAATATAAACATGTCTAAAGTCGCTCTCATCACCGGCGTTACCGGGCAGGATGGTTCTTACCTGGCAGAATTGCTGCTGGAAAAAGGTTATGAAGTTCACGGTATTAAGCGTCGTGCTTCTTCATTCAACACCGAGCGTGTCGATCACATTTACCAGGATCCTCATGCGGCTAACCCGAAATTCCATCTGCATTACGGCGACCTGACCGATACCTCCAACCTGACCCGCATCCTGCAGGAAGTGCAGCCGGATGAAGTTTACAACCTGGGGGCGATGAGCCACGTTGCGGTTTCTTTCGAATCTCCGGAATACACCGCTGATGTTGACGCCATGGGTACCCTGCGTCTGCTGGAAGCGATTCGCTTCCTCGGTCTTGAGAAGAAAACCCGCTTCTACCAGGCATCCACCTCCGAGCTGTACGGCCTGGTGCAGGAAATCCCGCAGAAAGAGACCACGCCGTTCTATCCACGTTCTCCGTATGCGGTAGCGAAGCTGTACGCGTACTGGATCACCGTGAACTACCGTGAATCCTACGGCATGTACGCCTGTAACGGCATCCTGTTCAACCACGAATCCCCGCGTCGCGGCGAAACCTTCGTGACCCGCAAAATCACCCGCGCTATCGCCAACATTGCTCAGGGTCTGGAATCCTGCCTGCACCTCGGCAACATGGATTCCCTGCGCGACTGGGGCCATGCGAAAGACTACGTGAAGATGCAGTGGATGATGCTTCAGCAGGAGCAGCCAGAAGACTTCGTCATCGCGACCGGCGTGCAGTACTCCGTGCGTCAGTTCGTTGAGATGGCCGCGGCACAGCTGGGTATCAAGCTGCGCTTCGAAGGCACCGGCGTGGAAGAGAAGGGTATCGTGGTTTCCGTGACCGGCCACGACGCGCCGGGCGTGAAGCCAGGCGACGTGATTGTCCAGGTTGACCCGCGTTACTTCCGTCCTGCTGAAGTGGAAACCCTGCTGGGCGACCCAACCAAAGCGCACGAGAAGCTGGGCTGGAAACCAGAAACCACTCTGCAGGAGATGGTATCCGAGATGGTGGCCAAAGATCTTGAAGCAGCGAAAAAACACTCTCTGCTCAAGTCTCATGGCTACGAGGTTGCCATCGCGCTGGAGTCCTGAGAATGACCAAACAACGTATTTTTGTCGCCGGCCATCGCGGAATGGTGGGTTCCGCGATTGTCCGCCAGCTGGAGCAGCGCGGTGACGTTGAGGTGCTGGTTCGCACCCGCGACGAGCTGAACCTGCTTGACAGCAAAGCGGTGCAGGACTTTTTTGCCAGCGAGCGTATCGACCAGGTGTATCTGGCGGCGGCAAAGGTGGGCGGCATTGTCGCTAACAACACCTACCCGGCGGATTTCATCTACGAGAACATGATGATTGAGAGCAACATTATTCACGCGGCGCATCTGCACAACGTGAACAAGCTGCTGTTCCTCGGCTCATCCTGTATCTACCCGAAAATGGCGAAGCAGCCGATCGCCGAAAGCGAACTGCTGCAGGGCACGCTGGAAGCGACCAACGAGCCGTACGCGATTGCCAAAATTGCCGGGATCAAGCTGTGCGAGTCCTACAACCGTCAGTACAACCGCGACTATCGCTCGGTGATGCCGACTAACCTGTACGGTCCGCACGACAACTTCCACCCGAGCAACTCGCACGTGATCCCGGCGCTGCTGCGCCGCTTCCACGAGGCGACAGCCGAAAACGCGCCGGACGTGGTGGTGTGGGGGAGCGGTACGCCGATGCGCGAGTTCCTGCACGTAGACGATATGGCGGCTGCCAGCATTCACGTGATGGAGCTGGATCGCGAGGTGTGGCAGGAAAACACCGAGCCGATGCTTTCGCACATCAACGTGGGTACCGGCGTCGACTGCACCATTCGCGAGCTGGCACAGACCATCGCGCAGGTGGTGGGCTACAAGGGCCGCGTGGTGTTTGACGCCACCAAACCGGACGGCACGCCGCGCAAGCTGCTGGACGTGACCCGTCTGCATCAGCTGGGCTGGTATCACGAGGTGTCGCTGGAGCAGGGGCTGGCCAGCACCTACCAGTGGTTCCTGGAAAACCAGCACCGCTTCCGGGGGTAATGATGTTTTTAAGTCAGGAAGATTTTGCCACGATCGTTCGTTCCACTCCGCTCATTTCAGTTGACTTGATCGTGGAGAACGAACGCGGCGAGTTCTTGCTGGGGAAACGAACCAATCGTCCTGCACAGGGCTTCTGGTTCGTGCCCGGCGGGCGCGTGCAGAAGGATGAGACGCTGAGCGATGCGTTTAAGCGTCTCACTCTGGCGGAACTGGGCCAGCAGCTGCCGATGGCAGCGGGCCAGTTTTACGGGGTCTGGCAGCACTTCTATGACGATAACTTTTCAGGCACGGACTTTACCACGCACTACATCGTGCTGGGGTTCCGCCTGAAGGTGAGTGAGGCAGACCTGCGTCTGCCTGATTCTCAGCATGACGACTACCGCTGGCTGACGCCAGAGGCGCTGCTTGCCAGCGACAATGTGCACGACAACAGTCGTGCCTATTTCCTGGCAGATCGTCAGTCCGGAGTGCCGGGCTTATGAAAATTTTGGTGTATGGAATCAACTACTCGCCGGAGCTGACCGGCATCGGGAAATACACCGGCGAGATGGTCGAGTGGATGGCGAGCCAGGGGCACGACGTGCGGGTCATCACCGCGCCGCCGTACTACCCGGAGTGGAAGGTAGGCGAGCGCTATTCAAGCTGGCGCTATCGCCGCGAAGAGGGCGCGGCGACCGTCTGGCGCTGCCCGCTCTACGTGCCGAAGCAGCCCTCGACGCTGAAACGTTTAATTCATCTGGGCAGCTTTGCCCTGAGCAGCTTCTTCCCGCTGATGGCGCAGCGCCGCTGGAAGCCGGATCGCATCATCGGCGTGGTGCCAACGCTGTTCTGCACGCCGGGCATGCGCCTGCTGGGCAAACTCTCCGGCGCGCGCACCCTGCTGCACATCCAGGATTATGAAGTGGACGCGATGCTCGGCCTCGGGATGGCGGGCAAGGGCAAGGGCGGCAAGGTGGCGAAGCTCGCCAGCGCCTTCGAGCGCAGCGGGCTGCTCAACGTGGATTACGTCTCCACCATCTCGCGCTCGATGATGAACAAGGCGCAGGAGAAGGGCGTCCCGGCCCGGAAGGTGATCTTCTTCCCGAACTGGTCCGAAGTGGCGCGTTTTCGTGACGTAACGGAAAGCGACGCGCAGGCGTTACGCGCGCAGCTCGGTTTGCCTGATGGTCATAAAATCATCCTTTACTCGGGCAACATCGGCGAAAAACAGGGGCTGGAGAGCGTGATTGACGCCGCGCTTCAGCTGAGCGAACACCCGTGGACGTTCGTGATTGTCGGGCAGGGCGGCGGCAAGGCGCGCCTGGAAAAAATGGCCAGCGAGCGCGGCCTGACCAACGTCCGCTTCTTCCCGCTTCAGTCTTATGACGCGCTGCCCGCGCTGCTGAAAATGGCGGACTGCCATCTGGTGGTGCAAAAACGCGGCGCGGCGGATGCGGTGCTGCCGTCCAAGCTGACCAACATTCTGGCGGTGGGCGGCAACGCGGTAATAACGGCAGAAGCCGATACCGAATTAGGCCAGCTGTGCAACAGCTACCCGGGCATTGCCGTTTGCGTGGAGCCGGAATCGGTTCCCGCGCTGGTGACCGGAATAGAGCAGGCGCTTGCCATGCCAAAAGAGAACACGGTGGCACGTGAATATGCCGAACGCACGCTCGAGAAAGAGAACGTGCTGAGCCAATTTATTGCAGATATACGGGGATAAATCATGAGTCAAACCACTTTGTATCCGGTCGTAATGGCGGGTGGATCCGGGAGCCGGTTGTGGCCACTGTCCCGCGTGCTTTATCCAAAACAGTTTCTTTGCCTGAAGGGCGACCTCACCATGCTGCAAACGACGGTTAACCGTCTGCACGGCGTGGAGTGCGAAAGCCCGGTGGTGATCTGTAACGAACAGCACCGCTTTATCGTTGCCGAGCAGCTGCGCCAGCTGAACAAACTCACCGAAAATATCATTCTGGAGCCTGCCGGCCGTAACACCGCGCCCGCTATCGCCCTGGCGGCGCTGGCGGCGAAACGCAGCAGCCCGGACTGCGATCCGCTGATGCTGGTGCTGGCGGCTGACCACGTTATCCAGCAGGAAGAGGCGTTCCGCGACGCGGTACGTGCGGCCATTCCTTACGCCGAGCGCGGCAAGCTGGTGACCTTCGGCATTGTGCCGGATCTGCCGGAAACCGGCTATGGCTACATTCGACGCGGCAGCGTGACGCCAGGCGAGGGCGACAGCGTGGCCTTTGACGTGGCCCAGTTCGTCGAAAAACCTAATCTGGAAACCGCGCAGGCCTACGTTGCCAGCGGTGAATATTACTGGAACAGCGGTATGTTCCTGTTCCGCGCCGGGCGTTACCTGGAAGAGCTGGAAAAATATCGCCCGGATATCTTAAGCGCCTGCGAGAAAGCGATGGCGGTGGTGGATCCGGATCTCGACTTTATCCGCGTGGATGAAGCCTCTTTCCTCGCCTGCCCGGAAGAGTCCATTGACTACGCGGTGATGGAGCGCACGGCGGACGCCGTGGTGGTGCCGATGGATGCGGGCTGGAGCGACGTCGGCTCCTGGTCATCCCTGTGGGAGATCAGCGCGCATACCCCGGAGGGTAACGTCCATCACGGCGACGTGATTAGCCACAAAACGGAAAACAGCTACGTCTACGCCGAGTCTGGCCTGGTCACCACTGTCGGGGTGAAGGATCTGGTGGTGGTGCAGACCAAAGACGCGGTGCTGATTGCCGACCGTAATGCCGTGCAGGACGTCAAAAAAGTGGTGGAGAAGATCAAGGCCGACGGCCGTCACGAGCACCATATTCACCGGGAAGTGTACCGTCCGTGGGGCAAATACGACTCCATCGACGCGGGCGAACGTTAC
>NZ_JADBRP010000003.1:0-361161 GCF_014930695.1 Enterobacter cloacae complex sp. P40C2 | reverse complement strand
CCCGCTGGCGTAGCGGTTCTCCTCGAAGTGATACCCGGCCGCCGTCACCAGATACTCGCCGTTATCGCTGAAGAATGGCGCGTTAGTCAGGGTGAAGGTGTGGCCCGGCGCGATGCCCGCCGCCGTGGCCGTGGCCTGTATCTGCTGATGCTCCACCTGCCAGCGCTCCTGGCGAATGCGGGCGTAAAACTCCGCATGCCCGGTTTCCACAAAGCGACCCGGCCAGTCGTACACGTCAATGCTGCCCGGCTTCGGCGACGCCGGGTTCTGCTGCGCCTGGAACAGCCACGCGTTCGGCTTGCGGAAGTCGTAGTCGTCGAGGCTGTAAATGCCCGGCGTCACGCTGTCCTCCAGCGCCCACTGGCTGATGCCCTCTTCGTCCGTGCTGCCGCCGGACGGCGTCTGGTGGTAAGGGATGACCTCGTAGCCGCTGAACGGCTGGTGCTGGGTGGCGGCGTCGGTCAGGACCAGGGTGTGCCTGTCGGCCTCGTGGCTGAAGTAATACGCAATGCCTTCCAGCTCCATCAGGCGGCTGATGAAGTCCAGGCTCGACTCCTGATACTGCACGCAGTAGTCCCACACCCGGTAGCTGCCGGTGAGTTTATCCTCAACGTTGACCTGATGTTCGCCCAGCAGGGTTTTCACTATCTGCGGCACCGTCTGCCCCTGGAAGATGCGCAGGTTACGGTCGCGCTTCATCGGCCACAGGTCCGGCTCCACCGTCAGCTGGTAGACCGCATAGCGGGTGCCCGTCAGCTCAACGGCGCTCACCGCCACGCGCGTGACTTTCCCGTTGATATAGCGGGAGGTGAGCAGGCTCTGCGTCGGGATGGTCACCGTGACCGGCTGACCGAGCAGTTTGCTGCGGTCGATGCGCGCGTCCGTGCCGAGCAGGGTCAGCGTCAGGGCGAACGACTCGGACATCGCCTCGCGGCCGGAAAGTTTCCAGAAGAGCAGCCCCTCAACCGGGAGCTGAACGGTAATTCGGTTGAGCATAATCTTTATTCCGTAATGTTTTATGCTAAATAAATGTATCAACAAAGACGAGATTTTTGACAAGACGTTTTGGGATATGCACAAGTCACCGTCTGCTTAATTTCGATATCGCTTTTGCCTTTTTAGATATCCATTATCCTGCTCATGAGGAAGAATAACTTTTAACCCTTGAGCCATCTGCGAAGCGATGTAGTTTACATTTGACAGATGCTGCGCAAGCTCTTCATCGGTAGTTTCAAATTCTTTTGCAGCCATAGCGCCAAGATTTAACGTATGGAGTTTACTTTTATCTGTATTCTTTCCTGTCAGGATATCCCTGACATACGCCACTTGTTTTTCAGCCACGTTATACAAAGAAAAAGAAGGAATAATTGACCTTCGCTCCTGAATAGCGTCGAGGGCATTTTCAATATAATCCATCGCTGTATAACTTTGTTTATTCACGCCTCTCCTTTAACTCCCGTACTAGAGAAACTTGTCTTCTGGTGCTCTGTCAAACAAATCACCCGCCAGCGCAGCAATACGCTCATGTTGTACCAGTTTGTCTTTCCACTCCTGCGGTATCTCAGAATAACCATACAATGCACCGGCAAGTTGCCCTGCCGTTGCCGCGACGCTGTCGGCATCATCCGCCAGATTAGTGGCAAGAAGGATCGCATCACGGAAATTATCCGTATTCCATACCGCCCACATTGCTGCTTCAAGCGTATCGATTACATAACCGCTGGAACGAATCTGATGACGGGCTTTATGCTTGTACTCACCCGCGTTGATTATCATGACCCGTGCACACAAAGGAAAAACATGGGGTGAAAATGCCTCTTCTTTTTGATGACCATTAATCAGATGATGCAGAATCAGCCCCAAAAATTGGCATGCATCGATAGACTCTACCGCCCCGTGAGTTGCTCTGCTCTGTGCCTGCGATTCAAAATAAATCGCCCTGAGTGACTTTCGGCGGAAGATCGACACGGGGGCCTGGCGAACAAGTCCTGCATTCCCCGCGGTATGTTTCTCCGTGTTACCGTACCAGGAAGGCCCAACATGTAGATATTGTTCCAGAGCGAAACGCGTCGTATTGCCAATATCGAAACAACGTCCGTTACTGCTGTTCTCTCCAGTTTGATACCACCTGAGAAGGAACTTTCTAAGGGTATCTGTATTCATTCGATTTTCGGCAAGATAGGTTTCCGCCACACACAAAGCCATGGATGTGTCGTCTGTCCATTCACCCGCGTTTAACATAAAGGGCCCACCACCCTGCATATCACTAACGTGTTCGCTATCCCGTGCTTTAAATTCAAGCGTTGTCCCGACGGCATCGCCAACGGCCAATCCCACTAACGCACCGAGCGCGTTATCGCGCGAAACGGCCTCCGTTGTGACGAGCGGCAATGTTTCATCCCAGAGGTTATCGGAACTCTTTTGCCGTGACGCCTTCCTGAGGTTTAACGGCATAAGATTGCGGTAGCGGTCGGCATAGTGATTAATTACCGCATCTTCGCTGTGTAGATCGACCATTATGGATCCTTCAGGAGGGAAAGATATATTGAGGAAATGACATCCATAACTCTAAAATTCGTCAGGGTATTTTTCCGCCAGAACGCATTGTTTCTGAACATAGTCAGGATCCACTTCATGCGGTAATTTCACTTTTACGCCACGTAGTCGCTGATCTACGATATACCATGCATCCGTCAGTCTCTCGAAAAAGAGCTCATCTGAGTTTTCGAATTCTCTAACCGCATAAAGGCCAAAAGTCATTCTCTTTAATACGGACTTGTCAGCTTTGTTTTTGATCACAATTTTTTTCAGAATGCGTAACTGCTGCACAATCTCATCATACATATGCAAAATTGGCGCCCTGGGGTACTTACCATTAATTTCCGCATATCTTTTTTGCGCCAGTTTGAGGGCCCTTTCGATATAGTCCCGTTCAGTTAAGGTAAAAACTTTTTTACCCCATCACCCGCATCCCATTTTTTCATTACAAATATGAGCGAGCCAATTTTTACTATTTCCGACAAAATGAACAGCGTGATATTAAGAGGTATAACACGCATTCCGAGACCGACAATAATCATCGGGAACAAGGTTACTGAACAACTCATGGTGAGCAGGCGTAGCACTTCCTGCGCCAGAGCAAACCGGACGGCGTATCGGTGAGTTGTGAAAAAAAACCAGGCAGAAAAGAGTAATGAAACCGGCCACAGAAGGTATACGAGGTAAAAAAGCCCCGTCAATAAACCGTTTACCCCACCTGCAATCAACATGAAGATGATGACACCAAAATTCCCACCGGTAGAATCCCACCATGACTGAAGCAAGTGGTATGGACCGACATAATAAAATACAATGCCGATGACATCCATAATGCCCCAGAAATAGAATATTTTATTTTTTGCAGTTATATTCACTCAATCCCTCTTTTGATCGACTCGGGTGGCCACTTATTACCATGTTGGCGCGGTTGTGTTTTCTTATCATAAAGCGTATTCATTAACTCGCCGCGCTCAAATGCCTTAACCAGCTTAAACCGTGAATCACTGAAATAATCCAGAAACTATAATTCTCTATCCCAGATGCATCCTCGCAAAAGGTTTATGATAGCCAATGCAAAAAAACTTCGAATACACATTCCCCCCTCAGTGCTTGATTAAAAGTTATTATTACGCACAAGCTACTTTCTTCGTATATTTATAATATATCAGGGAGTACAACTTCAGAGTCTCGGAGATCATGAACAAAACAAGGGTTACCCAAACATTCGATATGCCAGTAATATCTGCAAGTAACGGGAAGAACGAAACGGAACAGCGAAATGAGATCAACCGAAATACTTCTTGAAACAGAGCAAACTTAACTGCACAGCGTTTCCGTTTAAAGAAAAAAATTGCCGAGAGAACAAAAGAAAGCAGCAATCCTAAATCCAAAGCAAAAAGGAGTAACACCAGTATACCGGGCACCAAAGCACTGTGTGCAGACCATAAATCAGTAAATGACAAAGCATCCGAAACGAAAGGCAGCCGTCCCTTCAGCACTGAATTCACACAATAAAGAATGATGGCAAGAATATCCATGCCACCCCAGAAAAAGAAAACTTTATCTTTTACAGTCATGACCTGTTTATCTCTTTTTTTACTGCCGCAGCTGGCCATTTACCGCCGTACTGATTAATTTTTATTTAATTTATCCTGGGGGGAGGTAACATTACTCATTATCTTCTTTTGTGCCAGTTGTAAGACCATCCTACAGCCCAGAACAACAGGTTCATATCATGTTGCCTGAGTTTGTTAAGACCGATTTACGGGAGACTTTTTAGCTTCATCTAGCTAGCCGCTGAAGTAGTCTTGCGGATTTGGATCTGGGTTATATATACATTCCGGTAATAGAAATATGAAAATCGGCATCAGACGAGCAGTAAGATGCATAAGCTATACGTTTCCTATTTAACCGGCATCGGTGGCCATTTACCGCCATGTTGAATAAGCACATCTTTAATTTCGTTAAGTTTTTTATATTCGTCGCTGCCTACCTTCGCCCTATCGAGGAAACGCTGCAACTGATTACCCATCGTCCAACCATTATCTGCTTTGATTTCAGGGTCTGCTCCGCGCTCAAGTAAAAGAAGAACATGATCGTACGAGTGGAAATCCAGGGCATCAATAAGTAGCGTATTTCCCAAAGAATCGGTGATATTTATATCGGCACCTTTATCAAGCATAGCCTGTAACGTCTTGGTGTTTTTGGCTTCAAGCGTTTGGAAAATAATTGGTTTCCCAAAAGTTTCATCAACGGCATTTGGCGATAAACCCGCATTTAACATCGCCTTGATCCAGTCCGCGTTGTCTGCCATTAAAACAAACTCAGCTGGACTATTTTTTCCTTGTGGCCTCGGTTGCAGAGGGTCTGCACCCGCTTTAATCAGCATGGTGATAATATTTAGCCGCTCCGGTGTTTTCTGATTATTGATCGAATTCATGACAGCCCAAAATAACAATGTCATGTCTTCTTTACCGGGCTTGTTTAAATCCGTCTCTGACGCTAATTTAATTACCTCATCAACTTCGCCATTCTCGATTGCACGAGCTAATGTGAGCTGTTGTCCGCTAAAGTAATTATCTGGTTTTAAATCCATATTTTGTTTACACCCCTGAACCATTAAAATCAAACAAAGCATTATCCAGCCTGATAAGAACGATTTCATGCACGACTCCTAATAATTGAAATGTCTTCATTCTTTTGCTGTTCTATGCAATCTATTGCCTGACCAATGCCATGGCGGTCCAATGGACCTCCTGTCCCGCCGGGAAGATCGTGAACAACTCCAGCAGCATTAGGCATAATGGCAGAGATTTCTTCTTTGGCTATAAGCGTTGGTATGTGGCCTTTCAACATTTTATAGTCTTCCGCCAGATTAACTTCCTGGATTTTTGTCAGCAATTCACCTTCAACGCGATAAGCCTGAATATTATCCGCCTCACCCAGCAAGCTTCCACCGTATTTTTCAACAGTGGATGAATGCAGACCAGCCGCATTGAATGTCCATCCAGCCTGACCGCTTGCGACAGAGGTAGCAGAGGCCAACCCACCTCCCAGAGAGTGGCCTGCGATATCGATTTTAGATACCGATTTAGCCAGACGTGATCCCAAGCGTACTGCCCGCTTATAATAATCCGACTCCATACCTAAACCTTGAGCTCCATTGTTTGCCCAGTCAGCCATGTTCTTCGTGGGAAAAAACTCAGGTTGCCTTGATCCTCTGAACACGATTGTTGGATTCATGTCACTGCCAAAAACCGCAGAATCAGGTTGATAAACTCGCGCCAGGAAGTCAGGCGTATCGGCATGGTCAAAAAGAACTTCTTTATCCAGACCATATTTCTTCAAAGCATCCGCATCATTACTGATATCCGTCCACCCCTCCGGCACGCCCGGCGTCGTTTCCAGCGGATTTACCGTCTTGTAGACGTTCTCAGCAAGCTTCGCTTTTTCCACCGCAATATTATTCGCCGCTAACCGCTTAGCCGCTATCTGCGCATCCGGGTAGAGGCTGTTGCTGCCCTTTGCAATTAGCTCCTTACGCGCCTGCCAGCGTTCGGCTTTGGTCATATTTTCCAGCTGTGCCGCATAGGTTTTACCGTCTTTGCCCGGCGTTGGCGCATCCGGCACCTGCGCCGCTTTAGACTTCACCACCTGCTTCGGCAACACCGTTGGCGCAGGGCGAGACCCATACGCTCGCACCATGGTTTCGTAACGATCGACAATCGTACTCACCGGGTACCAGCCCAGACCAACAATGGAGGCAGCCTGCAGCTGCCCTTTGGCATTGATATAAAAAATCTCCGTTACCGATGACCAGTCGCGGAAGCTTTCGTCGATGGCCACTACCCTGCCGATATCCAAATCCTGAGCGATCAGCTTGCGCGTATCGCGCCCGGACTGATAAGGATTCGCGCCGGTGATGTTGCGCAGCAAATCGTAGCGCGTGAAGAGCGAGCGCAGCGAATGGTCGGGAACCGACATAATCCACTGCCCGGCAACGGACGGGCGGATAATTTTCGCAAACAGCGCCGGTGAAACGTTCTCATGAAAAAGATAGACAAACTTGATGTTGTACATGCGCTCCGTCCTGTTACCCGCTGGCCTACGGGTTCACCAGCCAGGTACCTGGCTTCGCAATATCCAGCGTCTGGGTACGCGTTCTTCCATTCCCTTCCAGCTCGATACGGGCCTCGCCCGCCGGCAATTTCAGCGATGCGTAACCGTTATTTCCCGGACGCAGCGCTTTCGGCTCACCGTTAACCTTCAGCGTCTCGCCGTCGAGCATGCGGATATAGACAAGCGCGACGGGGCTGGCGGCAACGGGCGGCGTGCCCTGCTGTGCCGCGGCAGGTGGCGCAGCAGGCTCGTCGGCCTCTGCCGTTTCCGGTGTGGTATTCGCTGCGGCAGTGGTCCGTGCAGGCGGAGTCGCGGCAGGCGTTTGCGCCGTCTGCTCTGGCGCGCTCTGACCGCCGCCGAACAGCATCGCGCCGGCAACAACCCCAACCAGCACGCCCGCGGCGACCAGTCCCGGCAGCTTGTAGCGCCGCCAGTCCAGCGCGGAAGCAGACGTCTCCTCTTCAACCGGCACCAGCATCGTGCCCGTCTTTTTCGCGGTCAGCACGTCGTCGATACCGGCGACGGGCATTTCGATCAGGGCCGCAAACTCCTCGATGGATTGCGGGCGATCTTCCATATGCAGCGCCAGCGCCCGGTCAATCGCCTGCAGCAGCGGAATGGAATAGCCCTGCGGCATCAGCTCCACCAGCGGTTTACAGGTGTCCTGAATCGAACGCACCACGCTGACCGGAGGCGGAGAGCCTACGATCAGGGTACGCAGCACGGCGCCGAGAGCGTATATATCCGTCCACGGCCCCTGCTCGCTTTCATTGTCATCGGTATATTGCTCGATTGGCGCGAACCCCGGACGCAGCATGGTTTCCGTCTCGTCCGAGAGATTACCGATGGTGCGGCGCGCCGAACCGAAATCAAGCAGCACCGGCAGGCCGTTATCCTGAATCTGAATGTTGTCCAGCGATATATCGCGGTGCAGATAGCCTTCATCGTGGATCGTTTTGATGGCGCCAAACAGCATCGGCAGCATGCGACGGATCCACGTCTCGTTAATCAGCTCGGGCTTCTCTTCGCGCAGGCGAGACAGCGTGGTGCCGCTGTAGAACAGCGTTCCCATGTAGGCCGTGTCGTTTTGTACCCAGAAACGCAGCACGTGCAGCAGGTTCGGGTGGTTGAACCGCGCCAGCAGGCGGGCTTCCTGAATGAAGCTGTTCAGGCCCGCGGAAAAGGCTTTGCCGAAGCGCTCGCTGCGCAGCACCAGCGTCATGTCCTCGCCGCGCACGGCGAGGGAGGAAGGCATAAACTCTTTGATAGCGATAGTGCGTTCGAGCTGGTGATCCCAGGCGCGATAGACGATGCCGAATCCGCCGCCGCCAATTACCTCTTTAATCTCAAACTCATTGAAACGGTACCCGACCGGGAGCGCGTTTGGGACAGTCCGATTGTTATCATTATCCGTCATCTTTTACAGTTCTCTTGATGATTATTACGCGGCAAACTGACAGTGGAACTCGCCCTGCTCGCAGGTAACGTGCAAACGACGATACTGCTCGTCGCTGCGGCTGGCGGTAAGTAAAATCTGGCTCATCTGCGGCAGCAGCGTATTGGTAAGAATTGCATCCACCATACGCCCGCCCGACTCTACCTCGGTACAGCGCTGAACGATCTGTTCAACCACGCTGTCGTCAAATTCAGAAATTATGTTGTGATTCTCTTCCAGACGACGCTGAATGCGCCTGAGCTGCAGGCGCACAATCTGCCCCAGCATCGCGTCGCTCAGCGGATAATACGGCACCACCAGCAGACGGCCCAGCAGCGCAGGCGGGAATACCTCCAGCAGCGGCTGGCGCAGGGCGCCGCTTAACGCGTCCGGCTCAGGCATCAGTTCCGGGTCGGCGCACATGGCGGCGATCAGCTCGGTGCCAACGTTGGACGTCAGAATAATAATGGTGTTACGGAAATCAATATGACGCCCCTCGCCGTCCTCCATCCAGCCTTTGTCAAAGACCTGAAAGAAGATCTCATGAACGTCCGGGTGCGCTTTTTCAATTTCGTCCAGCAGCACCACGCTGTAGGGGCGGCGGCGCACGGCCTCGGTTAAGACGCCGCCTTCACCATAGCCCACGTAGCCCGGAGGTGCACCTTTTAACGTCGATACGGTGTGCGCTTCCTGGAATTCGCTCATGTTGATGGTAATAACGTTCTGCTCGCCGCCGTACAGGGACTCCGCGAGCGCCAGCGCGGTTTCGGTTTTGCCGACGCCGGACGGCCCGCACAGCATAAATACGCCGATCGGTTTGTTCGGATCGTCGAGCTTCGCCCGCGAGGTTTTCACCCGACGGGCGATAAGCTCCAGACCGTGGCGCTGGCCGATAACCCGCTGGTTCAGCGTGTCGGCCAGGTTCAGCACCGCGTCAATTTCATTTTTCACCATCCGGCCCAGCGGGATCCCGGTCCAGTCAGAAACCACCGCAGCCACCACATTTTCGTCCACCGCGGCAAACAGCAGCGGTTCGTCACCCTGTAATGCCGCCAGCGCCTGCTGCTGCTCTGCCAGCTGGCCGCGCAGTTCAGCCGTGTCCTCGTCGCCCGCCGCAAACAGCGCGGCGCGCAGGCGGATAATCTCCTGCACCAGATTGCGCTCTTCTTCCCAGCGCCGGGCCAGGGCTTCGCGCCTGGTTTCAAACGCGTCAAGCTCGGCGGTTAAGGTCGCCACGCGCGCCGGATCGCCTGCCCCGACCCGCGCCTCACGTTCAGCAATCTCCAGCTCCACGTCCAGGGCGGCCAGGTGACGCAGGCAGTCTTCCAGTTGGGCAGGCGGCGCGCTCTGGCTGACGGCCACGCGCGCGCAGGCGGTATCCAGCAGCGCCACCGCTTTATCGGGCAGCTGGCGCGCGGGGATATAGCGATGAGAAAGCTTCACCGCCGCGCTGACCGCTTCGTCGAGAAGTAAAACCTGGTGATGGGTTTCCAGCGGCGAAACGGTGCTGCGCAGCATCAGAACGGCTTTCGCTTCGTCCGGCTCGTGGACCTGTACCGTCTGGAAACGGCGGGTGAGCGCCGGATCCTTCTCGATGTATTTTTTGTATTCCGCCCAGGTGGTCGCGCCCACGGTGCGCAGCTGCCCGCGCGCCAGGGCGGGCTTCAGCAGGTTAGCGGCGTCGCCGGTGCCCTGCTGACCGCCCGCACCGATAAGGGTATGGATTTCATCAATGAACAGAATAATCGGCGTGGCGCTGGACTGCACTTCATTAATCAAGGCCTGGAGGCGCGCCTCAAACTCTCCCTTCATGCCCGCCCCGGCCTGGAGCATGCCGATATCCAGCAGCCACAGCTGAACGTTTTGCAGCGGTTCCGGCACGTCACCGCTGGCGATACGCAGCGCCAGCCCTTCAACTACCGCCGTTTTCCCTACGCCGGCTTCCCCGGTCAGCAGGGGGTTGTTCTGGCGGCGGCGCATCAGAATATCGACCATCTGGCGGATCTCTTCATCGCGCCCTACCACCGGGTCAATTTTACCTTCCCGGGCGCGCGCCGTCAGATCCTGACCATACTGCGCCAGCGTACCCTGCGCGGCAGGTACCGCACCGGCGGGCGCCTCTACCGCGGCGGCGGCCTGCTGGCTCTCTTTGCTGCTGGCACAAATGGCGTCGAACTGCTCGATCAGCACCTCAACGTTAAGCCTGGTGAACTGTGCCGAGATGCCTTTCAGCACGTTGGCCAGATTCCATGTTTTCAGGATTCCGATCAGCAAATGACCGCCGCGGATCCGGCTGACGCCGAACTTCAGCGAGCCGTAAACCCACGCGCGCTCGACGGCGCTGTCGATATGTTCGGACAGATCGGAAACGGAGCTTGCGCCGCGCGGCAGGGCATCCAGCGCCGCCACAATATCGCGGGTCAGCTGCTGTTCATCAAGCGCAAAGTGATGGATGACCTGCTGCAGATCGCCATCCTGCTGCTGCATAAGCTGATGAAGCCAGTGCACCAGCTCAACGTACGGGTTGCCGCGCAGCTTGCAGAAGGCAGTCGCGCTTTCCAGAGAGGTAAATAACAGCGTATCCAGTTTGCCGAAAAGCACGGCACGGCTAATTTCTGACATGTTAGTTTCCATTAACAATGATTCGGTATACGAAGGATTATCGCTCTGCGCGATACACCAGATCGCCACGCGGAACAGGCTGTGGCTGAATGCCCAGCCAGGTGTTGTACCCTAATCGCCCGGTGCTGCCGAGCGCGGCGCCCTGCACCGCATCGGCGCGCAGGATCGCCCGTGTTTCCCATTCAAATTCTACCCCGACGTACTGCCGCACCCAGTCGCGAAGCTCGGTCACCCACGGTTCGCCGGGCAGAAAACGGTTGTACTCGTCGGCGCTCAGCGGGCCTATTTCCAGACGAAACTTGTGCTGCACGTCGCGTACCGCAATGCCGAGAAAGGCGGATTCGCCCATGCGCGGCAGGCGACGCCCCTCGCCCAGCTGCGCCTGCTCACGGGGGGAGAGCGGCATCCACTGCGGCACGTTGGCCACCAGCCTGACCGGGACGTTGAAATAGTTACGCAGGATTTTTTCGAGCCCTTCCGGGTCCCGCCCGTGGCGGGTCAGGTGCCCGGCGTGGGTAAAGCGGGCATGCGCGCTCAGGCTGCCTTTGGTCATCTGGCCCGGCTGGCCCATGCCGATCAGCGATGCCAGATAGCCTTCGAAGCGCTTGTTGTCATCGCGATCGAGGGAAACGGCTGGCTGCGCGTCCGCCCAGGCGCGGTAAAACAGCAGCGTCAGGCGATGGTGAAAGAGGTCGGCAAACGCGCTGAGGCTGTGGTCCTGATGATGATGGATACGCTCGCGGGCATACTCGGTCATATGCACCGGCAGCGGGCCGTTCGGGCCAAACAGCCCGAAGCTAAGAATCGAAACCTCGTGCAGCCCGTTCTCTTTGCGCTGCCGGACGTCGGCAACCGTAGATGGCGCAAACCCCATCGAAGGCTGCTGGCCAATGCGCAGCGGCTCAAATTTCGGCAGCGGCGCACGTCCAAGCGGATAGCGTTCGCCGCCCTGGGCATCAATGCGCCTTAACAGCTGAAACAGATCGTAGCGCCACGGCGTCTCGCGCACGCCGCGCCAGAAGGCATCGGGCAGCGGCGTCAGGCGATGCACGCGAAGCGTTGCAGGGGCAACCTCACTCATACCAGCGCCCTTTTACCCATGCGCGGCGCCCAGTAGCCGATCTCGCCGCGCTGCTGGCTCTTGAGCGTGAACTCCGTAAAGCTGTTGATGGAGACCAGGCGGGCAAAGAGACGCTCCAGCACGCTGCCGAAAAGCCACGGGCTGGCACCGGAGAAGGCGCGTTCATCCACCGTCAGGGTAATGCCGATCCCGCGGGCGAACACCACGGGGCCGGGTTCCGGCACGCGGCGGTGCACCGGCTCCAGCACGCAGTGGCGAACGCCGTCCACCTGACGGGCAACCGGCGTCTCTGCCAGGTTGGCATACAGCCCTAACAGCTGGCGCAGCGCGGCGGCGCCCTCTTCGTTTTCACTGTCCATCAGGCTGAGGTAATTCATTTGCAGCTGGCTGATAAGCCGCCAGGTGCTGAACCCTTCCGCCAGCGCCGGACGCGGCGGCGTCGGGCCTTTACGCAGGTTGAGGGTCTTCACCGGCATGGAGTCGGCCATAATGAACTGCCCGAGCTCCTGCTGGAGCATCAGCGGCAGGTCGCGGCTGGTGCACAGCACCTCGGCGGAAATGTAGCGCAGGTTGTCCTGCCACGGCGCGTGCTGCGCATCCACCAGCGAGACAAACACCTCCGAGCCGATATAGCCCGTGCGGGTACCGTAGCGAAGCGCATGCTCCGAGAGGACGCGCTGCTCGCGGCGCAGGGAAAAATAGGCGCCGTAGTTGCCCGCGTCGCCGCTCCAGGTGCTCCAGAACGGGCGAAACGTCTGGTCGTCCCGTTGCCCGTCCGCGCTGGCATAGATTTTTTTCACCGCATAAATCTCATAATCCAGCGGCCGGATGTTATCCACCACCAGATGATATTCATGCTGGCCTTCGCTCAGCTTCTGCCGCGCAGCCACTTTCGGGAACAGGTTGATCACCGGCGTGCAGTGCAGGGCCAGATGGCTGGCGTCCACCACGCGCTCCAGCTGATCGTCGCTCTTGTCGAGCAGAATGAAGATATCAAACGCTTTTTCGTCTTCGCAGCGCTGAATCAGCTTGCCCAGCCCGCTCAGGCTAATAAAGCGAAAACGTGCAGGGAACGCAAAGTACTCCTGCAACAGGCGATAGCCGTCAAAGTTACGCAGATCGTCCGGGAGCAGCGCCTGATCCGCCTCAAAGCCCTCCTGACGCAGGGCGTCGGACGACAGCAGCTGGCGCCGGGGCTGGCTGTTAACCGTCTGGCAGACGATACCCGCATGGTGCTCCATCACCAGCTCCAGCAGCTTCAGCGCCTCTATGTCCGGGCCGCTTAAGAAGAACTCCAGACGGTCAAAATCCAGATGCCCGAGATGCTGCGGGCCATCGCAGGCAATGCGGATCCGTAACGCGCTGCTGATCCCCCTCTGGCTCAGGCCCAGCTGCGCCAGCGGCAGGTCGGCAGGCACGCCGCCCAGCTCGATGCGGTCGATTTTCAACGGCAGCAGGTTGACCTCGTGCGCCGTGGTGTAGCTACAGGTGACGCCGGTTTTTTTCAGCGCCAGGCTGTCCATCATGGTGCCGCGCGGCACGATAAAGCCTTTGCTCAGGTCGCCGCGGCTGCTGTCGGGCTGAATTTCAGCGATCGCCATCGACGGCGTGGGCGCCAGATAGTTCGGCGCAATCATCTCCAGCATGCGCTGCGAGAAGCGCGGAAATTCCGCGTCCATTTTCATCTGCACGCGGGAGGTCAGGAAGGCAAAGCCTTCCATCAGGCGCTCGATGTACGGATCCGCCACTTCGATACCGCGCATGCCGAGCCGTCCCGCCACCTTAGGGTAGCGCTCGGCGAACTCCGCGCCCATCTCGCGCAGGTAGGCCAGTTCACGGTTGTAATATTCGAGCAGCTTGCTTTCCATAATTACCCCGCATCCTTCAGTTCAAAATGCCCGTTTTCCAGATCGACGTCCGTGCGAAAGAGAAACTCAAGCGGATACGGCACGCACCACAGGCGGCCCTTGATTTCGATAGACAGAACGTTGTGCAGATCCAGCGACGAGGTATCGGACACGCAGCGAACCTGAAGCCCCTGCGGGAGGATCCGCGGTTCAAAGTTAATAATCGCCTCGGTAAGCTTGCGCTGAATGTCATGCCATTCGATATCGGACATTCTTTTCCCGGCCAGCGGCGCAACGCCGAAGTTAACGACGGAACGACTCACCTGCGTCAGCCCGCTTAAGTCGCTGGAGGCATCGTGATTGATGGTATTAAACAACCACTGTAAATCCCGCAGCACGTTGCGGCGCAGCGCGGCGTGGGTGATCAGGTTGCTGTTGGCGGACTCGCGTTTCTTTTCCGGATCGTTATCGGTCAGGCGATCCAGCAGCGAGGGCTGCATTTTGTCGCGCGCCCCCACTTTCTCCTGCCTGCTGCGGGCCTGCCAGCCGCTGCGCAGCAGATCGCCTTCGCCAGCAGGATTACTCATCAGCACCATCCGCGGCAAACGTCACCAGGCTCAGGGTGAGCAGCGGGCTTTCGCTTTGCTCGCTGAGCCAGGCCTTCTGTCCCATGCCTTCATACAGCGTGCCGTCATCGTCGAGGGGAAGCCATTCGGTGGTACGTCCAAGCCTGACGCTGTCGGGTGCCCCGTCAGTAAACGGATAGCGCGCCGGGATCTGACAAACCTGCTCGGTGCCGTCCGTCAGACGAACCAGCGCATGACGCCATACCAGATCGGTCACGCTGGCCGGAGCCTGAAAGCGGATGGTGTCGATGGCGCAGAACGGCACCCAGAAGTAGCGGCCATTGACCAGGGTTTCACACACCGGCCCCAGGCGGGCATCGCCGTCCATCAGCCACTCGAAGGTGTGCTGTTCGTCATTCTCAAGCGTAAGCTGGCCTGCGCCTGCCGGCGCCTGCTCCAGCGCGGCAAGGCGCAGGGCTTGCGCGCGCTCGCCGCCTTCCGTCAGCGCCTGGGCTAAGATCGCCATCCACGGCCACTGCGCCTCGGGCATCGCCGGGCGCGCCTCTCCCGCAAACACGCGCGCGCGCTGCTGTTCGCCCTGAATGGCCTGCTCCAGCAGCGTGACGGTCGGTTTTGCCTGCGGCTTCAGCGCCAGCCAGCTTTTCAGCTGGGTCAGGGCGCGCGCCCAGTTGCCGCTGAGGATCAAAAACTGCACAAACGCGGCGCGCAGATCGGCATCCGCCGGGCGGGCTTTGATATCGGCTTCCAGGCGAAGCAGCGCGTCGCTAATCGACTCGCCCGCCAGATGTTGATAAAGCGTATTCATAGCCACTCCTTAATTAGCCGCGCGCCATGCGCCTACTGCAGGATCGCGAAGCTGCGGGCGCAGCGTATCAATCAGAACAATGTTCAGCTCCGCGCCTGGTGCAACCCATGCGCTCCAGGTTTTCTTCACCGCCGCAATGCGCGCCTGGAGCCTGGCGTCGTCGCTGGCGATCTCACGGGAGATCTCCACCGCCACCGTGCCGTTGCTCTTCCAGCCGTTCAGGCTGCTGTCGTACGGCAGGATCATCCAGCTCTGGTCGCTGTTCTGGGTGCTGAAGACCATGCGCTCCTTGTTGACGGAGGTGATCAGCGCGTTTTCAGGATCGACACTGTTGTTCAGGCCCATCACCGGGAAGCCGTGAATATAGGTTACCGGGATCGCTTTCTGCGTCCCGTTGCGGTTCTGGGTAACGACCGTGTGGCCGCTGAGCCAGCTGCCGTTGCCGCAGCGGGTGGTGTCGGAGTCCGGGATAAACAGCGCAGGCGCGGAGGCACCGCCCTCCCAGAAGGTGCGCAGGTGGCAACCGTCCTGAAGGGTGAACTCCTGCCACGGGGAGCGATCTGCCGCCACGGTGCGCGTTTCCGGGTTCTGGTCAGGCGGCAGCAGCGCGCCGGAGGTCGCGGGCGCCGTGGCCGCCGTTTCCTGCTGCTTCACTACCAGCGCCCACTCCTGCGCTTTGGCCGCCGTACCCCGGGCGAGCGTCGCCCCTTCGGGATCGTTTAGCGTCCAGTTAAGGGTGTTGAGCCTGCTGCACTGGTGCTCCAGCAGCGAGCCCAGGCGCGGCACGAAGTTTTCCAGCACCGAAACCTCTTTCCTGCCGTTGGCCACGATACGCAGCGCAACGTCCGACTTACACCAGCTTTGCGGCGTATTGTCTTTAATGTTGTCGATCCAGATATCCAGCTTCTGCGCAGGAGACTGCACGATGCGGAAGTTTTCAGCCTGTGCGGTGGTCGCCACCGTCAGAAGAGCCAAACCCGATAGCCAAAGTTTCATATCAATCCTTGTGTGTCTAATCAGTTCCGCAGGGAAGAAATTGCGCTGCGTCAGAGAGCGTATGCAGCAAAGTGGTGTCCTGAGGGTTGCCCATCCACACCGCGACGGCGGTATAGTTATCCTGAGCATTGCCCTCCTGTTCGCCATTCTTTTGAATGATTTGGTTCATTAAGGTCAGCCACTCCTGTGGCGTATTGACCATGTGCAGCGACTGCTTCATCTGCTCTTCGCTGACGCCGTGCCAGAAACCGTCGGTGCAGAGTAAAAAGGCATCGCCGTCTTCAACCTGCACAACATCGCTGTAGCTCGCCTCCGGTCCGCCGTTCTCAATGCCCAGCGCCAGATACAGCAGGTTGCTGTTGAGATCGTCGGTCTGGTGCCCGGCGTCCTTCATCTGCTGAACGAGGCTGTGATCGGTCGTAACGTGCCACAGCCAGCCGCGGCGAAACAGGTACAGGCGGCTGTCCCCGGCGTGCGCCCAGTAGGCCAGGCGGTAATCCCTGTCGATAAACAGGCTGACCAGCGTGGTGCCCATCCGGCGGTAGTCCTGTACGGCCTGCTGTTCGCTGAGGATGGTGCGGTTTGCCGTTTGCACGTAGTCACGAATATGCTGCGCGTTCAGGTGCTTATCGCCGTCGAAACGGGAAATGATGCTGTTGCGGGCCAGTTCAGCGGCCACCTCGCCGCCCGGCAGGCCCGCGATGCCGTCACAGACGACAAAGCAGGCTGAACGTTCCCCAATGGTTTCTCCCGTCTGATCCTGGTTGCTGGCGCGCGTCCCCTGGCGGGAGAGAGAAGCCGTTGCGATATTCATTTGTCTTCGGATCCGCTCTGTGAGTCTTTGTACTGATTGACCTCCATGTCATAGGCATGGAGGAAGGCTTCGCCAAACAGGGTATGGAAGTCGTCTTCGATCTCCCCTGCCGTCTCGCCATAGCTGCGTACAAAATAATCCCACAGCGCGGCTTTACGGCTGCCCGGCAGCGCCAGGCGCGACGTCATCCCGTTCTGCTTCGCCTGCTCTTCGAGCTGCTCCGGGTTAAAGGATTGCAGCATGGCGGCAATGATGGCGCGGATACCGGAGATCATCCCCAGCTGGTGCGCCTGTAAATCGATCAGCGCATCGCGCACCGATTTGGTCGGCGGCATAAAGCCAGGCATCGGCGTGCCGAACATCTGAATCAGCACCGTTTTCCCGGTCGGCAGCAGCTTGAACGGGTTGTTGGCATCGTCGAGCACCATGGTCATATCGGCCTTCACGCCGCGCTTGAGGATAGAGCGCGACGAGAGCAGCGCCACGGTTCCCTGGGAGAACATGCCCAGGATCTGGCCCAGCTGACGCATATTTTCCCGATCGAACTGCGGCACCGGCTGCATTTCGCTCAGCCCCATCCCTTCCAGAAGCGCCTCCAGCAGCTCGCCCTGCAGCACCTCGCCCTTCTCGCCGTTCTGCACGGTGGAGGCAGGTGATGCAGCGTTTTTAACCGGGTCGATACGCAGGCGGCCTTTAGGCGCCTGAGCGTTGCTGCGCGCCACGGCCTGCGGCGTTGGCATGGTGAAGCCGGCGTAGTCGGTACGCGCGGGCTCTTCTTCTTCCGCGCGCGGCGCGTCCTGCGGTTCCGGGGCGAAGAGCGGAGAATCGGCAAGGGGATCCGCTTCCGGCTCGGGCTCGGATACCGGCTCTGGCTTCGGCTTCTCGGCCGCGATCTCATCCGGATGCGTTAACGGCGCGCCGCCCATCAGGCCGAGCGGGTCATCATGGCGTGCGGCAGGCGCGCTGGCCGTCCCGCCAAACAGGGCCAGCGGATCGAGTTCATCCGCCGCCTCCTCCTTTGGCTGGGCAGGTTTGCTTTCGTCCGGCTGCACCAGCGCTGAAGGGGTGACATCGTCAAAGATGCTCTCTTTTTTAAACAACGCTTCATCGCTGAACAGCGTGTCCGGGTCAACGTTCTTACGCTCGAGCCTGGGATCGCTGTCGTTGAACATTGCCAGCGGATCTTCGGCGTTGCGCTCCGGGGCCGCAGGCTGGGAAAACGGGTCGTGAGAAGCTGCGGGCTGTGGTTTTGCGCGGTTGCTGGAGATGCTGTCGGAGATGGAGAACTCCTGCATCAGGCTGTCCCAGATTTCCGTCGGCACGGCCGTCGGCTCGGCTTTGCCGCGCGGCGCGGCGCTTGCAGGTTTCGGCTGCGGTGCCGGAGCAGGTGTCGCCGCCGGACGCGCCTGCTGCATGCTGGCCGCCATACGGCTTACGGGCTGGGTATCGTGAATCAGTTCGCTGACTTCGATGCGATACTCATCAATACCGAGAATATCCCCATCCTGAAGCTCAACCTGACGCCCACGCTCAAGAGGAATGTCATTTAATACCACGCGGGTAACGCTGCCGCGGTTCGTGACGCGGCATTCGCCGCTGGCGTCGACGTGAACGATGGCCTGCAAACGCGAGATAGTGCGGTCATTGTCCGGCAGCACCAGATTGTTATCCGTACCGCGCCCAATGGTGCCGCCCGGGGCATAAAAATCACAGCTGCTTTGCGGCGGCTGATGACCGGGTTTCGTAGAAATAATCGTGAATCGCATGGCGTATTCCTGCTGGTATGATTAGCGCTCAAACGCTGCCGCTCTCGGAGGTGAAAACGGCGGGGTTTGGGGGTTAAAGCATCCTATTCGGTCTGCGTAATCTTAAATTGGCCTGACGCATTTTCTTCTAGCGTGAATCGAGCAGCATAACGAACAGAATCGTTTTTTCCCGAGACTTTCAGGGCGACATCATATTCTCCGGTTCGCCACGCAATACCGCTCCATTGATGACACTGCTGGGTATTCAACGTCACCACAGGGCTATACGTAGATGGCGGTGATATCGTTTTCCATTCATTCACCGCCCGTTTCATAATGGTGGGCGAATGGCTGGTAACAGGCGCATCTAATCCGGAATTAGCAGGAATTGCGAAGCAGGGTTCGTTGTTTTTTAGCGTAACGGTAAGCGACTGGTATTGTGCGGGATGAGACACGCAGGCACTCGCCATTAACGTAACCGATAATGCACCGAATACTTTTTTCATAACCATGCCCGCCGTTCCTTAGGGTTTTTAATAAACAAAGACAATGCTTGCTGATACTTATCCCTCAGATCTGGTCCGATAATACCTTCAAAACCTGCAATATTGCGAAAATCACCCAAGCCGTAATTTATCAGAAAATAATAATCTGAAATGATTGAAGCCTGCTGCTCCATCCCAAAGTCCGAGAGTTTTTTATCCGGCGGTAACGAGTAATTATAGCTTGCGGCCCAACTGAATGCGCCTCGGGTTCGTACATTCATTCCAATCTGGTGCTGCAGCACATGAACCATTTCATGAATAAACCAGTGTTTATACCGAGGGACTTCCGTGGAGAAATCATCACGGTAATGGGGTTCCCGGAAATAGAGTTCACCATTAGGCGTCATTGCAACGTTGTTAGATTGCATATTAAATGGCAGATAGCTTTTATTATGCACTTTTACTTCTGAATATTTTATGGCGTCACTAAACACGGTTCGTGCGAGGGCGATTTCACCAATAGTCAGAGGACGAGAGCTTCCTTCCTGCAAACTTGCCATACTATCTTCCCTTCCGGTTGATAATGACCGGGGAAAACTCCCCGGCCATACGGGCAATTACGCTTCTTTGTTCTCTTTGATGTTCCAGCCAGCGCTGCTTTCAGCACCTTTACCACCGGCAGTGGTCTGCTCCCAGTACTGCTGTTTCACTTTCGCAGCCTGGAATGCATAGGTCACGCCAACGGTATCGCCGTTGTCGGCACCGGTGTACTGAACGGAAGTCACGAGAACGTCTTCCAGGGTGATGCGGGTATATTCAACCTGCTGACCACCCGCCTTACAGACGGACAGTTCAACTTTGGTCAGGTGCTTACCGCTTGCGCAGTGTTTCAGGATTGCTGTAGTGGATTTGTCGATCAGAGCGTTAACGTGCAGATCGTTAAAGTTAACTTTACCGGCACCGCCGCCGCCACCAACGCTCATATTACCCGGCTGGGACGCGCCCCAGGAGAAGGAGGTAATATCAGTCCAGCCGGTGTGGTTAGAATCTTTAGATTCGCCCGTAACACCCTCGACCTTCAGAAACATATCAATAGCCATAATATCTACTCTTCGTGGATGAACAATATTGCTTTCGAAAAAGCCCTTATATGGCAAACAGGAAAGCATGGGGCTGAATAAAACCGTCCATATTTTACCTCTGCCTCTAGTCTGTCGATATCGTACTCGCACAGACTGTTCAGAGTGGCTGCAATAACAACCACCCTAAATTATGGTTTGTCACTCATCAATGTGACTCAACGCTAGACAATCATTGATTTCATCATCTAGAATAATTTCAATCACTTCCGGATTACAGAAGGACACAAATGAAGAAACTTCTCTTAACAATACTTGCAATCGGATTATTCATTGTTGCAATTTTCACTACCGTGAATCTATTCCAGTCCGCATGGTATGTTTTCACTCTTGAGCAGATGACTACCCTGTCGGCTGGCTACCTGTTTGGGAAATTACTTTTCCTGCTTATTGTTCTTCTGATAATTTATTATCTGCTGAAATTATTACGCAAATCAAAGCCGTGATTTTAATTTTTCAGCAAAGTAATAAATAGCGATAGATGTAGCCATAGAAAATATTAACAAAGCTGCATTTATCGTTATTTCAAAAGTACTCACACCCCAGTCAAAGACGAAAACATAATAACCAAGCACCGTAAAGAAAAGCATGAAGGATATTAGAAGCATGAGGTATACCCCTATATATCTAATTGCTTTATTAAACACGGGGAACCCCCGTTAAAAAACGGTTAAAAATATCTTGATCGATAGCGCCATGACTTTGTTGATAGTTTATAGCTTCAATGAATGGTTTAACGTTATCTTCAACAAGGAAATATAACAAATCCAAATCTCCCGCACCACGCAACTCGTTATAAACATCTTTATTTAATTTTAACAGATCATATGATGTATAAACTGAGCGAGAAATAGAAGCACCAACGCTTAACACTCCAGTAATTCCAGCAGAGACCAGAAAACGCGGTACAATCTTCGAAACAAACAATGCAATTAGCTCGTTTACAAAAATCATTTTAAAGGCAACACCACCGACTTGCGACCCACCTATTTTCAGGAGTAGCTCCTTAGATTGATCTTCAGATAATCCAGACAGATAGCGTTTTATAACTGTATTTATTAACCGACGGACATCCTCTGACGTGAGCCCTTTTTTGATAAGGGTCAGTAGCCTGATTTTGTCGGTTTGGTTTCGCCACCGGTGATCTGAATCAAGGAAATCCTTCGTAAGCATCCATAAATCTTCCGGGATGGACATAAAACCATCGACCGCGCTCCGGGCGAAGATTTCAGGACCACTTTGTTTGCGCGTGTTGAATATTTTCAACATGCCTTCGGCAATTTCTGTTGGCGAACTAGCTCCCAATTTCAGATCTCCCTGAGGTGAATAAATGTCGTTGATGAAATTTAAAGAAGTTGGTTTCGAAGAACGAAGTTACCGGCCCCTTCGGGCCGGCAATCGTCATTACGCGTCTTTCGTCTTCAGCGACGGCAGTTTAGATACCAGGCGCAGGGAAACGGTCAGGCCTTCCAGCTGGTAGTGCGGGCGCAGGAAGAACTTCGCGGCGTAGTAGCCCGGGTTGTCTTCGATCTCCTGCACCTGCACTTCCGCAGCCGCCAGCGGCTTGCGAGACTTGGTCTCCTGGGAGGAGTTAGCCGGGTCGCCGTCCACGTAGTTCATTACCCAGTCGTTCAGCCAGCGCTCCATCTCTTCGCGCTCGCGGAAGGAGCCGATTTTGTCGCGCACGATGCACTTCAGGTAGTGGGCAAAGCGGCAGCAGGCGAACAGGTACGGCAGGCGAGAGGCCAGACGCGCGTTCGCGGTGGCATCCGGATCGTGGTACTCGGCAGGCTTTTGCAGCGACTGCGCGCCGATGAAGGCGGCAAAGTCGGAGTTTTTGCGGTGAACCAGCGGCATAAAGCCGTTTTTCGCCAGCTCGGCTTCGCGACGGTCGCTGATGGCAATTTCGGTCGGGCACTTCATGTCCACGCCGCCGTCATCGCTCGGGAAGGTGTGGCACGGCAGGTTTTCAACCGCCCCGCCGGACTCCACGCCGCGAATAGAGGTGCACCAGCCGTACTCTTTGAAGGAGCGGTTGATGTTGGCCGCCATCGCATAGGCAGCGTTCGCCCAGGAGTAGCTGTTGTGGTTCGCGCCGTCGGTCTGCTCTTCGAAATCGAAGCTGTCGACCGGGTTGGTGCGAATGCCGTACGGCAGACGCGACAGGAAGCGCGGCATCACCAGCCCCAGATAGCGGGCATCTTCAGATTCACGCAGTGAACGCCAGGCGGCGTACTCGGTGTTCTGGAAGATTTTCGTCAGATCGCGCGGGTTGGCCAGCTCCTGCCAGGACTCCATCTGCATCACGCCCGGCGCGGTGCCGGTGATGAACGGACAGTGGGCCGCGGAGCCAATGCGCGCCATCTCGCCCAGCAGCTCAACGTCCTGCGGGCTGTGGTCGAAGTAGTAGTCGCCCACAATGCAGCCAAACGGCTCGCCGCCAAACTGACCGTACTCCTGCTCGTAAATTTTCTTGAAGATCGGGCTCTGGTCCCAGCCCACGCCCTTGTAGCGCTTCAGGGTACGGCCCAGCTCCTGCTTGGAGATGCTCATGAAACGGATCTTCAGCATCTCGTCAGTTTCGGTGTTGTTCACCAGGTAGCTCAGCCCGCGCCAGGCGCTCTCCAGCTTCTGGAACTCGTCGTGGTGAATGATCTGATTCACCTGCTGCGACAGCTGCTCGTCAATACCGGCAATCAGGTTCTGAATGGTGCGGTAGGTGTCGTTGGAGAAGGTCACGGTGTTTTCCAGCGCCTGCTGCGCCAGCGTTTTTACCGCGCTCTCAACGGCAGAGCGCGCCTGATCGGTTTTCGGGCGGAACTCTTTATTCAGCAGCGCGCTGAACTCGTCCTGGCTGAACGCCTGGCCCGCCTGCTGATCGTGTTGTTGAGTCTGGTTGCTCATCGATTATTCCTCGCTACCTTTCGCACTTTCGTCATTTTTTGGCATCTGGCTCAGGGATTTGAGCAGCGTCGGATCCTGGAGAATTTTGGCGATCAGCTCTTCCGCACCGTTTTTGCCGTCCATGTAGGTCAGCAGGTTAGAGAGCTGGGTACGCGCTTCCAGCAGCTTGTTCAGCGGCTCTACCTTGCGCGCCACCGCGTCCGGCAGGAAGTCGTCCATGCTGTCAAAGGTCAGATCGACGTTGAGCTTCCCTTCGCCGGTCAGGGTGTTATCCACCTGGAACGCCACGCGCGGCTTCAGCGCCTTCATGCGTTCGTCGAAGTTGTCGATGTCGATTTCCAGGAACTTACGCTCGTCAACGGCTGGCAGGTTTTCCACCGGCTTGCCAACCAGATCGGCCATAACGCCCATCACAAACGGCAGCTGAATTTTACGTTCTGCACCGTAGATCTCTACGTCGTACTCGATCTGCACGCGGGGAGCACGGTTGCGTGCGATGAATTTCTGTCCACTGTTACTCATTGCCATGATGTTCTCCATCAAAGATGCGCGGTGAAGGTGAAACGGCAGACTCCATGCCTGTCGTCATAATGCCAGGACGCGTCATTCGCGGCGTCCAAAGATGTTTTCCAGTTGGTTAACGCCGTCTGGCGCCAGGTCGCGAATAATGTCCATAAAGTTGAGTTCAGACAGCCGCTGCACCCGTTCAATCATGAGCGGTGCGGGATGGCTCGGTTCGTACTGCGCAAAATACTGCTTCGCTTTTTCCAGCATCAGCTGGGCGTCGGCGCGGCTGGTCACCTGTACGCTGCGCCAGTCCGTTACCTGCTGGACAGGCGCAGCGGCAGCCGGCTGCGGCTCCGCATGCTGTTCAGCCTGCGCCTCGCGGTTCGGCAGCAGCTTGCTGATGTCGGTCACCTGGCAGGCGCTGGCCACCAGCCCGACGGTTTTCAGCAGCTGTTCCATCTCCGGTACGCCGCTTTCACCGAGATAGCCGATAAGCAGCTCGCGGATGGCCAGCAGACGCGCGTTGATCTCGATAACCGCCGCGGTGCCGGGCTGGTCGCCGCGGGCCAGCTCGTCAATCAGTCTTGGACGTCCGCCGGGATAGTCCGGGCATTCGGTTTTACTGCCGTCGAGCAGCGCCTGAGCGTCACGCAGCGAAATTTCATCGCCGTTTGAGCGCAGCAGCGAGGCGTTGCGTACCGCGACGGTCAGCTCGGACTTATCGCTCAGCCCGGCGAGGGCGTTAATGCGGTAGAACGGATCGGTCTCGCCATACTCTTCCAGCAGGGGGTAGAGCTGCTCCCAGTACCGGGACAAGGCTTCCTGCACCAGCAGCAGCCCGTCGGCGTAACCAGCGAGCCCGCGGCGACGCGTCCAGGCGTGGGTTAACGCCAGCATGACGCGAAGATCTTTGGTGCGCCCCAGCAGGCTGGTAGCGAGTTTTTCTACCGTGTTCCAGTCGGCGGGCTCCGCCGGAATAATCGTGTCGCCAAACTGCTGCTCGGCTTTGCCCTGGCTTGCCTGCCCCATGGCCTGGAAATCGGCGTCGTACTCCAGGTTTTCCCCGCAGGGGTTTTCAGGGCTTATCGGCGCGAGAAATTCATCGATATTCATAAAGTCCCTGCTTATTCAAACATGGGCGGATAAAGACCGTGGCGGCCCGGTCGGGCGCCGCCTGCCGGATCGAACAGCAGCGTAAACAGCTGCCCGGTGAAGTTCCCGCTGTGTACGTGAGTATAAAGCGGGTAGCCGTCGCAGCGGTTCGTCCACCAGTAGCTGGTCTGACGCAGCGGATCGAAACACTCCGCCGCCTGCGGCCAGCCCAGCGTGTTCTGACCATCGTCCTCATAGCCAATCACGTCCAGAATGTCGGATCGCTTCTGCGGCTCAACCGGCTGCGGCGCCGGGATCGTCATTAACATTTCATCAAGCTGCGAAGCTGAATAGCCGTTACGCACCGCGTGCAGCCCCAGGCGGCCAAGCTGCTGGTACCAGCCTTCAGCCTGCCCGAGCAGACGGGATGACCATTCGGCCGGGGTAAAGCTCAGCTGAATGCAGACCGGATAGTGGCGACCTACGCTGTCGCGGCCCGGAAGCAGGCAACCCATCTGAATCATCTGGCTGCCGAGCATCGGCGGAACGACAAAGTTCCACACCGGCGCTTTGGTAAACTGGCGCTCGCCGCTGCGCTGCTCTTCCTGTTGCCAGGCCAGCAGGCCGACCTGAAACCAGTGCGACCACTGGCGTTGCAGGGTGTCCGGAAAGCGACGCTGCAAAAAATCTCCGGCGCTGGGCAATTTGCCATACCAGCTGTAGCGGTTCATCGCAGGGGTATTCGTCATACGGCTGTCCTTGCGGTTATGGGCATGAGAAACGGGGAAGCTGGAACGGGTTGCGGATGCTGTTCGGCGCAAACTCCAGCGTGACCTGATGTCCGTCGACGCTGAAGGTAGCCTGACGGCTCAGGCTACCTGCGCCAGGGCTGGTGCGCGCCTTGTCGAAAAAGCGGTTGAGCGCCCAGGCGCCGTTGGTTACTAGCGTCGCGGTACTGCCGTTTGCCAGGCCGAGCTGCATACGCACCTGGTTGGTGCCGCCCGGCCCCGGCCAGTTCATGATCTGCACCGCCTGCGGGCCGTGGCTATAGCGCAACAGCTGCCCGTCCACGTCCAGGGTGAGGTTCAGAATGGTGTTATCCATCCGCACGGTGCGCACCGTGACCTTAAAGGATGGCGTCGTGGCTCCGTTGGCAAAGAAGGCATCGCGGATGGACTGCGCCTGCTGGAACGGACGCAGCAGCCCTTCGCTGCCCGGGAGCGTTTTGCCGTCGATGCCCGGCATAAAGCGCCAGTTCGCCTGAGTGGTGTCCACTTTATTGGTCAGGTTATCGCGGAAAAAGGTGTCCATCAGCCCGGTTCCCGGGGCAAACATGCGGGCGAGATCGTCCGGCGTCACCTCGGTGCTGGCGCTGCGCACCAGCGGGTAGCGCCCGGCAATCGCCTGACGGCAGAACCCGCCTACCTCCACGTTGATTCGCTTACGCACGTTCTCCAGATCCCGGCGCTGGGTATCGCTGCTGGCGCCCACGGCCATGTTGCTGAACATGGTTTGTAGCCCGCCCGGAAGACGGCCCGCGCTGGCCTGCAGGCGGCTGATTGCATCTCCGCCCGGGGCAGGCATACCGCTGTTAGCCGCATCCTGAACGGCGGTCAGGTAGCGATAAAGCTCGTCAACCTGCTTGAGAAAATCATCAAAGACGATGGTCTTGCCGCCCTTCTCCAGCGGCTGCGCCAGCTCAATCATTGGGGCAAAGTGGTCGGTCACCAGCTGCTCGGGCGCCTGGTTTACCACCGCGCCCTGGGTTGGGGCATTGTCGTCGTTGCTGAAGAGCGCCTCAAGCGTTCGGGTGGCGCGGTTGCTTTGCGCTTCCGCTTTCTGCGCATCTTCAGGTGCCGGAGCCGTGCGCGACAGCGTCAGCACTTTGCTCAGGTTGAGCACCAGACGGCGCAGCGGCGAGTTGGTGCCTGAAAGCAGGCGCGCGGTATTGATGCGCTGGGAGAGATCGGCGCTGTTATTGAGCTGAATGTCCGCGAGGAAGCGATCCCAGTTGACGATAAAGTCGCGCATATAGAGCTGACGCACGGCGTTGTCGATCTGCTGTTTATCCTCCTCAGCGCTGGTGGCGCCCAGCACCCAGGCATCGTCTTCGTGCAGGGCGGTGGTGACGCTGTCGATCTGGTCGTTAAAGCTTTTCCAGTAGCCGTCCGGGGTAAAGAGCCCCGGCACGCCTTCGCTCACCGGCTTGCCGCTTTTCCGGGAAAAGACCAGCTCGCTCTGCGGGCCGCCGAGGTCAGAAAGCGAAACCGGCTTCAGGCTCTCGTCACGCTCCAGCAGACGCTTCAGGCGGCCGTAGACGCGGGTAGAGAGCGGCTGCTGGTTGATGAGCGCCCTTTCCCGGGCCACCAGGTCTTCGTCCTGCGCATACGGTGAGGCCTGAATTTTCGGCTCCAGCAGCTGCGTCAGGTGCCACTCCAGCTCCTGGAGCTGCGCCTGCGTAACGTTCTGCGGCAAGTTGCGCTGCAGGTTAAGCATCACCCACGAGTGCAGGAATTTGCCGTCGTAGTGCTTCGGCTGGTAGAGCATCTGGTAGGCTTTCAGCGCCTCATAGCTGTACTCCACGTCGCTGCCGTTGTCGTTACGCAGCCAGGTGGTGATGTGCATCGCGACGGCAGGCAGCAGCAGCTGGTCCAGCGCTTTCTGATAAAGCGACTGGGACGCATCGCTGACGTCATCCCCGCGATAAAGCCCCATCCGGCGGGACACAGGCGGGTCGTTAACGTCAAACGCATCGCTTTTTGGCAAATCCACCAGCCCGTTAAGCAGCGGCAGAAGCGCAAACAGGTCGCGCTGGGGCTGATTTTGCAGCGCCTTGCTCTGCTGCTCCAGCATCGGCACCTTCGCGTCAACCTCTTCCAGATACGCTTTATTTTTGGCGTAGCTGGTCAGCCACAGGCCAGCCAGGATCGCCAGCAGGGCCAGCAGCGCCGCATAGCCGGACCACATTACGGCGCGGTTACGCAGTTCCCACCAGCGGTTTTCACCGGCAATGCCCGCTTCCTGGAAAATCACGTTTTGCAGCAGGTTCTTGATGAAGAAGCTCTGCCCCTTCGCCCCCGGGATCGGCGCGTCTTTGCTCACCGAATCCCAGCTGTCGCTCTCGCCTCCTTCCGGCAGCGAAAGCGCGCGGTTCAGCTCGCCCATCACCCGATCGAACGGCATGCCTTCCTGCGTGCCGCTGGCGAAATAGATGCCGCGCGGAGAAAATTCGGTTTCAAAGTTTGAACGGGCAAAGACCGTGCTCAGGTAGTCTGCCAGCAGCGGGCGCAGCGCGGCGAACTCCTGGGGGAAGAGATACGCTTCGGCGCGCGTTTTTGCGTCGTGCTCCTTAAGCATGGTTTCCGGCAGGCCAGCGTCCAGACGCTGTTGCAGCAGGGAGAACTCCTGCTGGAAGTTACCCATCAGGTCGTAATCGGCGTGTCGGGTTTGCTCCCACGGCAGCGTAAAGCCCCAGATCTGGTCGCGCTGGGCTTTGTCGTAATCGGCAAACCAGGCGCGGAAGCCTTTGAGCAGGTCAGCCTTGGTGACCATGACGTACACCGGGAAGCGGATACCCAGCTGTTCGTGCAGCTCCGAGAGACGCTGGCGAATGTTCACCGCCTGCTGGCGGGAGGCCTCCGCGGACTGAGACAGCAAATCGGAAATGCTGATGGTGATAATTACGCCGTTAATCGGCTGGCGGCGGCGGTATTTGCGCAGCAGGTTGATGAATTCCAGCCACTCGCCGGCGTCCTGAACCTGCTCGCTCTCCTGGGTGGTGTAGCGGCCAGCGGTATCCAGCAGCACCGCCTCGTTGGTAAACCACCAGTCGCAGTTACGCGTGCCGCCAATGCCGCGCAGCGCGGTTTTACCGAAGCGGTCCGCCAGCGGGAACTGCAACCCGGAGTTGGCCAGCGCGGTGGTTTTACCGGAACCCGGCGCACCAATAATTACGTACCACGGCAGCTGATAGAGATACTGCGTGCTGAAGCGCTGCGTCCACTGCGCACCGTGCCCCGCCTTGCTGAAGTGGGCTTTTTTCAGCATCTGGGCGGCTTCGTCGAAGCGCCCGGCCAGGATCTGCTCCTCGCTGTTCAGTCGCTTCTGCGGATCGGCCGCTTCCGGGCTGGTGGTGTTTTCGTTGAGCTTGTCCATCAGCTTGCGGTTCAGCCAGGCGTTATACAGCCGCGGCAGAATGTGGCTCTGAGCCCAAATCAGGTAGACCACCGCAATGCTGATGACGCGGTTTTGTTCAGATTCGAGGGGGCGGGTATCGACGATGGACAACAGCGGGCCAATCATCCAGATCACCGCCGCGAGCGCCGTTACGCCGAGGAAGCTCCACAGAATGCGATTGGTCAGTATGGAAAGAAGAGTAGTCAGCATCCTTAGTTTCCTTGCGGCAATCCGTTCAGCTCGGCCTGCGTATTTTCAGGCGACACCAGCAGAGTGATCTCTACGCGGCGGTTACGGGCGCGATTTTCAGGCGTAGTGTTTGGCGCTACCGGGTTGATCTCGCCTCGCCCTTCGGCTTTCACGCGTTCTGGCTGCGAGAGGCTGCCCTGCAGCTGTTTTTGCACCGAGCGGGCGCGCTCAAGCGAGAGTTCATAGTTGGAGGCGAAGCGAGCGCTGCGGATCGGCACGTTGTCGCTGTAGCCCACCACCAGAATCTTGCCGCTGACGTTATTCATCGCCTGGGCGATGCGGTCAATCACCGGCTCATAGCGATCGCGTACCACCGTTGAGGCAGAGGCAAACAGTCCGTCTCCTTTGAGGATCACCACGCTGCGGTCCGCCTCATCCTTAACGGCCACCAGGCCGGCTTCAATTTCCGGCTTCAGGAAACCACGCAGGTTCAGCACCGCCGGAAGCTGGCGCGCGGGCTGCTGGATGGTGGTTTCAGGCAGCTGAGACTGGTAAATCTTCGCCAGCACCGGGCTGGTGTTATCACCCAGACGCCAGTTGAGAACGATATAGAACAGGCAGGCGATAAAGCCGACCAGCGCCACGCACGCCCACAGGGGGATCATCGGACGCCAGAGCTTACGCAGCACCGGACGATCTTCCGGGTGGGGCGAAAGCGGCGGCGGGTAGCTGCCGCGCACGCCACGGATCATCTGCCACAGGCGCTGTTTGATGGTTTCAAGCTGGGTGCGGCCATTGTCCAGCACGCGGTAGCGCCCTTCAAAGCCAAGCAGCAGACAGTAGTTGATCATCTCCAGCAGCAGAATGTGCTCGCGCGGGTTTTGCGACAGGCGCGCCAGCAGCTGGAAGAACTTCTCGCCGCCCCAGGTTTCGTTATGAAACGTTACCAGCAGGCCATTGCTTGACCAGACGCCGCTGCTGCCCCATGGCGTCAGGGCGGCCGCTTCATCCAGCGCCGTACAGAGGCAATAGCGCGCGCCGACGATCACCTCATAGGGCAACCCCGCCTGCTGGCACCGCACTTCGAAACGGCGAATCTCATCAATCAGGCGCTGGCGCAGCCCAACCTGGTCGTCGTGGGAAACCGAATGACGGATTTGCGGAATCGCGTTGAGCAGCGGATTGGCGGCCGCCACCAGCTGATTATTGCCACTGGCTCCGGTAAACACGGCATCACTGCCGGTATCCTGTCGTTCCTGCATATTAAGCGCTCGCTTTATTATTCTGTCGGGCTACGGATGGCCCAGAACTCCATATCGAGACCCGGGAATTCCCCTGCAAGATGCAGAGCGAATGCGCCGGACTTGTCCATCTCGTGCCACAGCTCGCTGCCCCTCTCCAGCTCAAAATAGCTGTAGCCCGCATGCCACGGGATCTGCGGCGGGGCAACGGGCATTGCGCGGAGCATAATGCCCGGCAGCTGGAGCTGTACCAGATCGCGAATTTTCGAGACCGGCGCTACCTTCATCTGGGCAGGGAAATGGGTTTGCAGGTGTTCGCCAGGCACGTTGGCTTTGACCGCCAGCACGAAGCCAAACTCCCGTACCATGCTGGTTTCCGGCACGGTGGCGATATTCAGCCCGTGGGAACGCTCGTGCAGCGGCAGCTGAATGGCGTGGTCTTCCATCACCAGCGACAGTCCCTGGCGCAGCATCAGCATCAGCTTGCTGAAGCAGACGGCAAGATCGTCATGATCGTATACCGGCAGAACGCTCTCGGCGGTGCGCTGCGGTGTCCAGGTGGCGAGCTCCGTCGCAAACGGCAGCCAGCTGCGCCAGAGCGCTTCCGGGTGAAGCAGCGGCAGCGTTTTAAGATGCGACACGTCTCCCAGATGACGGTTGATCAGCGAAAGCAGCGTAAATTCAATCATCTCAGAGGTGTTAAAACGGCCCGGCTGGCGCAGGCGCCCCCCAATCTGCTGGCTACGCTGGACCAGCAAACCGTGCAGATCGTTGATCATGCCGTACAGCTGGGGGCTGTTATTGGCGTTCAGCATCGGCGGGATGTAGCTGTTATCGAGCCGCACGAGGTTGTCGTTGCGTTTTTCGGTCACGAACGCCACGCCGATGGCGGTCCACTCTGCCGTCAGATCTTTCTCCAGCATCAGCGTCAGGCGCAGACGGCCAAACTGGACCGTCGCCTCCCCCACCGCCATGGCGTTATCGTCTTCCACCTCTTGTTCAAAGGTAATAAAACGCGCCAGTGAAGCCTGCTCCTCGCTGAAGATCACCTCTTCCCGACCGCCGCGACGAACCGGCAGCGCAAGCACCACCTTTTCATTGGTGAGATTATCCGGGATCCTGAGCGGAGCCGGACCGTTACGATCGCTGCGAACCTGGAAAAACGTGCCGTCAGGCAGCAGGCCGCTGCAGTAGCTCAGGGCGATGCAGCCCTGACGCAGCATCGCCTCGTCCAGCTCAAGGTCGAGAAAGCCCCAGAGATACGATCGCTGCAATGCTCCCCACTCACGAACGTGGTTGAGCAGGTAACTTTCTGCCCGCTGAAAATGGTGCGGACGCAGGAACATACCTTCGGTCCAGACGACCTTTTCTGCTTTCGTCATGATGATCTCTTTCCTGTTATGTAGGCCGTTACTGGCTGATGACCCGGATTCCATTTACGTCAAGAAAGACGCTGGCCTGAAGTTCATCTGCGGACCATTTCCAGAACTGGTAAATCGCGTTTTCGCCGGGAACAGGCAAAGGGAGTGAGACGCGCCATTTTTTTCCGTCCAGCGCCTGATATTCCGCCATCACGCCGATATAGCGCGCTTCCGGTGAGCTTTGTCCGCTCAGGGTTTTCGAAAGCTGGCCCGGCATCAGGAAGAATACATCGCTGTTCAGCAGATTCGCGCCAAGGGTGGCTGACGCGTTGTTCTGCAGGGAATAGAAGTCGCTGGACATGAAATCCGCATCGGATTTCAGCAGCAACACTCTGACCTTAAGCGGCGCAGAATCATTGATTTGAGGATGAGCCTGAAACTGCAGATTGTAGCGGGAGGGGTCGCTGTGTGAAGACGACGTACAACCACCGATCGGAGCGAAAATCACCGCCAGAAAAGCGAACCACATCAGATGTAATTTTTTATTATTCATAAAAATACGCTCTTGAAACCCGTTTAGTTCAGGATCCACGTACCGTTCGCGCTGTCTTTGCAGGCTTTGCTGTTGCCATCGACGTCAACACAGGTGGCTTTTTTCCGCGCTTTAGGACGCAGTGCCTGTTTACGCACGGTGGCCTCGTACTGATCGGCCTTGATCACGGCACGCATCGGCACGTAACCAATCAGCTGTTCATTCCCTTCATCGGCCAGCGCCATCCAGAAATGTTCAACCTGACCCAGCACAACATAGGTTTTGCCGGTTTCCAGTGTACGGATCACTTTTCCGCCGTAATCAGGACGGCTCATCAGGGACGCCGGATACATGGCACGGTACGGTTCATTCACCTGGGTGAACTCCGCCGGAGGGGTAACGGCATGACGGTGCGTCAGCGTGACGCCGTTAACCTGGCTGGTGACGATCGTATCGTCGGTGATCGCTGGTTTCTGCGGCGCCTTACAGCCCGCCACCGCCATAACAAACAGAAGTGATAACAATACGCGCAGTTTCATATGCTTTTCCGTAGCGATATTTAGAGGATGAAGAGAGGGGATAAAATTTGACTTAGGTGCTATTGTTAAAATAGTCAGGATATTTTCAGCATGTAACTATTTAAGGGCATAGCTACCGCACGAGCCTAACAGAAATAGGCCCAACGCGTTCCTGACATATTTTGACAAACGGTAGACAAGTTTACATGAGCTTGTCATCAATTCAATATTTCCCGCCTGCTTAACGGCGTTTAATGATACGCCCAATGCATTATAGGATTAATCTCATAAAAAAAGAGAACTTAGCTGAAATTGTTTTTTTTCGTAAGAAAAAATCCACATAAACAATTGATTAAAAAGACTTATCCTGCAAAAGAGAACCGCTATCATTAACGTAACCACCCTATTAGCGCCACTACCATATTTAGTAGATTTTCATTTTTTCTGTGCGCCGTGGGATATATTTAGGATTATTTCTTTGTTGCATTCTGAAGGTATCTTTCACACAACAGGAGCTGCGCCCATTAACAAAAAGAGGGGATAAAAAAGGAGTAAAGTTAATTTCGCAATGCGAAATAATGCCGCGACTTTTATCTTTTTGGGTTAACTTTTGGTCGTTAACAATTAAGTCCCGCTACATCTTTTTGTTCTATTATTGCTCAGCCGCATGCCCCCTCCCTCCAGGAAACGGGAATTTAAGGGGCATCGGCATTGCGTCGCTCAAAGAATGTTTTACCGTTACTACATATCTCTATAAAATCTGAGTAACATCTTTCGGGTTACTCCTTCACCCGTGCACGCTTACCTCTCGCCTCCTCCTCCGCCCCGGCGGCCTTCACCAGCGTGAAGCTAAAGCTCACTTCCGTATGCGGCTCATGTATATCCCTCTCGCGGGCAAGCGTGCTGTCGGTGACTTTCACCGGATCGGCAATCAGCTCCTCACGGGTGGCAAAGGCAAAGTCATCCCACAGGTACCGATCGCCGTTAAGGTTGATCTGCGTGGTGAGATGTTTAAAGCCCGGCGCGGAGACAAAGAAATGAATATGCGCCGGGCGGTTGCCGTGACGGCCCAGCTCGTTCAGCAGCTTCTGCGTCGGACCATCGGGCGGGCAGCCGTAGCCACAGGGAACAATGCTGCGTACCGCGTAGCTGCCATCGGCAGCCGTTTTTACCCGGCGGCGGAGGTTATATTCAGGCTGCGACGGGTCAAAGAAGGAGTAGCCTCCGTGCGTGTTGGCGTGCCAGATATCGACAATCGCCCCTGCGACCGGTTTACCGTCAATATCGGTCACGGTGCCGTGCAGCCACATGGCTTCTGCCCGCTCGCTGCCGTCGTCCATGCGTGCAAAATGATCGCTCAGCGGCGCGTTTGCGACGTACAGCGGCCCTTCAATGGTGCGCGGCGTCCCCGCGCGGCTGACGGACGCAGCCTCTTTTTCATCGGCGCGCATGTCGAGGTAGTGTTCCAGCCCCAGCCCTGCGGCCAGCAGCGCCGCCTCTTTACGCTCGCCGAGCTCGTTCAGGTAGTTTACGGCGATCCAGAATTCTTCGTCGCTGATGTCGAAGGTTTTAATGGTATGGCACAGGTCGTTCAGCAGCTGATGAATAACGCGCTTAACGCGCTCGTTGCCGCCGTCGGTATTGAGGCCGCTGCTGATGGCAAGTAAGGTCTCAAGCTCTGACTGCTGGGAAGGGTTTTTAGACATTGCGGGTTCCTCATTATCGTAGGGTATTTACCGTTTATCGTTATCTATTGACGATGGATGGCCGCAGAGCGGCTGAACGCTTATTGCCATGTACGGATAGAGCGGCAGCGCCGTTAACAGGGCGTGCAGCTCCTCGTTGTCCTTAACGTCAAAGATGCTCACGTTGGCGTACTGCCCCACTACCCGCCAGATGTGCAGCCATTTGCCTTCACGCTGGAGCCGCTGCGAGTAGGCTTTCTCTTTTGCCTTAATCTCATCCGCCTGCACCTGCGGGAGTGAAGCAGGGATGTTGACCGTCATTTCTACTTTGAACAGCATATGAACTCCTTACTGGCGCGCGTAGTGGCGTAATTTATCGTCGTCGACCTCAATGCCCAGGCCTGGTCCGTCCGGCAGCGTTACCTGCCCGTCGCTGAACGCCAGCGCGCGTACAACGACATCATCTTTAAGAAGCAGCGGGCCGAACATCTCGGTGCCCCACTGCATCTGAACCGTCGACCAGGCATGCAGGGAGGCGAGCGTGCCGATCGTTCCTTCCAGCATGGTGCCGCCGTAAAGCGCAATGCCCGCCGCCTGCGCTACGCTTGCCAGCTTCAGCGCCTGAGCCGGGCCGCCCGCCTTGGCGATCTTGAGGGCAAACGCCCCGCGAAAGCCGCCGTTCGCCAGGGTAAAACCGTCATGGCCGGTTGCCACCGCCTCATCCGCAAGAACCGGCACCTCGAAGCGCTGGCTCAGGGCAATGAGCCCCTGCCGGTCCCACTGCGCAACGGGCTGCTCCACCAGGTCTATTCCCCCGTCCTGCAACAGGCGCATACCTTTTATTGCGGTCGCCAGATCCCAGGCCTGGTTGACGTCGACCCGGATGCTGACCTCATCCCCGAGCGCGGACCTGATCGCCAGCGCATGGCGGACGTCGGTCATCAGATCGCGCGCGCCAATCTTCAGCTTGAAGGCGCGGTGTCGCCCTGCCGCCAGCAGGCGTCTGCCCTCTTCAATGTCTTGCCCGGTATCCCCGCTCGCCAGCGTCCAGAGCACCGGCAGCCGCCTGCTCAGCGGGCCACCCAGCAGCGTGCTGACGGATACGCCCAGCGTTTTGCCCTGCGCGTCCAGAAACGCCGTTTCGAGGGCCGATTTCGCAAAGGTGTTGCCCTTCACGCTGGCATTCATGGCCTGCGCCAGCGCCGCCGGGCCGCTGAAGGTTTTGCCGCACAGCAGCGGCGCGAGATAGGTGTCGATGGCTGACCTGATCCCCTCCGGGCTTTCGGCGCCGTAGCTCAGGCCGCCGATGGTGGTCGCTTCGCCCCAGCCGACCACGCCCCGGTCGCAGGTCATTCGCACCAGGGCCAGCGTCTGGCAGCCCATCGTCGCCATCGACAGCCTGTGTGGACGAATCGTCGGAATATCCACCAGCCAGCAGGCGATGGATTCAATCGTGATGCTCATGCGGAACTCCTGCGGTTAAAAAAGTGATGAGATGCTGATTGAACGCCTGCGCACAGGCCGTATTGGAGAGGTGTGAGGCGGGTAAGGCCAGGTATTGCGCGTCCGGGGCGGTCTCCACCAGCCATCGTGCGTCGCGGGTCGTTGTCACCGGATCGTGTTCCCCGGCAATCACCAGCATCGGGCGCGGCATGAACTGTACGTCGTCGCGCAGGTCGGCATATGCCAGCGCCTCGCAGCAGGCGGCATAGCCCTCCGCAGGCGTATCTGTGAGCCCGGCGATCAGCTCCGCCACTACCTCCGGATGCGCCTGGCAAAAGTCAGGCGTGAACCAGCGGTCGGCTGCCGTGGCCGCGACGGGCGCCATTCCCTGCTCGCGTACCAGAGCCGCACGCTGTAGCCAACCCGCCGTTTCACCAATTCTGGCGGCGGTGTTTGCCACCACCAGGCGGTGAAAACGTTCCGGGGCGTGGCGGTTCAGCCACAGGCCCGTCATTCCGCCCAGGGAGATCCCGCAGAAGCAGGCTTTCTCAACGCCCAGGCGATCCAGCAGAGCGATCGCGTCCTGGCCCGCGGAGGCGAGGCTTACCGGCCCCCGCGGCAGGGGCGAACGCCCGTGGCCGCGCGTGTTGTAGCGCAGCACGCGAAAATGCCGCGTCAGGGCGGGAAGCTGCGCCTGCCACATCCCATAGGTCGTACCGAGCGAATTAGAGAGCACCAGCAGCGGCGCATTGGCCGGTCCGTCCAGTCGAAATTCAAGATCCATAGCGTTTTCCTCAGGCCGTGGCGTCTTCACCGCGTAACGCAAACGTCAGCCCGACGGGCGTGACGGACTGCAAATAGTCCGGGGTGACGTCGCCAAACAGCTCGCGCACCACGATGCCGCCGTCGGTAATATCCATCACCGCCATATCGGTGTAGATCCGGTCGATGCAGGCCACACCGGTCAGCGGACAGGTGCAGGCTTTGACGATTTTGCACTCGCCTTTTTTGGTCAGGTGTTCGGTCATCACAAACACCTTTTTGGCGCCAATCGCCAGATCCATCGCCCCACCGACCGCCGGGATCGACGACGGCTCCCCGGTGCTCCAGTTAGCCAAATCGCCGCGCTCGGAAACCTGATACGCCCCCAGCACGCAGATATCGAGATGGCCGCCGCGCATCATGGTGAACGAGTCGCCGTGGTGGAAATAGCAGCCGCCCGCCAGCAGCGTCACCGGCTGTTTACCGGCATTAATGAGCTCCGCATCCTCCAGTCCTGCCCGGGGCGCCGGCCCCATGCCGAGAATGCCGTTTTCACTGTGCAGGACGATCTCACGATCGGCAGGCAGGTAATTGGCGATGCGGGTCGGCATGCCGATACCGAGATTGACGTACGCTCCTTCGGGAATATCGTCGGCAATACGCTGCGCCAGCTGCTGGGGGGTAAGCGTAATCATGCGGACTCCTTAAGCGCTGTCGCCACCCGGACCACGCGCTGCACGAAGATCCCCGGCGTGACCACCGCTTCAGGATCCAGCTCTCCCAGCGCCACCGTCTCGCTCACCTGCGCGATGGTGCAGGCGGCGGCGGTGGCCATAATCGGCCCGAAGTTGCGCCCGGTTTTGTCAAACGTCAGGTTGCCCCAGCGGTCGGCCTTCAGCGCCTTAATCAGCGCGAAATCGGCCTTCAGCGGCGTTTCAAACACGTAATCTTTTCCGTCGATGCGACGCGTCTCTTTGCCTTTAGCCAGGTCGGTACCGAAGCCGGTGGGGGTGAAGATCCCGCCCAGCCCCGCGCCTCCCGCCTGAATGCGCGCCGCAAGGTTGCCCTGCGGCACCAGCTCCAGCTCAACCTCTCCGCGTCGGTAGAGATCGTCGAACACCCAGGAGTCCGCCTGGCGCGGGAACGAGCAGATCACCTTCCTGACGCACCCGGCCTTCAGCAGCGCCGCCAGACCGTAATCGCCGTTGCCCGCGTTGTTGCTGATGAGCGTCAGCGCGCGCGGCCGTCGGCGAATGAGGGCATCCAGCAGCTCTGCGGGCTGTCCCGCCGGGCCAAATCCGCCGACCATCACCACCGCGCCGTCAAAAACGTCAGCAACCGCGTGGTCGGTATCGGCCATCCGTTTATCAATCATTCTGTCACCTCTTGTTTTGCCGGCAGGGTGCGCAGCGCGAACCACGCCAGAATCGCGTAGAGCATCAGCAGCAGGGAAACCGGCCAGTAGGAGTCAAATTCAATCAGCAGCGCTACCGCCAGCATCGGCCCTAATCCCCCGGAGAAGATCGACCCAACCTCGTGCCCGAGCGCCAGACCGGAGTAGCGCACGCGGACCGGGAAGAGATCGCTCATGATGCAGGGCTGAGTACCAATCATCGCTCCGTGGCAGAACGGCAGACCGAGAAACATGCCGAGCAGGATCCAGCCATAGCTGCCGGTAGACAGCAGCCAGAAGAACGGGAACGCCATCACCAGCAGGCCAATAACGCCGACGTAATACACCGGCTTAAGGCCGATGCGATCCGAGAGCGCGCCCCAGAACAGAATCGAGAAAAACTCCACCAGCATTGCCAGCGTCACGGCGCTGATGATGTCCCCGGTGCTGATACCAATGTGTCTGGCGTAGACCACCGAGAAGGTAAAGAAGATGTAGGACGCGCCGTTTTCCGGCAGGCGCAGGGCAATCGCCTGCAACAGCGCTTTGGGGTGATCGCGCATCAGTACCAGCAGCGGAATTTTCTCGTGCTTCTCTTCCGGCTTCGCCTGGGTGAACGCCTTGCTTTCGCGGATGTTTTTACGGATATACACGCCGACTAAAAAGATGACGATGCTCAGCAGGAACGGCACGCGCCAGCCCCAGCGCATAAAGTCCGCTTCCGGCAGCTTCTGCACCAGATAAAAGGCAAACGCCGAGAGAACGAACCCACCGGAGACCCCCATCTGGCTCCAGGCGGTGTAGTAGCCGCGACGGGATGCCGGCGCGTTTTCACTCAGCATTAATACGCCCCCGCCCCACTCGCCGCCCGAGGCCACGCCCTGTAAAAAGCGCAGGATGATGAGCGTCAGCGGTGCCCAAATCCCCATCTGCGCGTAGGTGGGCAGCAGGCCGATAACGAAGGTGGTCGCCCCCATCAGCGTTAAGGTCATGATCAGGGTCATCTTGCGGCTGTATCTGTCCCCCAGGTGCCCGAAGAGGATCCCGCCCAGCGGTCGCGCCAGAAAGCCGACCGCGAAACCGGAAAACGCCAGCAGCGTGCCCTGCAGGGGATCGCCTCCCACCGGAAAGAACAGCGGGCCAAACACCAGAGCCGCCGCGGTGCCGTAGAGGAAAAAGTCATACCATTCCAGCGCGTTGCCCAGCACGGACGCGATCACCAGCTTACGCATCTGGTTTGTATCCTGGCTCACGTCGGTCGTGATTTTTTGTTCTGTTACGACATTGCTCATTACGCATTACCCCTGTTGGCGGGAAAAATGGCTAGACCTCAACGTCGTGCCCGACGGCATGGTAACGACGGTTGAAGTAAACCAGCCCGCGAGGCTGGTCGCTGATGCGGATCGCCTGCACCTGGCAGTAAAAGACCGAGTGGCTGCCCACCTCATGGCAGTCGGCGATCCGGCAGTCGAAGCTGGCAACGGATGAACTCAGCACCGGCGCCCCGCTGCTCATCACCTGCCAGCTGTCGTGCAGGAAGCGCTCTTCAGACCGCAGGCTGGCGTTGGCAAACACGCCGGACAGCGCCTGATGGCTGCTGGAAAGCACGTTCACGCACAGCACGCCGTTGCGGCAGAAGTGTTCATGGGCGTATGAGTTGCGGTTCATGCAGACCAGCAGCGTCGGCGGCTGGTCGGTCACGCTACAGACCGCCGAGGCGGTGAAGCCAAATTTGCCCGCCGGGCCGTCGGTGGTGATCACCGACACGGCGCTGCCGAGCTGGGCCATTGCGTTACGAAATTCAGTTTGCAGCGTCATGGTTTTCTTCCTTACAAATCGATGACTAAACGACCGCATCTCGCGCGGGAGCAGCAGAGCAGAATCTGGTCGCCGTCCGCCTTCTCTTCATCGGTGAGGTAGTGGTCCCGGTGGTCCGGCTCGCCTTCGAGGACGTCCGTCAGGCAACTGCCGCAGATCCCCTGTTTACAGGAGACGTTGACCTTCAGCCCGGCCTGCGCCAGCGCCTCGACGATGGTCTGATTTTCCAGCACGGTCACGGTGATGCCGCTGGCGGCCGCGACAACGTCAAACGCCTCGCCTGCGGTGGCGACGTCGGCGCTAAAGCACTCCTGGTGGATCCGTTCCGGGGAGACCCCCTTCGCTAGCGCCTCCGCCTTGACCGCCTCCATCAGGCGCGAGGGGCCGCAGACGTAAACGTGGGTATCCGGCGGCACGTCGCCCAGCACCGCCGCCAGATCCAGGCGCCGTTCATCGCTGAAGTGCAGATGCGGCGCATACGCCGAGGCTTCGAGCTGTGCCGCAAAAGCCGCCTGCTTGCGGGATCGCGCGCAGTAGTGCAGCGCGAACGATCGTCCGGCGGCGTGCAGTTCGGCGGCCATCGCCAGCAACGGCGTGATGCCGATCCCGCCGCCAATCAGCAGGCTGTGCGCCGCGCAGGCGTCGAGGGCAAACAGGTTGCGCGGCTCGCTGGCGGTCACCAGGTCCCCTTCTTTCAGCGCGTGAACGGCCAGCGAGCCGCCCTTCGACTGCCCCTCTTTCAGAATGCCCAGCTGATAGTGGTGCCGGTCCTGCGGATCGCCGCACAGGGAGTACGGACGAATCAGATCTTCGGCGAGATGCAGGTCGACGTGCGCGCCCGCGCTAAACGGCGGCAGCGCTAGCCCTTCAGCATGCGTCAGCGTCAGCAGGACAACCTCCCCCCGCAGCTCGCGCCGGGTAATCCGTAAAGTCAGCATGTTGCCTCCTTAGCGCATAAACAGGCCGCCGTTGATGTCCCAGGTTGCCCCGGTGACAAACGACGCCTGGGGTGATGCCAGCAGCGCCACGGCCTGCGCCACAAACCCCGCCTCACCGAGCCTGCCAACCGGGATGGTTTCCAGCAGCCCGGCCATTTTCGCCTCCGGCACCAGCGCGTGAACGGTGGGCAGATCCATGGGCCCCGGGGCAATGGCGTTGACCGTCACGCCTGATTTCGCCAGTTCCCGGGCAAATATTTTGGTGAGGGTGAGGATGCCGCCTTTAGAGGCCGCGTAGTGCGCCCCCGACGCCGTGCCGCCGTTCTGCCCGGCGAGCGAGGCCAGGTTGATAATCCTTCCGTACCCTTTACCGGCAAAGTAGCGGCCAACGGTCTGACAGCCGATAAAGGTGCCGCGCAGATTGGTGGAGATAACCCGGTCGAACTCGTCGACGTCAATTTCCATCACCGGCGTGGCGAGCGTCAGCGCGGCGTTGTTCACCAGCACCTCCAGGCTGCCGAAGCGGGCGAGGATAGCCGTCAGCGCCCGTTCAAAGTCCTGCGGCTGGCGAATGTCCAGCCCGAGCGCCAGCACCCTGCCGTTATCCAGCTCGTCCGCCGCCTGCCGCGCCCGGCCAGCGTCCACGTCGGTGAGCACGACCTGAAAGCCCTGCTCCAGCAGGCTGGCGGCAATGGTTTTGCCCAGACCGGAGGCCGCGCCGGTCACTAATACGGTTTGCGTCATGCGTGGCTCCTCACAGGATGTAGCCGATGCTGTGCAGCACATCGTCGCTGTTAACCAGGCGGATCACCTTCTGCTGGATCAGCCAGCGGTCGCCCTGCTGGCGCAGGTGCCAGGTGATGTCTGCGGCATAGTGTCGGCTGTGCCCCTTGCGGTGCTCCCACAGGGATTGCGCCCCGCGCACCACGATGGTGTTGCTGTCCGACTCAAGCACGCGCAGGCGCGACAGGGTGCGCAGGGTGCGGGCGCGCGGCGTGGTGGAGATCGACTCCCCGCTGTAGAGGCGTTTCACCCGCTTCTCCCGCATGTGGCTATCGTCGCAGGTGTAGTTGAGGGTGTTCTTAAAATCGGTTTCGGCGGGGTCGATGGGCACCACGTACAGCCCGTCGTGCAGCCACAGATCCAGCCAGGCGTTAAATTCGCCCTGGTCGAGCAGATCGCCTTCGAGGTTAACCACCGTCATGGCGGTAAAAAGTGCAGGATCCGGCATCATCATTATTCGGCCTCCGTCATGAGTTTTTTCCACTGGCGATAGGCAGCGCGCATGCCGGTTTCGGCGCTTACGTCACTGCGCAGCCCGTCATCGGTGCGATACTCCCCGGCCAGCCCGCGATTAAGCATGATCCACAGGTCATCACCCGACGTGGCCCCGCGCTGAACGCGCTCCCAGGCTTCGGAGTCATCCGGCGTACCGAATCCCATCGGCCCCTGGAAGTGTTCGTGCAGACGCAGGCGCACCTGATTGGCGATTTCCGGGCCGCCCTCCATGGTGATCGCCGCATGGTGAATTTCGGTTTCGTTCACGGATACCGGCTGGAGGACGCGGAAGAAGGCCATCGAGCAGGCGATGTTAGGGAAAATATTGAGGTTAAAACCGGAGCCGCCGACGGCGCGAACAATGCGGCGCACCTGCGCCTCGTCGTGCTCGGCGCGCAGGGCGTCCGCCAGCTCGTTGAAGCGCTCCGGGATGGGGGCGTCGGGATTAGCGTCCAGGTCCACCAGCTCCGGGATCATCACCATCACGCTGTGGCCGTTGCCGAGATCTTCAACGTAGCCGCTGCCGTCGACGAAGTTGAGCATCTCTTCGGTCTGCTTATCGACGGAGCTTAAGAACGATCGGTGCACCACCGGAAAGTGGTAGCCGTCGGTGGTATTTTCGAGCTGAATTTTCCAGTTGCCGGGAAAGCGGAAACGGTGCGCGGGTCCGGTTTTTATCGGATAGCCCGCCCCCTGCTTCATAAACAGATCCATCCACTTTTTAGCCGCCCCGAGAAAATCATCCAGTGGTTCAATCTGTTCATTAAAAGTGGCGAAGATCATGCCCGCGTACTGCTCGGTGCGCAGGGATACCAGCCCCAGCTCGCCCTTCTCCAGCTGGTCAGCGTAGCTTTCCGGATGCGGCACGCCGCGCAGGCTGCCGTCCAGCGCGTAGCCCCAGCCGTGGTACGGGCAGACAAAGCTGTTGGTCTTACCGCTGCGGTGTTCGCATACCGTGGCCGCACGGTGGCGGCAGCGGTTCAGCAGCGTATGCACGTTGCCTTTACGGTCGCGCACCACGATCACCGGCTGGGTGCCGATCTCGGTGGTTTTGAAGCTGCCCGTTTCCGGGATTTCGCTGACATGGGCAACCCAGACCCACGTTTTGCTGAAAATTCTCTCCAGCTCCAGGCGGAACAGCGCTTCCGAGGTATAAAGCGACGTATGCACGCGGTCGTGCTGCACGAGCGCCGCAATCGCCGAGCGCGCTGGCGCGGTATCGATATTTTTAACGTTGATGAGGTGGTCGCATTGCATATCCAGTCTCCTGCCGATTTAGTTGTTATCCGGTACGGGTAAGGCATCCGCGGCGTGCCAGCGGTCGACCGGCCTGCTGAACAGATTCCGGGTGGTGAAGTGGGTCATTGCCATCCCGCTCTCCTCGCTGGCAAAGCTAACCTCTATTTCAGCCGCGTTAAGGTGCGCGCCGCCTGCGCTGAACGCCGACGTTTGCAGCATCAGCCAGCGGCCCTTAAGCTGCCCGTCCGGCTCGTGCCACAGTGCCTCCGAGCACAGAAAATGGGCGTTAATGGTGAAATGCGCGGGCTTTCGCACGTAGGCCGCCATCATCGTCATAATTGCCTCCCGCCCCCGGTGCCGACCGAGCCGGGTAGCGTAGGGTTCACCCACCCCTTCCCAGCAGGCGTCGACGGTAAAGAGCGCGCCTATGGCCTGCACCGTTTCCGGTGAATCGAGGCGATCGCACAGGTGCATGTAGTCGCTGATGCAGACCCGTGCGGCCTGGTATGCTTCAAGCTGCCGCAGTCGCAGCGCGTCCCGGGCGTTCATGGTCAGCTCTGAATAATCAGTTCGCGGCCCACGCGGGCTTCGATTTTGCAGTACTTCCACAGCCTGCTGCCGCTGTCGCCAACCGGCGTGGTGCGAAACAGGTTGCAGACCGCCGCCACGTTTTCGAGGCGCTCCGCGTCCGCCAGCACGTAGGTGGTCCACGGCGCGGCGGTGGACGGCCCGACCATCAGCTGGTCGTCGTCCATGTTGCCAAGCACGCGAATGCCCTGCGTCTCCTCAATACCCTTCATCATTACGCCGAAGGCGGCCCATACCTGCCCGGCTTCTGCCGCACTCGCATCGAAAAAGTTCTGATTGACGCCGATGCAAAACAGCACGCGTAAGGTTGTTGTCTGGCTCATCCGTTACTCCTTTAGGTAAATGTCACAGGTAACCCGGCAGCGGTTTGCCGCCAAAAAAGACCGTCCCGGCATTCAGGTACGAGAGGTCACCCATAAAGGCATGCTGGGTAATCACCATCGTGTCGCGCACATAGCGCTGGAGCGGGCTGGTCATGCTCACCCCACCCATACCGTTCAGCGCCAGCGCCTGACGCGCCACCTCCGCGGCCACGCGGGTGGCATGGGTAGATGACAGGCGCAGGGCGTTGATTAGCCCGCAGTGCGGATCGTCCCCCGCCAGCAGGTTCTGCCAGACGTCATCGATGGCCTCGTAAAACCACGCGCGGGCGGATCGCAGTTCCGCCTCGCAGCGGGCGATTTGCATCTGCGCCTGTGGGCGTTCAGCCAGGCGCGGTGCGCCGGTGACGGACTGCTGACGATGCGCAAGGGCGTAAATTTCGCTGAGCGCGGCGCGCGCCACGCCGAGCGCCACCACGGAGAGCACCTGCGTGGCAAGCGACAGCACCGGGTAACGGTAGAGCGGCCCCTCCAGATTCAGCGCCCCGCCCCGGACAAAGGTCCATTCATGCGGCACGAAGGCATCGTTGACCACCAGGTCGTGGCTGCCGGTTCCCGCCAGCCCGACGGTGTCCCAGACCGGATCGATCTGCACGCTCTGGCGCGGCAGCACCGCCATCCGCGGCAGGGGGTGGTCATCCTCCGGCAGGAACCCGACGCCCAGCACCGACGCCCCCATGCAGCCGCTGGCAAAGCTCCAGCGGCCGCCAACGCGGTAGCCGCCGTCGGCCCGCTGCGCTTTTTGCGTCGGGAAGATCCCCCCGGCAAAGACCACGTCAGGTCCGTCGCACCACAGCGCCTTCAGCGTGTCTGGCGGAAGCGCGCCGAGATAAAACGGGCTCATGCCGAAGCTCGCCACCCAGCCCGCCGAGCCGTCGGCGGTTGAGATCTGTTCAATCAGCTCGCAAAACTGCGCCGGGGAGCATTCGTCTCCGCCGTACTCTCTGGGCACCAGCGCACGGTAGACGCCTGCCTGTTTGAAACGGGCGATCACGTCGTCAGAAATATGACGCTGATGCTCAAATTCATGGCTGCGGGCAGCAATATCGCTCAGCAGCGGGACCAGCTCCTCACGGACGGGTACGGCAGACATAGCATCCTCCGGATAGTTATCAGCGGCATGCTCGGGGCGAGCGAGGCCGCAATGAGACGAACTCACTGGATCTTCAGGGTGAAAGCAGGAACGTAAGGGCTAGTGACGTCGTCGCGCGTTCAGCCACCCGGCGGCCTGCACCAGCAGCCCGTCATCCCCCCTGCGGGCGATAAGCTGGAGCGCCACCGGGCGACCGTCGATTTCGCCCACGGGCAGCGTTATTGCAGGATGGCCACTAAGGTTAAACGGGCGCACCAGCCGGGTGAGATTGACGACGCTGAGCGGCTCTTCGGCTTCCCGCAGCGTCGGCGGCAGCTCCGGCAGCGTCGCCATCGCCAGCAGCGGCGTAATGTTAAGTAAGTCATCCACCTGTTCGGTGAACGCCCGGCGGATTTGCTCCGCGTGGCGAAGCCCCTCTTCGCTAATATCAGCCCCGGCGCGTATGCGCGACGCCACGTCTGGCGAGACTAAATTGCTTTTCAGAAGCGGGCCTGACGCCAGCCAGTTTTCATGGCTGATAAGGGTAAGCCCGGCGCGATGGGCCTCTTCGAGCAACGGCAGCGCGGCTTCCTGCGGCGTTACGCCAGCCTGAGAGAGAAACTCGTCAATGCAGGCGTCAATATCGGGCTCTGCCGCCAGCACGTACGCCAGGGACGGAAAGGCCTCCAGCGGCGGGCCGACGGGAACGGCCAGGCGGGTCATCACCTTACGCAGAACATCAGCATCGCGGGCGAATACGCCGACGCAATCAAGCGAACTCTGTTCCGGCATGACGCCGCTGCGGCTCAGTACGCCAAACCCCGGCTTAAGGCCAATAATTCCGCAGCAGGCGGCAGGCATACGCACCGAACCGCCGGTATCCGTCCCGAGAGAAAAATCCACCTCACCGGAGGCCACCACCGCCGCCGAACCGCTGGAGGAGCCCCCGGGGATCAGCGTCGGATAATGTGGGTTTAACGGTGTGCCGCAGCGCGGATTGATGCCGGTTACGCCGAAAGCCAGCTCGTGCAGCGTGGTTTTACCGGTCAGCACGCACTGCGCCTCCAGCAGCCTGGCGACCACGTCCGCATGGCGCGGCGCAACCGGTGCATTAGCCAGTGCCGGCGAACCCGCCCGCGTACGGTGCCCGGCAACGTCCAGCGTGTCCTTGACCGCAAAGCGGAGATCGCCCTCGCCGAGGGTAAACTGCTCGATATAACCATTGCTCTTGAATACTGGCTTCATGATGAACACCTTAACCAGAAAAAATGAATCACATTCAGGCGGAGCGTCGTTGCGCTTTTTTTGTGCTGAATGACGGTAGGTCAATCATGGAAGATTTAGATGAATATTCAAGTAATAATTCACGTTAATTTTACGGATACCTAACATTTTATTAACCTTTTGAAACGCAGGGTTAATGCTTCATGGTGATGAAAAATAAAACAAAACGGTGGGAAACGGCAGCGACGCAGGCGATATCGCTTTATCGCCACACGTCTTTAAAAAGTGAGTAATTACAGGAGATTAGAAAGAATAGCTACGCGGATCACAAATTTAGTATGCGGTTAAAGTTCGTTGAGGTTATCCAGCACTTTTGCCAGGGAGGCGTTCATTTTCGTTACCTGGCTGGCGGTCATTCCCTTAAAACCTTTCTCAAAAACCTTGCCTGCCTGAGCCATCGCTTCCTCCACTTTCTGTCGACCGGCATCGGTGAGCTGGACCACCGTCACCCGCGCGTCCTGTTCGCTGCTTGCGGTGGTGACCAGCCCTTCGTCACGCAGCCGACCGACGATTTTCGTCACGGTGGGCATCTTGGCCATTGCGTATTCGGCGATCTGGGAAATGCTGGCCCTGCCGTACTGATGCGTCACCATCAGCACCCGAAAGCCTGAGACGTCCAGCTGGGCTTTTTTTAACGTAATCTCCATGATTTGCGTGTAGCGAGCGTGGACGTTAACGATCCAGTAAAACGGAAACTCTTCGCGGTGAAAGGCAGCGTCAGCGGCCTGACCATCAGTGGTTTTTTTTATCGTCGACATGCGTTTCCTTACCAAAACAGGCGGCAGATGAAGCGATTATACCCTGCGGCCCGGTGACGGACATAGCAGCAATGCGCGTAACGCTGGCGTTTCAGCCCCTTACCGCCGGGCATTAGCGATCCGGATCGCAATATGATTCATAAATGCTATGCAATTAACAATTACGTATCATTTTTCGAACATTGAATTGACGTCCTGCCTGGCTATTTTCTATACGTTAGCCGACCTGCACTCTCATTCTAATAATCGCAATGTGGAGCTTTTCATGAACGCACCTCCCGCTCAACCGCCTCTGGATCCGCGTCAGCAAGCCGTTATCAAGAAACTGTTCCGTCGTTTAATCACTTTTTTATTTATTCTGTTTGTTTTTTCCTACCTCGACCGCATCAACATCGGCTTCGCCGGCCTGACGATGGGCAAAGATCTGGGGCTGACCAGCACCATGTTTGGCCTGGCAACCACGCTGTTTTACGTGATGTACGTGATTTGCGGCATTCCCAGTAACGTGATGCTGAGTATCGTCGGCGCGCGCCGCTGGATAGCGATCCTGATGGTGATCTGGGGCATTGCCTCTACCGCAACCATGTTCGCCACCGGACCAAACAGCCTGTACGTGCTGCGCATGCTGGTGGGGATAGCGGAGGCGGGCTTCCTGCCGGGGCTGCTGCTCTATTTAACCTACTGGTTCCCGGCCCACTACCGCGCCCGGGCAAATGCCCTGTTTATGATTGCCATGCCGGTAACGATGGCGCTTGGATCGCTGGCTTCCGGCTATATCCTGAACATGGACGGACTGTTAAATCTCAAAGGCTGGCAGTGGCTGTTCCTGCTGGAAGGTTTCCCGTCGGTACTGCTGGGGCTGGTGGTCTGGTTCTGGCTGGATGACAGCCCGGCGAAGGCCAAATGGCTTACCGAGGACGATAAGGCCTGCCTGAACGAGATGCTGGAAGCCGATAAGGTAGCGCTGCAAACTTCGCAGCTGGCGGCAAGCGCGGCTGTGCTGCCTCAGCGTAGCATGGCGCGGGAGCTCTTTACGCCAGTCATCATTTTGTACACCGTAGCCTATTTCTGCCTGACGAATACCCTGAGCGCGCTGAGCGTCTGGACGCCGCTGATTTTGCGCAGCTTTAACGAAAGCAGCAGCAACGTCACAATCGGTATTCTGAGCGCCATACCTCAGGTTTGTACCATCGTCGCCATGGTGTGGTGGAGTAAGCGATCTGACCGCCTGAACGAGCGCAAGGCGCATACGCTGCTGCCTTATCTGTTTGCCGCCGCGGGCTGGATATTGACCGCCACCAGCACTACCCCACTATGGCAGTTTGCCGGGATCGTTATGGCCTCGGCGGGCGCCTTTGCCGCAATGGTCATCTTCTGGACTACGCCGGATCGCTATATCTCCCTGCGCGCGCGGGCGGTGGGTATCGCGGTCATTAACGCCACCGGCATGACCGGCGCGGCGCTCGGTCCCCTGCTGATGGGCTGGATGAAAGATGTCACGGGGAACTTTAACGCCGGGATTTTCATGGTGGCCGGATTCCTGGTGCTGGGGGCACTGATTATCGCCGTTATTCCGATGAAAAAGGTCAGCGCGCCCGAGGCGGCGCCATCACCGGCCGCTTGACTTATTTTGCAATAAAGGTACTTTTCAGGACATGAAGAAGATCCTGATTATCGTCCCTGACGGCGGCATGCTGTTCGAAGCCGCCGGTATTGCAGACATCCTGATGCAGGCCAACCGGCTGCACCCGGACGGCCTTGCGCAGCCCCGCTATCGCATCATTATTGCCACCACGCAGCCGCATCAGGTGATCCACGGCCAGTCCGGATTAAACCTGCTGGCGGACTACCGCCTGCCGGAGCTGGATCCGCGCGAGCCGCTGGACACCATCATCATTACCGGACGCGGCATGAATGAGCAGGAGAGCACCGCCGTAGTGGACTGGCTGCACCTTGCCGCGCCGCATGCGCGACGCGTTGCCTCCATATGCGGCGGCGCCCTGCTGCTGGCACAGGCGGGGCTGCTCGACGGGCGGCGGGCAACCACCCACTGGCGTCTTCTGGAGACGCTGCAAACCCTCTATCCTGCGGTTAACGTTGTGGGCGGCCCGCTCTATATTCAGGATGGCTCCGTCTGGACTTCCGGCGGCGTCAGCTCCGGTTTTGACCTAACCCTGGCGCTGGTGGAGGACGATTACGGCTTTACCCTGGCACGCAACGTGGCGCAGGACATGGTGATGTACCTGAGACGTCCCGGCGGTCAGCTCCAGTTCAGCCGCTATAGCCTGGAGCAGTCCGCCGCAGCCGGCCCCGTCAGCGAGCTGCAAAGCTGGATCCTGCAGCACCTCACCGCCGATTTGTGCGTCGAAAAGCTGGCAGAACGGGTGGCGATGAGTCCCCGCAATTTCACCCGCGTGTTTACCCGTGACGCCGGCGTGCCTCCCGCCCGCTACGTCACGGAGGCTCGCCTGGCCGCCGCCCGACAGCTTCTTGAACAGACCCATGATTCACTTGAAGCCATTGCCGAAAAAAGCGGGTTTGGTACCAGCATTAACCTGCGCCGCGTTTTTGAAAAGCAGCTCCACCTGACGCCGGGAGAATACCGCCAGCGCTTCCACTGTCGCAAAATGGCGTAATGTGATCCTTTTTTGTCATTTACGCCATCCCGACCGACGCCTACAGTGACTCCAGACAACACAGATAAGGAGTGCATCATGGTTAAGGTCGGTATTAACGGTTTCGGCCGTATCGGACGTAACGTCCTGCGCGCGGCGCTGGGCAACCCTGACCTTCAGATTGTGGCCATTAACGATCTGACGGACAGTAAAACCCTCGCCCATCTGCTGAAATATGACTCACTGCTGGGCACGCTGCCGGTGCCCGTTGAAGCGGCGGACGGCGCGCTCCAGGTGGACGGCCAGCGCATCACCGTATTTAGCGAACGCGATCCGGCCAACATCCGCTGGAAAGACGCGGGCGTCGAGGTGGTAATCGAAGCCACCGGATTCTTTACCGAGCGAGAAAAAGCGGCGGTGCATATCTCGAGCGGCGGCGCGAAACGCGTCATCATTTCCGCGCCGGGCAAAAACGATGACCTGACGGTGGTGATGGGCGTGAACGACGGGCTGTACGATCCGGCACAGCACTTCGTGGTCAGCAACGGGAGCTGCACCACTAACGGACTGGCGCCGGCCGCGCAGGTGCTGCACCAGCAGTTTGGCATTGAGCACGGTCTGATGAACACCACCCATGCGTACACCAACAGCCAGGCGCTGCACGACCAGCCCGAGAAAGATCTGCGCGGCGCACGCGCGGCGGCGCTGTCGATTGTGCCTTACTCCAGCGGCGCGGCGAAAGCGCTGGGGAAAGTGATCCCCTCCCTCGACGGCAAGCTGACCGGGTACTCCCTGCGCGTGCCGGTTCCGGTGGTATCGATTGTCGACCTGACCGTAACGCTGAGCCGCGATGTGACCGCCGGAGAGGTCAATGACGCGTTCCGTCAGGCAGCCGCCAGCGGACCGCTGAAGGGCATTCTGGGCTACAGCGATGAACCGCTGGTCTCCAGCGACTATCAGGGCGACCCGCGCTCTTCCATCATCGACGGGCTTTCCACGCTGGTTATTGGCGGGAACATGGTGAAAATCCTTTCCTGGTATGACAACGAGTGGGGATTCTCAAATCGCCTGGTGGATCTGGCGGTACTGATGGATAAGAAAGGGTTATAAGATTTAAGCCGGGGGCGCTTGGGTCCCCCCGGCCTGTAGGGTATTTAGTTGATTAATGTGTTCCGCAATATTTATCTTATCAATTCTTAAAGGCCACTCATCACCTGATAAAATATATAAGCCCTTTGGTTTTAATAAATATCAGTCCTGAGAGTGCGATCACTTTTCTTTTTTTGCATAGCAGTCATTATTGATCCCACCAACAACAGGGATAAATAATGCATTACAGCAAATCAATTATAGAAAAAATAGGTTCCGATAAAGATCTCGCTTTAAGGCTAGACCATGCTGTTGCAGGGGTTAAAGATGGAGCCATTGAATATTTAAATAATCTTGGCGATGCTACTACACGTTTACTCTATTATAGCTCTTGCTTCACTGATAATTACTTTGATGTATGTAAAAAACTGGCTTCCGAAGACAAAAGGTTCATGTTAGGCATTGTAGAATTAGTTAAACATAGAGATTTAATAATCCGCATGGTTAAGATATATATAGAAACAATGCTGAAAAATAGAAGTGAGCATGAGAAACAAAGTATACTCGAAAAAGTCATTCCCTTCACGACAGGTTATTCAGTAAAGCAAGTCTCTAAAACAGGCCTGATTTACGTTGTAGCAAAATATATATGCTATGGCAATAAAATGAACACCGCTGTACAAAATGCCTTAATGAAAAAAGTTGCCGGGCGAATGGGAGGCGCACTTTTAGCCTTAAACGCCTATGCCCTGGTTCAACACGCGGCTGAAAGCGCAAATAACCTTAAGACATCCCTGCCATTATTTTACCAGGCTTTATATTTAGAGAGAATTGAAATGATGTATTTTCTCATCGAACCGGTAATTATGAAAGCTGGTTATTTGAATATTTACACAGCATCAGACGATGATATCACTAATGCATTTATAAAATTGATCCGGTAATGAAAAAGTTCATCAAGAGCCTTATTAGAATCATCCTGGAAGACTTGAAGAATGATTTTAAAGCCTATGCTTCTATTTTTGTTATTGTGGTTTTATCCACGATACCAGCAAACTTCATTGAGAATGATATAACCGCAATCCTTACCATAGGGGTGATTGCTGTAGTTGTTCTTTACGTTTTCTATTTCTACGAACCCAAAGGATAAATAAATGTCTACCCCAGCACATATTTGGTTTACGGATGAAAACAATGACCCCATTCCAGGAGAATGTTTAATGCCTTCAAGATTGGGCTCTACCGAACTTAAATGCTTTAACCATTCTGTCTGGATACCCACCTGTTCGAACACCGGGAAATTGACAGGAACACGACTACATATTCCTGTTACCTTTGAGAAAGAAATAGACCGCATCACTCCCTATCTCTTTCGAGCCGTATGTACAGGGAGAATGTTCAAAACGGCATTGATTAAAATGTATAAAATTAATGACGCCGGGATGGAGTATGAATACTTCAACATAACGCTGGAAAATGTGAAGATAACCCGGATCTCCCCAGTCCTGCATCCACTTGGTATCGCCAGCGCGCACATGGAGGAGGTTGAAGTGCGTTATGAAGCCATTGAATGGAAATATTGTGACGGAAATATCAGGTTTAAAGATACCTGGAATGAGAGGGCGACGGCATAATACCAGTACAGCCGATAATCCCCTCTCCCGCAGGAGAGGGGAAGTTATTACTCCGCTTTAACCTTCACACCCATAAGCACAATGACCATCGCCGTGACCAGCAGGAAACCGCTTCCGGCAAAGACCCCGCTGGCACCGTTAAGGTCAAACACCGCCCCGCCACCTGCCGCGCCCGCGCCGATGGCAAACTGGATGGATGCCACCAGCAGGCCCCCTGCACTTTCCGCTTCATCCGGAACGGTGGTAGCAAGCCACGTTGACCAGCCCACCGGCACCAGACCAAAGGCAAAGCCCCACATCGCCACCAGCAGTCCGTCCAGTATTGCCAGATGGCCAAACGCCACCATAGCGAGTGCCAGCATCCCCATGGCGAACGGGACCAGCGCCAGCGTCAGGCGCAGATTGCGCGCCAGCAGGTGTCCGGCAACGGAGGTACCGATAAAGTTGGCAATACCAAAGCCCAGCAGGATCAGGGAGATGCTTTCCACGCTCGCCTGCCCCACCGTTTCGAGGAACGGACGCAGGTAGGTGAAGAAGGCGAAATGGCCGCTGAAGATAAGGATCGTCGCCAGCATTCCGCCAATCATCCCCGGACGACGCAGCACGCGGAACAGCGTACTCAGGCTCCCGCTGCTCTCCGGCTTCATGGACGGCAGGACCCAGAGCTGCCACAGCAGCGCCAGCACGCTCGGCAGAATGCACAGGATAAACACGTTACGCCAGCCGATCAGGCTGCCGAGATAGCTGCCCAGCGGCGCCGCAACCACCGTAGCAATCGAAACGCTGGAGAAGATCACCGCCAGCGCTTTTGGCACTTTATCGGCAGGGACCAGACGCATCGCCGTCGCGGTCGACATCGCCCAGAATCCCCCGATGGCAATGCCCAGCAGCAGGCGCCCCATCAGCAAAACGTGAAGCCCGGGCGCAAAGGCCACCAGCAGGCTGGAGACGATTTGCAGCACCGAGAAAAACATCAGCACCCAGCGCCGGTCGATACTTTTGGTCGCGGGGGTAATCAGCAGCCCGGTCACCAGCGCCACGAGGGCGGTGGCGGTAACGGCCTGTCCCGCCATTCCCTCACTCACCTCCAGGCTCGCGGCCATCGGCGTTAACAAACTGGCGGGCAGAAACTCTGCCGTTATCAAACCGAATACCCCCAGCCCCAGGGAATAAACCGCCCGCCAGGCAGGTTTTGCCGGCGCTACGGCCTCTCTCGCCGCGACACATGAGTTCATCTGTTGTACTCCCGTTATAGAAATGTGACTAATGTCGCAAAAGCATAGAGAGTTCAGCATGGACGATCTATGACATATAATCTCCACTTATTGATTATTCGTCCGGAGTTATGCCATGACCGTTACGTCACCCGATTTGATCAGCGAACTGCTGCGCGGCATGCGCCTGTCGGGCGTGAAGTATCGACGGATTGAAGCCAGCGCGCCGTTTGGCGTGGCCTTCCATCAGGCCGCAGGTAAGGCGCAATTTCATTTTGTCAGCCACGGCACTGCCCTGCTGCGTATGGAGAGCGGCGCGACGTTCCCGCTTAACGGCGGCGACGCGCTGTTCATCCCAAACGGCAACGCCCACGCCCTGCTCTCGGATGAACGCGCCGATATCACCCCGGTCAGCGCCTTTCCGGGAGAACCCCTTTGCGGTTCGGTCTGCGCTATCACCTGCGATCCGTGTCCGGACAAGGAGAAAACCATCATCTTCAGCGGATGTATGGATTTTGAGCTGGGGGGCATGCAGCCTCTGATCAAAGCCATGCCGGAAGTCATGATGGTGAGCCGGCTGATGTCAACCTGGCCGGAGATCCACCCGCTGCTTGCGGCGATGGAGCGCGAATCGATGACGCGCCAGGCCGGATTCGCGGGGATCCTGGCTCGCCTTGCGGACGTGGTCGCCGCGCTGATTGTTCGCGGCTGGGTGGAGGCGGGATGCGGTAACGCCACCGGATGGGTGCAGGTGCTGCGTGACCCGCGCCTGAGCCGGGCCATTTACGCAATGCACCAGCAGCCGGGCCTGAACTGGAGCGTGGCGGACCTCGCGAAAGAAGCCGGCACCTCCCGGTCCGTGTTTGCCGAGCGCTTTCTCGCCGCGACGGGCACCACGCCGGCCAGATACCTCAGCGAGCTGAGGATGCGGCTGGCCATTCAGTATATTCGTCATGAAAATCAGCCGATTGAAGCGGTCGCGCTGCGGCTGGGTTACGGCTCTCTGGCGGCGTTCAGCCGGGCGTTTAAGCGGATTATCGGGCATGCACCGGGCACGCTGCGGGAAGCCAGCCAGGCCCCGGAGGAGGCCTGACTGGCGAACGGCATCAGAAGTAGTATTTAAAGCGCACGCGTCCGCCGTAGCGATCGTCATTCCGGTCATCGCCCTCGTTCGGATGCGCTTCCACCCAGGACGCGTAGGCGCCAAGATAAATATTGAAGTTTTTCATCTTCATGACGTTCGGGATCAGGTATGAAGCATGCAGGGTGTGAATATCATAATCCCCAGGATCGGTGACCCAGCAGTCGCCGTCGCAGTCAGCGTCAAGGTTAGCGGCGTTGAAGCTATCGATCTGGTTATGCGCGTAGATATAGCCCAGCTCAAAATTACGCCATAAGGCATTTACGCCCGCGGTGAAATCCTTCTCGTCCGTGGCATCCATGTATGCGGTGTTCAGGTTCGCCACGATGCCGTTATCCGGGTCGGTTTTCTGCCCGTTCCACGTCATGGTGAAGCCGTAGCCAGTGCGGTCAGACTGATCCACCCAGTTCCCCGATCCGTCGCGGTAGCCGTAGGCGTTGTTGACAAGGTTGCTCTCCATCGCGAGGGCCGTCGAGAAGTTGCCCTCCTGCCAGGCAATAACCGGGCGAACGTAAGCGACGTTTTTATCGTTATCCAGATCCACGCCGTGATACTGCTGGTCTACAAACAGTGCGCTGCCGTCTTCCAGCAGGGTGTTAACCTCGAAATACCAGTTACCGAGGGTTTTGCTCAGCAGGAAGTTACCGCCGCTGTCGCTACGCCCCCGCCCCTCTTTCATCATGTAGATGTAGCCATAGCCGTCGCTGTAAAGATCGTTGGCCGTGTTGCCTGAATATTCAACGAAGGTGTCCTGATTCAGCGGGAACATGTCGTAGGCTTCGAAGCGGCCGACCTTCACCTGCCAGTCGTTTTCCGTGCCGAAGAAGAAAACGGCATCATCCAGATTCATTTTGCCCGTCAGGTCCGCCAGCGGCTGCACGGAGAAACCGGCAAAGTTGCCGTTTTCCATGCGCCTGTAGCCGTCAAAGCCCAGCAGAAGGCGTCCGTTAATATCCCAGCGTTCGTGGCTGCCGGGTGCCCAGTCCTTATTGGCCGACGTTTTTACAGAGGTTAAGCTGCCGGTCCTGCTGGCCGCGTCCATATTAAATTCGACGTCACCATAAAACTTAATATCCCCGTAGCCGGATAACGTCAGCTTCGGCGCCGCTTGCCCTGCGGCAGGCTCTGTAGATTCAACGACCACCGGATAAGTGGTAACGCCAATCCGCTGTTGTTCCAGAGCCTGAATTTGTGCTTCCGCCTTTGCCGCCCTTGATTCGGCCTTTTCGAGACGCGCCTCCAGCTGCGCCAGTTTATTTTCCAGCTGCCCGGTCTCTTTTTCTGCCATTGCTCCGGTAGTACAAAACGCACTGATAATAAGTGCAAGATATTTCACTTTCATCGACTCCATCCTCGTGAGTTAATCATTATTTCCTGACGGACACAGAGAACCTCACCGATAATTCGCATGAATTATCGGCTTACTGCTTCACCCCTTAAGAATGCGCAAATTCGCCTTTATTTAGATCACGCACCACGCCGTTCATGACGCTTTCGGTTAATTTATAAAACCTAATCGAGAAGGCGGTAAGTAAATAAAAGAATGACGGGATCAGCGTAAACAGCAGAATGACGCCCTGAACGGCGGTTTCCGATTGTACGGTGCTGTTCGACTCATAGTTGAACCAGGCCAACACCCATCCCAGAATTGCACCGCCGACGGCGACACCTAATTTAATCACGAATATATTGGCCGCCACATTCATTCCAGTAATACGACGCTGGGTTTTCCATTCGCCATAATTATTTGCATCGGTAATCATGGACCACTGGAGCGCGCCGTTGCCGCCCTGCACAATTTGAATAAGAATGTGGGCGATCAGTGGAATAGCCCAGAACTCCAGCGGCAGCCAGAAGCAGGCCACGCCCAGTGCCGCGTTCAGAATATTGATCCAGAACGAGAGTTTAACCTTGCAGAAACGGGTGCCGAACGGCTGGGCGAGCACGGAGCCAAGCATGGAGGCCAGCATCCCGCCGAGCATAAAGAACGAGATGACGTCCGCCCCCTTGTTGAGCACGGTATTGACGTAATAAACCACCGCGCCGCCGCGGATCACCACCGCCACCAGCATCATAAAGTTGTAGAGGGAAAGAACGCGCCACTGATCGTTACGAAAAAGAATCTTAACGTCTCGGGCGATGTTCAGATTCTCCTCTTTGATGGGCTGCACGCGCTCTCTGGTGGTTGCAAAGCAGACGATGAACATCAGGCACCCAATCGCGCCAAAAATCGCCATCGCCACCTGAATGCCGGTGGCTCTGTCACCGGGGCAGAGATAGTCCGCCAGGGGCAGAATGAGGGCGGTTCCAAGCGCACCGCCAATGGGGGTGATGGCAAATCGCCATGACTGTAGCGAGAGGTTTTCACGCGGGTCGGAGGTCAGCGCGGCGCCCAGGGAGCAATATGGAATATTAATGGCGGTATACATCAGGGTCATAAATATATATGCCCCGACGGCGTAATAAATTTTGCCGGTTTCGGTGAAGTTCGGAATGGAATAAACCAGTACACAGCTCACCGCAAAAGGAACGCATATCGCCAGTAGCCAGGGACGAAAACGCCCCCAGCGCGTTGAGGTTGCGTCGGCAATAGCCCCCATAACGGGATCGGTAATGGCGTCTAATAAACGCACCAGCAGAAACATGGTGCCCATTACGGCCGGCGGCAACCCATATATATCCGTATAGTAATACGCCAGAATGGCCACCGATGAGTCAAATACAATATGACTCGCTGCATCTCCCAGGCTATAGCCTATTTTTTCTTTGACCGGAATTTTTTCAGCCACCGACATCGCGTTACTCCTCGTTAATGAAACCCCTTTCTTTTATCGCGGTAATGTCGCCCGAGAGTGGCGCCACGTTCCATTATGTTTTTTCATCCCTTAATTATGTTTTTTGCTTTATGTGATCGTGACAATTAAAAGAAACCATTTGCCGACCACATTATGCGTAACGGATCGCACTTTATTTTTATATTCATCTGAACATTCACAATATCAATATTTCTCCGCATCGTCGGGGCTTTAAGCGCAGCGGTAAATAATCTGTATTTGTGCAAAATGCGACGTTCGACACGCGAAGCGCGGAATATTCGACTAAGGTTTTCAGGTGATTGACGACAGCGTGACCGCTGCTCAGCGAAATAAGGAGAAGTAACGATGATAACACCTCAAAAGCTGCGCCCTCGCCTCTTACCTCTGATCCTGGGCAGCGCGTTGCTCACGGTTGGCGCAGCAGGCAATGCGGAAGAGAAAATCTCTGGCCAGATCGCTTCACCTGATATCCTGCTCGGCCCCCTTTTCAGCGATGTTCAGAGCGCTAAACTGTTCCCGGATCAGAAAACCTTCGCGGATGCCGTTCCGAAAAGCGACCCGCTGACGATCCTGGCGGATTACCGGATGCAGCATACCCAGTCCGGTTTCGACCTGCGCCACTTCGTGGAGATGAACTTTATTCTGCCAAAGGAGGGTGAAAAATACGTTCCTCCCGAGGGCCAGAGCCTGCGCGAACACATTGACGATCTGTGGCCGGTTCTGACCCGCACAACCGATAAAGCCAACAAGTGGGATTCGCTCCTGCCCCTGCCGAAGCCGTACGTGGTGCCCGGAGGACGCTTTCGCGAGGTCTATTACTGGGACAGCTATTTCACCATGCTGGGGCTGGCCGAGAGCGGGCACTGGGACAAGATTAGCGACATGGTGGACAACTTCGCTTACGAGCTCGACAGCTGGGGCCATATCCCCAACGGCAACCGCAGCTACTACCTGAGCCGCTCGCAGCCGCCGTTCTTCTCGCTGATGGTGGAGCTGCTGGCCACGCACGACAGCGAGGCGTTAAAGAAATACCGTCCGCAGATGGAGAAAGAGTATGCCTACTGGATGGAGGGGGCGGATGGGCTTCAGCCCGGCCAGGCGAACAAGCGCGTGGTGAAGCTGGACGACGGCTCCCTTCTCAACCGCTACTGGGACGATCGGGACACCCCGCGCCCCGAGTCGTGGCTGGATGACGTTACCACCGCCAAAAATAACCCCGACCGTCCGGCCACGGAGATTTACCGCGATCTGCGCGCCGCCGCCGCGTCGGGCTGGGATTTCAGCTCCCGCTGGATGGACGATCCGCAAAAGCTGGGCACCATTCGCACCACCAGCATCGTGCCGGTGGATCTGAATGCCCTGATGTTTAAGATGGAAAAACTGCTGGCCCGCGCCAGCCGGGAAGACGGCGATGCCGCCAGCGCAGGCAAATATGACGCGCTGGCCTCGGCGCGCCAGAAGGCCATGGAGAGCCACCTGTGGAACGATAAAGAGGGCTGGTACGCGGATTACGATCTGAAAAGCAAGAAGGTGCGCAACCAGCTAACGGCCGCGGCCCTCTTCCCGCTGTACGTTAAGGCGGCATCACAGGATCGCGCGGATAAGGTGGCGGCCGCCTCATCAGCGCGCCTGCTGAAGCCGGGCGGTATTTCTACCACGACCGTCAATAGCGGACAGCAGTGGGATGCGCCGAACGGCTGGGCGCCGCTACAGTGGGTGGCCGTGGAAGGGTTACAAAACTATGGCCAGCAGAAAGTGGCGATGGACGTGACCTGGCGTTTCCTGAAAAACGTTCAGCATACCTACGATCGCGAGAAGAAGCTGGTTGAGAAGTACGACGTCTCCTCGACCGGAACCGGCGGTGGCGGCGGTGAGTATCCGCTGCAGGACGGTTTCGGCTGGAGCAACGGCGTGACGCTCAGGATGCTGGACATGGTCTGCCCGAAAGAGAAGCCGTGCGACAGCGTGCCGGAGAATCAGCCTGCGGCAAACGACGATGTGGCGTCCGAGAAGCAGGCGGCGCAGTAGCGCCCCCTGACCCTCTCCCCGGCGGGGCGAGGGTCAGGATCCGTTCCGGCTAGCGGCCCGGTAGCGTTACCGGGCTTTTTTCAGAAGCTATAGCTTGCCCCGACCTGGAACGTCCGGTCACGGCCTATCCAGCAGTTCGCGGCGTCGTAGCAGGTGAGCGTCTCTTTGTTGGTCACGTTCTGCGCGCTGGCCTTCAGCGTCAGCCCCTCCAGCGAGGGCGTCATTTCGCCCATGCGGTACGATGCCGCCAGATCGTACTGCGTGGTGCCCCCCAGCCTGCCCGCGTCGTTGGCCGGCGAGATCTCCATCGGCCCGGTGTAGCGAGCGCCGACTCCCAGCGTTGCTCCCCTCAGCGGCGTGCCCTCAAAGGCGTAATCGCTCCAGAGATTAAAGGCGTTCTCAGGCACCTGCGTCGGTCGTTTGCCCCGGTATTTGTCATCTTCGGTGTTGATGGCGTGGGTGTAGGCGTAGTTTGCAATCAGCGTCAGGTTATCCGTCGGACGACTGATGGCGGACAGCTCCGCGCCTTCAGATTCCACTTCCCCGGTCTGGCGATAGTTGAGGAAGCCCGGATCGCTGGTGACCACGTTTTTCTGACGAATTTTAAACACCGAGGCGGTAAAGGTGGTTGCGTATTCCGCCAGCAGGTATTTCACCCCGCCCTCAACCTGCCTGCTGGTGGTGGGCTTAACCGCCTTCGAGGTCAGCGTGCCCTGCGGCGATACCGGAGCGAATCCTTCCGAATAGCTGATGAACGGCGACAGGCCGTTGTCAAAGGCATAAAGCGCGCCCAGTCGTTTGGTGAGGCGATCCTGCGATACCCACGCTTTGTCACCGTTTTGCAGATAGCTGGAGGTGACCGAACGGTAGTCGTCATAGCGCAGGCTTGCCAGCACGCTCAGCCCGCCGAACACCACCTGATCCTGCACGTAGTATCCGTTCTGCTGATAGCTCAGACGGTTTTTCTGCGCGGTAAACAGCCCCAGCGCGCCGCTGTCGATCTGCGAATAGTCCGGATGGCGCATATCAATGCCCGGCGTGGCCGAGGCGTAGCGGTAGCGGAAGTGACCGTTCAGCTTCTGATAGTCAAAGCCCGCCAGCAGATGGTGTTTCCAGTCTCCCAGCGCGACGGTTCGGGTGATCTGGCTGTCTACGTTGACGCTCTGCAAATCTTCATCCGTGGTATAGGCGAAGCGGTTGAGCCGGTATACCTCGCTGCCCGTGCCGGTGGAGTAGGCGCTGCGCTGATGGGTGTCCACGTCAAAGTAGCGCGCCTTCTGGCTAAAGCCCCAGCCGCCGTCAAACGCATGTTCAAAGCTGTAGCCCAGCATCCACTGGCGCTGCTAAAATCCGCTCCACTCGTCGCCGGCATAGTCACGGCGATCGGCGTAGGTTGACCGCAGGTAGCTCAGCGGCAGCGGGTCTGACGGCGTCAGGCTCGGCGTGTTTTGCGCCAGCGCGTCAACGGTCAGGCGCGTGCGGGGGTCCGGCTCCCAGGTGACGGAAGGGGCCACCAGATAGTTTTCATAGCGCGCGGTGCGCGCCTGTTCGCCACTCTCCGTCGCTTTACCCAGCAGGCGATAGCGCCAGTCGCTGCTGGCTATCTGCCCGGTGGCGTCCAGATAGCCCTCTTTCAGGCTGCGGTTACCGGTGTTCAGGCCCAGCTCCGTTTTCGCCTCTTTCTGCGGCTTTTTGCTCTGGATATTGACCAGCCCGCCCGGCGAACCGCCGCCGTAGAGCACGGATGATGGCCCTTTCAGAATATCAACGCTCTCAATCAGCAGCGGATCGATTCGCGCCTTGGTGTTCCCGGTGATGTTGTAGGGAAGCTGCAGGCCGTTGTAGAACTCCTGCTCAACGTTAAACCCGCGGATCTTGTATTCGCTCATGTAGGAGGTGCTGCCGCGCACCTCCGTCGAGACGCCGGGCGCATAGCGCAGGATCTCGTTTACCGAGCGGGCCTGCCGCTGCTCAATCTCTTTAGCCGCAATGGTGTTGATCACCTGCGGGGTTTTGCTTTCCGCTACGGCTGACTTCGTGGCGCTGTTGGTCCAGGCGGGAAGCGCGCTGCCCTGCTCTGTTCCGGTCACCAGGATGGTGGATTCCTCTGCGAAAGCCTGCGTCTGCCCTGCCAGGGTGACGGCGCCCGCCAGCGCACATACCGCAAAACGTGAAGTACTCATGGTGTCGTCTTGTTATTAGATGATATTGGGAACGGCAATTATTATCATTCCCATTAACAAAGCAATATGCGCGGAGAAAAACAGGCGTTTGTATTAAGTTTCGCCATGGCGTGCCGATAACCCTGAGATAGTCTGTCATTTATCGAGGAGCCATCTGGCGTGAGTAACTACAGTGCGCAGTTCCTGAAACAAAATCCGCTGGCGGTATTAGGGGTATTACGCGACCTGAAAAAAGGTGAGGTGCCGCTGCGCATCAGCGCGTCAGCCAGTCAGTTTATCAGCAAGATCCTGGACGTGACGGCGGAGCACCTGATCGTCGATCTCGGCAGCCGGGATTATGAAAACCGTGTCGCGCTGGAGGCAGAGAATCTCTCGGTAATGGCCGAAACGCACGGTGCAAAAGTCGAGTTTGTGTTGCCTCGCCTGACCGCGACGGCGTATCAGGGCCTGCCTGCCTTTATGGCCCCGCTGCCCGCTAACCTCTGGTTCGTGCAGCGCCGGGAGTATTTTCGCATCAGCGCCCCGCTTCACCCCGCCTATTTCTGTAAGGCAAAAATGCCGGACAAAAAAGAGATCCGCTTTCGCCTTTTCGATCTGTCGCTGGGCGGTATGGGAGCGTTGATGGATACGCCGAAGCCGGAAGGCCTGGTGGAAGGCATGCGTTTTAGTCAGATTGAGCTGGACATGGGCGGATGGGGACGCTTCTGGTTTGACGCCCAGCTGATTGCCATCGGCGAGCGCAGGGTGGTGGACGGCAAAAACGAAACCGTTACCACGCCGCGCCTCAGCTTTCGCTTCCTGAACGTAGGGCCCGGTGCCGAGCGCGAGCTCCAGCGCATCATCTTTTCACTGGAGCGTGAAGCGCGGGAGCGCGCGGGTAAAGTGCGCTGAAGGACGTCGGGCAGCGTGCTGCCGCCCGACAGCGGCGTCACATGGCATCCATCGCTTTCTGTACTTTCCAGATATAGCGCGGAGCCTGTGCCGACGGATGATTCTTCACAACGTGGTCGAAAAATTCGTCTTTATCCATATCGTTAATCTCTTCAATCGCCTCTTTGCGATCGGACGAGAAGGTCCTGAGCAGCGCTCCGGCACCGTTAACGTACGACACCACCAGCGCATACTGCATGACCTCCGGATCTTCAATGCCCTTCAGAATGCCATGTTCCAGAATGCTCAGGTAAGCCGTCCCCATAGAGATATTACGCTCCGGGTTTTTCAGCTCGCTGGTGGACGGCTGCCCCTTCCAGCCCATGTAGCGATAAACCTCTCTCCCTGCCGTCGAGGCTTTTAACTGCATCAGCCCCACCGCATTCGATTTACTCACCAGCGTCGGGTTACCGCCGGATTCCACCGCAATGATCGCCGTGACCAGACGCGGGCTGACGCCCCAGGCCTTTCCGGCTTGTTCGCTGATCGGCATCCACTGCATGGCCCGCTTCACCGGGACTTCAGGGTTCCAGGGGGGATTCTGATAATCATGTTTTGAACTACAGCCAGCGAGCAGCACAATCAAAAAAGCAAACCATCTCAATTTCACGTCATCTATCCTTATAGCCGGTCATCGCGGTACGTCGCCTCTTGTCGCAGGCGACGGATAAGCGGCATGATATAGACAATTAGATTCTCATTCAGCAAGGAATTGCCATGTCTCAGTTTCATCTCATCGCCCCGTCGGGCTATTGCATCAACCAGGAGGCGGCGCTGCGGGGCGTTCAGCGCCTGCTGGACATGGGCCATCAGGTAGAAAATCAGACGATTATCCCCCGCCGCATGCAGCGTTTTGCCGGTACGGAGGCGCAGAGGCTGAGCGATATCAACGGCCTGGCGAAGCTGGAAGGCGCAAACAACATCGTGCTGGCCGTGCGCGGCGGCTACGGAGCGAGCCGGCTGCTGGAGAGCATTGACTGGGCCGGGCTGGCGGCACGCCAGCAGCAGGATCCGCTGCTGATCTGCGGGCACAGCGATTTCACCGCGATCCAGCTCGGCCTGCTGGCGCTGCATAACGTCATCACCTTTAGCGGCCCGATGCTGGCCGGCAACTTTGGCGCGCCGATGCTGGATGCGTTTACTGAGGAACATTTCTGGCGCGCCCTTCAAAACCCGACCTTCACCGTCGAGTGGCAGGGCAACGGACCGCACTGGGAGTGTGAAGGCCAGCTGTGGGGAGGAAACCTGGCAATGCTGGTGTCGCTGATTGGCACGCCGTGGCTGCCGCAGATTGAAGGCGGGATCCTGGTGCTGGAAGATATCAACGAGCACCCGTTCCGCGTCGAGCGCATGCTGCTGCAGCTGTACCACGCCGGGATCCTCGATCGCCAGTCGGCCATCGTGCTGGGCAGCTTCAGCGGCTCAGCCCCGAACGATTACGATGCGGGCTACACGCTGGAGACGATGGTTGATTTCATTCGCTCCCGGCTTGATATTCCGGTGATCGGCGGGCTGGATTTCGGCCATGAGCAGCAAACCGTCACGCTGCCGCTGGGCGCACAGGCGATTCTGAGGCACGACAGGTCGGGCAGCCGGTTAACCATGCACGGTCATCCGGTCTTAAAGGCATAAAAAAGCCGTTATTCCCCCTCAATAAAACGCAGATGTCGTTGTTAATATGTTAGGGTTTTAATAACAGCGTTCACATTGAGGTGGGAGTAAGACGACATTGGGTGCCACAGCGATAATCAGTCTTTTCATTCTGGGTTCCATCCTGGTAACCTTCAGCATTTTATTAAGTTCATTTTCATCGCGTCTTGGCATACCTATTCTTGTCATTTTCCTTGCTATCGGCATGCTGGCAGGAATCGACGGTATCGGCGGTATCCCCTTCGATAATTACCCTTTCGCCTACATGGTGAGTAACCTCGCGCTGGCGGTCATTTTGCTCGACGGCGGCATGCGCACCCAGGCAAGCTCGTTTCGCGTTGCCTTAGGCCCGGCGCTGTCCCTGGCGACCGTCGGCGTGCTGATCACCTCGGGTTTGACCGGCATGATGGCCGCCTGGCTGTTTAACCTCGATATGATGGAGGGCCTGCTGATTGGCGCGATTGTTGGCTCTACCGATGCGGCGGCGGTCTTCTCCCTGCTCGGCGGCAAAGGGCTAAACGAACGCGTTGGCTCAACGCTTGAGATTGAATCCGGCAGTAACGATCCGATGGCGGTATTCCTGACCATCACCCTGATTGAGATGATCCAGCAGCACGAAACCGGCCTGAGCTGGATGTTTGCCTGGCACATCCTGCAGCAGTTTGGTCTGGGGATTATCATTGGCCTGGGCGGCGGTTACCTACTCCAGCATACGATTAACCGTATCTCTCTCCCTTCCGGTCTCTATCCACTGCTGGCCCTGAGCGGCGGCATTCTGATTTTTGCCGTCACCACCGCGCTGGACGGCAGCGGTATCCTGGCGGTTTACCTCTGCGGGTTCCTGCTGGGCAACCGGCCGATTCGTAACCGCTATGCGATCCTGCAAAACTTTGACGGGCTGGCCTGGCTGGCGCAGATCGCCATGTTCCTGGTGCTGGGCCTGCTGGTGACGCCTTCCGACCTGCTGCCCATCGTCGTGCCGGCGCTGCTTTTATCGGCATGGATGATCTTCATCGCGCGCCCGCTGTCGGTGTTTGCCGGCCTGCTGCCGTTCCGCGGGTTTAACCTGCGCGAGCGGGTGTTTATCAGCTGGGTGGGGCTGCGCGGCGCGGTGCCGATTATCCTGGCGGTGTTCCCGATGATGGCCGGGCTGGACAATGCCCGTCTGTTCTTCAATGTCGCCTTCTTCGTGGTGCTGGTGTCGCTGCTGTTTCAGGGGACCTCGCTGGGCTGGGCGGCGAAAAAAGCCAGGGTGGTGGTGCCGCCCGTCGGCTGGCCGGTTTCCCGCGTGGGGCTGGATATTCACCCCGAGAATCCGTGGGAGCAGTTTGTCTATCAGCTGAGCGCCGACAAATGGTGCGTGGGCGCCTCCCTGCGCGATCTGCATATGCCCGCTGAGACGCGCATTGCCGCACTGTTCCGGGATAACGCCCTGCTTCACCCGACCGGCAGCACGCGGCTGCGCGAGAACGATATCCTCTGCGTGATAGGCCGCGAGCGCGACCTCCCTGCCCTCGGCAAGCTGTTCAGCCAGTCGCCGCCGGTGGCGCTGGATCAGCGTTTCTTTGGTGATTTTATTCTCGAAGCCAGCGCCAGCTTTGCCGACGTCGCGCTGATTTACGGGCTGGAAGAGGGCCTGGCGGACGGCAACGGTCAGCAAACGCTGGGCGAAATTATCCAGCGGCTGCTCGGCGCGGCGCCGGTTGTGGGTGACCAGGTGGAGTTCGCCGGGATGATCTGGACGGTGGCCGAGAAGGAGGATAACGCGGTGCGTAAGGTCGGTATGCGCCCAATGGATGAGGAACCGGAATAGCGAATTTTTCCGGGTAAGCGCAGGCGCTTACCCGGAACATGAGTGCGTTACACCGTCACAACCGGCACGCGCGGCGCCAGCGCGCACATCAGCTCATAGCCGACGGTGCCCGCCGCGGCGGCCACATCATCAATTTTGACCTCGTTGCCCCACAGCTCAACCGGTGAACCAATGCCCGCCTGCGGGCACGGCGTTAAATCTACGGCCAGCATGTCCATTGAAACGGTGCCCACGGTGCCCGTGCGAACGCCGTCGATCCACACCGGCGTGCCGCTCGGGGCGATGCGCGGATACCCGTCCGCGTAGCCTCCCGCCACGATACCGATACGCTGTTCGCCCGAGGCCCGGTAGCGGCTGCCATAGCCCACCGAATCCCCCGTTTTTAGCGTCTGCACGCCAATAATTTCGCTGCGCAGGGTCATGACCGGCTTGAGGCCGCTGTTGGCGATATCCTGCCACTGCCCGGAGGGGGACGCCCCGTACAGAACGATCCCCGGACGCACCCAGTCGTAGTGTGCCTCAGGATGCCAGAGGGTGGCCGCCGAGTTCGACAGCGAGCGCGGACAGTCCAGCCCTTCTGCCGCCTGTTCGATGCGCACCATGGCATCGGCGATCCCGTCTGGCTTTTCCGCATCGGCGAAGTGCGCCATCAGGGTCATCTCTCCGACGTTTTTCAGCGCGCGAAGCTGCTGCCAGACCGTATGCACCCGCTCGGGCTGGAAGCCAAGGCGGTTCATGCCGCTGTTCACCTTAAGATAGATATCCAGCGGGGCATGCAGCTTAGCGTCCTGAATGGCCTTGATCTGCCAGTTACTGTGGACGCTGGTGGTCAGGCGGTACTTATCCAGCAGGGGCAGATCGTCCGCGTGGAAAAAACCTTCGAGCAGCAGAATCGGCCCCTTCCAGCCGCGCTCGCGCAGCAGGATGGCCTCTTCAAGATTGAGTAAAGCAAATCCATCGGTTGCGCCCAGCGCGCTCCAGACACGGTCGATACCATGTCCGTAGGCGTTGGCTTTCACCACCGACCAGACGCGGGAACCTGGCGCAGCACGGCGAACAATTTGCAGGTTGTCCTTCAGCGCCTGCAAATCCAGCTGAGCCAGAATTGGACGGGACATGACGACTCCTTAATTATGCGCGCCGTGCAGGTGCTGGTGGCGCGATGGGGTAAACCCTGATTGATAGCGTGCAGCGCTCAGATCGTCAAACGGAATTGCCGGCGTGCGCCCGGAGATCAGGTCGCTCAGCAGCTGACCGGAGCCGCAGGCCATGGTCCAGCCGAGCGTGCCGTGGCCGGTGTTGGTCCACAGGTTTTTGTACGGCGTACGGCCCACAATCGGCGTGCCGTCTGGCGTCATCGGACGCAGTCCGGTCCAGAACGTCGCCTGTTCAATGAAGCCGCCGCGCGGGAAGAGATCGCCCACCACCATCTCCAGCGTTTCACGACGCGGCTTGAGCAGTTCGGTATTGAAGCCGACAATTTCCGCCATGCCGCCAACGCGGATGCGGTTGTCAAAGCGGGTGATCGCAATTTTGTAGGTTTCATCCAGGATGGTAGAGACCGGCGCGCCGCTGTCCTCTTTTACCGGAATGGTCAGGGAATAGCCCTTAAGCGGGTAGACCGGAATATCCAGAATGCCCTTCAGCATCGCGGTGGAGTATGAACCAAACGCCATCACGTAGGCGTCGGCCTTGATCACCTCGTCGCCACACTTCACGCCGTAAATCTTTTCCCCTTCCGACAGGAGCTTGTCGACCGAAGTGTTGAAGCGGAACGTCACTCCGGCCTGCTCGCACATCTGCGCCAGACGCTGGGTGAAAAGCTGGCAGTCGCCGGTTTCATCATTGGGTAAGCGCAGGCCGCCCGTCAGCTTGTGGGCCACCTCTGCCAGCGCCGGCTCCACCTGCGCCAGCTGGCTGGCTTCGAGCAGCTGGTAAGGGACGCCCGCGTCTTCAAGCACGGCGATGTCGCGGGTGGCGTTTTCATACTGTTGCGCGGTGCGGAACAGCTGGAGCGTGCCGCCCTGGCGCCCCTCGTACTCTATACCCGTTGCGGTGCGCAGCGCCTTCAGGCAATCGCGGCTGTACTCCGCCAGGCGCACCATGCGCCCTTTGTTTTCCATGTAGTGGCGCGTGTCGCAGTTACGCAGCATCTGCCACATCCACTTAAGCTGGAACTGCGTGCCGTCCAGGCCGATCGCCAGCGGCGCATGGCGCTGGAACATCCACTTAATTGCCTTCAGCGGTACGCCCGGCGCCGCCCACGGCGCTGCATAGCCCGGGGAGATTTGCCCGGCATTCGCCGCGCTGGTTTCCATCGCCGGACCGGATTCGCGATCGATAACGGTAACCTCATGTCCCGCCTGACTTAAATACCAGGCGCTGGTTACGCCAACGACGCCACTTCCCAGTATGACAACACGCATAGCCACTCCATTATGTGCAAAAGAACAATCATCTAATTACAGATTGATAACCTAGTTGAAAATATTATTCAACATATGACTTTTTTATGGTGACTTAACTCACATATCCCTCTGTATCAGGGGATAGCGCTTATTTGGCATCTCCTGCTGCGCGTTATTTTTAACCAGTAGAAAATTCTGTGAGCACCGCTTTTTTTGCCGCATTGAAAACGCGAAATCGCAAAGAAAAAATTTTCTGCGTCCCGCGTATTTGAATGGGGTGATCTATGCTTGAAAGGAGGCTCTCCAGACAGAGAGAGCTACCAACAACGAGGGCGCGCTAATGGCTACAATAGATTCCATGTCCAGGGACAGCACCCGTCTGAGCGATGGACCCGACTGGACCTTCGAGTTGCTGGATGTCTACCTGGCGGAGATCGACCGGGTGGCAAAACTCTATCGTCTGGATACCTATCCCCATCAAATTGAGGTCATCACCTCCGAACAGATGATGGACGCCTACTCCAGCGTCGGGATGCCGATTAACTATCCCCACTGGTCGTTCGGGAAAAAATTCATTGAGACAGAGCGGCTCTATAAGCACGGGCAGCAGGGGCTGGCGTATGAAATCGTCATTAACTCCAACCCGTGTATCGCCTACCTGATGGAGGAGAACACCATTACCATGCAGGCGCTGGTGATGGCGCATGCCTGCTACGGGCATAACTCGTTCTTCAAAAACAACTATCTGTTCCGCAGCTGGACGGACGCCAGCTCCATCGTCGATTACCTGATCTTTGCCCGTAAATACATTACCGACTGCGAAGAGCGCTACGGCGTGGACGAGGTGGAGAAGCTGCTGGACTCCTGCCACGCGCTGATGAACTACGGCGTTGACCGCTATAAGCGCCCGCAGAAGATTTCGTTGCAGGAAGAGAAAGCCCGGCAGAAGAGCCGCGAGGAGTACCTGCAAAGCCAAGTGAACATGCTGTGGCGCACCCTGCCGAAACGCGAGGAGGAGAAAACCGTCGCCGAGGCGCGCCGCTACCCTTCCGAGCCGCAGGAAAACCTGCTCTACTTTATGGAGAAGAACGCCCCGCTGCTGGAGCCATGGCAGCGCGAGATCCTGCGTATCGTGCGCAAGGTGAGCCAGTATTTCTATCCCCAGAAGCAGACCCAGGTCATGAATGAGGGCTGGGCAACCTTCTGGCACTACACCATTCTTAACCACCTGTATGACGAAGGAAAAGTCACCGAGCGGTTTATGATGGAGTTTCTGCACAGCCACACCAACGTGGTGTTCCAGCCGGCCTATAACAGCCCGTGGTACAGCGGCATCAACCCGTACGCGCTCGGCTTTGCCATGTTCCAGGACATCAAGCGCATCTGCCAGTCGCCAACGGAAGAGGATAAATACTGGTTCCCGGATATTGCGGGCTCCGACTGGCTGGAAACGCTGCACTTCGCGATGCGTGATTTCAAGGATGAGAGCTTCATCAGCCAGTTTATGTCGCCGAAGATCATGCGTGATTTCCGCTTCTTCACCGTGCTGGACGATGACCGCAACAACTTCCTTGAAATCTCCGCGATCCATAACGAAGAGGGCTATCGCGAGATCCGCTCGCGCCTGTCGTCTCAGTACAACCTGAGCAACCTGGAGCCGAATATTCAGGTCTGGAACGTGGATCTGCGCGGCGACCGCTCTCTGACGCTGCGCTATATCCCGCACAACCGCGCGCCGCTGGATAAAGGGCGTAAGGAAGTGCTGAAGCACGTGCATCGCCTGTGGGGATTTGACGTATTGCTGGAACAGCAGAACGAAGACGGCAGCGTGGAGCTGCTGGAGCGGTGTCCGGCGCGTCTGAATACGCTGTAGCGCCAGCGGGCGAAAAAAAACCTCTCAGCCGAGAGGTTTTTTATTTCAGCGGCCCTGAATGGCCAGATCGCCCGGCAGGGTTTTCTGCATCCGGTGCCAGATTTCCCCGGAGTCGTGACCGTAGCGACGTACCGTTTCATAGACCTGATCGTGCAGCCCTTCGGTGCAGAGCTTGCTCAGCTTATGGTAGAAGCCGAGCGCCAGGCTGCGGGCTTCAGGGTTGGCAAAGTAGTGACGGCCAATGCGCGTATACAGCCCCTTCATGCCGTTCAGGATCAGACCATAAATCGGATTGCCGGACGCAAACGCCAGACCGCGGAACACGTTGTAGTCGAGGGTTGCAAAAGCGTCCGCGTGGTCTTCCACCTCGTTGGCGGTGGCGAGCACCTTCAGGGCATCTTCAGGATGCTGGCGAAACGCGGTGCGGATAAAAATGGTGGCGATGTTGGTACGCACCGAAAGCAGATTATCAATCAGCTGCGGTACGCTTTCGTGATCGAGACGCGCCAGCGTTTCCAGAATATTCAGCCCGGACGTTTCCCAGAAGTTGTTCACTTTAGTGGGTTTGCCATGCTGTATCGTCAACCAGCCATCGCGCGCCAGACGCTGGAGCACTTCTCGCAGCGTGGTACGGGTGACGCCAATCAGTTCAGAGAGTTCGCGTTCAGCAGGTAGAATTGATCCCGCAGGGAAACGATTATTCCAGATGCTTTCAATGATGTACTCTTCCGCGAAACCCGCCGGGCTCTGCGCCTTAATGACCATAGTGAGATTTCCATTACACAGCTTTTAGCAAATTGCACTCATCATACCAGAGGCGGACAGAGGCAGATAGCGCAGCAGAGGCAGAAAAGAGGGATCGACGTTTCATTTTTATGAAATTTACAAACGGGCTTTATCCCCCTCTCCGCCGCCATTTTGCGTATACTGATGTCTTGTCTTACTTGACGGGGAAAGGACGTCTGTCGTGGAAATTTCATTTGGCCGCGCGCTGTGGCGCAACTTTTTAGGCCAGTCACCTGACTGGTACAAACTCACTCTACTGGTATTCCTGATCGTCAATCCCGTAGTCTTTTTAATGAACCCCTTTGTTGCCGGGTGGCTGCTGGTTGCCGAGTTTATCTTTACCCTGGCGATGGCGCTGAAGTGCTATCCGCTGCTGCCCGGCGGCCTGCTGGCGCTGGAAGCCGTGGCGATCGGCATGACCAGCGCGGAGCACGTTAAAAACGAGATTGCGTCGAACCTTGAGGTCCTGCTGCTGCTGATCTTTATGGTGGCCGGGATCTACTTTATGAAGCAGCTGCTGCTGTTTATCTTCACCCGCCTGTTGCTGAGCATTCCGTCAAAAACGCTGCTCTCGCTGGCGTTTTGTCTCGCCGCGGCCTTCCTTTCGGCCTTCCTGGATGCCCTGACGGTGGTGGCGGTTGTCATCAGCGTCGCCGTCGGTTTTTACGGTATTTACCACCGGGTGGCTTCGTCTCGCCCCGGCGAAAGCCTGCAGGACGACAGCCACGTTGAGGCCCATAACCGCGAGGTGCTGGAACAGTTCCGCGCGTTTCTGCGCAGCCTGATGATGCATGCGGGCGTGGGTACGGCGCTCGGCGGCGTGATGACCATGGTCGGGGAGCCGCAAAACCTGATTATCGCCAAAGCGGCAGAGTGGCATTTTGGCGAGTTTTTCCTGCGCATGGCGCCGGTCAGCGTGCCGGTGCTGATCTGCGGCTTAGCGACCTGCGTGCTGGTCGAAAAATTCAACCTCTTTGGCTATGGCGCTCGGCTGCCCGAGCCGGTCCGCACGGAGCTGCATAAGTTTGACGAGCAGAGCCGCAAGCAGCGCACGCGTCAGGAGACGCTGCGCCTGATTGCGCAGGGCATCATCGGCGTGTGGCTTATCGCGGCGCTGGCCTTCCACCTTGCGGAAGTCGGGTTAATTGGTTTGTCGGTGATTATTCTCGCGACCAGCTTCGGCGGCGTAACGGATGAACATGCCATCGGCAAAGCGTTTACCGAGGCGCTGCCGTTTACCGCCCTGCTGGCGGTGTTTTTCGCCGTCGTGGCGGTGATTATTGACCAGCATCTGTTCGCGCCGATTATCGCGTTTGTGCTTCAGGCCTCGCCGGACTCGCAGCTTACGCTGTTCTATCTCTTCAACGGCCTGCTGTCCTCGATATCCGATAACGTCTTCGTCGGAACGGTGTATATCAACGAAGCCAAAGCGGCGATGGAGCAAGGGATCGTCAGCACCGGGCAGTTTGAGCTGCTGGCGGTAGCCATCAACACCGGGACCAACCTGCCCTCCGTTGCGACACCGAACGGCCAGGCGGCATTCCTGTTCCTGCTGACCTCGGCGCTGGCGCCACTCATACGTCTTTCTTATGGAAGAATGGTCTGGATGGCGCTGCCGTATACGCTGGTGCTCACCCTTGTTGGTTTGCTTTGCATCAAAATTACTCTCGTTCCCTGTACGCAATGGCTGTTACAAGCGGGTATACTTGCGGCGCATTAAAATTCGTTTACACTGCGCTTTCTAAGCATGTTCCAGGGAAATGATTATGTTGCGATTTTTGAACCAGTGCTCACGCGGTCGCGGAGCCTGGTTGTTGATGGCCCTGACCGCCTTCGCGCTGGAAATGGTCGCGCTGTGGTTTCAGCATGTGATGGGGCTGAAACCATGCGTGCTGTGTATATATGAGCGCTGTGCGCTGTTCGGCATTATGGGCGCGGGTCTGGTCGGTGCGATTGCCCCCAACACGCCGTTACGCTATGGGGCGATTGCCATCTGGCTGTACAGCGCCTGGAAAGGGATTGCGCTTGCCTGGGAGCATACCCAGATGCAGCTTCACCCTTCACCGTTTATGACCTGCGATTTTGCTGCCCGCTTCCCGAGCTGGCTGCCGCTGGATAAATGGCTGCCGCAGGTGTTTGTCGCGTCCGGAGACTGCTCCGTTCGCCAGTGGGAATTTCTGACGCTGGAGATGCCGCAGTGGCTGGTAGGCATTTTTGTCGCCTACTTCGTGGTGGCGCTGCTGGTACTGATTGCCCAGCCGTTCAGGCCGAAGAAACGCGATTTGTTCGGAAGGTAAAAGCAAAACGGCAACGATAGTTGCCGTTTTTAGTTTTTGCGCCCTCTCCCGTGGAAGAGGGTTGGGGTGAGGGCATCCAGGCCGCACCCCAATAAAAAACCGCCTCGGCGGTTTTTTTTATTATCAACGGTTGGGATGATTCAGAATGTGGTCTTCCCAGTCCCGCACCTCAGACTCTTTCACCGCAATGTGGCGCACGGAAATACGTTCGCCGTGCATCGCCGCTTTGGATCCCGTCAGCAGCGGGTGCCACGCCGGGAGATCCTTTCCTTCCGCCAGCAGGCGATAGGCGCAGGTGTGCGGCAGCCACTCGAAGGTCGGCAGGTTTTCACGGGTTAGTTTGATGCAGTCCGGTTCGTATTCGAAACGGCGCTCGTAGTTGCGGCACTGGCAGGTTTTGATGTTTAGCTGCCTGCAGGCTACGTTGGTGAAATAGATTTCGTCCGAATCTTCATCCATCAGCTTATGCAGGCAGCACTGCCCGCAGCCGTCACACAACGATTCCCACTCCGCATCGGTCATGTCGTCGAGAGTTTTGCTTTGCCAGAAAGGAATATCGTTCATCAGGATGTCCACACGTCAAAATAGAGCGCACCTTATAACGAGTCTGGCACGTTGATGCAAGTTTTGCCGCCCTTTTCGGGCGGCAAGGCGCTTTTACAGCACGCGGGTTTTCAGCGACAGGCCGTTAAAGCTGATGTCCAGTTCGTCGCCGCTGTGCAGGGGACCCACGCCTTCCGGGGTGCCGGTGAGGATCACATCGCCGGGCTTCAGGGTGAAGAAGCGGCTCATGTAGGCAATCAGCGGGACGATTTTGTGGATCATGTCAGCGGTGGTGCCCTGCTGGCGGACCGCGCCGTTGACCGTCAGGCTGAGCGTCGTGTTCTGCGGATCGTCGGTAAATTCGCTTACCGGAACGAAACCGGAGATGGGGCAGGAATTATCAAAACCCTTGGCTTTTTCCCACGGCTGCCCCGCCTTCTTCATTTTACCCTGCACGTCGCGCAGGGTCAGATCCAGCGCAACACCGTAACCCGCAATCGCTTTCTGCACGTGATCTTCGGTGGCCTGGCGTAGCGTCGCGCCTATCAGCACCGCCAGCTCCACTTCATGATGCACCGAGCCAAGCCCCTGCGGGAGCACCAGCGGCTGGCGAATATCGCACAGCGCGGTTTCTGGCTTGATAAACAGAACCGGCTCCTCCGGCACGGCGCTGCCCATCTCCTGAATATGTTTCGCATAGTTGCTGCCCACGCAGACCACTTTGCTGACGGGATAATCCAGTAATGCACCTTGCCAGTTATGATGTTGATACATGGTCGACCCCTAATCGGTTGAGAAGTTGATCCCGGAAAGAGCGGGAGTTATTTCTTTCCGCTCGCCTCAAGATGCTGTTTTAATAAATTCTCCGGCGGTGGCGGAAGCTGTAAATAATAGCCTTGATCCGCTAATGCCTTTTTCACTTTTTCCAGATCGGCATTGACCAGCTTCTTGCGGCCATCCAGCGGCAGCAGCATCGCCAGCTGCGGTCGGCCAAAGCTTTTCATTAATTCTTCCGGCACGCGGGAAAAATCGTCTTTCTTTTCGACATAAAGATAGGTCTGGTCGCGGCTGGTACTTCTGTAGATCACACAAAACATGTTTTTACTCTGAATTAACGGGTGGTTGCTTGCCTCAATATACTCCTGACTATAACATGCCTGATACTCTTCGGAATATCGCGGCGATGTGTTGCGGTTAATAGCAAATTGAGTAAGGCCAGGATGTCAAATACGCCCATCGAGCTTAAAGGCAGTAGCTTCACCTTATCAGTGGTTCATTTGCATGATGCAAAACCCGAGGTTATTCGTCAGGCGTTAGAAGACAAAATCGCGCAGGCTCCCGCTTTTCTTAAGCATGCGCCCGTCGTCATCAATGTAAGCGACCTTGAGGGTCCGGTGAACTGGAAGCGACTCCAGCAGGCCGTCGCCTCAACGGGGTTGCGCATCGTGGGCATCAGCGGCTGCAAAGACGCTGAGCTGAAAGCCGAAATTGACCGGGCAGGTTTGCCGCTGCTGAGCGAAGGCAAAGAAAAAGCCCCCCGCGCAGCGCCTGCAACCGTTCCCGTTCCCCCGCCTCCGGCGCAAAACGTAACCGCTGTCACAAAAACGCGATTGATTGATCTGCCGGTTCGTTCCGGTCAGCGCATTTATGCGCCAAACTGTGATCTGATCGTTACAAGCCACGTCAGCGCGGGCGCTGAACTGATTGCAGATGGCAATATTCACGTTTACGGTATGATGCGTGGACGTGCGCTTGCGGGTGCCAGCGGCGATCGAGAAGCACAAATATTTTGTACTCACCTGACGGCAGAACTGGTGTCTATCGCAGGTGAATATTGGCTGAGCGATAAAATCCCAGCCGAATTTTATGGCAAAGCGGCCCGTCTGCAGCTGGCAGACAACGCTTTGACCGTTCAACCGTTAAATTGATCCCTTTTAACAAGGAATTTCTATGGCACGCATTATTGTTGTGACTTCGGGTAAAGGAGGCGTTGGCAAGACCACCTCCAGCGCGGCCATCGCTACTGGTTTGGCCCAGAAGGGAAAGAAAACCGTCGTAATCGACTTCGATATCGGTCTGCGTAACCTGGACCTGATTATGGGCTGCGAGCGTCGCGTGGTGTATGACTTCGTGAACGTCATTCAGGGCGATGCCACCCTTAACCAGGCGTTGATTAAAGACAAGCGCACCGAGAACCTCTACATTCTCCCGGCGTCACAGACCCGCGATAAAGATGCCCTGACCCGCGAAGGCGTGGAGAAGGTGCTCGACGATCTGAAAAAAATGGAGTTCGACTTCGTGGTCTGCGACTCCCCTGCCGGTATAGAAACCGGCGCGCTGATGGCGCTTTACTTCGCGGATGAAGCCATCATCACCACCAACCCGGAAGTATCGTCGGTACGTGACTCCGACCGTATTCTCGGCATTCTGGCCTCAAAATCCCGCCGCGCGGAAAATGGCCAGGAGCCGATCAAAGAGCACCTTCTGCTGACCCGCTACAACCCGGGCCGCGTGAATAAAGGTGACATGCTGAGCATGGAAGACGTGCTGGAGATCCTGCGCATCAAGCTGGTTGGCGTCATCCCGGAAGATCAGTCCGTGCTGCGCGCATCAAACCAGGGCGAGCCGGTGATTCTGGATACACAGGCAGACGCGGGTAAAGCGTATGCGGATACCGTTGACCGTCTGCTGGGAGAAGAACGTCCTTTCCGCTTCATTGAAGAAGAGAAGAAAGGTTTCCTCAAACGCCTGTTCGGAGGATAAGTTATGGCATTACTGGACTTTTTTCTCTCGCGGAAAAAAAGCACCGCCAACATCGCAAAAGAACGTCTGCAAATCATCGTTGCGGAGCGCCGTCGTAGCGACGCCGAGCCGCACTACCTGCCGCAGCTGCGTAAAGACATTCTGGAAGTGATCTGCAAATACGTGCAGATTGACCCGGAAATGGTCACCGTTCAGCTGGAGCAAAAAGACGGGGATATTTCGATTCTGGAGCTGAACGTGACGCTTCCGGAAGCGGAAGAGTCACGTTAAATCGTTTGTGGTTCGTAACCCCGGCAAGCGCAGCGCCACCGGGGAAATATGCCGGGTATATGCCCGGCATATTTGTTAGCACAGATACCCTTCCAGCAGGGTATTCAGGCGTTCGGCCATCAGTTCACCCCGCCATCCCGCGACCAGCTCCGGCAGGCCGTTCTGCGGCTTTAACTTCCAGTGCCAGTTCAGCAGCTGGTTAATCTGCCGACGTGAAGCCAGCAGCTCCGCGCTCAGCCTGCTTTCGCTCGCCACCGCCTGCACCAGCGCTTTGATATCCTTGAACGCTTTGCGGTAGCCCGGCATATCCATCAGGTTTAGCAGCGGCTCCGGCAGCGCCTCTTCCGGCAGCTGCCGGGCTTTCTCAACCAGCGCGAGCAGGGTTTTGCCGTGGAAGCGGATCTCGCTCCCGGAAAGGCCGATGCTGTCCAGCTCGCCAAGACTGCCCGGCATGTAGCGCGCTACGGCCCACAGATGCTCTTCGCGCACCACGAAATTAACCGCCAGGTCACGCTCGCGCGCTTTACGCAGGCGCCAGTCGGCCAGCAGCTGCAGGCAGGCCAGCTGGCGCGTGCGCAGCTGCCAGGCGTTGGTGATATCACGCCAGGCCTCTTTCGGGTCAACGACTTCCTGACGACGCTGCTGGGTCATGCGGCACTCGTCCAGCGCGGCGTCCAGCCAGCCGGAGGCTTCCGCCTCCTTCATTAGCTGGCCGGCGATCGGCAGCAGGTAGAACACGTCTGCCGCAGCATATTCAAGCTGGCGCGCGGTCAGCGGACGCGCCAGCCAGTCGGTGCGGGATTCGCTCTTATCGAGCGTCAGGCCGGTGTACTCTTCCACCATCGCCGCAAAGCCCCAGGAGAGCGGACGACCGCTGAACGCCGCGAGGATCTGGGTATCAATCAGCGGCTGCGGCATGATGCCAAAGGTGTTGAGGAATACTTCCAGATCTTCACTGCCTGCATGCAGATATTTCGTTACGGCGGTATCAAGCAACAGCTCGCGCATTGGCGCCCAGTCGGTGATGCCAAGGGGGTCAATCAACGACACGTGTTTGCCGTCATACATCTGAATCAGACCCAGCTGGGGGTAGTACGTTCGGGTGCGGACAAATTCCGTATCCAGGGCGATAGCGGGGAAATCACGCGTCACCTCGCACAGCGAAGCCAGCTCGTCGTTGGTAGTGATCATCTGGTAATTCAAATCGGACTCTCTTTTGTTTGCGCCCATAAAAAACGCCGGCTTAACCGGCGTCTGGGCGATTAACGTGAAGCTCAGGCCTTATTGTCCACGTTGGCACGGGCTTCGTCACGTAATTCTCGTCGTAATATCTTCCCGACGTTGGATTTCGGCAGCTCGTCGCGGAATTCCACCAGCTTCGGCACTTTATATCCCGTCAGGTGACGGCGACAGAAGGTTATCAGCTCCTCTTCCGTCAGCGAACCCTGTTTCCTGACCACAAATATCTTCACCGCTTCGCCGCTGCTGCCGGACGGGACGCCCACTGCCGCCACTTCCAGCACGCCGCTGTGCTGCATGACCACATCTTCAATTTCGTTCGGATAGACGTTGAAGCCGGAAACGAGGATCATGTCTTTTTTGCGATCGACGATGCGCAGGAAACCTTCGTCATCCATCACCGCAATGTCGCCGGTGTAGATCCAGCCGTCTTTGATGATGTCGTCCGTGGCATCCGGGCGCTGCCAGTAGCCCAGCATCACCTGCGGCCCTCTTACGCACAGCTCGCCGGGCTCGCCATGAGGCACTTCGTTGCCCTCATCGTCCACCAGCTTTGCTTCCGTCGACGGCACCGGCAGGCCGATGCTGCCGCTGTGGTAGTCAATATCGTGCGGGTTCACGCTGACCAGCGGCGCGCACTCCGTCAGGCCGTAGCCTTCCAGCAGATACTGCCCGGTGAGTTTCACCCAGCGCTCGGCAACCGCCTGCTGGACGGGCATACCGCCACCGGCCGAAAGGTGCAGCGTGGAAAAATCGAGCTGCTGGAACTCTTTGTTGTTAAGCAGCGCGTTAAACAGGGTGTTCACGCCGGTCATGGCGGTGAACGGGTATTTCGCCAGCTCCTTAACCAGGCCGGGGATGTCGCGCGGGTTTGTGATCAGCACGTTCTGGCCGCCCAGCTCGATAAACAGCAGGCAGTTCATGGTCAGGGCGAAAATGTGATACAGCGGAAGCGCGGTGATCACCAGCTCTTTGCCCGGGTGCAGCAGCGGGCCGTAGGTGGCGTTAACCTGCTCAAGGTTCGCCAGCATGTTGCGATGGGTCAGCATCGCCCCTTTAGCCACGCCGGTGGTGCCACCGGTGTATTGCAGAAACGCCAGATCTTCCGCCACGATTTCCGGCTTCACGTACTGCATCCGGTAGCCCGCATGCAGCGCGCGGCGGAAGGAGATGGCGTCCGGCAGATGGTATTTTGGTACCAGGCGCTTAACGTATTTGACGACAAAGTTGACCAGCGTACCTTTCGCGGTAGAGAGCTGGTCGCCCATGCGCGTCAGGATAACGTGTTTGACCTGGGTTCTTTCAACCACCTTTTCCAGCGTGTGGGCAAAGTTGGAGACGATGACAATCGCCGCCGCACCGCTGTCATTCAGCTGATGCTCCAGCTCGCGCGGGGTGTAAAGCGGGTTGACGTTCACAACGATCATCCCGGCCCTGAGGATCCCGAACAGCGCCACCGGATACTGCAGCAGGTTCGGCATCATCAGCGCGACGCGATCCCCTTTCTGCAACCCCAACCCTTCCTGTAAATAGGCCGCAAACGCCCGGCTGCGCTCTTCCAGCTTACGGAAGGTCATCACTTCGCCCATGTTCACAAATGCGGGCTGGTCAGCGTAACGCCGTACCGAGTGTTCAAATAATTCAATCAGGGATTGATAACGGTCAGGATTGATCTCCGCAGGGACATCCGCGGGATAACGGTTAAGCCAAACCTTTTTCAATGCATCACCTCTGAAATGAGTGTTCGTCGTCATCACAGCCCCGATAATAAACAGTTTGTTAACATTATATTAACTCAGCGTACCAGTTTATTAATTGTTCAGATTGCAGGTTGCGAAGCGCGTCACTCTTTTTTTTCGTTTTATCCGTAAAAAACAGAGACAGCGGCTAAGCCGCTGTCTCTTTTCTATCAATAACAGTAACTTACTCGGTTACGATGGTTTGTACCTGTGCAGGGCCCGGAGTGTACCAGCCCCAGCCACCGTAGCCGTAACGGTACGGATGAGGGCCCCACATCCAGGGGTCGATCGGCTGCGGCGGCATGACGACCTGCTGGGCAATACGCCAGCGCTTGTAGCCGTTAACCTGCATGGTCATAAATTTGTACGGCGTATTGCCGATTTTACCCGCCACCGAACCGGTGATCGGGCCGACAACGGTCACCAGCTGTCCACGGAAATCAACCGGGTCGAGGAAGCCGCTAACGTCCGCGTAGATCCGCCCGCGCGAGGCTTCACCCAGAACAGGCCGCGCGCCGCCGTCCAGCGGGACGGTGGCAATTTCCAGGCGGGTTTTACCCTGCTGGTTAACGACGTCAACCACCTTGCCGCCAAACCGCGCTTCCTGGCCAACGTACAGCTCCGGGGCATTCATCACGCGTACCAGATCCTGCTGTGGCGTCGGGCTGGTGCCCTTAATCGCATCAGGAACGGTAACGCACCCGCTCAGCGCTATGGCAAACGCGCCTGCCATAAAAAAGCGTACAACTTTAGTCTGAACCGCCATGATGCGACTCCTTTTTCTCAGTTCCTGTTACTGAGATTCACTCGCGGCCCGGAAGTTTCTTCCACGCGACGGTGTTTCGTAAATAAACCGGTTCAGCGTGTTCAACCGCCACGGTTTTACCTGCTGTAAGCAGCTGACCGGCGATCGGGAGCATATCTTCAGCGGCAGGCAGGAGCATGTTGCCGTCCACCAGCGTGATGCCGGTATCCTTCGCCATCTCAGGCCATGCCGGCCAGCCGGTTCCGACCGTTGCCCACTCGCCGGTGAGCTGCTTCAGGCGTTCCGTAATGGCTTCAGGCTTAAGCACCGCTTCCGTCTCTTCGCCGTGCCAGACGCCGTTTTCATCGCGGGTATATTCCGCCCAGTACACTTCACCCATGCGGGCATCAATCGCGGCCAGCACGCGGGTGGCCCCGGTCATGCGCCAGGCGCCCTGAGCCATCGTTGCAAGCGTAGAGACGCCGATCATCGGCAGCTCGGCGCCCAGCGCCAGCCCCTGCGCAATGCCAATCCCGATACGTACGCCCGTGAAGCTGCCCGGCCCACGGCCATAGGCCAGCGCGTCGAGATCGGCCAGGGCGGCGTTGCCCTCGGTTAAAATGGTTTTCACCAGGGGCAGAATACGCTGGGTGTGTTCCCGTGGGCACTCTTCGAAATGAGCAAAGATCGTTCCGTCGTTCCACAGGGCAACGGAACAGGCCTCTGTCGCGGTATCAATAGCCAGAATTCGCATCAGTCGTCGCGCTCTCGCAATGGTCAGTCACAAAATGGCGCGCATCTTAACACACTCCGGCGAGAATTACTCCGCCGTTGGGTTCGCCAGGAAGCGAACCGCGCGTTTAATATCCCGCGTGCGCGGCGCGGGCGGCAGGCTGGCAAGGAAGGTGGCACCGTAGGGGCGCATCACCAGGCGGTTGTCGCAGATAACCAGCACGCCACGATCGGTAACGTCGCGGATCAGGCGCCCTACCCCCTGTTTAAGGGTAATTACCGCGTCCGGCAGCTGAACGTCGTCGAACGGATCGCCCCCGCGCAGGCGGCAATCCTCCATGCGCGCTTTCAGCAGCGGGTCGTCCGGCGAGGTGAACGGCAGTTTATCGATAATCACCAGCGAGAGCGTATCGCCGCGCACGTCCACCCCTTCCCAGAAGCTGCTGGTTGCCACCAGCAGGGCGTTACCGGCGCTGACGAACTGCTGGAGCAGCTGGCCTTTGCTGGTTTCTCCCTGCAACAGCACCGGCAGGGTCATGGTGGCGCGGAACTGCTCGGCCAGATCGCGCATCATGGCGTGAGAGGTACAGAGCATAAAGCAGCGGCCGTTGTTGGCCTCAATCATCGGCTTAAGCATTGCCGCCAGATGGCGAGCCGCCCCCGGCTGATTCGGCAGCGGCAGATTGCGCGGCACGCACAGCAGCGCCTGTTTTTCATAGTCAAAAGGGCTCGGCAGAAGCAGGGATTCTGCCTGCTCGATGCCGAGGCGTTCGGTAAAGTGGTGCAGATCGTCATTGACGGACAGCGTGGCGGAGGTAAAGACCCAGGTGCCGGGCTTTTGCGCCATCACCTCTTTGAACTTATCGGCAACGGTCAGCGGCGTCAGCGCCAGGGTGAAGTGGCGAGAGGTGCATTCATACCAGTAGCTGTACCCCGGCTGGTTAATCTCCTTCAGCCGCTTCAGCCGCCCGCGATAGAGCGTGGCGCGCTCAAAGGCGGCGTCCAGCAGGGCGGAGCGTCCGAGAGACAGCTTCGCCACGTCGTAGCAGAGCTCAAGAGCGTCATCGAGCAGCAGCAGCGCGCGCTGAATGTTTTTGTCTGCGAGCAGTTCGCGCAGGTTGCCGCGATAGCCCGGCTCGCCGAGCTGTAAACGGAAGTCCTGCGCGCACTGCGCCAGGCGATCGGCGCACTTTTGCAGCTGCTGGGTGTCTTTTAATTCGGTGCGATAGGCAATGGTGAAATCTTTCGCCAGATCCTGAAGCTGGCGGCTTGAGAGCGACTGGCCGAAATACTGGCTGGCGATGTCCGGCAGCTGGTGGGCTTCATCGAAGATCATCACCTCCGCTTCGGGAATGAGTTCCCCAAAGCCGCTGTCTTTCACCACCATATCGGCGAGGAACAGGTGATGGTTGACCACCACCACATCCGCATCCATGGCGGTTTTGCGCGCTTTCACCACAAAGCAGTCTTTATACAGCGGACAGTCGCTGCCGAGGCAGTTATCGTTGGTGCTGGTCACCAGCGGCCAGGCGGGGGAGTCTTCCGGCACGCTCGCGCAGGTGCTAATATCCCCCTCCTCCGTCTGGTTGGCCCAGGCGCGCAGGACAATCACATCGCTCAGGGTTTGCACCGGCAAATCGCCTCCCGCCAGCGCCTGCTGTTCGAGCCGCTCCAGGCAGAGGTAGTTAGAACGCCCTTTCAGCAGGGCCAGACGGCCTTTGTATTTCAGCGCTTTCGCCACCGTCGGCAGGTCACGGCTGTAGAGCTGGTCCTGTAGCGCTTTTGATCCCGTAGAGATGATTACCTTCTTTTTCGCCCGCAGCGCAGGCGCGAGGTAAGCGTAGGTTTTCCCCGTGCCGGTTCCGGCCTCCACCACCAGAGGCTGCGCCTTGTCGATGGCGTGCGCGACGGCATGCGCCATCTGACGCTGGGGTTCACGCGGCTTAAAGCCGGGAATAGCCTGTGCTAACTGACCTTCTGGGGAAAAATCGTCTGCCACGGTGTTCTCTCACTGTATTTTTGCACAGGGATTATGTCAGTCCATCCTCTCCTGTGCCACCCCAAATAGTGACGACGGCGGAACAATATGGCAGTCTTGCCGGCTGACGACGAAAAATAACGAGGATACGTTTATGACTATTGTGCGCATTGATGCCGAAGCCCGCTGGTCTGATGTGGTGATCCACAACCAGACGCTCTACTACACCGGCGTGCCCGCTAATCTGGACGCCGACGCCTTCGAGCAGACCGCGAACACCCTGGCGCAGATCGACGCCGTGCTGGAAAAACAGGGCAGCGACAAATCCCGCATTCTGGATGCGACGATTTTCCTGGCAAATAAGGACGATTTCGCGGCAATGAACAAAGCCTGGGATGCGTGGGTGGTGGCAGGTCACGCGCCTGTACGCTGTACCGTACAGGCCGCGCTGATGAAACCGGAATATAAGGTAGAGATCAAGATTATCGCGGCGGTGTAAGCCCGTTACTCTTCATCTTCATCCTCAAAACGCGCCACGATCCGCTCGCCGGTATGGGTGGCGCGAAGTTCTTCCGCGACCTGGGAAATCGCCTGTCCGCTGCTCATCCCCTGGGACATCAGCTCCTGGATACGCTCAACAGCTTTCTGCTGCTGGTCATGGCTGAGAGAAGGTAAACCTGCAAACATCGTCAACTCCTGCTAAATTATTCGCGCTAATTATTTCACGCTGCCCGGTAGTATGCCATACATGAACATGCGCTTCCCCACAGTTATTGCCTTGCCCTGGCGTGAAGACGCCGCCGAGTTCTGGTTTTCTCGTCTGAGCCATCTTCCCTTCGCCATGCTGCTGCACTCGGGCCATGCGGATCACCCCTACAGCCGTTTCGATATTCTGGTAGCCGACCCGGTAAAGACGCTGACCACCGAAAGCCTTTTACCGACGGACGATCCGCTGATGCGGCTTCAGGAGGAGATCGGCGCGCTGGGATTATCAGCCGCCCCAAACCCGGATCTCCCGTTCCAGGGTGGCGCCCTGGGCCTGTTTGGCTACGATCTGGGCCGCCGCTTTGAAACGCTGCCCGGACGGGCGCTGGCGGATATTTCCCTGCCCGATATGGCGGTGGGGCTGTATGACTGGGCGCTGATCGTGGATCACCGCAAACAGACGGTTTCCCTGTTATGCCATGGTGACGTGCAGGCACGTCTGGCCTGGCTTGAGGCGCAACGTCCCGCTCCGGTGGAACCATTCAGGCTTGCCTCCGGCTGGCGCTCGAACATGACCGCCGCGGACTACGCGGAAAAATTCTCCCGCGTACAGGCCTATCTGCAAAGCGGTGACTGCTATCAGGTTAACCTTGCCCAGCGTTTCCAGGCCGCGTACCGCGGGGACGAGTGGCAGGCGTTCACCCGCCTTAATGCCAGCAATAAGGCCCCGTTCAGCGCGTTTTTACGCCTTGAACGCGGCGCGATCCTCAGCCTGTCGCCCGAGCGTTTTATTCATCTGGCGGAAGGTATTATTCAGACACGCCCGATTAAGGGCACCCTGCCGCGCCTTGCCGATCCGGATGCCGACCGCCAGCAGGCGGAAAAGCTGGCGGCCTCGCCGAAAGACCGGGCTGAAAACCTGATGATTGTCGACCTGATGCGCAATGATATCGGCCGCGTCGCCGAGCCGGGCAGCGTGCGAGTGCCGGAGCTGTTCGTCGTGGAGCCTTTCCCGGCGGTACATCATCTGGTCAGCACCGTTACCGCGCGTCTGCCCGCGTCGCGCTCGGCCTGCGATCTGCTTCGCGCGGCGTTTCCTGGCGGCTCCATCACCGGTGCGCCAAAGGTCCGCGCAATGGAGATTATCGATGAGCTGGAGCCACATCGCCGCAACGCCTGGTGCGGAAGCATCGGCTATATCAGCCTGTGCGGGACTATGGATACCAGCATCACCATTCGCACCCTGACGGCCAGCAACGGCACCCTGTACTGCTCTGCGGGCGGCGGCATTGTCGCCGACAGTCAGGTTGAGGCGGAATATCAGGAAACCTTTGATAAAGTGAATCGTATTCTGAAGCAGCTGGAGAACTAACGGTGGAGAAAGAGAACCTGACGCTGGATGATTTTTTATCGCGCTTTCAGCTTTTGCGGCCCCAGATTAACCGCGCCACGCTGAATCAACGTCAGGCGGCGGTGCTGATCCCCGTGGTGCGTCGGGAGCAGCCGGGCCTGCTGCTGACGCAACGCTCCCCCCATATGCGAAAACACGCCGGCCAGGTTGCGTTTCCCGGCGGCGCGGTGGACAGCACCGACGCTTCGCTGATTGCTGCCGCACTGCGTGAGGCGCACGAAGAAGTGGCCATCCCGCCTGAAGCCGTCGAGGTCATCGGGGTGCTGCCGCCGGTGGACAGCGTAACCGGTTTTCAGGTCACCCCGGTCGTCGGCATTATCCCCCCCAACCTTCAGTATCACGCCAGCGTCGATGAAGTGTCTGCGGTGTTCGAAATGCCGCTGGAAGAGGCCCTTCGATTAAGCCGCTATCACCCGCTGGATATTCACCGTCGCGGACACGATCATCGGGTCTGGCTGTCGTGGTACCAGCATTATTTTGTCTGGGGCATGACGGCAGGCATTATTCGTGAACTGGCCCTGCAAATCGGCCTGAAGCCTTGACTATACTTTACATTCCACCCTTTTCTGGCAGGTTTGCGATCGGCGTCGCGCTATTAGCAAAACCATCGTTAACCATTAGTTTAATTCATGTGAATAGTTAAGCCGAGGTTGATGTTCCCTCTTACACTATGCGCAGTTATAACATCGTTACTGGAACCCCAGTAACCCTGTCAGGAGTGTGAAAGTGATTAGTATATTCGACATGTTCAAAGTGGGGATTGGCCCGTCCTCTTCCCACACTGTAGGGCCGATGAAGGCCGGTAAACAGTTCGTCGATGATCTGGTCGAAAAAGGATTACTGGAAAGCGTTACCCGTGTCGCCGTAGACGTTTACGGTTCACTGTCATTAACGGGTAAAGGCCACCACACCGATATCGCCATTATTATGGGTCTGGCGGGCAACATGCCGGACACTGTTGATATTGATGCCATTCCGGCATTCATCCGCGACGTGGAAACGCGCGGTCGCCTGCTGCTGGCTAACGGTCAGCACGAAGTGGATTTCCCGCAGGATGACGGGATGCGTTTTCGCAGCGACAACCTGCCGCTGCATGAAAACGGCATGACCATTCATGCCTGGAGCGGCGAAAAAGAGATCTACAGCAAAACCTATTACTCCATCGGCGGCGGCTTCATCGTTGATGAAGAGCATTTTGGTAAAGAGAGCGCGGGCGACGTCAACGTCCCCTATCCGTTCAAATCCGCTACCGAAATGCTGGGCTACTGCAAAGAGACCGGCCTGTCCCTGTCCGGTATGGTGATGCAGAACGAGCTGGCGCTGCACAGCAAAAAAGAGATCGAAGACTATTTTGCCAACGTGTGGCAAACCATGCGCGCCTGTATCGACCGCGGGATGAACACCGAAGGCGTTCTGCCCGGGCCGCTGCGCGTGCCGCGTCGTGCCTCTGCGCTGCGCCGTATGCTGGTGACCACGGACAAGTTCTCCAACGACCCGATGAACGTGGTTGACTGGGTAAACATGTTCGCGCTGGCGGTTAACGAAGAGAACGCCGCGGGTGGCCGCGTCGTGACGGCGCCAACCAACGGCGCGTGCGGTATCGTTCCGGCCGTGCTGGCCTACTACGATCACTTTATTGAGCCCGTGACGCCGGACATTTATATCCGTTATTTCCTCGCGGCAGGCGCCATCGGCGCGCTGTACAAGATGAACGCGTCTATCTCCGGCGCTGAGGTAGGCTGTCAGGGTGAGGTGGGCGTTGCCTGCTCCATGGCGGCAGCCGGTCTGGCGGAGCTGCTGGGTGCAAGCCCAGAGCAGGTTTGCGTGGCGGCCGAAATCGGTATGGAGCATAACCTCGGTCTGACCTGCGATCCGGTTGCCGGTCAGGTACAGGTGCCGTGCATTGAGCGTAACGCCATCGCCTCCGTCAAGGCCATCAACGCCTCTCGCATGGCGATGCGCCGTACCAGCGAGCCGCGCGTGTCGCTGGATAAGGTTATCGAAACCATGTACGAAACCGGCAAGGACATGAACGCGAAGTACCGCGAGACCTCTCGCGGCGGTCTGGCCATTAAGGTGCAGTGCGACTAATACTTCCCCTCGCCCGTCTGCAACGGATGGGCGAATTTTCCCTTCTCGTCTCGTCGCTTCCCGTATTCCCCACTACACTGTCTCTGTTGCGTCCGGCTTTTTTGACTGGTGCTTATCAGGCGACCGTTCATGCAAAATGCACAAACGATCATTAAAGACTATCGCCGAAAGCGCGCTATCGTCTGCGTCACGGTTGCGCTCGTTACGCTCGTCCTGACCCTGGGCGTGCGCTTTATTTCGCAGCGCAACATAAATCAGGATCGGATCCTCGACTTTACCCACGGCACCGTGCGCGCGCTGGACAAGGTGCTTATGTCCCTGGAAACCCACCGTGAAACGCTCCTCTCGCTGGTTGGCGAACCCTGTTCTGAGGTGAATCTGGTCCTGCGAAAGCAGGCTGCGATTCTGCAAACCGTACGCTCGATCGCCCTCATAAAAGACGGAACGCTGTATTGCTCAAGCGTGTTTGGCATTCGTAACGTTCCCGTCAGCGAATTTCAGCCGATACTGCCGTCCAGTGAACCAAAGCTGCTGTTACTGACCGACCGGTGGCTGTTAAAAGGCAGCCCGGTGCTTATCCAGTGGTCCCCCGTGGCGGGCCAGGGCACGGACGGGGTAATGGAGGTGGTGAATATCGATCTTATTACCAAAATGATCCTCGAGCCGCAGCGGCCGCTTATTACCGACGTTGTCCTCAAGGTAGGCGATAATTTTCTCCGCTACGGGCAGCAGGTTTCGGATACCCTGGCCCTGGATGAAAACGCGGCCCGGCTGGAACAGCCCTCGCAGCGTTATCCGTTCAGCGTTACCGTGAGCGGGCCAGGCCCCGGCGAGATGGCGTTAAAAAATCTGCCAACCCAGCTGCCGCTGGCGCTGATGCTCAGCTTGCTGATGGGCTATATCGCGTGGCTTGCTACGGCGCGGCGCATGAGCTTTACCTGGGAAATCAACATGGGGATCGCCGCCCGGGAGTTTGACCTCTTTTGCCAGCCGCTGGTCAATGCCCGCACCGGGGAGTGCGTCGGCGTTGAGATCCTCCTGCGCTGGAATAACCCGCGCCAGGGGTCGATCTCTCCCGACGTGTTTATACCCCTGGCCGAAGAACATAATCTGATTGTGCCGCTTACCCGCTACGTCATCAGCGAAACGGTGCGTCAGATTGGCTATTTTCCCGCCTCACGGGATTTTCATATTGGCATCAACGTGGCAGCCAGCCATTTTCGCCGCGCCGCGCTGATCCGGGATCTCAACCGGATCTGGTTTAACGCCAGCCCGGTTCAACAGCTGATTATTGAGTTAACCGAACGCGATGCGCTGCTCGACGTGGATTACCGCATCGTGCGCGAGCTGCACCGTAAAGGGGTGAAGCTTGCGATTGATGATTTTGGTACCGGCAACAGTTCCCTTTCCTGGCTCGAAAAGCTTCATCCGGACGTGCTGAAAATCGATAAGTCCTTCACCGCCGCGATCGGCACCGACGCCGTAAACTCAACGGTAACGGATATTATTATTGCCCTGGGCCAGCGGCTGAACATTGAACTGGTTGCGGAAGGGGTTGAAACCGGGGAGCAGTCGCGCTATTTGCGCCGTCACGGCGTGCATATTCTGCAGGGATTTTTGTATGCGCGGCCTATGCCGCTGCGGGAGTTTCCGAAATGGCTGGCGGAGAGTTCCCCTCCGCCAGCGCATCACAACGGACACATCGTGCCCTTAATGCCGTTACGCTAGATGGCGTTACTCTTCTTCGTCGTGGGCTGACTGCTCTTTAACAATACGCACCATATCCACGCGATAGTCGTTGGCCTCAACGATGGTAATTTGCAGCGGCGGCAGTTCAAGCACGTCACCGACGCGCGGGATCTGTCCGTTAACCGCAATCACCAGTCCCGCCACGGTAGCGATGTCTTCGTCATCATTCACCACGTTTTCCACGCCCAGCGTGTGCGACAGCGCGTGCAGGTCGGTGGTCCCTTTTACCAGCCAGCCGTCGCCGTCGGCAACGATTTCCGGCGTTTCATCCGCATCGGGGAATTCCCCGGCGATGGCTTCCAGCACGTCCAGCGGCGTCACCAGACCCTGTACCACACCAAATTCGTTGGTGACGATAACAAAGCTTCCGCGCGCGCGGCGCAACACGCCCAGCAGGTTAATCGGATCCAGCGTCTCCGGCACCACAATAGCGGGCGACGCGGCGGCGACAGCTTCGACGTTGATGCCCTCTTCCAGCGCCACCAGCATCTCCTTCGCGCGCACCACACCGATGATTTCATCCAGCTCGCCCCGGCAAACCGGGAACAGGCTGTGCGGTGAGGAGAGCAGCTGCTGACGAATTTCATCGACGCTCAGGTTGGCATCGACCCAGCTGATTTCACCGCGCGGCGTCATGATGCCGCGCAGGGAGCGGGAGGCCAGGGAGAGCACGCCGTTAATCATGTAACGTTCTTCTTCCACGAACGCCCCTTCCGGAACCGGCACCGGGTTACGGTTTTCGGAATCAGACTGCACGTTCACCTGTCGGCGACCGCCCATCAGACGCAGGATCGCATCTGCGGTACGGGCGCGCAGCGGCTGATTCGACTGCTGCTTAATAAAGTTACGGCGTGCAATCTGGTTAAACAGCTCGATCAGGATCGAGAAGCCAATCGCGGCGTACAGGTAGCCTTTCGGAATATGGAAGCCAAAGCCTTCCGCCACCAGGCTCAGACCAATCATCAGCAGGAAGCTCAGACACAGCACCACTACCGTCGGATGCTGGTTGACGAAGCGCGTCAGCGGCTTCGAGGCCAGCAGCATTACCGCCATCGCAATCACAACGGCCGCCATCATCACCGGCAGATGGTTCACCATGCCCACCGCCGTAATCACCGCATCCAGCGAGAAGACCGCATCAAGCACCACAATCTGAAGCACGACCACCCAGAAGCTGGCGTAGCCTTTCCCGTGCCCACCGTCGTGCTGCCGGTTCTCCAGCCGTTCATGTAGCTCTGTTGTGGCTTTGAACAGCAGGAAAAGCCCCCCCACCAGCATGATCAAATCGCGTCCGGAGAAGGTGAAATCCATAACGGTGAACAGGGGCTTCGTCAGGGTGACCATCCACGAGATCACGGACAGTAAGCCCAGTCGCATGATCAGCGCCAGCGAGAGGCCGATCAGACGCGCTTTATCACGCTGTTTCGGCGGCAGCTTGTCCGCGAGGATGGCGATAAATACCAGGTTGTCGATACCGAGAACGATCTCCAGCACGACCAGCGTAAGCAAGCCGACCCAGATTGACGGGTCCATTAAGAATTCCATGAGACGCTCCTGCTAAAGAAATGACAAAGCGGTGCCCCGGTACGGTTGGGCAGATCACAGGGAATGAGCGATGGTGCGTGGCGAAGATCGCCGTTGAAGAAGGCGCGGGATGGCCTGATAGATGACTGACGTCGGTGACGGTCCATATAGTGGGCTGTAGCCCTATACTCCTGAATAATTAAACGGAGGCTAAACATATCAGAGACAAGTGGTTTTTAGCAAAGATTTACGTTCCTTTGCAATCTTCTGTAACACGCGCGGTTTATCTTACAGAAAAATCTGTAAGGCGTAGCTAAATTACGGATCTTCATCACATAAATTATTTTTTCACTATCTAAAATAATTCGCGGAAGTCTTAGTTTTTTAGAACTCTAACCCTTATCTGAATCGATTCGGTTCGCCAATACGATTCTCAATACGCCTGCCTGGCAGACGTATCAATGATAATAAAAGGAGGTAGCAAGTGACCATTGCTATTGTCATAGGCACACATGGTTGGGCTGCGGAGCAGTTACTCAAAACGGCAGAGATGCTGTTGGGCGAGCAGGAAAACGTCGGCTGGATCGATTTCGTTCCCGGTGAAAACGCCGAGACGCTGATTGAAAAGTACACTGCTCAGCTGGAGAAACTGGATACCAGCAAAGGCGTGCTGTTTCTCGTGGATACATGGGGCGGCAGCCCGTTCAACGCTGCCAGCCGCATTGTCGTCGATAAAGAGCATCATGAAGTCGTCGCCGGGGTGAATATCCCGATGCTGGTGGAAACCTTCATGGCGCGCGACGACAACCCAGGCTTCGATGAACTGGTGGCGCTGGCGGTGGAAACCGGCCGCGAAGGCGTGAAGGCGCTGAAGGCCCAGCCGGTTGAAAAACCCGCCCCTGCTCCCGCGGCACCGAAAGCGGCAGCCCCGGCGAAGCCAATGGGCCCGAACGATTATATGGTTATCGGCCTCGCGCGTATCGATGACCGTCTGATCCACGGGCAGGTGGCGACGCGCTGGACCAAAGAGACCAACGTACAGCGTATTATCGTGGTCAGCGACGAAGTGGCCGCCGACACCGTCCGTAAAACCCTTCTTACCCAGGTTGCACCGCCGGGCGTCACCGCGCACGTTGTGGATGTCGCCAAAATGATCCGCGTTTATAACAACCCGAAATACGCGGGCGAGCGCGTGATGCTTCTGTTCACCAACCCGACAGACGTCGAGCGCCTCGTTGAAGGCGGCGTGAAAATCACCTCCGTTAACATTGGCGGCATGGCATTCCGTCAGGGCAAAACGCAGGTCAACAACGCGATTTCAGTCGATGCGAAAGATATCGAGGCCTTCAACAAGCTGAATGCACGCGGTATCGAACTGGAAGCCCGCAAGGTTTCCACGGATCCGAAACTGAAAATGATGGATTTGATCGGCAAAGTGGGGAAATAAGCCCGGGCCGGTTTTCACATAAAGCTTATGTAATAGGAGAAGTACAATGGAGATTACCACTCTTCAGATTGTGCTGGTGTTCATCGTCGCATGTATTGCGGGTATGGAGTCCGTACTTGATGAATTTCAGTTCCACCGCCCTCTGGTGGCCTGTACGTTGATTGGCGCCGTTCTCGGGGACATGAAAACCGGTATCATCATCGGTGGTACCCTGGAAATGATCGCCCTCGGCTGGATGAACATCGGTGCGGCAGTGGCGCCGGATGCGGCGCTGGCGTCCATTATTTCAACCGTTCTGGTTATCGCCGGTCATCAGAGTATCGGTGCCGGTATCGCACTGGCCATCCCGCTGGCCGCTGCGGGCCAGGTGCTGACCATCATCGTTCGTACTATCACCGTTGCCTTCCAGCACGCGGCGGATAAGGCAGCCGAAAACGGCAACCTTACGGCGCTCTCCTGGATCCACGTTTCGTCCCTGTTCCTGCAGGCGATGCGTATCGCGATCCCTGCGGTTATCGTGGCGATCTCCGTCGGTACCAGCGAAGTTCAGGGCATGCTGAACGCTATTCCTGAAGTGGTCACCAGCGGTCTGAACATCGCCGGGGGTATGATCGTGGTGGTTGGTTATGCGATGGTCATCAACATGATGCGCGCAGGCTATCTGATGCCATTCTTCTACCTCGGCTTCGTTACCGCGGCGTTCACCAACTTCAACCTCGTTGCGCTGGGCGTGATTGGTGCAGTGATGGCGATTCTCTACATCCAGCTCAGCCCGAAATATAACCGCGTGGCGGGTGCCCCGGCGCAGGCTGCTGGTAACAACGATCTCGATAACGAACTGGACTAACAGGTGAGCGACATGGTTGATATGACTAAAACTACCACTGAGAAAAAACTCACTCCGGGTGATATTCGTGGCGTGTTCATCCGTTCTAACCTGTTCCAGGGTTCGTGGAACTTCGAACGTATGCAGGCGCTCGGCTTCTGCTTCTCCATGGTGCCGGCCATCAAGCGCCTGTATCCGGAAAACAACGAAGCACGTCGCCAGGCGATTAAGCGTCACCTGGAATTTTTCAACACCCATCCGTACGTCGCCGCGCCGGTTCTCGGCGTGACGCTGGCGATGGAAGAGCAGCGTGCGAACGGCGCAGAGATTGACGACGGTGCCATCAACGGTATCAAAGTCGGCCTGATGGGGCCGCTGGCAGGCGTGGGCGACCCCATCTTCTGGGGTACCGTGCGTCCCGTCTTTGCGGCTCTGGGGGCCGGGATCGCCATGAGCGGCAGCCTGCTTGGTCCGCTGCTGTTCTTCATCCTGTTCAACGCGGTGCGTCTGCTGACCCGTTACTACGGCGTGGCGTACGGTTATCGCAAAGGGGTGGATATCGTTAAGGATATGGGCGGCGGCTTCCTGCAAAAACTGACCGAGGGGGCGTCAATCCTCGGCCTGTTTGTGATGGGAGCACTGGTTAACAAGTGGACGCACGTGAATATCCCGCTGGTGGTATCGACCATCACCGGTCAGGATGGCCAGACGCGCGTCACCACCGTGCAGACCATTCTGGACCAGCTGATGCCGGGCCTGGTGCCGCTGCTGTTAACCTTCGCCTGTATGTGGCTGCTGCGTAAGAAAGTAAACCCGCTGTGGATCATCGTTGGCTTCTTCGTCATCGGTATCGCGGGCTACGCCGTCGGCCTGCTGGGTCTGTAATAAACTGCGTTATCGACCGGGGGCTTGCCCCCGGTCTTTTTATCTGGAGGATGAATGACTGTCACGGACACCCTACTGGTTTTGTTTATTGTTGCCCTTCTGGCTTACGCGATCTATGACGAGTTCATTATGCCTCGCCGCCACGGCGAGACGCTGCTGACCCTTCCTCTCTTACGCCGTGGACGCATTGATGCGTTTATCTTCGCCGGCCTGGTCGTTATCCTGATTTACAATAACGTGACCAGCCATGGTGCAATATTAACCACATGGTTATTATGTGCGCTGGCCCTGATGGCGATTTACCTGTTCTGGATCCGTTCGCCAAAACTCATCTTTAAAAAACACGGATTTTTCTTCGCCAATGCGTGGATAGAATATAACCGTATTAAAGAGATGAATTTATCCGAAGACGGCGTGCTCGTCATGCAATTAGAACAGCGCCGGCTGCTTATTCGGGTCAAAAATATTGATGACCTTGAAAAGATCTACAAACTACTTCTTAAAACTCAATAACTTAATATTATAGCGCCGGCTATATAACGCGATATTCTTTCGCACTCAGTATAGCCGTTGCTATATCTTGCTTGCGTAATAACTTATATTTATTAACGATATTTTCACGCATAAACCTAAATGAAAATCGTTATCAAACAATAAGCTAAATTACGCCTTCTTCATTGTTGTTTTATATTCTCAAAATATGTTAAGGTTGCGCCCGTCGTTGGGGAGTAGCCGATTTCCTGCATGCAGGAAATGTACGTGTCAACATACTCGTTGAAAAACGTGGCGCGTACGGATCGCTTTCAGCACGTTATCGTGCCAAAAGGATCAGGCGAGACCATAGATACATCAACTGCTGTTTACTGGGGGCAGTGATGTGTCATATGGATATCCCCGGTCTGGACGCTCTGATGAATATCTCCGCTACGATCCTTCTCGCTTTTGGCATGTCCATGGACGCGTTTGCCGCCTCCATCGGTAAAGGTGCCACGCTCCATAAACCTAAATTTTCTGAAGCTCTGCGTACCGGCCTCATCTTTGGCGCTATCGAAACGCTGACGCCGCTTATCGGTTGGGGTCTGGGAATGCTCGCCAGCCAGTTCGTGCTGGAGTGGAACCACTGGATTGCCTTCGTGCTGCTGGTCTTCCTCGGTGGTCGCATGGTGATTGAAGGTGCTCGCGGTAACGGCGACGACGAGGAAGCGCCGCTGCAACGCCACGGCTTCTGGCTCCTGGTCACCACAGCGATTGCCACCAGCCTGGACGCGATGGCCGTCGGCGTCGGTCTGGCCTTCCTTCAGGTCAATATTATCGCCACCGCGCTGGCGATTGGCTGCGCGACGCTTATCATGTCGACGCTGGGAATGATGGTTGGCCGCTTTATCGGCCCGCTGTTAGGCAAGCGAGCGGAAATTCTGGGCGGTATCGTGCTGATCGGGATTGGTGCCCAAATCCTCTGGGCACACTTCGCGGGTTAAGCGTCGCGCTGCCAGCAGTGGATGCTGAAATCCGTCTGGCAGCGAAATTCTGCGCAGGTCGCTAACGTTTCCCATACCTCTGGTTTTGCCCGCCACGCGAACGGCGTCATTTGCAGCAGCGCCACGGCTTCACTTCCCTGCAGCGTCATTTCATACCCCACCGACTGCGCCTGCGTTAACGTAAAGCCCGCCAGCTGTTCAGAGTGAGGCGCATGCAGGCGTACGTCATCGTAGATTAGTCCCTTCAGCTCCATCAGATGGCGTGGCCCGGGCGTGACGGTGATAACCCACCCGCCGGGCTTAACGACGCGCGCCAGCTCCTCTGCCTTACAGGGCGCATAGATGCGCACTACGGCATCCATACTCGCATCCTCAAACGGCAGCCTGTGGCTGGAGGCCACGCAGAACGTTACGGCGCAGTAGCGTTTTGCCGCCGCGCGGATAGCCACCTTCGACACGTCCAGGCCGAACGTTTCAGCGCCCTTCTCTCGCGCCACGTCAGCAAACGCTGCGGTGTAGTAGCCTTCGCCGCAGCCGATATCCAGCACGGCGGAGGCGGTATCCGGCAGGCTTTCAGCCAGCCGGTGTGCAACGGTGTCCCTGAGCGGCTGGTAGTGCCCGGCATCAAGAAACGCCCGGCGCGCCTGCATCATCTCTGCGCTGTCTCCCGGATCCCGGGAGCGCTTGTGCTGCACCGGCAGCAGGTTCACATAGCCCTCCTTCGCCATGTCAAACTGATGGCCCTGCGGACAGGTAAAGCTTTTCTCCGAGCGCGTCAGCCGCGCGTGACAAAGGGGACAACTGAAAGACATGACAACTCCGGGGACGTAAACCAAAGGGCGAAGTGTACCGCTATTCGCCGGGGTTATAAACGGCTGGGTTGCGCATCACGATCAGATGGTCAGAATCTGCCGGCAGCCCGTCGGGCTTCACGTTTTCCAGGCGCAGGACGTTCCCCATAATTTCGCTAAACACCGGCGCGGAAACGGCTCCCCCGTAATAGGCGCCGTTTTGCGGATCGTTGATCACCACCACCAGCGCAAAGCGGGGATCGCTCGCGGGCGCAACGCCTGCGGTATACGCGACGTATTTATCCACGTACTTACCGTGCTCATCGATTTTTTTGGCCGTCCCGGTTTTTATCGCCACGCGGTAGTTACGCACCGCCGCCTTTACCCCACCGCCGCCGGGGAGCGCGACGCTTTCCATCATGTGCTCCACCTCGTGAACAATCTGTTCGGGCATCACCCGTTTGCCAATTACCGGCGGATCGATACGGGTGATCGACAGAGGACGTTCAATCCCGTAGCTGCCGATGGTGGCATACACGTGCGCCAGCTGGAGTGGCGTTACCATCAGACCATAACCGAACGCGAAGGTCGCCCGATCGAGCTGACTCCAGAATTTTCGCTGCGGCAGTAAGCCCGAACTCTCCCCGGTTAAGCCAAGCCCGGTACTCTCACCAAAACCAAAGCTTTTGTAGGTATCAAGCAGCCGCTGTACGGGCATAGCCAGAGAAAGACGGGACACGCCCGTGTCGCTGGATTTTTGCAGGATCCCGGTCATCGTCAGCTCCGGGTAGTAGCCCACATCGCGAATACGGTGACCGTCAATGGTGTAGGGATGGGTATCTATCACGCTGTCAGGCTGAACCAGCCCCTGCTGAAGCGCCGTCATCAGCACCAGGGGCTTGACGGTTGAGCCGGGTTCGAAGGTGTCGCTGATAGCGCGATTGCGAAAATCATCCAGCGTCGCTCCTTCCCTGTTGTTGGGGTTGAAGTCCGGGAAGCTCGCCATCGCCAGAATTTCACCCGTATGGATATCGATCAGCACCGACGCGCCTGACTCGGCTTTGTTCCATGCCACGGCGTTATCCAGCGCGTCCTCCGTGATGGTTTGCAGGCGTTCATCGATACTGAGCTGGATATTATGCGCCGGTACGGGCGCCACCTCGGTGAGGTTCTCCACCACGTGCCCGTAGCGATCTTTCCTCACCTGCCGCACGCCAGCCTTTCCGGTGAGCTGCGCATTAAAGCTTTTCTCAACGCCTTCAATGCCCTGACCGTCAATGTTCGTAAAGCCGAGAAGGTTAGCGGCCACGTGCCCGGCAGGATAAAACCTCCGGGATTCATCCCGAAGGTTGATACCCGGAAGGCGCAGCTTATCGATCCACTTAGCCTGGGCGGGATCGACCTGACGGGCGAGATAAATAAATCGGCCATGCGGATTACTGTTGATGCGCGACGCAAGCGTGCTCAGGGAGAGGTGCAAGGCGTTTGCCAGCGCCTGCCAGCGCGAATCAAAACCCACTCCACCTTTTTCCAGTACGGTTTTCGGATCGGCCCAGACGGCCTGGACAGGTACGCTTACCGCCAGCGGGCGTCCTTCACGGTCGACGATCATTCCCCGCGGGGCATCGATTGGCACTTCGCGCAGGGAGCGCATATCTTCCTGCTTCACCAGATTGTCCGGTTTGACGATCTGTAACCACGCCACCCTGCCCAGCAGAAAGGCCAGACTGCAAAAGATAGCGAGACACAGAAGAGCAAAACGCGCCGGCGTAAAATTTCCGGTGGCCGTTATAGTATTTTTTTTCACCTTAACCCCAGGGCTGTTAAACAACCCACTGATTTAACGGGAAAAGAGGACGATAAGGCGGGAAAACAATGCTAATAACCTCGCAGCTTTGCAACAAGTTACTAACAGGGAAGGATTACGTAATAATTTGAGAAATAAACGCATAAAAAAGCCCCGCATCGGCGAGGCTTATGTCTGAGATCGAAGCGCCAGGCGCTTCAGTCAGCAGTGATTCGATCAGATAGCAGTTACGTTAACCGCAGCTGGGCCTTTCTGGCCGTCCTGAATTTCGAACTCAACGTTCTGGCCTTCAGCCAGAGTTTTGAAGCCGTTACCCTGGATTGCAGAGAAGTGTACGAACACGTCTTTGCTGCCGTCAGCAGGAGTAATGAAGCCAAAACCTTTAGACTCGTTGAACCACTTAACTTGACCTTTAATCTTTGCCATTTGCAAAATTCCTTAGAGTGTTTTCTTAGCCCGCAGGCATAACTGAGATAAAACTGAGACATTACTGCATGAGGCACTAATATAAGGTTCGGCAGAGAAGCGGTATTCATCGACAACGTGTTTACTCAGGACTTCTTTACTGAAAATGCCACACATAAACAGAACTGTACCTCGTTTGACCCAAACCGTGTTATCACATACAACGTTTAATATGGCAAGCCATTTTTAAACGTGTCTCGATCCGCCGCACAAACTCTGGCGTTACTTCGCCACACTCCGCACAGTTATGCGTATTGCAAAGTAAAGCACCAGCCGTTTTACCTGCCCTCGGGGTGCACTGACGCGCCCTGTAATCAAAGACTTTTTAAACATAGCTCAACTATTTCAGGTCGTCCATATTCCGCCAAACATTTCTTTAAAAGAATGACTGAGTTAGAACATTTTGTGAAAAGTTATGCTGAAATCTTTGCAATGCACCAAAACTGTGACACGCAATATTCAATGTTAAATACCTTTCACTAACTGTATTAAAATTCACCATTTAACAGTCGTTGTTATGCACCAAAATAATGAAATTTTTATGAACGTGCCTCAAAAGAAGGCAAGCAAAACGTTTCGATTAAAATAAAACACTTCTAGAAATTTAAAGTACATTCTTTATTCAACGAAACGGCACCCGTTATATGCGGATAATTCTTCGCCATTTTTCAGCGCACTGAATCAATAGTTAAGTGCTGCTTAATATTAGGAGGGGATTTTACGGGGGTTTGTTGTTCAGGGAGGAAATTTACGCCGTACGCTCGGGCTACCTCCCCGTTCGGGGCAGACTATCGTTCGGCCACCAGACGAATGAAGTCATCATCTTCTTTTTGCTGAACCGCGGCTTCCTTCGGCACGTCTTTCGCCTCCGGTTCGTTGGCTTCACACAAACGACGCAGCAGCGCATTCTGGCGCTTCTGCTGATCGAGTAACGCTTCCAGCAGCTCAATCTGCTCGTTTGTACGGGAACTGGCACGGTTAACGTAGAACCACAATACCAGCCCAACAACCAGCACAACCAAAGCCATCACCAGGGATGCAATGCTCAGCAGCCCCGCATTCAGTAACTCACCCATCTTACCACCTCAGTAAAAAAAGCCATCTTACCACTGCCGCAGGGGAAGGAAATCACCCAGCGAAAAAATGACGATCTACCAGGGGATAAACTGATTAATTGAACAAATGCCGCTAAAGAACTGTACATCCTGATCGCACATCACGTTGATAGTCTGCGTCCACAGCACTACGCATGCCACCAACACTATAATCAGAATTACCCAGCGTATTTTTTTCACTCCACACTCCGTTTTATCACCTGATGTAGCCAGGTTATCACGGCTATCTTAAACAGGGGCTAACTGTACCCGCAACAGACCCTTTTAGGAATCGTGCACTTGTTTCACTGCGTAAACCCGGTACGCTTACCCTATGACAACAAAGAAAAAAGAGGCATTAATGCGTTTAATTATTCGTACGGTTATTGTACTGGCCATCGTGTGGATTGGCCTTCTGTTAAGTGGGTATGGCGTATTAATGGGGAGCAAAGAAAATGCCGCGGGCCTGGGTATCCAGTGCAAGTATCTGACCGCGCAGGGCGTGAGCACGGCCCAGTACATTCATTCAGACAGCGGAATTATCGGGCTGACCAACTGCCCGGTGCTGCGTAAAACGTCTGTAGTGGTTGATAACGGCTAAGCCCGGTTAAATGCAGTTTACAAAAACGCCGCATTTCTGCGGCGTTTTTAATGGGTGCAAGGATCAGAACGGGTAGTCGTTATAGCCCATCTGCTCTGAAATTTTGCGCGCGGCGGTGTGCAGAATCGCTACGTACTCATGGAGACGCTCTTCAGAGAATCGCAGCGTAGGGAACGAAATGCTCAGGCCCGCAATCACAACCCCGAAGCGGTCAAACACCGGCACGCCGATGCAGCGCAGCCCCTCTTCCTGCTCTTCGTTATCTTCACCGTAACCCTGTTCACGGACCTTATCCAGCACGGCCAGCAGTTCATCGGTACTGGTGATGGTGCGGTCAGTGCTGCGTTTGTATTCCACGCCGTCGAGGATCTGCTTCACCTCTTCGCGATCGCGCCAGGCCAGCAGCACTTTACCAATTGCGGTACTGTACAGCGGGTTGCGGCGACCGATACGGGAGTACATGCGCAGGTTGTACATGGAGTCAATTTTGTGGATGTAAACGATGCTGTCTTCATCCAGCGCGCCGAGGTGAATCGTCTCTTTCGTCAGGCGCGAAAGCTCGCGCATCTGAATGTCCGCGCTGCGGATCAGATCCACGTTTTGCAGCGCGCGGGCGCCCAGCTCAAACAGCTTCAGCGTCAGAGAATATTTTTCTGATTCACCTTCCTGTGCGACATAACCCAATGATTTCATTGTCTGCAAAAAGCGATAAACGGTGCTTTTCGACATCATCACACGCTGCGATAACTCTGTAATACCAATTTCACGCTCTTCTCCGAGCGCCTGCAAGATGCCAAACACCTTCAGCACGGAAGAAACAGAATCTGGCTGCTTATCCAAATCTGCGATTGCCATTTATCACCTCATGGAGAGTGTTTTATAAAAATCAGAACCGGTTTTTATTATAAATTCGTGCGGTGCGTGCTGCAATCAATCTGGGTTTACTTCGTTACAAATCTGCGACATAAAACTGAAATAACGATGCTAAAATAGTTACCCTGAAAATAATTTCACCCTGAGCCATTTTTTTCCATGCAAAAACACCTTTCTGATGGCCTGCCCTTACCCCAGCGGTACGGCGCAATTGCCACTATTATCATCGGTATTTCGATGGCCGTCCTTGACGGCGCTATTGCCAACGTTGCCCTCCCCACAATAGCCAGCGATCTTAACGCGTCTCCGGCAAGCTCAATCTGGATTGTGAACGCGTACCAGATAGCGATTGTGATTTCACTCCTGTCACTCTCGTTCCTGGGCGATATGTTTGGCTATCGCCGGGTTTACCAGTGCGGGCTGGTGGTGTTTACGCTCACCTCGCTGTTCTGCGCCCTTTCCGATTCACTTCATACCCTGACGATAGCGCGTATTGCCCAGGGGTTCGGCGGCGCGGCGCTGATGAGCGTCAATACGGCCCTGATACGGCTCATCTATCCCCATCGCCACCTTGGGCGCGGCATGGGAATTAACTCGTTTATTGTCGCGGTGTCGTCTGCCGCCGGGCCGACGATTGCCGCCGCGATTCTCTCCGTCGCGTCGTGGCAGTGGCTGTTTGCCATCAACGTGCCGCTTGGCATTGTGGCCATCTTCTTCGCGCTGCGTTATCTCCCGGAGAATGGCCCGAAAAGCACCGTACCGCGTTTCGACCTGCCCAGCGCAGTGATGAACGCGCTGACGTTTGGCCTGCTTATTACCGCCCTTAGCGGCTTTGCGCAGGGGCAGTCGCTGACGCTAATCGCCGCAGAAGCAGTGGCTATGCTCACCGTCGGCTTTTTCTTCGTTCGTCGCCAGCTGGCGCTGCCGGTACCGTTATTACCGGTAGACTTGCTGCGCATTCCGCTGTTTTCACTCTCGATTTGCACCTCGATCTGCTCGTTCTGCGCCCAGATGCTGGCGCTGGTTGCCCTGCCGTTCTTCCTGCAGAGCGTAATTAGCCGTTCGGAGGTGGAAACGGGCCTGTTGCTCACGCCCTGGCCTCTGGCAACGATGGTGATGGCTCCGCTGGCCGGATACCTTATCGAGCGCGTGCATGCCGGGCTGCTGGGGGCTATCGGGCTGGTCGTGATGGCAATAGGGCTGTTCTCATTGGCGCTGCTGCCCTCGTCGCCGGGCGATCTGGATATTATCTGGCGCATGATCCTGTGCGGTGCAGGTTTTGGTCTGTTCCAGTCACCCAACAACCACACCATTATCACCTCCGCTCCGCCGCAGCGCAGCGGTGGCGCCAGCGGGATGCTGGGAACGGCGCGGCTGCTGGGACAAAGCACCGGGGCCGCCCTGGTGGCGCTGATGTTCAATCTTGCCGGGCAACACGCGACCCACGTTGCGCTGCTTACCGCCGGAGCGCTGGCGACCCTCGCGGCTATCGTCAGCGGGCTTCGCGTCACCCAGCCGCGGGTACAGGCATAAAAAAACCGGGCGGAGAGAGTCTCCTGCCCGGCTTTTTTCAACCCTATAGCGTTACTTCAGGTATTCACCGCTGCGCAGCGCTTCAATGCGTTTATCCAGCGGCGGGTGAGACATAAACAGCTCACTCAGCGATTTCGATTTGCCGTTGATGCAGAAAGCCATCATGCTGTTCGCTTCCTGCGGCTCGTAGCTGGTTTTCAGACGCTGCAGCGCGGCAATCATCTTCTCACGACCTACCAGCTTCGCTGAGCCGGCATCCGCATGGAACTCGCGGTGGCGGGAGAACCACATGGTAATGATGCTTGCCAGAATGCCAAACACCAGCTCCAGCACCATTGAAACCGCAAAATAGATCAGCGGGTTACCGTTGCTCTCTTCACCCTCGTCACGGTTGCCCCCCATAAACCCGGCGGCGATCTGCGCCAGAATACGGGAGATGAAGATAACGAAGGTGTTCACTACGCCCTGGATCAGGGTCATGGTGACCATATCACCGTTGGCAATGTGGCTGATCTCGTGGGCAATAACCGCTTCCGCTTCGTCGCGGCTCATGTTTTGCAGCAGACCGGTACTGACGGCCACCAGAGAGGCGTCACGACGCGCGCCGGTGGCGAAGGCGTTGATATCCGGCGCGTGGTAAATTGCCACCTGCGGCATGGCAATGCCCGCCTGCTTTGACTGCTGAGCAACCGTGCTCATCAGCCACTGTTCCATATCGTTACGCGGCTGCTCAATAACTTCACCGCCCACGGATTTCAGCGCCATCCACTTCGACATCAGCAGTGAAATGAAGGAGCCACCAAAACCAAACAGCAGCGCCATAATCAACAGACCCTGAACGCTGCTCGACTGAATTCCCGTCAGGCTTAGCACCAGCCCGAAAACCACCATTACCGCCAGGTTGGTGAGCAGGAAGAGCGCGATTCGCATCATAATATTCTTTTAACCTCAGTTTAACAAAACGCACTATGCGATTACCCACATCGTATGGGTATTCCGGCTATTTTCAAGCATCCAGGCGGCGTAAGTCACCAGAAAGACACAACTTTACACAATTGGAAATCTGCTTGACGGGAGAGTGCGGAACAAAAAGAAACAGGCACAATCGCTTGTGCCTGTTGGGGGATTATTTTGCCGGAGCGGGTTGCACGGCAGGCTTCTCTTTTTCCAGATTCGCCAGGTCGAGCGCGATATGCACCGTCTCGTCGAGGTACGGATCCGGCTCCTGGTAATCTTTAGGCAGATCGTCCAGCTTCTTGAGCAGCGGCTTGCCTTCACGTTTGAAGCGATCGTTAATACGCGCCAGACGCGTTGCATCATCTTCGTTGTTCTCTTTCTCACGCTGAGCGAAGTTAAGAGAGACAATGTTCCGTTTCGCTTTCAGGGCATTGAAACGCGCGATGTCCTTCATGATGTACTGGAATTCCGGATCTTTCACGATGCGGTCGTTATGATTTTTCAACAGTTCCGGTCCGAACTGTTTCATATCACCCGACTTCACGAATGTCGCGGCATCAATGCTGTCCCACGGCAGCGCATTATCTTCAAACTTCTCGCCCGTTTCCGTCTCTTCGGTACCTGTCGGCATCAGGATATCCGGCGTAACGCCCTTACGCTGCGTACTCCCGCCGTTCACGCGGTAGAATTTCTGAATGGTGTACTGTACGGAACCCAGCGCAGGCCATTCCGGGCGCAGCATCTGGTCGTAGATACGGTTCAGAGAGCGGTACTGCTGAACGGTGCCTTTACCAAAGGTCGGTTCACCGACGATTAGCGCACGGCCATAGTCCTGCATCGCAGCAGCAAAGATTTCGGATGCAGACGCGCTGAAGCGGTCGACCAGTACCACCAGCGGGCCTTTGTAGTAGACCACGCCGTCGGTGTCGGCATCTTCACGCACCTTACCGTTGTTATCACGCACCTGCACCACCGGGCCGGACGGGATAAACAGACCGGACAGCGAGACCGCTTCGGTCAGGGCGCCGCCGCCGTTGCTGCGCAGATCGATGATCACGCTGCTGACGTTTTGCTTCTCGAGCTTCTGCAACTGCACCTTCACATCGTCGGTCAGGCCAACATAGAAGCCAGGGATATCAAGAACGCCAACCTTCTCTTTACCGACGGTTTTCACCGACATTTTCACCGCGCGATCTTCCAGGCGGATACGCTCGCGGGTCAGGGTAATGATTCGGGTCTTGGTCCCCTTACCGGCAGGGAGAATTTCCAGGCGAACTTTGCTGCCCTTTGGCCCTTTAATCAGCGCAACCACGTCGTCGAGACGCCAGCCGATCACGTCTACCATGCTCTGGCCGCTCTGACCGACGCCCACAATGCGGTCACCAACGCTGATCGCTTTGCTTTTGGATGCAGGACCGCCGGCCACCATGGAGTTGATTACGGTGTAGTCATCGTCCATCTGGAGCACCGCACCAATACCTTCCAGAGACAGGCTCATTTCGGTATTGAACTGTTCGGTGTTACGCGGAGAGAGGTAATTAGTGTGCGGGTCAATTTCATGGGCAAACGCGGTCATCGCCAGCGAGAAGACATCTTCACTGTTGGTCTGCGCCAGGCGACGGATGGCAAATTTGTAGCGACGGTTTAGCGTCTCACGAATCTCTTTCTCGTCTTTACCCGTGAGCTTGAGGCTCAGTTCGTCGTACTTAACCTTTGCGTCCCACAGCGCGTTCAGTTCGGCCTCGTCTTTCGGCCATGGCGCTTTGCTACGGTCCAGATTAAAGGTGTCGTTGCCGGTAAAGTCCATCGGACGTTCCAGCACCTTCAGCGCGTATTGATAACGTTCAAAACGGCGCTTTTGCGATAAATTGTACAGATCGTAGAACAGATCCAGCTTTCCGGAGCGCAGCTCATCACCCACTTCGGATTTGCGTTTAGCGAACTGTTCGACATCGCTGGCCAGCAGTACGTTGTGGCTGTAATCCAGCAAGTTCAGATAACGGTCAAAGATTTTGGCCGAGAAGGCCTGATCGAGATCGAACTGACGATAGTGCGAACGAGTAAAGCGCGACGTCACGCGCTCACTCACCGTCGCGTGCTGCGTCTCTTCCTTGAGAACAGGAATTTGATCAACACGCGTAATATCGTCCACAGCGAAAGCGTGGCCTGTTATAGCAAACAGGCCAGCCAGCGCGGTGAGCTTAAAAAAAGTGTTCATGCCAGGCTCGGCCTCCGTTTCAGAACAACAAGTGTTCTGCGCGTACAATCATTGACATACCAGAAGTCAGCTGTACACGAACGCCATCTTTGGTGATTTCCAGTACGGTGGCGTCCATCGCGTTGTTACCCGCTTTCACCTTCAGCGCCTGACCCACGCTCAGCGCGTTGATGTCAGAAACCGGGGTGTGGCGCGGCTCTTCGCGCGGCGCACGTGGGGCTTTAGCTGCTGGTTTGTCAGCACGCGGTTTGCGATCGTTATTTTCAGAACGACGCGGTGCCGGGCGTGGTTTGCGCTCGCGACGAGGGGCGTCTTCCTGACCGTTTGCCGCTGCGGCTTCGCGTTTTTTCGCCTGCTGCTCCGCACGCTGTGCCTGCACGCGAGCTTTGGCTTCTTCAAGCTGCTTGCGTGCGTGCTCTACGTGCTGCTCATCCAGCTCACCGCACGGGTTGCCGTCAAGGTCGACACGGGTCGCGCCCGGCTTGATACCGTACAGGTAACGCCAGCTTGAGGTATAAAGGCGTAAGGCAGAACGAAGCTGCGTTTTGCTGAGGTTCATTTCGCCCTCAACGCGCGCGACCAGATCCTGAAAGATACCGACTTTCAGAGGACGCGCTTCACCTTCAGCGCTGAAGCACTGCGGGAAACGCTCGGCCAGAAATGCGATAACTTCTTTACTGCTATTCAACTTAGGTTGATTTTCCATGAAATTTCCTGATTACAACGGACGTTGCCAACAAGCGCAGGCATGAACAGGCGACATTATAATGACGCTATCAGTAAATGCTACGTTATCCGTTGATTATCCTGCGACGCTCGCAAAGAATTTATGATAATCGGTTGCTGCCAGAACATTTTCCAGGTTCGCCGCCAGCTCGCGCAGCCCCTGTTCGTCCTCGGCAGTAAAGCGGCTGAAGACCGTACTGTCGATATCCAGAACGCCAATAATCTGATTTTTGACCACCAGCGGCAGAACGATCTCTGAATTGCTGGAGGCATCGCAGGCGATATGCCCATCAAACGCGTGGACATCTTCAACGCGCTGAACCTGACGGGTTGCCACCGCGGTACCGCATACGCCGCGCCCTACCGGAATGCGCACGCAGGCAAGCTTGCCCTGGAAAGGCCCAAGCACCAGCGTTTCACCTTCAAGCAGGTAAAAGCCCGCCCAGTTCACGTCTGAAAGGCGTTCGAACAGTAACGCGCTGGTATTTGCCAGAGTGGCTAAGAAACTGGTTTCCCCCGCCATTAATGCCTTAAAATCGCGATTCAGATCCGCGTAGAATTCTGTTTTGTTCATTATTCAATCACTTAGTTATCTTACATATTTACCGCATAGCCTATTAAAATAAGCATTAAATGCGCTCATGCTCAAGATGAATCCGTTCATGAGTTATTATAACTTTCAACATTACTAATCTGCGCGCGACTCATGGCCATAAAAACACCCAAAATTACGCCGACAAGCAAGATCGTTGTCCATACGGTAAGCCAGCCTTTGCCTCGTGCACATTATCAGCGTTGCCCCCAGTGCGATACGCTTTTTATGTTGCCGAAGATGAAATCGCATCAAAGCGCCTTTTGCCCGCGCTGCGATGCCAAAATCCGCGACGGACGAGACTGGTCATTAACGCGTCTGGCGGCAATGGCGGTGACGATGCTGCTGCTGATGCCCTTCGCCTGGACCGAGCCGCTGCTGAAGCTCTATCTCCTGGGCGTGCGAATCGACGCCAACGTACTGCAGGGGATCTGGCAGATGACGCGCGAGGGCGATCCGCTCACCGGCGCGATGGTGCTGTTCTGCGTCGTCGGCGCGCCGCTGGTGCTGGTCGCGGCGATTGCCTACCTGTGGTTTGGCAACATCCTGGGGATGAACCTGCGCCCGGTCCTGCTCATGCTGGACAAGCTCAAGGAGTGGGTGATGCTGGATATCTATCTGGTCGGCGTCGGCGTCGCCTCCATCAAGGTGCAGGACTATGCGTTTTTGCAGCCCGGCATTGGCCTTTTCGCGTTTATTTCGCTGGTCCTGCTGAGCATTCTGACCATGATTCATCTGAACGTTGAACAGCTCTGGGAGCGATTTTACCCCCAGCGCCCTGCCACCCGGCCAGATGAAAACCTGCGCGTCTGCCTGGGATGCCACTACACCGGCCTGCCGGATGGGCGTGGACGGTGCCCGCGCTGCCATATACCGTTAAGATTACGGCGCAACAATAGCCTGCAAAAATGCTGGGCGGCCTTAATCGCTTCCCTGGTATTTTTATTCCCGGCAAACATGCTGCCGATCTCCGTGATATACGTAAACGGCGCCCGCCAGGAAGACACGATCCTTTCCGGGATTATCTCCCTTGCACACAGCAACGTGGGGGTTGCCGCCATCGTTTTTATCGCCAGTATCCTGGTGCCGTTTACTAAAGTGGTGGTGATGTTCACGCTGCTCATCAGCATCCACTTTAAGTGCGAACAAGGACTTCGCACCCGCATCCTGCTTCTGCGATTCGTGACCTGGATAGGTCGCTGGTCGATGTTGGATCTGTTCGTGATTTCGTTAATGATGTCGCTCATTAATCGCGATCAGCTACTTGCTTTTACCATGGGACCCGCAGCTTTTTATTTCGGCTCTGCGGTGATATTGACTATTCTTGCAGTGGAATGGCTGGACAGCCGCTTACTTTGGGACGCACATGAGTCAGGAAACGCCCGCTTCGCCGACTGAAGCGAGAATTAAAACAAAACGCCGCATTTCGCCATTCTGGCTACTGCCTGTCATCGCGCTGCTGATTGCAGGCTGGCTTATCTGGACGAGCTATGAAGATCGCGGAAGCACCATCACCATTGACTTCCAGTCTGCGGACGGCATTGTCGCCGGACGGACTCCCGTTCGCTTCCAGGGGGTGGAAGTGGGGACCGTACAGGATATTTCCCTGGGCAAAGGACTGAACAAAATCCAGGTACGGGCAAGCATTAAGTCCGACATGCAGGACGCCCTGCGCGCCGAAACGCAGTTCTGGCTGGTGACGCCTAAAGCCTCTCTGGCCGGCGTTTCGGGGCTGGATGCCCTCGTTGGCGGTAACTATATCGGCATGATGCCCGGCAAAGGTGAGCCCCAGGATCACTTTGTTGCGCTGGATACGCAGCCGAAATACCGGCTCAATAACGGGGATTTGATGATTCATCTCCGCGCGCCGGATCTAGGCTCCCTGAACAGCGGCTCACTGGTCTATTTCCGTAAAATTCCGGTCGGCCGCGTCTACGATTACGCCATCAACCCAAACAAAGATGGCGTGACCATTGACGTGCTCATTGAGCGGCGCTTTACCAGCCTGGTGAAAAAAGGCAGCCGCTTCTGGAACGTTTCGGGCGTTGATGCCGACCTGAGCCTGAGCGGTGCGAAGGTGAAGCTCGAAAGCCTGGCGGCGCTGGTAAATGGCGCTATCGCCTTTGATTCCCCGGAAGGCTCAAGCCCGGCCGCCGCAGAAGATACGTTTGGCCTGTACGCGGACCTGGCGCACAGCCAGCGCGGCGTTATCGTCAAGCTGACCCTGCCGGATGCTAAAGGGCTGAAGGCCGGCTCGACTCCGCTCATGTACCAGGGGTTAGAGGTCGGTCAGCTGACAAAATTAACCCTCAACGCGGGCGGCTCCGTTACCGGTGAAATGACCGTGGATCCAAGCGTGGTCGATCTCCTGCGCGAAAAAACGCGCATTGAGCTGCGTAATCCGAAGCTGTCGCTCAGCGACGCCAGCATCAGCACCCTGCTGACGGGCAGTACCTTCGAGCTGATCCCGGGTGAAGGTCCTCCGAACAAAAGCTTTGTTATCGCGCCGGCGGATAAAGCCCTGCTGCAAAAGCCAGGCGTGCAGACCGTAACGCTTAACGCCCCGGAGAGCTATGGTATCGAGGCCGGGCAACCGCTGATCCTGCACGGCGTGCAGGTAGGCCAGGTTCTGGAGCGCAAGCTGTCGGAAAAAGGGGTCTCCTTCTCCGCCGCCATCGATCCGCAGTACGGCAACCTGGTTCACGGCGACAGCAAATTCGTGGTTAACAGCCGCGTCGACGTGAAGGTGGGCCTGGACGGCGTTGAGTTCCTGGGAGCCAGCGCCAGCGAGTGGGTAAACGGCGGGATCCGCATTCTGCCGGGCAGCAAAGGCGCGCTGCGCGAAAGCTATCCGCTGTTTGCCAATCTGGATAAGGCAATCGAAAACAGCCTGGGCGACCTGCCGACCACCACCCTGACCCTGAGCGCTGAAACGCTGCCGGACGTACAGGCGGGCTCGGTCGTGCTGTATCGTAAATTTGAGGTCGGGGAAGTGATCACCGTTCGCCCTCGCGCGGACGCGTTTGATATCGAACTGCACATTAAGCCGGAATACCGCAAGCTGCTCACGCCAAACAGCGTGTTCTGGGCAGAGGGCGGCGCGAAGGTACAGCTCAACGGCAGCGGCCTGACCGTGCAGGCCTCTCCCCTCTCTCGTGCCCTGCGCGGGGCTATCAGCTTTGATAACCTGAGCGGCGCGGGCGGCAATATGCGTAAAGGCGACAAGCGGATCCTCTTCTCGTCAGAAACCGCTGCGCGCGCCGTCGGCGGGCAGATCACGCTGCACACCTTTGATGCCGGCAAGCTGGCGGAAGGGATGCCAATCCGCTATCTGGGCATCGATATCGGGCAGGTGCAGAAGCTGAAGCTGATCACCGCGCGCAACGAAGTCCAGGCCACCGCCGTGCTTTATCCGGAATACGTGCAGACGTTTGCCCGTGCAGGCTCGCGCTTCTCGGTGGTTACGCCGCAAATCTCTGCCGCCGGCGTTGAGCACCTCGACACCATTCTCCAGCCGTACATCAACGTTGAACCGGGTCGCGGCAATACGCGTCGCGAATTTGAACTGCAGGAAGCGACCATTACCGATTCCCGTTACCTGGACGGCCTGAGCATTGTGGTTGAAGTGCCGGAGGCGGGTTCGCTGGGCATTGGCACGCCGGTGCTGTTCCGCGGTATCGAGGTGGGAACGGTAACGAGCCTGACGCTGGGGAACCTGTCCGACCGCGTGATGGTCGGCCTGCGCATCAGCCAGCGTTATCAGCACCTGGTGCGCAACAACTCGGTGTTCTGGCTGGCTTCAGGCTACTCGCTGGACTTCGGCCTCACCGGCGGGGTGGTGAAAACCGGCACCTTCAACCAGTTCATTCGCGGGGGCATTGCCTTTGCCACGCCGCCGGGCACGCCTCTGGCACCTAAGGCGCAGGCGGGTAAACACTTCCTGCTGCTGGAAAGTGAACCGAAAGAGTGGCGTGAATGGGGAACGGCGCTGCCGCGTTAATCTCACAGGCTCCGGTGTCAACGCGCCGGAGCCTTTATGCTACACTGCTCGCCTGAATGTTTCCCTGTGGTGTGCCCGTGGCTCAAAACTCCGTATTTCTTCCTGAACAGTTCCTGGCGCAGATGCGCGAGGCGCTTCCCGCTCATCTCTCTTTTGATGATTTTATCGCTGCCTGCCAGCGCCCCTTGCGCCGGAGCATTCGCGTCAATACGCTCAAAATCAGCGTCGAGGCGTTTCTGGATCTTGTCTCCCCCTACGGCTGGCAGCTAACGCCGGTCCCGTGGTGTGAAGAGGGTTTCTGGATCGAGCGGGATGATGAAGAGAGCCTGCCGCTCGGCAGCACCGCCGAACACCTGAGCGGGCTGTTTTATATTCAGGAAGCCAGCTCCATGCTGCCGGTTGCCGCGCTGTTTGCCGATGACAATCAGCCTGAGCGGGTAATGGACGTCGCCGCGGCGCCCGGCTCTAAAACCACCCAGATTGCCGCCCGGATGCACAACCGCGGCGCCATCCTCGCCAACGAATTTTCAGCCAGCCGCGTCAAAGTCCTGCATGCCAATATCAGCCGCTGCGGGATCCACAACGTGGCACTGACGCACTTCGACGGACGCGTGTTTGGGGCCGCTCTGCCGGAGGCCTTTGACGCCATCCTGCTGGACGCCCCCTGCTCCGGCGAAGGCGTGGTGCGTAAAGATCCCGATGCGTTAAAAAACTGGTCCGTTGAAAGCAACCTGGAGATCGCCGCCACGCAGCGTGAACTGATCGACAGCGCCTTTCATGCCCTGCGCCCCGGCGGGACGCTGGTTTACTCCACCTGCACGCTGAACCGCGATGAAAACGAGGACGTCTGCCTGTGGCTGAAGCAACGCTATGCGGATGCCGTCGAGTTTCTCCCGCTGGACGCCCTCTTCGATTCGGCCAATGCGGCCGCCACGCCTGAAGGCTTCCTGCACGTCTTCCCGCAGATTTACGACTGCGAAGGCTTCTTCGTCGCGCGTCTGCGCAAAACATGCGCCGTTGCCCCTCTCCCTGCCCCTAAGTTTAAGGTCGGCAACTTCCCGTTCTCCCCGGTCAAAGGACGAGATGCGGCGCAGGCAGAGGCGGCTGCCGGCAAAGTGGGCCTGCGCTGGGATGAGAGCCTGCGCCTCTGGATGCGCGACAAAGAGCTGTGGCTGTTCCCTGCGAATATCGAACCGCTGATTGGTAAGGTGCGCTTCTCCCGCCTCGGTATTCGCCTCGCGGAAATCCACAACAAGGGCTACCGCTGGCAGCATGAAGCGGTTATTGCGCTGGCCGGTCGTGAAAACACCTTCGCCCTGACGCATCAGGAAGCGGAAGAGTGGTATCGCGGCCGTGACGTTTATCCGGAAAACGGCCCGGCGCAGGATGAAGTTATCGTGACGTATCAGGGCTATCCGCTGGGGCTGGCAAAAAAAGTTGGCTCGCGGCTAAAAAACAGCTATCCGCGTGAATTGGTACGCGATGGCCGCCTGTTTACCGGTAACAGCCGCACCGCCTGAAAAAAACGCATTTTTTTACTGGCGATTTCGCTCTCCTTGTCTAGGCTCAAAGATGGGTGGCTGTACTGGTCATACCAGATTTTGGGCAACGAACCGGAGAGCATTATGACGAAAACCAGCGTACGCATTGGCGCTTTTGAAATCGACGACGCTGAACTGCGCGGCGAAGCACAAGGCGATCGAACGTTAAGTATTCCCTGCAAATCCGATCCGGATTTGTGCATGCAGCTGGATGCCTGGGACGCGGATACCAGCGTCCCGGCTATTCTTGATGGGGAACATTCCGTTCTGTACCGTGAGCATTACGACAGTAAAACCGATGCCTGGGTCCTGCGTCTTGCGTGACCCAAAGAGAACCCGCCCGAAGGCGGGTTATTTATTACTGAAGCTGCACCAGCGTCAGAAAGCCTCCAAAAACCGCCCCCGTATCGATATAGTGCAGATTGTTAAAATCATATCGTTTGTCTAAAGGCGTATGCCCGAACCAGAAGTGATCCGCGCCGCTGATGCCCTGCCCTTTACCCGCCATCAGCCCCGTTAAGCGATCTCGATCCCACAGCACGCGCTGCGCATCCACCGGCCTGTTCCAGACATATTCGGCTGACGGATAATCCGCATGGGCGACAACGTTCAGCCCGTTTGCGCAGGTTATTTCAATGACGTGCGGTAAGGCCCGACACGCGTCGAGTAAAGCCATCGCCTGTTTTTGCTCGTCACCCTTAAGCCCGGTAAACCAAATACCGCCATTTATCGACCAGAGAGTAATATTATTATTTTCAAGCGCATCCAGCGCCATTTGCTCGTGGTTGCCGCGAACAGCGCAAAACCATTTTTCCTGCACTAGCTGTAAACATTTTACGCTGTCAGGCCCGCGGTCGATAATATCCCCCACCGAGATCAGCAGATCCGCGTCAGGATTAAAACGCCGCTGCTTCAGCTCCTCCATAAGCCCCTGATAGCAGCCATGAATGTCGCTGACAACCCAGACATGACGCCAGCGATCCCCGCTAATTTTCCGATACATAACGCCTCCTGTAAAAAGTATAGCTGCAACAGAAAATGTCATGGGCTGACGTCAGACGCCTCGAATCCAAACGAATCGTAAACCAGCCGGAAATAAAGATCGCTGCGCTATTAATCCCTTATCCCCGGCCCTTTAAAATAGTGCGGAATAAAACGAGGGATTTTCACGTGTCAAACATACACCTGCAAAACGATGTTTTTTACCCACATCGTACAAATATTATTTCTGAACTGGTGAAGGGAAAACGCGTTCCTGGCCCTATATGGCAGAAACGTGAATACCGGTTAAAGTTCCTGTTGCGCTCGCTTTTATTCTGGTCCTCCACCCATCGCATGCTGGAGGCGCTGTCCGGACGCGACGACTTTGACAAACTGCTGGCGTCTCAAATTACGCTGCCGAGCAAAACCCACCGCCAGTATCTGATGCGCGGCCTGAACTCAAGCGACAGAGCGGATGCTATCGTCAGCCACTATGACTGGATCGATAGTCTGAAAAATACCGCCCTTGCCCACGCCCTGACCAGCCCGCAGGAGATGCCGGTTGTGCAGTTTGAGGCTAAAAACGGCGTCACGTATACCGTCAATGCCTCGTCCGCGGGTAAAGCCGAGCGCGAAGGCGAAAGCACGCTGTGGCTGCACGACAGCGACAACACGCTGCTCGCCAGCCTGACCTTTTGCGTCGCACGCAGCAACGGCCGCGCGGTGCTGGTGATCGGTGGGCTCCAGGGTCCGCGTCGCAACGTGCCGCGTGAGGTGATTAAAGAGGCCACCCGCGCGTGCCACGGTCTTTTCCCGAAGCGCGTGCTGATGGAGGTAGTCTTTCAGCTTGCCGCACGCTCGAACATCAGCGCTATTTTTGCCGTCAGCGATGAAGGACATGTGTTCCGCGCGCTGCGCTATCGCCTGAGCAAAGGCCGCCATTTCCACGCCAGCTATGACGAGTTCTGGGAAGGGCTCAACGGTAAAAAGGTCTCCCCATTCTGCTGGCAGCTGCCGCTGCGGATGGAACGTAAATCGTTAGAGGAGATTGCCAGCAAAAAACGCGCTGAATACCGGCGCCGCTTCGCGTTACTCGATGAAATCGCGGCATCGGTTGATTCGCGGTTTTAGCCCGCTGCCGCTTGAGGCAAAATAGACACAAAAATTTAACAATGCAGCCCAAAAGGACTGGACTTTCGCCCGTCGGGTGGTGAATGGTGAAGAAGGCAAACAGGACGTAAACCTCCTGTGAAGGCAATAAGCGGATAATATCGTTTGCTTTCATGCTGATCAAAGAAAACGACTTCGATTCCTGTTTTCTCTATGTCCAGTCCTTTAGTCTTAATTCAATACCCTTCCTCTGTAAACGTCATTTCCAGGGTTTCACCTTTACGTTCTCCAGATAAGACGAGCACATAATCGCTCTGTATCAAAATTATTCAAATGGATGCAGGACCAGTTTACGGTTGGCCTAAGTAGCTTTCATTTCCCTCCTGTCGCGTTATTTGAAAATGACGCATCCGCGTTAACCAACTCTTAGAACCAAAAATATTGAAGATTATAATAGATATAACTTCAGATAAATCAAAAGCGCCTTCTACTAACATCCATTGCACCCTTCATCCCCATTAAGAAACAAATCCCAAACAAATTCCCTAAATATAGCTACAGTTGAAACATTTTATAAATAAACAAAAAGTCAAAAAATCAACTCAATTTTATTTTTTTGTTGATTATTGCGAATTTTAAAATTAATCTCTACGGATCATAAGGTTCATTTTACATGCGCTTTATGATTAAGTTGGTTGAACGTTAAATAAATTATAATTTACGTTAAATGTTATAACTGGTTAATTTACCGCCAAAACTACGAGCCAAAGTATGATCATGCAATCACCAACCACACAACACGCTGTTTTTGTTGAAGATAAAAATAACGAGCTACTATCAAACCTGGTATCTGTTATATCGTCAGTAATGGATGCCATGGAAAAAGCGATACCCAAAAATATCGAGGTTGTTTTACATGATTTAACTCACCCCGATACATCAGTTATTAAAATCATTAACGGAGAGATTACGGCCAGAAAAAGAGGTGACTCATTATTGAAGGCTCCCGATAACAATGATGGTTTTGCAGGCATGCTCTTAAAAGACAGAGATCGTCTTAATCCGTTTATACTTAGTGGGTATAATTGCGTAATAAACACTGGCGAGGTAGTTAAAAGCGGCAGTAGCACATTCTATAATGACAACGGTGAACCTATCGCCGCATTTGCTATAAACGTTTTGGTTTAATCAGATAAATCCTATTACATTATCGTAATTCATATAAATATATAACGAGAGCATAAGCACTCGTCAGTCATTATATGCCCTCTTTGTGCAATGTCATATTGTCTATACGGGCCTGCGTTTTAATCTTTTAATACAAAGAGGGCTTTTGTCGCAAATACCATGAATAAAAAATCTTATTCATTGTATGCGTTATTATTACCATTCAACAACATGCGCTTCCTGCGATAGCAGAGCATTGCCTCCAGGCAGCAGTTTGCTCAGGGAGGCGATCGTCGAGGGGTAACTGGCAGGAACCCGGCTGCCCCCTTTTGACTTCATGCTTTACTCACCGGCACATCGCGGGGGAAGAATTTGCATTACGATTGCCGGGACACAAAAATTTAACAATGACCAAAAAATACCTGGACGCACGCGGTGCAGAGTATGTTATGGTTTAGACAGGATATGGAATATTCGAGTAATTTTCGGGGGCGTTCGTGTTGAGAACGGTAAATCCTTGAAAAATGAATAGATAAAAAGAGACCGAATACGATTCCTGTATTCGGTCCAGGGAAATGGCTCTTGGGAGAGAGCCGTGCGCTAAAAGTTGGCATTAATGCAGGCTCTGTCGCCTTGCCCTTTAAGAATAGATGACGACGTCAGGTTTTCCAGTCCACAGCAAAAGTGGCCTGAAAAAAAGCGTCAGAGCATCACTAAATGTGAAAAACCGCAGCGCTTTTGCAAGCCCTGCGGTTTTTTTTACTGGAAACCTGACGGCTAACAGAGCTTTTCTGCGCGCGCAATAAACGGTGCCAGGCTCTTCTTTTGCCCCGGATTAGCCGGATCGTCAACCTGAATCACGCTGACGGGCTGACCATTGCTTTTCCCGCTGGCTACCTGCCGCTCTGCCACGTCATTTAACGGATACTGGACCAGCGTGCTGGGATTAATGACGTACAGCGCGTGGCCGGGACGGCAGGTGAGCATCACCTCTTCGCGATTAAACGCCCAGTTATCCTTGCCCATCTCAAAACGGCTGACGGTAATCACCTGCGGTGCGGCCAGCGCGCTGCCCGCACTGGTAAGAAGTAAAAGAGAAAGCAGTGTCTTTTTCATATGTTTATTAACCTTGTCAGAAGGGTTCCCAGGTTGCGAAGAGACTGACTGCCGCCAGCACCAGCGCGCCCAGCACCACTTCTGCCTGTGTCATCCTGATAAAAATCTGTTGTTCCCGCCCGGCCTCAGGGCGAAAGCGTGGCACCAGAAAATACCGATTCGCCAGCGCAATTGCCACCATCATGATGACCAGCGCACATTTAAACAACAGCAGCCGTACGTAAGGCGCCTGCCACGGCACGTCAATGCCAACGATGAACAGCGTATTTACGAGCCCGGTAAGCAGCACGCCTGCAACGGCGTAATGCCCCACGCGGGAGAAGCGCATCATGGTAAAGATAGCCGCTGGCCGCCAGCGCCCTGTTGCCAGACGCATGCAGAAAAGCAGCGGCACCAGACCGCCCAGCCAGGTCGCGGCACAAAGAAGATGAAGCGCATGGTTCAGACGGTGCAGCGCCCCCGGAGCGCCTGCGTCCATCGCGGCATGCCCAACCCCTGCCAGCAGCACGAGCTGTCCCATGGCAAGCAGTAACAGCCGTGAGCCTTTATGTGGTGCCAGCCATGCTGCGCCCACGGTGACCGCTGCCAGAACCATTTGCCACAGCCAGACGCCGCCAAACTGCGTCCCCAGCACGCTGCGCCAGACCTCCGGGCTAACGACATCGCCCCAGCCGTTGCCCATCAATCCGCTTTGCAGGCCAAACATCAGCCCAGCCGTCACCAGGCCGATGAGGGCCGCGACCTTCTGCTGTAGCTGGAAACGCTGCGTCATCAGACGCTGCAGCGACGATGGCGCAAACCAGACGCTGTATAACGCGTTGCCAAAGAGCAGCATCAGCGCGGAAAAATGGATAAAGCGTAACGCTACGTAGCTCAGTGCCAGCATACTATTTCACGCTAAAGCGATAGCTGCCCCTGGTTTTGTGGCCGTCCACTGAAACCACGTGCCAATCCACCGTGTAAGTGCCCGTCGCCAGCGGCTGCTCAAGAGGAACGATCAGCCGCGCGTTGTCCTTCTCGTCACGCTTCACCGCGCCGGTTTTGATCTTCTGCTGCTGCGCGTCGGTCACCGCTACCCCGCTAAAGGCTGGCTCAATGCCTTCCGAGAAGCTCAGGGTGATGAACTTCGGCGCCGCCGCGACCGTATTTGCCTGCGGGGATTGCTGTTTAAGATGGGCGTGGGCCAGAGCCGAGGGCGTTACTGCCGAGGATACAAGGAAAACCAGCGCGCACGCGACGCGGGAAGGGGTAAGATGCATCACAATCATTCCTTTTCGTTATGCCTGAATGGTAAAGAATAACGCTGTATAATAGACGAGTCGAGGATCATCCTTTGCTCCCTTGTCATCGTTGAATAATCGCGGTAACGTTGCCGCCGCAGAAAAAGGAGAAGGAAATGAACGTTAATCTGGCCGCCCTTCCTCAGGACGAGATGGACAAAGTCAACGTCGATCTCGCCGCCGCTGGCGTTGCATTTAAAGAGCGTTACAACATGCCCGTTGTGGCCGAAGTGGTTGAACGTGAGCAGCCCGCGCATCTTCGCGACTGGTTTCGCGAACGCCTGATCGCGCATCGCCTCGCGTCGGTTAACCTCTCGCGCCTGCCGTACGAACCTAAAGTTAAATAAGCTTAACGTCTCGTTACACTTCCTTACGCGTTATGTGGCAGGATAAGAAAACCCTGATAAATTTAGGTGTAATCTTAGAATCCCAGCGACTCAGTGTATAAGGAAGTCACGATGTCACGATGGAATATTGCCGCGGCCCAGTATGCCCCGCGGCACGGCTGCGTAGACGAGCACGTAAAACACCACCTGCATTTCATTGACGAAGCAGCCCGGCAAGGGTGCGATTTAATCGTCTTTCCGGAGCTGTCGCTTACCGGCCCCGGGGATCCAACGTTACCTCCGCCACCCGACGATTTACAGCTTGCTCCCCTCCTTCACGCCGCGCAGTCGCGCTTTATCACGGTAATTGCCGGCGTAACGCTCCAGCAACACGGCCAGCGCCAGAAGGGCCTCGCGCTTTTTACCCCCAGCCTCTCGACCATTCGCCGTTATCCCCAGGGCAACGGGGCGGGCGTGATCCCAGGCGACAAACGCTTAGCCATTGTTGATAACCAGGGTGAAGCCCCGGAGCTGGATCCGGAGGCGACGCTGTTTACCAGCAGCCTTGCGGTGGGCGATCACCGCTGGCGGCAGTCCATTAGCGCGCTACAGCGCTTCGCACACAAATACGCTATTGCCGTTTTAATGGCGAACGCGCGCGGCGGGAGCGCGCTATGGGATGAGAAAGGCCAGCTGATCGTTCGCGCCGATAAGGGCGAGCTGCTGCTAACCGGTTCTTTAGGCCGACAGGGTTGGCAAGGCGATATCATTCCTTTAGGCTAGGCATTTTAGGATCAGGAGCGATCGATGCTGCGCGTTATCGATACCGAAACTTGCGATTTGCAGGGTGGAATTGTGGAAGTCGCTTCCGTCGACGTGATTGACGGAAAGATAGTCAACCCGATGAGTCACCTGGTGCGGCCAGATCGCCCCATCAGCGCGCAGGCGATGGCCATTCATCGCATTACGGAGTCGATGGTGGCGGACAAGCCGTGGATTGAAGAGATCATTCCTCACTATCACGGCAGTCAGTGGTACGTGGCGCACAACGCCAGCTTTGACCGCCGCGTGCTGCCGGAAATGCCCGGCGAGTGGATTTGCACCATGAAGCTGGCGCGCCGCCTGTGGCCGGGGATCAAGTACAGCAATATGGCGCTGTATAAGTCACGCAAGCTCAGCGTGCGGACGCCGGAGGGGCTGCATCATCACCGGGCCCTGTATGACTGCTACATCACCGCCGCGTTGCTGATAGACATCATGAATACCTCTGGCTGGACGCCGGATGATATGGCAACCATTACCGGGCGTCCCGCGCTCCTGACCACCTTCACGTTCGGTAAATATCGTGGAAAACCGGTGGCGGAAGTTGCGGATAAGGATCCGGGCTACCTGCGCTGGCTGTATAACAACCTCGACAGAATGAGCCCGGAACTGCGCCTGACGCTGAAGCATTACTTAGGCGAAGCCTGAGTTCCCGCATGGCCTGGCAGCGTACCCTGCGCCAGGCCAATCAAAAAGGCGTACTCCAGCGCCACCCCTTCGTACGATTTAAATCGCCCTGACTTACCGCCGTGCCCGGAGTCCATGTCGGTACACAGCAGCAGCAGGTTATCGTCGGTTTTCAGCTCGCGCAGCTTCGCCACCCATTTCGCGGGCTCCCAGTACTGGACCTGCGAATCGTGCAGGCCGGTGGTCACCAGCATGTGCGGGTAGGCTTTCGCCTCGACGTTATCGTAGGGGCTGTACTCCTTCATGTACCGGTAATACGTTTCATCCTGCGGGTTACCCCACTCCTCGAACTCGCCGGTCGTCAGCGGTATGGACTCGTCCAGCATGGTCGTCACCACGTCCACAAACGGCACCTGGGCGATAACCCCCTTAAAACGTTCGGGACGCTGGTTGATTACGGCCCCCATTAACATTCCGCCCGCGCTGCCCCCCATGCCAAAGCAGAGCTGCGGATCGCCATACCCCTGCGCGATCAGCGCGTCGCAGACGTCAAGGTAATCATTAAAGGTGTTTTTCTTTTTGAGGAATTTACCGTCTTCGTACCAGTGCTGCCCAAGCTCGCCGCCGCCGCGAATATGGGCGATGGCATAGACAAAGCCGCGGTCGAGCAGGCTCAGCCTGCTGCTGCTGAAATCGGCATCCATGCTGGATCCGTAAGAGCCGTAGCCGTAGACCAGAATGGGGTTTTTGCCCTTGCTGAAGTGGTCCTTGTGATAGACGAGGGACACGGGGACTTCAACGCCGTCGCGCGCGGTCACCCACAGGTGCTCGCTGCGGTAGTTTTCCGACTCGAACCCTCTGACCTCCGCCTGCTTAATCACCTGACGCTGCCCGGTATCCATATCCAGCTCAAACAGCGTATCCGGAGTGGTCATGGAGGAATATCCGTACCGCAGACGTGACGATTCCGGTTCCGGGTTAAAGCCAATCCACGTCACGTAGGCCGGATCGTCAAACGCAATGCCCACCACCTCGCGGGTTTTGCGGTTGATCTGGCGGATACTGGTCAGCCCGCGCTGGCGCTCCTCCACCACCAGCCAGTCGGTGAACAGGGTAAAGCCCTCAAGCATTACCTGATCGCGCGCGGGAATTAACACTTCCCACTTGCGTTCATCGCGTACTTTGGTTTTATAGAGACCAAAGTTTTTGCCCTCCCGGTTGGAGCGCAGGTAAAAGCTGTGCTGGAAGTGATCGAGGCTGTACTCATGATCTTTACGGCGCGGCAGGAAGCACAAAGGCTGCGCATCCGGCAGTTCGGCATCCAGCAGCAGCACTTCGGATGTCGTGGCGCTGGAGAGGAAAATAATCACGTAGTGGCGCGATGACGTTTTATGCAGGCTGACGTAGAACGTTTCGTCTTTTTCCTCGTAGACCAGTTCATCGTCGGCGGAATCGGTCCCTACCGTATGACGCCACACCTGGTAAGGCAGCAGCGTTGAGGCATGCTTTTTAACGTAGTAGACCGTTTCCGAATCGTTGCCCCAGACGAAATCCGGGGAGACATTTTCCAGCATCTCGGGATACCAGTTTCCCGTTTCGAGATTGCGAAAACGCAACCCGTACTGGCGGCGGGAGAGGTAATCCTCAGCCAGCGCCATAATGGCGTTATCCGGTGAGATCGACATGCCGCCCAGGGTGTAAAACTCGCTGTGGGCCGCGCGCCTGTTGGCATCCAGCAGTATATCCCATTCGTCCCACTCGGCGCTCAGCACCGACTGTCGCTGGTAGATGGGATACTCGTTTCCGGGTTCATAGATATGGCGATAGCGATAGCCGTTTTTAGTCCACGGGGCGGAGATATCGCGCTGGGGGATACGCTGCACCATTTCATTCAGCAGCCTATCCTGAAGCGCCTGCTGGGTGGCCATGACCTTCCGGCCATAGTCGTTTTCTTCGTGCAGATAGTCGAGCACTTCTGGCCGGGAACGAGAGTCGTCCCGCAGCCAGTAGTAGTTATCTATACGCGTATCGCCATGCGTGACGATCGCATAAGGAGTACGTCGGGCTTTTGGAGGCATGGCATTCTTACTTTTTCGTTTTACATCCTATAAGGTTGGCAAAACGCGCGCATGATGCAAGCGAAACATGGCCTCCTAGCCCACAAGCGCCTGTTTCTGCTGCTGGATATCCTTCTCGATGCCCTCGCGAACGTCCTGCGGGATCTTCAGCGCATCGCCCAGCGCGTTCAGGTAGCTTCGCTCCATAAAGTGGTCGATGTCGATGGCGGCACAGCTCAGGAAGTAGAGTTCCAGCGCCTCTTCTTCGTTTTTTACGCCCTGCGCCAGGCGCTGCGGATCGAGCGGCTGTTCGATAGCTTTCGCCACCAGCGCCCTGCCCTGCTCCTCAACGCCCGCTTCGCGCATCTGCTGGTCAATCGCGGCGCGTTCGTTATCGTCGATATGGCCGTCGCTTTTGGCCGCAAACACCAGCGCGAGGAGCAGCCGCTCGGTGCGTAAATCTAACGGCGACACCTGGTTTCCGTACTGCGGTTCATCCTGATGCGCGCTGCGCACCTTGTCTTTATATTTGTTCCACAAAACGGAGCCCGCAATGGCCCCTCCGCCCGCCAGCAGCGCGCCGGTGCCGTATTTAGTGAGCAGCTTGCGCGATGATTTATTGGCGACCAGCAAACCGGCCAGCCCGCCGAGCGCGCCCGGCACCAGCAGCTTGCTTAGCCCCTGCTCGCCGGACGACGAGCCTTTTTGTCCCAACAGGGATTGCAGTTGATTCATCCAGCCTGACATATTTTTCCTCACGTAACGGTGCTTAACGTTCACAGCCTAAGCGAGCAGGTGTCAGGAAATGTCTGTCAGTGCTAAAGAAGCGCAAATTTCTCGCCTGCCGCGGCGGTCACGGACAAGACAGACGCAAACGTTTTCGTTTATACTGCCCGCATCGTTTTCAGGGGGATTTTTATGACTCGTTTAGGAACTGCGCTGCGTCCTGCCGCGACGCGCGTCATGCTGTTAGGATCGGGCGAACTGGGAAAAGAAGTGGCCATTGAGTGCCAGCGTTTGGGCGTTGAGGTGATTGCGGTTGATCGTTATAAGGATGCACCTGCCATGCACGTTGCTCACCGCTCGCACGTTATCGACATGCTTGACGGTAACGCCCTGCGCGCGTTAATTGCCGGGGAAAAGCCGGATTTCGTGGTACCGGAGATTGAAGCCATTGCCACCGATATGCTGATCGCCCTTGAGCAGGAGGGACAGCGCGTGGTGCCCTGTGCTAAGGCGGCAAAACTGACCATGAACCGCGAAGGTATACGTCGTCTGGCAGCCGAGGAGCTGCAGCTTCCGACCTCCAGCTACCGTTTTGCCGGCGATAAAGCCGGGTTTATTCAGGCCGTTGAAGAAATTGGCTACCCGTGCATCGTTAAGCCCGTGATGAGCTCCTCCGGCAAAGGGCAGAGCTTTATCCGCGACAGCAGCACGCTGGACATGGCCTGGGACTATGCCCAGCAGGGCGGTCGTGCCGGGGCCGGTCGCGTCATCGTGGAAGGCGTGGTGAAGTTTGATTTTGAAATTACCCTGTTGACCGTCAGCGCCGTGGACGGCGTCCATTTCTGCGATCCGATTGGCCATCGCCAGGAAGACGGCGATTATCGCGAATCCTGGCAGCCGCAGCAGATGAGCGCCCTGGCGCTGGAGCGCGCGCGGGAAATCGCCCGCAAGACGGTGCTGGCCCTTGGGGGCTATGGCCTGTTCGGCGTCGAGCTGTTTGTATGCGGTGACGAGGTGATTTTCAGCGAAGTCTCCCCTCGCCCGCACGATACCGGAATGGTTACGCTGATTTCGCAGGATCTCTCCGAGTTCGCGCTGCACGTACGCGCCTTCCTCGGCCTGCCGGTTGGCGGCATCCGCCAGTACGGCCCGGCGGCATCAGCGGTTATTCTGCCGCAGTTGACCAGCCAGAACGTCACCTTTGATAACGTCGAAGGGGCGGTTGGCGCCGGGATGCAGGTCCGACTGTTTGGTAAACCGGAGATCGACGGCACCCGTCGTCTGGGCGTGGCCTTAGCGACGGGTAATACCGTAGACGAGGCCGTCTCGAGGGCGAAAGCGGCCGCCGCAGCCGTGAAGGTCGAAGGATAAAAAAAACGGGCCATCAGGCCCGTTTTTAGTTTGCAGGTCGGCAAAAGGCTTACTGCTTCGCGCCTTCAACCGCTTCGCGAGCCAGCTTAGTGATGCGATCCCAGTCGCCCGCTTCCAGCGCGTCCGCCGGAACCAGCCAGGAGCCACCGATGCACAGCACGCTTTTCAGCGCCAGGTAGTCGCGGTAGTTGGCCGGAGAGATGCCGCCCGTCGGGCAGAAACGCACCTGTGAGAAGGGACCCGCAATCGCCTGTAGCGCTTTGGTGCCGCCGTTGGCTTCCGCCGGGAAGAACTTGAACTCTTTCAGACCGTAGTCCATACCCAGCATCAGCTCAGAGACGGTGCTGATACCCGGGATCAGCGGAATGGTGCCCTCGGTTGCCGCTTTCAGCAGCGGCTCGGTCAGGCCCGGGCTGATGGCAAACTGCGCGCCCGCTTCGGTCACTTCCGCCAGCTGCTGCGCGTTCAGAACGGTGCCCGCACCGATAATGGCTTCCGGCACTTCTTTCGCGATAGCGCGGATCGCGTCCATCGCGCAGGCAGTACGCAGGGTCACTTCCAGAACGCGAACGCCGCCTGCAACCAGCGCTTTCGCCATAGGTACGGCGTGCTCCAGCTTATTCACCACGATAACCGGCACGACAGGGCCAGTGGTCAGGATTGCTTCTGCACTTGTTTTCCAGTTTTTCATCAGAGTTTTCTCTCGCCAGATCGTTAAAATCAAGTCGTCTTAAAACGTAATACAGGTTGCGCCCTGCTCCGCGCCGGAGAGTTTCTCACGCAGCGCGCCAAACATTTCGCGTCCGGTGCCCACGCGCGACGCGCTCAGGTCAGGAATGTGCGGCTGACGTGCCGCCAGCTCGGCCTCATCCACCAGCAGGGTTAACTCGCCTGTCTGACCGTTAACGCGGATCGTGTCACCATCGCGCACTTTCGCCAGCAAGCCACCGTCGTAGGCTTCCGGAGTGACGTGGATAGCAGAAGGCACTTTACCGGACGCACCCGAGAGGCGTCCATCGGTCACCAGCGCAATTTTGAAACGGCGGTCCAATAATACACCAAGCGGCGGCATAAGTTTATGTAATTCTGGCATTCCGTTCGCTTTTGGCCCCTGATGGCGTACTACAACCACGCAGTCTTTATCAAGCAGCCCTGCTTCAAAGGCAGGTAAAACGTCATGCTGGCTTTCAAACACTACCGCCGGCGCCTCGATAACCTGGTTCTCTTCCGGCACGGCAGAGGTTTTCATCACCGCACGGCCAAGGTTGCCGCTCAGCACCTTAGTGCCGCCGTGAGGAGAGAACGGCTGTTCGAAGGTTGCGATGACCTGCGGATCGAGAGAGTGGCTCGCCCCTTCGCGCCAGTCCAGCTCACCGTTGTTCAGCCACGGCTCCAGGATATAGCGGTGCAGGCCAAAGCCCGCCACCGTGTTCACGTCCTCATGCAGCAGCCCGCCCTTCAGCAGCTCGCGCATCAGCACTGGCACCCCGCCTGCCGCCTGGAAGTGGTTGATGTCAGCCGGACCGTTCGGGTACAGGCGCGCCATCAGCGGCACCACGGACGAGATATCGGAGAAGTCATCCCAGTTGATCAGAATGCCCGCCGCGCGCGCCATCGCGACAAGGTGCATGGTGTGGTTGGTTGAGCCGCCGGTCGCCAGCAGGGCGACAATACCGTTAACGATGACTTTTTCATCCACCATTTTGCCCATCGGCATCCACTCGTTACCGTTGCCGGTAAGACGCGTCACCTGACGGGCCGCGGCTTCGGTCAGCGCTTTACGCAGTGGCGCATCCGGCTGGATGAACGACGAGCCCGGAAGCTGCATCCCCATGAACTCCACCACCATCTGGTTGGTGTTAGCCGTACCGTAGAAGGTACAGGTGCCCGGGGCGTGGTAGGACGCGGCTTCCGCTTCCAGCAGCGCCTGACGATCCGCTTTCCCTTCAGCGTACAGCTGGCGGATACGGACTTTTTCTTTATTCGGCAAACCGCTTGCCATCGGGCCTGACGGCACAAAAATCGCGGGCAGATGGCCAAACGACAGCGCGGCCATCACCAGGCCGGGGACGATTTTATCGCAGACGCCCAGATAGAGCGCGCCATCGAACATATTGTGAGACAGGCCAACCGCCGCCGACATGGCGATCACCTCGCGGCTCAGCAGCGACAGCTCCATACCGTCCTGCCCCTGGGTTACGCCGTCGCACATGGCCGGCACGCCGCCCGCAACCTGCCCCACCGCGTTTACGCTGTGCAGCGCGTTGCGGATGATAGTCGGGTAGACCTCATACGGCTGGTGCGCAGAGAGCATGTCGTTATAGGAGGTAATGATGGCGATATTGTTACGCAGCATGCTCTTCAGCGCGTCTTTATCACCGGGCTGGCAGGCCGCAAAGCCGTGGGCCAGATTGCCGCATGCCAGCTGCGATCGGTGAACCGTTTCGCTCTTCGCCTGTTCGATGCGGGCAAGGTAGGCTGAACGGGTCTCTTTCGAGCGCTCAATAATGCGTTGTGTTACGCGTAACAATGTCGGATTCATAAAAGCTCCTCTAATTTATCTGTCCGGGCTCGGGAGTTTACATAGTCTCTGGCGATGGTTAACAACGCTGAAACGCCTGGTGTCCGGAGCACAGGGGCAAAATGTCTTCCGGCAGTGTAATAAAAAAAGCCCCGCGGGTGAATCCACGCGGAGCTTAAAAGATTAAAAATTGTGCCCGTTGCTGTGTTAGATCATGTTACCGGTAAAATAACACCTTCGGGCTAGAGGACGATTTACTCAAACTCGTTCCAGGAGCGGCCATCGCGGGTGATCATCGCAACGGAGGCGACAGGACCCCACGTTCCCGCCTGATACGGTTTTGGCGCGTCCTGATCGGCAGCCCAGGCTTCGGTAATTGAGTCGACCCACTTCCACGCCTCTTCCACCTCATCGCGACGAACGAACAGCGCCTGAATGCCGCGCATGGTTTCCAGCAGCAGACGCTCGTAAGCATCGGCCAGGTGCGTCTGGTTAAAAGTTTCGGAGTAGCTCAGATCCAGCTTGGTGGTTTGCAGATTGTGCTTGTGATCGAGGCCCGGCACCTTGTTCAGGATCTGAATATCCACACCCTCGTCCGGCTGCAGACGGATGGTCAGCTTGTTCTGCGGCAGCTCCTGCCAGGACTCCTTGAACAGGTTCAGTTCCGGGTTTTTGAAGTAGACCACCACTTCGGAGCATTTCGCAGGCAGACGTTTACCGGTACGCAGGTAGAACGGAACGCCGGCCCAGCGCCAGTCGTCGATATCCACGCGGATCGCCACAAACGTTTCCGTGTTGCTGGACTTATTCGCGCCCTCTTCTTCCAGGTAGCCCGGCACTTTTTTACCCTGAGCAAAGCCTGCGGTGTACTGGCCGCGCACGGTTTTCTCGCGCACGTTGGAGCGGTCAATGCGGCGCAGGGATTTCAGTACTTTTACCTTGGCGTCACGGATGCTGTCTGCCGTCAGATCCGACGGTGGAGACATGGCAATCATGCACAGGATTTGCAGCAGGTGGTTCTGAATCATGTCGCGCATCTGGCCTGCCTGGTCGAAGTAGCCCCAGCGGCCTTCGATACCCACCTCTTCCGCCACGGTGATTTCCACGTGGTCGATAGTGCGGTTGTCCCAGTTGTTCACGAACAGGGAGTTGGCAAAACGCAGCGCCAGCAGGTTCAGTACCGTCTCTTTCCCCAGGTAGTGGTCAATACGGTAGACCTGGCACTCTTCGAAGTACTCGCCCACCTGGTCGTTGATTTCACGGGAGGTTGAAAGCGAGGTGCCCAGCGGTTTTTCCATCACGACGCGCGCCGGCTTGGCGTTCAGCTTCGCTTCGCCCAGGCCTTTGCAGATGGCGCCGAAGGTGCTTGGCGGCATCGCGAAATAGTTAATGGTGACGCGATTTTTCTGGTCCAGCATGTCGCCCAGACGGGTGAAGGCGCTTACGTCGTTCACGTCCAGGTTGCAGAAATCGAGGCGCCCGCTCAGCGTATCCCACAGGCTTTCATCAATTTTCTCCTTCATGAACGTTTCGAGCGCCTCGCGCACCACTTTGGTATAAGCTTCCTTATCCCAGTCGGCGCGCCCTACCCCCAGAATACGGGTGTCGGGATGGATCTGGCCCGCTTTTTCCAGCTGATACAGGGAAGGCAGCAATTTCCGGCGTGCAAGATCGCCTTTCGCGCCGAAAATGACCAGGTCACATGCCTGGGCTGTTTGCGTTACCGCCATGTCATTCTCCTCAGTTAGATCCCCTGGTACTCTGCCAGGTATCGTTGTAATTTTATTACAATGCACTGTACTGCTTTTACGAGTTTCCTGAAACCATTAGCGCTTAACGTCGCGTGCGATACGGCGATTTTTCGCCGGTCAGGCGTAAGCAGCGACCCAATGACGCAACAAACGTCGATTCTTTGCGCAACGCGGCCACAGTAAAACCCGACATCGATCAAGTAATGAAAAAAAACAACAACATTTCTTGTCGACGATTACCCTTTCGGGAATCCCGGGGGTAATATCGGCTACATCGACTCAGGATTTCATCTATTAATGAAATCGTTTCTGCCCCCACAAGCGTCTTGTTAACAATGAACATGCTGGAAAAAATCCAGTTTCAACTGGAACACCTTAGCAAATCCGAGCGCAAAGTGGCTGAAGTTATTCTCGCCGCTCCCGCTCAGGCGATTCATTCAAGCATCGCCGCTCTGGCTCAGGAATCGGGCGTCAGCGAACCGACGGTAAATCGATTCTGTCGTAGTCTGGACACCCGCGGCTTTCCTGATTTTAAACTGCATCTGGCCCAAAGTCTGGCAAACGGCACCCCGTATGTTAATCGCAATGTGGATGAAGACGACAGCGTTGATGCCTACACGGCGAAAATATTTGAATCGGCCATGGCCACCCTCGACCACGTTCGTCAGTCGCTTGAGATGAGTTCAGTTAACCGTGCGGTCGATCTGCTCACCCAGGCCAAGCGGATTGCCTTCTTTGGCCTCGGCTCGTCCGCTGCCGTGGCCCATGACGCGATGAACAAGTTCTTTCGCTTCAACGTGCCGGTGATTTACTCCGATGACATTGTGCTGCAACGCATGAGCTGTATGAACTGTAGCGAAGACGATGTGGTCGTTCTCATCTCGCACACCGGTCGCACCAAGAGCCAGGTAGAGCTGGCGCAGCTCGCGCGCGACAACGATGCTATGGTGATCGCCCTGACGACAGCAGGCACCCCGCTGGCGCGCGAAGCAACGCTCGCCATTACGCTGGACGTGCCGGAGGACACCGACATGTACATGCCGATGGTCTCCCGCCTGGCGCAGCTGACGGTCATCGACGTGCTGGCGACCGGTTTTACCTTACGCCGGGGCGCAAAATTCCGGGATAACTTGAAGCGGGTCAAGGAAGCCCTGAAAGAATCGCGTTTTGATAAAGAATTGCTTATAAAGAGCGATGTTCCCTAATAACTACGATGTACGATTTACGGCATTCGGTCCGCTCGCTACTGCCTTGCGATAGATGAAGATCGATTCAATGTTCACGCAACACCAAAGTTGTTTCAGTCAACGGAGTATTACATGTCCAGAAGGCTTCGCAGAACCAAGATCGTCACCACCTTAGGCCCGGCCACCGACCGCGATAATAACCTCGAAAAGATTATCGCCGCGGGCGCCAACGTGGTGCGTATGAACTTCTCTCACGGTACGCCAGAAGACCATAAGTTACGTGCCGACAAAGTGCGTGAAATCGCGGCAAAACTGGGCCGCCACGTTGCTATCCTCGGTGACCTCCAGGGTCCAAAAATTCGCGTATCGACCTTCAAAGAAGGCAAAGTCTTCCTCAACATCGGCGATAAATTCCTGCTGGATGCCAACCTGAGCAAAGGCGAAGGCGATAAAGAGAAAGTGGGTATCGACTATAAGGGCCTGCCTGCTGACGTTGTGCCAGGCGACATCCTGCTGCTGGACGATGGCCGCGTGCAGCTGAAAGTGCTGGAAGTTCAGGGCATGAAGGTGTTCACCGAAGTGACCGTCGGCGGCCCGCTCTCCAACAACAAAGGCATTAACAAGCTCGGCGGTGGCCTGTCTGCCGAAGCGCTGACCGATAAAGACAAAGCGGATATCGTCACCGCAGCGCAGATTGGCGTGGATTACCTGGCCGTCTCCTTCCCGCGCTGCGGCGAAGACCTGAACTATGCCCGCCGCCTGGCGCGCGATGCAGGCTGCGATGCGAAAATCGTTGCCAAAGTTGAACGCGCTGAAGCCGTATGCGATCAGGACGCGATGGACGACGTGATCCTGGCGTCTGACGTGGTGATGGTTGCCCGTGGTGACCTTGGCGTGGAAATTGGCGACCCTGAGCTGGTCGGCATCCAGAAAGCGCTGATCCGTCGCGCGCGTCAGCTGAACCGTGCGGTGATCACCGCTACCCAGATGATGGAATCCATGATCACCAACCCGATGCCTACCCGTGCGGAAGTCATGGACGTGGCCAACGCCGTGCTGGACGGTACCGATGCGGTGATGCTGTCAGCAGAAACCGCTGCGGGCCAGTATCCGGCGGAAACCGTAGCCGCAATGGCGCGCGTCTGTCTGGGTGCAGAGAAGATCCCAAGCATTAACGTCTCCAAGCACCGCCTGGATATTCAGTTCGACAATGTGGAAGAAGCAATCGCGATGTCCGCGATGTATGCCGCCAACCACCTGAAAGGGGTTACGGCGATCATCACCATGACCGAATCCGGCCGCACCGCGCTGATGACGTCCCGTATCAGCTCCGGCCTGCCGATCTTCGCAATGTCCCGCCACGAGCGTACGCTGAACCTGACGGCGCTGTACCGCGGCGTTACGCCCGTGCATTTCGACAGCACCAACGACGGCGTGGCCGCGGCGCACGATGCGGTGAACCTGCTTCGCGACAAAGGCTACCTGGTATCGGGTGATATCGTCATCGTGACGCAGGGCGACGTGATGAGCACCATCGGCTCAACCAATACCACTCGCGTACTGACCGTAGAGTAAGATCCGATCCCCTCTCCCCTAAGGGGGAGAGGGATAAGGTGAGGGTTTTCTATTTCTTCGGGAAAAGCTCTTTACGCTTGTACGGCTCCGTTTCGCCCGGTTTACGTGTTTTAAGCAGCTTCAGGATCCACGTATACTGCTCCTTGTGCGGCCCCACCAGCAGCTCCACCTCTTCATTCATACGACGTGCAATGGTGCGATCGTCTGCGGTCAGCAGGTCGTCCATCGGCGGACGAACCTCAATGCTCAGTCGATGCGTTTTACCGTCATAAACCGGGAACAGCGGGATCACCCGGGCGCGGCAGACCTTCATCAGGCGGCCAATCGCGGGCAGCGTTGCCTTATAGGTTGCGAAGAAATCGACAAATTCGCTGTGCTCCGGGCCGTGATCCTGATCGGGCAGGTAGTAGCCCCAGTAGCCCTGACGTACAGACTGAATGAAGGGTTTAATCCCATCGTTACGGGCATGCAAGCGTCCGCCAAAGCGACGGCGCACGGTATTCCAGACGAAATCGTAGATTTTGTTACCCTGGTTATGGAACATCGCCGCCATCTTTTGTCCTTGCGAGGCCATTAGCATCGCCGGAATGTCGACGCCCCAGCCGTGCGGCACCAGGAAAATCACCTTCTCGTCGTTGCGACGCATCTCGTTAATGATCTCCAGCCCCTTCCAGTCAACGCGGCCGACGATCTTCTCAGGCCCCTTCAGCGCCAGCTCCGCCATCATCGCCATCGCCTGTGGCGCGGTGGTATACATAGCATCAATGATGGCCTCGCGTTCGGCGTCGCTTTTATCCGGGAAACAGTACAGCAGGTTAATTTGCGCACGGCGGCGCGCGCTTTTTCCCAGGCGGCCCGCAAGGCGTCCCACGGTGCCGAGCACCGGATCGCGGACCGAAGCAGGCAGCAGCGCCATGCCGGCAAACGCGTAAACGCCAAGCCAGGCGCCCCAGTTACGCGGGTGGCGAAAGGATTTTTCAAACTCGGGAATGTACTCAATATTGTTTTTTTTGGTTTCCATGCGGGTTCCAGGGTCTGGTGACGCAAAAAATTATGCAGATAGTGTAGCGAGGCAGCGGTCCTCGTACAAAAGAAAAAGCCGGCGCACACTGACGCCGGCTTTATTCACATACGGAAGGCTTAGTCGAAGCGCAGCTGCGGCATAACCTCTTTCACCTGCGCCAGATAATCTTTACGATCTTTGCCGGTCAGCCCTTCGGTGCGCGGCAGTTTCGCCGTGAGCGGGTTAACCGCCTGCTGGTTGATCCACACTTCATAGTGCAGGTGCGGGCCGGTCGAACGACCGGTATTACCGGACAGCGCGATGCGGTCACCGCGCTTCACCTTCTGGCCCGGCTTGACCAGCAGCTTGCGCAGGTGCATATAGCGGGTGGTGTACGTACGGCCGTGACGAATGGCAACGTAGTACCCGGCAGCGCCGCTGCGCTTAGCCATCACCACTTCACCATCCCCTACCGCCAGCACCGGCGTGCCCTGCGGCATTGCGAAGTCAACGCCACGGTGCGGCGCAACGCGTCCGGTGACCGGGTTCAGACGACGCGGATTGAAGTTGGAGGAGACACGGAACTGTTTAGCCGTCGGGAAACGCAGGAAGCCTTTTGCCAGACCGGTACCGCTGCGGTCATAGAACTTGCCGTCTTCCGCGCGGATCGCGTAGTAGTCTTTGCCATCGGAACGCAGGCGCACGCCCACCAGCTGGCTCTGTTCACGCTTACCGTCCAGCATTTCGCGAGACATCAGCACGGAGAAGCGATCGCCTTTCTTCAGCTTGCGGAAATCCATCTGCCACTGCATGGCTTTAATTACCGAGCTGATTTCAGCGCTGGTCAGGCCGGCGTCGCGGGCGCTGGAAACAAAGCTGCCGCCAACGGTTCCGCTCATCACGCTGTTAACCCAGTCGCCCTGCTGCATTTCGCTGGTCATTTTGAAACCGTTTGCGGTGCGATCGTAGGTGCGGGTTTCGCGACGGGACATTTCCCAGGTGAGGCGCTGCAGGTCGCCGTCAGGGGTTAAGGTCCAGGAAAGCTGCTGACCGATTTTCAGGTTACGCAGCTCTTTGTCAGATGCAGCAAGCTGGCTGATGTTGCCCATGTCGATACCGTACTGGTTCAGAACGCTGCTCAGCGTATCGCCAGTAGAAACAACATATTCATGAATGCCGGCTTCGTTCTGGATTTTGTCGTCCAGCTCGTCCTGAGGAATGGCTTCATCTTCCTGAGCAGCCTGGTCGATAGGCTCGCTGGCCTCAGGCAGCAGAGAGCGAATTTCGCTCTTTTCCAGTTCGATGGTTTTGATGATAGGGGCAGAACTCGGGTGGTAAACATAGGGTCGCCATACGGCGACCGCTAATGTGAGAACGGTAAGTGACCCCAGCATAACGCGGTGGGGTCGAGGCAGATTGTTAAATGCCAGGGCGACAGAGCGGGCTATCTGTTGCACGTATTCACTTCCTCGTTAATCTCCTTTCAGGCAGCTCGCATACTGATTCGCCAGTTGGCTGAGGAACTGCGAATAGCTCGCTTTGCTCAACTGGATGTTCGTACCTAGCGGGTCAAGGGTTCCCATGCGCACGGATGTTCCCCTGGCCACGGCTTCTACGACCGCTGGCCTGAACTGTGGCTCAGCAAAAACGCACGTCGCTTTTTGCTCAACCAGCTGTGTTCTGATTTCATGTAAACGCTGCGCACCAGGCTGAATTTCGGGGTTGACGGTAAAGTGTCCCAGCGGGGTCAGACCGTAATGTTTCTCGTAATAGCCGTAAGCATCATGAAAAACGAAATACCCTTTTCCTTTAAGCGGTGCGAGCTCGTTACCCACCTGTTTGTCGGTTGCGGCTAGCTGAGCCTCAAAATCCTTCAGGTTGGCGTCGAGTTGGACTCGACTTTGCGGCATAAGTTCCACTAATTTGTCGTGGATTGCAACCGCTGAAAGCCGCGCTATCTCTGGGGAAAGCCAGAGATGCATGTTGTACTCACCGTGATGGTGATGGTCGTCACCTTTTTCGTCGTGAGCATGCCCGTGGTCGTGTTCGTCACCGTCGTCATCGGCCCCTTTCATGAGCAGCGGTTTTACACCGGACAACCCGGCAATGGCGACCTGTTTATTTGCCGGGACCTTACTGGCCGACTTTTGCATGAAGGCTTCCATCTCCGGACCAATCCAGACGACTAAGTCCGCGTTCTGTAAGCGTTTTACATCCGACGGGCGCAGGGAGTAATCATGCTCCGAGGCGCCGTCAGGCAGCAGCACCTGCGTTTCCGTTACCCCATCAGCGATGGCAGCGGCGATAAAGCCAAGCGGTTTAAGCGAAGCGACAACGGCAGCGTTAACATCTTGTGCGGTTGTCCCCCAAAGTGCAGCGGATAAAGCTGCGAAAAGAAGCGTATTTTTCTGTAACATAATGCGACTAATCATCGTAATGAATGCGTGGAATGTGATATTATAACATTCGATAACTTCTGCAAGCTTAAATTGACATGACGACTTTAGTTTCTCTTGAAAATGTTTCGGTCTCGTTCGGCCAGCGCCGCGTCCTTTCTGACGTGTCGCTGAATCTGAAGCCCGGCAAAATACTGACGCTGCTCGGCCCTAACGGGGCGGGTAAATCAACGCTGGTGCGCGTCGTGTTAGGCCTGGTTGCGCCTGATGAAGGGGTGATTGTCCGCGAAGATAAATTGCGTATCGGCTATGTGCCGCAAAAGCTGCATCTCGACGCCACGCTGCCGCTGACGGTAAGCCGCTTCCTGCGCCTGCGTCCCGGCACCCGTAAAGCGGATATCCTTCCGGCACTGAAGCGCGTTCAGGCGGGCCATCTCGTCGATGCCCCTTTGCAAAAACTCTCGGGGGGTGAAACCCAGCGCGTCCTGCTTGCCCGCGCCCTGCTCAGCAGCCCTCAGCTGCTGGTGCTGGACGAACCCACCCAGGGTGTTGACGTTAACGGCCAGGTGGCGCTGTACGATTTGATCGACCAGCTGCGCCGGGAGCTTAACTGTGCGGTGCTGATGGTTTCCCATGACCTGCACCTGGTGATGGCCAAAACCGACGAAGTGCTGTGCCTGAACCATCACATTTGCTGTTCCGGCACGCCGGAAGTGGTTTCTATGCATCCGGAATTTATCTCCATGTTTGGCCATCGCGGCGCCGAACAGCTGGGCATCTATCGTCATAATCACAATCACCGCCATGATTTACAGGGACGAATTGTCCTGCGTCGGGGAAATGGACACTCATGATTGAACTGTTACTGCCCGGCTGGCTGGCCGGGATTATGCTCGCGTGCGCCGCAGGTCCGCTCGGGTCGTTTGTGGTATGGCGCAGAATGTCCTACTTTGGCGACACGCTGGCCCACGCCTCGCTGCTGGGCGTCGCGTTTGGACTGCTGCTGGACGTGAATCCGTTTTATGCCGTCATTGTCGTCACGCTCCTGCTGGCCGGCGGCCTGGTCTGGCTGGAAAAGCGCCCTCACCTCGCCATCGATACCCTGCTCGGGATTATGGCACACAGCGCCCTGTCGCTGGGGCTGGTGGTGGTGAGCCTGATGGCCAACATCCGCGTTGACCTGATGGCCTACCTGTTCGGCGATCTGCTGGCCGTCACGCCAGAGGATCTGATGTCGATAGCCATCGGCGTGGTGGTGGTGCTGGGTATTCTGCTGTGGCAGTGGCGAAACCTGCTGGCGATGACCGTCAGCCCGGATCTGGCCTTTGTCGACGGCGTGAAGCTTCAGCGCGTGAAGCTCCTGCTGATGCTGGTCACGGCGTTAACCATCGGCGTGGCGATGAAGTTTGTCGGCGCGCTAATCATTACGTCGCTGCTGATCATCCCTGCCGCCACGGCGCGTCGTTTTGCCCGTACGCCGGAACAGATGGCGGGGATTGCGGTGATTATCGGGATGATTGCGGTGACGGGGGGGTTAACCTTCTCGGCGTTTTACGACACGCCCGCGGGGCCGTCGGTGGTGCTCTGCGCGGCGGTGCTGTTCATTTTCAGCATGATGAAGAAGACGGCAAGCTGACCTCGAGGGCGCTGATGCCTTCACCCTGCCCCTCTCCCACGGGAGAGGGAACAGAACGCTACGGCATTGCCGGTGGCGTAATCCCGAAGTGATTCCACGCCCGCACCGTCGCCATACGCCCACGCGGCGTACGCTGCAGGAAGCCCTGCTGGATCAGATAGGGCTCCAGCACATCTTCAATTGTCTCACGCTCTTCGCCAATCGCCGCCGCGAGGTTATCCAGCCCCACCGGCCCGCCAAAGAACTTGTCCAGCACCGCCAGCAGCAGCTTACGGTCCATATAGTCAAAGCCTTCAGCATCCACGTTCAGCATATCCAGCGCCTGGGCGGCAATCTCGGCCGAGATGGTGCCATCGTGCTTCACCTCGGCAAAGTCACGTACGCGACGCAGCAGACGGTTGGCGATACGCGGGGTACCGCGGGAACGCTTCGCCACTTCAAACGCCCCCTCTTCGCTCATATCCAGCCCCATGTAGCGCGCGCTGCGGCCCACAATATGCTGAAGATCGGGTACCTGATAAAACTCCAGGCGCTGCACGATACCAAAACGGTCGCGCAGCGGAGAGGTCAGCGATCCGGCGCGCGTCGTGGCGCCAATCAGGGTAAACGGCGGCAGATCGATTTTAATAGAGCGCGCGGCCGGCCCTTCTCCAATCATGATATCCAGCTGGTAATCTTCCATCGCCGGATAGAGCACTTCCTCCACCACCGGCGACAGGCGGTGGATTTCATCGATGAACAGCACGTCGTGCGGCTCGAGGTTGGTCAGCATCGCCGCCAGATCCCCTGCTTTCTCAAGCACCGGGCCGGAAGTGGTGCGCAGATTTACGCCCATTTCGTTGGCGACGATATTCGCGAGGGTTGTTTTACCTAACCCCGGCGGACCGAAAATCAGCAGGTGATCGAGCGCATCGCCGCGCAGCTTTGCCGCCTGGATGAAAATCTCCATCTGAGAGCGTACCTGCGGCTGGCCGATGTACTCATCCAGCAGCTTCGGGCGGATCGCCCGATCCACCACGTCATCTGGCTGAATGGTGCCTGCCGATACCAGGCGGTCTGCTTCAATCATCCTTTACCTCACAATGCAGCGCGCAGCGCTTCACGAATCAGGGTTTCACTGCTGGCATCCGGTTTAGCGATTTTGCTCACCATCCGGCTGGCCTCCTGAGGTTTATAGCCCAGCGCCACCAGCGCGGCAACCGCTTCCTGCTCGGCATCGTCGTCAGTCGCAGGCGCGCCTGGAGAGGTGAGCACCAGGTCGGCGGCCGGGGTGAACAGATCGCCATGCAGCCCCTTAAAGCGGTCTTTCATCTCGACGATCAGGCGCTCGGCGGTTTTCTTGCCGATGCCCGGGAGCTTAATCAGCGCCGCGGGATCTTCACGCTCAACGGCCTTCACAAACTGCGGGGCCGACATGCCGGATAAAATCGCCAGCGCCAGCTTCGGCCCGACGCCGTTGGTTTTAATCAGCTCGCGGAACAGGGTGCGTTCCTGTTTGTTGTTGAAGCCGTACAGCAGCTGAGCGTCTTCACGCACCACAAACTGGGTAAAGACGGTAGCCTCTTTGCCCGCGTCCGGCAGCTCGTAGAAGCAGGTCATCGGCATATGGACTTCATAGCCCACGCCGCCCACTTCCAGCAGCACTAACGGGGGTTGTTTTTCAATGATGATGCCTCTGAGTCTGCCTATCACGTGACGCTCCTGCGTTCTGGAAAATTTTTGATTTACGACATAATAAAAAAAGGCTGGATAAACATCCAGCCTGATTTCTGATTATCGTAACCTGCCTCGCGCCAGATTGAGCCGCGACTCGCTCATCTGCATCGCGTTCTGGCTGACGTGGCAGTGGGTAATCGCAATTGCCAGCGCGTCGGCGGCATCGGCCTGCGGGTTCGCGGGGAGCTTCAGCAGGGTACGCACCATGTGCTGAACCTGACTTTTCTCCGCGCTGCCAATCCCTACCACCGTCTGCTTAACCTGACGGGCCGCGTACTCGAACACGGGCAGATCCTGGTTTACGGCGGCAACAATCGCCACGCCGCGAGCCTGGCCGAGCTTTAAGGCCGAGTCCGCGTTTTTCGCCATAAAGACCTGCTCGATGGCGAAATAGTCGGGCTGAAACTGCGTGATAATCTCCGACACGCCCGCATAAATGAGCTTCAGACGTGACGGCAAATCGTCCACTTTGGTGCGAATACAGCCGCTGCCGAGATAGGTTAGCTGGCGTCCCACCTGACGAATAACGCCATAACCGGTGACGCGTGAGCCGGGGTCAATCCCGAGGATAATCGACATCACGCGTCTCCTTTAACGGATTTAAACGCTCTCATCAGAGAGTCGCTGCAACCTCATCAGAGATTTCACCGTTGTGATACACTTCCTGCACGTCGTCGCAGTCTTCGAGCATGTCGATCAGACGCAGCAGCTTCGGTGCGGTTTCCGCATCCATATCCGCTTTGGTGGACGGGATCATGGACACTTCAGCGTTATCCGCCTTCAGGCCAGCCGCTTCCAGCGCATCGCGCACGGCACCCATCTCTTCCCACGCGGTGTAAACATCAATCGCACCGTCGTCGTAGGTCACCACGTCTTCCGCGCCCGCTTCCAGCGCCGCTTCCATGATGACGTCTTCGTCGCCTTTCTCGAAGGAGATGACGCCTTTTTTGCTGAACAGGTAGGCTACGGAGCCGTCAGTGCCCAGGTTACCGCCGGTTTTGGTGAACGCGTGGCGCACTTCCGCAACGGTACGGTTGCGGTTGTCTGACAGGCATTCAACCATGACCGCCGTACCGCCAGGGCCGTAACCTTCATAAATGATGGTTTCCATGTTCGCGTCTTCATCACCGCCCACGCCGCGCGCGATGGCACGGTTAAGGGTGTCGCGCGTCATGTTGTTGGACAGAGCTTTATCAACCGCCGCACGCAGGCGCGGGTTAGAGGCCGGATCGCCGCCGCCCAGACGCGCCGCTGTTACCAGCTCACGAATGATTTTGGTAAAGATTTTACCGCGTTTGGCATCCTGCGCCGCTTTACGGTGTTTGGTGTTGGCCCACTTACTATGACCTGCCATAAAAAGTTCTCCAAAAATCGCGCCTTCTCAGGCAGCGTTAATTACAAATTCTTCAATCGCCTGCCGGTTGCTCCATGACTTGGTCAGTGCGGCGGCATCCGCCGCATCCACCCAGCGGTAGGTCAGGTGTTCAGTGAACACGATCTCCCGCTCATGGGGAAGCGCAAGGCAGAACCACGATTCCGTGTTGCGCTCAATTCCCGGCGCGTAGCGATGACGTAAATGGCTAAAAATTTCAAACTCCACCGTGCGCTGACAGTCCTTCAGGGTCAGTTGCTCGCGAGCAACGTCAATGGTGACCTCTTCCTTTACTTCGCGCGCGGCGGCCTGCGGCGCGGTCTCCCCGTCCTCCAGGCTGCCGGTAACCGACTGCCAGAAATCAGGATCGTCGCGCCGCTGCAACATCAGCACCCGCTTCGTATCTTCTGCATAAATGACCACCAGAACCGAAACGGGACGCTTATATGCCATATCAGTTTTTCTCTTCCTTCTTCACCACCTCAATGCCCAGTTCGGCCAGCGCGGCCGGGTTGGCAAAGCTTGGTGCTTCGGTCATCAGACACGCCGCTGCGGTGGTTTTCGGGAAGGCGATAACGTCACGGATGTTATCGGTGCCGGTCAGCAGCATGGTCAGACGGTCAAGACCGAAGGCCAGACCCGCGTGCGGAGGCGTACCGTACTTCAGCGCGTCCAGCAGGAAGCCAAACTTCTCGCGCTGCTCCTGCTCGTTAATGCCCAGAATACCGAACACGGTCTGCTGCATTTCACCGCTGTGAATACGCACGGAACCACCGCCCACTTCGTAGCCGTTGATAACCATATCGTAGGCATTAGCCACTGCATCTTCCGGTGCCGCTTTCAGCTCCGCCGCCGTCATGTCTTTTGGCGAGGTGAACGGGTGGTGCATCGCGGTCAGGCCGCCTTCACCGTCGTCTTCAAACATCGGGAAGTCGATAACCCACAGCGGTGCCCATTTGCTTTCATCGGTCAGGTTCAGGTCTTTGCCAAGCTTCAGACGCAGCGCGCCCATCGCATCGGCAACAATTTTCCTGTTGTCTGCGCCGAAGAAGATCATGTCGCCGTCCTGCGCGCCGGTGCGCTCAAGGATCGCTTCCACGATGTCCGCGTTCAGGAACTTCGCCACCGGGCTGGTGATGCCTTCCAGACCTTTTGCACGCTCGGTTACTTTAATATAGGCCAGACCTTTCGCGCCGTAGATCTTGATGAAGCTGCCGTAGTCGTCAATCTGCTTACGGCTAAGCGCTGCGCCACCTGGGACGCGAAGGGCTGCCACGCGGCCTTTCGGATCGTTAGCCGGGCCTGCAAACACCGCGAACTCAACGGCTTTCACCAGATCGGCCACGTCCACCAGCTCCATCGGGTTACGCAGGTCCGGTTTGTCGGAGCCGTAGCGGCGCTCGGCTTCGGCGAAGGTCATGATAGGGAAATCGCCCAGCTCAACGCCCTTCACGTCGTTCCACAGGCTACGCACCAGCGCTTCCATCACTTCACGCACCTGCTCGGCGGTCATGAAGGAGGTTTCCACGTCGATCTGGGTAAATTCTGGCTGACGGTCAGCGCGCAGATCTTCGTCGCGGAAGCATTTAACGATCTGATAGTAACGGTCGAAGCCGGACATCATCAGCAGCTGTTTGAACAGCTGTGGTGACTGCGGCAGCGCGTAGAATTTGCCTTTATGAACGCGGGATGGCACCAGGTAGTCGCGCGCGCCTTCCGGCGTGGCTTTGGTCAGCATCGGGGTTTCGATATCGAGGAAACCGTGGTCATCCATAAAGCGGCGCACCAGGCTGGTGATTTTCGCACGGGTTTTCAGGCGCTGAGCCATCTCCGGACGACGCAGATCCAGGTAACGGTATTTCAGACGCGCTTCTTCAGTGTTGACGTGGTTGGAGTCCAGCGGCAACGCTTCCGCGCGGTTGATGATCGTCAGATCGGACGCCAGCACTTCAATTGCACCGGTCGCCATCTCGGCGTTGATGTTTTTCTCGTCACGCGCGCGTACCGTGCCCGTAACCTGAATGCAGAACTCATTACGCAGCTCAGAAGCCAGCTTCAGCGCATCAGCGCGATCCGGATCGAAGAACACCTGAACGATACCTTCGCGGTCACGCATATCAATAAAGATAAGGCTACCAAGATCGCGACGACGATTGACCCAACCACACAGGGTGACCTGCTGCCCGACGTGGGACTGACGCAGCTGCCCGCAATATTCTGTACGCATGAGATATCCCTTAATTAGCCGCAGGCTGATTGTCGCCTGTCTCGCAGGCTACGATGTCGCAGCTTTCTGTATGTCACAACTGGATGAAAAAAGGCGGCTATTATACTGGAAATTCTGCCGCACGATAAGAGCGAAGCACGGCCTGACGCGCGTTTGCTGTACTCTTATTGTCTATTCTCACAAAAATTAACAAAATTATCCGACCGATAACAGGCCATCACGTCGTAAGGTGTAGCGGAAGCGATTAATTTGACTGGAGTTAGTATGTTGACACTTGATGCCACCAAAACCGCCCTCGTGGTGATTGATTTACAGGAAGGGATCCTGCCTTTTGCCGGCGGCCCGCACGCCGCTGACGACGTGGTAAGCCGCGCAGCGCGTCTGGCGGAAAAATGCCGTGCCGGCGGTTCGCCTGTGGTCATGGTGCGCGTCGGCTGGTCCGCTGATTTCGCCGAAGCGTTAAAACAGCCGGTGGACGCCCAGGCACCCGCACACGCGCTGCCGGACAACTGGTGGACCTGGCCGGCGTCGCTCGGCAAACGCGACAGCGACATTGAAGTCACGAAACGCCAGTGGGGCGCCTTCTACGGCACCGACCTGGAGCTACAGCTGCGCCGTCGCGGGATTGACACCATCATTCTGTGCGGCATTTCCACCAACATTGGGGTGGAGTCTACCGCCCGCAACGCGTGGGAGCTGGGCTTTAACCTGGTGATCGCCGAAGATGCGTGCAGCGCGGCCTCGGCCGAGCAGCATCAGGGCAGCATGACCCATATCTTCCCGCGTATCGGCCGCGTGCGCAGCACGGATGAGATCCTGAGCGCGCTATGATGTACGTGGGCCTGCCCCAGTGGTCGCACCCGAAATGGGTGCGCCTGGGTATAACCAGCCTGGAACAGTATGCCCGACACTTTAACTGCGTGGAGGGCAATACCACGCTGTACGCCCTGCCCCGCGCAGAGATCGTTGAGCGCTGGCGCGAGCAAACCACCGACGACTTCCGCTTTTGCTTCAAATTTCCGGCCACCATTTCGCACAATGCGGCGCTGCGCAACTGCGATGATTTAACCCACGAGTTCTTCACCCGGATGTCGCCCCTGGCGAACCGTATTGGCCAGTACTGGCTCCAGCTTCCCGCCACGTTCGGCCCGCGCGATCTGCCCGCCCTCTGGCAGTTTCTCGACGCCCTGCCACGCGATTTCACCTACGGCGTGGAGGTGAGGCATCCAGATTTCTTTGCCAAGGGCGACGCGGAGAAAGCGCTGAATCGCGGCCTGCACGAGCGGGCAGTCAACCGCGTTATTCTCGACAGCCGGCCCGTGCACGGCGCGATCCCGCACAGCGAGGCCATTATTGACGCCCAGCGCAAGAAGCCTAAAGTGCCCGTCCACGCGATCGTGACGGCGGAAAATCCGATGGTCCGGTTTATCGGCAGCGATAATATGCAGCAAAATCAGGAGATGTTCGCCGTCTGGCTGCAAACGTTAGCGAAATGGGAACCGACCACCACCCCCTATCTCTTTTTGCACACGCCGGATATCGCCCAGGCGCCTGAACTGGTCGATGCTCTCTGGCAGGCCTTGCAGCAGGCGGTTCCGTCGGTCGGTCCCGCGCCGTCCATCCCACAACAATCTTCTCTTTTCTGAAATCACCCCCTATCATAGAGACGTGCCATCTGCCAAAAACAGGGAGTTAGTATGGTCAGCGCGCTGTATGCGGTGTTAGGTGCATTACTGCTGATTAAATTTTCATTTGATGTTGTGCGCCTGAGAATGCAGTACCGCGTCTCCTACGGTGACGGTGGTTTTTCTGAACTGCAAAGCGCAATCCGGATCCACGGCAACGCGGTTGAGTACATTCCCGTCGCGTTAATTTTACTGCTGTTAATGGAGATGGATGGCGCAGAAACCTGGATGGTGCACGTCTGCGGGCTGCTGCTGATTGCCGGTCGCCTGATGCATTATTACGGTTTTCACCATCGCCTGATCCGCTGGCGCCGTTCCGGCATGAGCGCGACCTGGTGTTCGCTTTTGCTGATGGTGCTGGCTAACCTTTGGTATATGCCGTGGGAGTTGGTTTTCTCCTTCCGTTAGCGCACAATATGCCCCTTTATTTTTCCCGGATTTTTACGTTATGTCAGATCGCGACACGCTTTTTTCCGCGCCTATCGCCAGCCTGGGCGACTGGACCTTTGATGAACGGGTAGCCGAAGTCTTCCCGGATATGATCCAGCGCTCTGTTCCCGGTTATTCCAACATCATCTCCATGATCGGCATGCTGGCAGAGCGATTCGTTCAACCCGGCACGCAGGTCTATGATCTGGGCTGTTCGCTCGGTGCGGCAACGCTGTCCATTCGTCGTAACGTTCATCATGAAGGCTGTAAGATCGTGGCTGTCGATAACTCTCCGGCAATGGTTGAACGCTGCCGTCGCCACATCGACGCCTATAAAGCTCCTACCCCTGTAGAGGTGATTGAGGGCGATATTCGCGATATCGACATCCAGAATGCCTCGATGGTCGTGCTGAACTTTACCCTTCAGTTCCTGGTGCCGGAAGACCGCCAGCTGTTGCTGGATAAAATTTATCAGGGGCTGAATCCGGGCGGCGCGCTGGTGCTGTCCGAGAAATTCAGCTTTGAAGACGCCAGCGTGGGCGAACTGCTGTTCAACATGCACCATGATTTCAAGCGTGCGAACGGCTACAGCGAGCTGGAGATCAGCCAGAAGCGCAGCATGCTGGAAAACGTGATGCTGACGGACTCCGTGGAAACGCACAAGGCGCGCCTGCGTAAAGCCGGATTTGAACACAGCGAGCTGTGGTTCCAGTGCTTTAACTTTGGCTCGCTGGTGGCGCTGAAGGCCGGAGACGCAGCATGATCGAGTTCGGTAATTTCTATCAGCTGATTGCCAAAAATCACCTCTCCCACTGGCTGGAAACCCTGCCTGCGCAAATTGCCGCCTGGCAGCGCGATCAGCAGCATGGTCTGTTAAAGCAGTGGTCAAATGCCGTGGAGTTTCTGCCGGAACTGACGCCGCATCGTCTGGACCTGCTGCACAGCGTGACGGCGGAAAGCGAGGAGCCACTGCCGGCCGGGCAGCTCAACCGCATTGAAACGCTGATGCGTAACCTGATGCCGTGGCGTAAAGGGCCGTTTTCCCTGTACGGCGTGAACATCAACACCGAGTGGCGTTCGGACTGGAAATGGGATCGCGTTCTGCCGCATCTGTCCGACCTGACCGGGCGCACGATCCTGGACGTGGGCTGCGGTAGCGGCTATCACATGTGGCGCATGATCGGCGCAGGCGCGCATCTTGCGGTCGGTATCGATCCGATGCAGCTGTTCCTGTGCCAGTTTGAAGCGGTGCGTAAGCTGCTGGGTAACGACCAGCGCGCGCATCTGTTACCGCTGGGAATTGAGCAGCTACCGGCGCTGAAGGCGTTTGATACGGTGTTCTCCATGGGCGTACTGTATCACCGCCGTTCCCCGCTGGAGCATCTGTGGCAGCTGAAAGATCAGCTGGTCAGCGGCGGCGAGCTGGTGCTGGAAACGCTGGTGATCGAAGGCGACGAACACGCGGTTCTGGTGCCGGGCGATCGCTACGCGCAGATGCGTAACGTCTACTTTATCCCTTCCGCGCTGGCGCTGAAGAAGTGGCTGGAGAAGTGTGGGTTCGTGGACGTGCGCATTGCCGACGTCAGCGTGACCTCTCTCGAAGAGCAGCGCCGTACCGACTGGATGATTACCGAATCGCTGGAGCAATTCCTCGATCCAGCCGATCGCAGCAAAACCGTTGAAGGCTACCCGGCCCCGATGCGTGCGGTGCTGATTGCGACGAAGCCGTAGTATTTATCCCCTCACCCCGGCCCTCTCCCCAAAGGGGCGAGGGTGAAAAGACCGCACCGTGCAGTCCCCTCTCCCCTGTGGGGAGAGGGTTAGGGTGAGGGGCAAGAATAAAAAAAGGCCCCTGTGTAATTGGCAGGGGCCTGGTACAAGCAAGCATCATATTGGGCGACATGATGCGCGGTAAAAATCGGTACGTTGCTACACGTGATGACGTTCAATCAGCGATTTCATTACCGCAACCGACTCTCCATCCACACCGTAGCGCGAGTACTCATCCGCTTCAGCATCCGTCGACATTGACAACCCTGTATTGCGATAGCGCATGGGTGAAGGTGTCCATTTCCCCGCCGAGCTGTGCAGCTCTTCCACCCCTGCGTTTAAAAACAGTTCCAGATTGCTGGCGCGTACTCCTGCGCCCGCCATGATTATTGGAACACCGGAATGTGCTTTTAGTTCCGTAATTAATTGCAGTCCTTTTTCAGCAGAGGACTGCTGGCCCGACGTCAGCACGCGCGCCACGCCCAGTTCCGCCAGCGTTTCAAAGGCTTGCATTGGATGTTTACACATATCAAACGCACGATGAAAAGTAACCGCCATCCCCTGCGCGGCCTGCATAACCTGACGCATGCGCGGAAGATCGATATTACCCTCTTCATCCAGCAGGCCGGTTACCAGACCCGGGAACCCGGCATCACGGACGAAGGCGATATCCTCCAGCATGGCGCTGAACTCCCCCGCCGTGTAGCAAAAATCTCCGCCGCGCGGGCGAATAATCGGGTGCACCGGAATGGTGACGGCCTGTCGTGCCGCGCTCAGCACGCCATAGGACGGGGTTAATCCCCCCTCTTTCGGTGCCGCGCACAGCTCGATGCGATCGGCCCCCTGCCGCTGCGCGGTGACGGCACACTCCACGCTGTAACAGCAAATTTCCAGCAGCGCCATGTCATTCTCCTTACGTTTCACTAAACGGACCATCGTGGCACGTTGCTCGCATCAGGTCCGGGGCGATGCTCACAACGCTTACGCTTCGCTGGCGACAATCTGCTCGATGGTCCAGGGATGGAATTTGACCGTCACGTTTCCATCCGTCACGGCAAGCGTTGGGTTCGGCAAGCGTTCGCGCGCGCCCTTCGGCGAGCTGGTTTTCACAAAAATCCCCGGCTGGCTTAAGCCCTCGTCGGAAAGCAGCGCCAGCGCGCGGGCGTTGAGGGTTTCTGGCTCGCCCGGCAGCACAATTTCGATATGCTCCCAGCCTTCGTGCGGATAACGCTTTTCTCCCGGCCAGGGCAGTTCAACAACGGTAAACTGCCAGTGCGCCACCTTTACCGGCTCGTGAAGCTTAAACAGGCAAATTGGGCGACCGTTAATGATATTCTCTGACAGCAGTTCACCGCACTGCTCAAAGCCGCGCCGCCAGCGTTCGGCCGTGGCGTTCTGGTGACAGCGCAAAGAGATGTGATCGGCATCAAGCGGCGCGATATCCAGCCCGAGACGGGTGGCAAGTTCTGTGAACGCCTGGGTGAAGCGCGGTAAATCTGCGGAAATATCATGCAGTTCGTCAATGGAGTGCCAGTTCGCCATAGGTCAGTCTCGTCTCGTGTCGCAAAGCCGCTAATTTACTCTGTTGCCCCCTTTCGACCAACCGCAGAATCACGCTTTTTTCGACTGCATGTTTATGCACGCTTTCTTAGCCTGGATTCTGAGCGATCTTCGCCCCCCGCAGTGCTGACGCCCGAAGGCATTTGCAGTATACTCCCGCCCTAAATTCTTAAACTGGCGCGGGCGAAGTTTACCCGCATCAAAAACGTAAGGTATCCAGGTGAATATTCAGGCTCTTCTCTCAGAAAAAGTCAGTCAGGCACTGATTGCCGCAGGCGCGCCTGCGGATTGCGAACCGCAGGTTCGTCAGTCAGCAAAAGTACAGTTTGGCGACTATCAGGCTAATGGCGTGATGGCAGTGGCTAAAAAACTGGGCATGCCGCCGCGACAGCTCGCTGAGCAGGTACTGACGCATCTGGATCTCACCGGCATTGCCAGCAAAACGGAAATCGCCGGTCCGGGCTTTATCAACATCTTCCTCGAACCCGCGTTCCTGGCAAGCCACGTTGATGCAGCGCTGAAATCCGATCGCCTCGGCGTGGCCCAGCCCGCGCCGCAGACCGTGGTCGTTGACTACTCGGCGCCAAACGTGGCGAAAGAGATGCACGTAGGCCACCTGCGCTCCACCATCATCGGTGACGCGGCGGTACGCACGCTGGAATTTCTCGGCCACAAAGTGATCCGCGCCAACCACGTCGGCGACTGGGGCACCCAGTTCGGCATGCTGATCGCGTATCTGGAAAAACAGCAGCAGGAAAACGCAGGCGAGATGGCGCTGGCGGACCTGGAAGGGTTCTACCGTGAAGCCAAAAAACACTACGACGAAGACGATGCCTTCGCCGAGCGCGCGCGCAGCTACGTGGTGAAGCTTCAGGGCGGCGACCCGTACTTCCTCGAGATGTGGCGCAAGCTGGTAGACATCACCATGTCCCAGAACCAGCTTACCTACAACCGTCTGAACGTGACCCTGACCCGCGACGACGTGATGGGTGAAAGCCTGTATAACCCAATGCTGCCGGGCATCGTGGCGGACCTGAAGGCCAAAAACCTGGCGGTGGAAAGCGAAGGCGCCACGGTGGTATTCCTTGACGAGTACAAAAACAAGGAAGGCGAACCGATGGGCGTGATCGTCCAGAAAAAGGATGGCGGCTATCTCTACACCACCACCGACATCGCCTGCGCGAAATACCGTTACGAAACCCTGCACGCGGACCGCGTGCTGTACTACATCGACTCCCGCCAGCACCAGCACCTGATGCAGGCGTGGACTATCGTGCGTAAGGCGGGTTACGTGCCGGACTCCGTGCCGCTGGAACACCACATGTTCGGCATGATGCTGGGTAAAGACGGCAAGCCGTTTAAAACCCGCGCGGGCGGTACGGTGAAGCTTTCCGATCTGCTGGACGAGGCGCTGGAGCGCGCGCGCCGTCTGGTGGCGGAGAAAAACCCGGATATGCCTGCTGACGAGCTGGAAAAACTGGCTAACGCGGTCGGCATCGGCGCGGTGAAATACGCGGATCTCTCCAAGAACCGCACCACCGACTATATCTTCGACTGGGACAACATGCTGGCGTTTGAAGGCAACACCGCGCCATACATGCAGTACGCCTATACCCGCGTACTTTCCGTATTCCGCAAAGCCAGCATCGACGAAAGCGTGCTGGCGAACGCCACGGTGACCATTACCGAAGACCGTGAAGCGCAGCTGGCCGCGCGCCTGCTCCAGTTTGAAGAGACCCTCTCCGTGGTCGCCCGTGACGGTACGCCGCACGTTATGTGTGCTTACCTGTACGATCTGGCCGGTCTGTTCTCCGGCTTCTACGAGCACTGCCCTATCCTGACCGCCGAGAGCGAAGCGGTGCGTAACAGCCGCCTGAAGCTGGCGCAGCTGACGGCGAAGACCCTGAAGCTGGGTCTGGATACCCTGGGTATCGAAACCGTAGAGCGTATGTAAAAGAAAACCCGGCAAGCGCCGGGTTTTTTATTATCAGAAATACTTCCGCAAATACTCCGTCAGGCACAGTATCGCCATCGCCTGCCCGTACGGCATCGACGTGAGCGGTATCTGGCGATAAAACTCAAGATCGCTTCCCATCCCGGTCCCGAACGAGGTTTGCAGCAGCTCCCCTTCCGGCGAGATGTTTTTCACGATACCGCGAATCGCTTTCTCCGCCACGTCAGCATATTCTGCGCTAACGTAACGCTTGCGCACCGCTTTCAGAATACCGTAGGCAAAGCCTGCCGTAGCCGACGCCTCCAGATAGGACAGAGGATCGTCGAGCAGCGTATGCCACAGGCCGCTGTCGTCCTGACATTTCGCCAGCGCGGCAATCTGGGCATTCAGCACCTGCACCAGATAGCGGCGCACGGCGCTGCTTTCCGGCAGATCCACCAGTTCGAGAAAGTCCGGGATCACGATGGTCAGCCAGCTGTTGCCGCGCGCCCAGCGGGCATGGGCAAAGTTATGGTTGCCGTCGTAGCTCCAGCCGTGGAACCACAGGCCGGTCTCCCGGTCCATCAGGTTCTGCACGTGCAGCAGGAACTGGTACACCGCTTCCTCAACGTATTCCGGCCTGTTCAGCAGCTTGCCAATTTTTGCCAGCGGCAGCACCGTCATCATCAGCGTGTCGTCCCACATCTGCTGATGGTTCTCTTCCGCCAGGGTGATATGCTGCATGCCGCCGTGTTCGGTGCGCGGCATTTCATTCATCGCCCACTCCGCCCAGCTCTCCAGCCACGGCAGCCAGGCCGGGTTCCGGGTCTCTTCGTAGCGATAAGCCAGCGTCAGGAACGGCGACATGGTATTCACGTTTTTGGTGGTAGCCCCTTCCGCAAAACGGTCAGCAAACCAGCCGTCGATAATGTCGCGCATCCCCTCATCGCCGGTCTGGCAGTAATACTGCCAGATACCGTACAAACCGACGCCGTGCGTCCATTCCCACCCGGCCCAGCCCTTGGTGTCGATCACGCGTCCGTCGTCCAGCCGCAGCAAAAATTCACCCGTTTTGTCGTGGATAGTGACCAGGTTATGCGTCACTTTCTGAATCAGCGACTTCAGCTCATCCCGGGCAATAAAGCGCTCAGGCTGGCGCAGTAGCGGGCTATGTTTGACAGGCCAAACTTTCATAATCTTAACCTCTGTTGTATGTCGAATTCAGTACCGCACGGTCCTTCAGCGAAGGTGCCGCCGGCTTATTGCGATTCAGATAACCGATGTTGTTATTGCCCCACAGGGAGTCGTACGGCATACCGGCCAGCATTTCCACGGTGGCGCGGGCGTGCGGGGTTGCTGCTTCAGGCATCGCGCGGCCGGACTCGCGCATTTTCGCGGTCTCTTCGCGCAGCGTGCTGTGGGTTTGCAGATTGAGCCTGAAGCGCAGGGAGACCAGGAAGCCGCAGAACAGCACCAGAATGGTGCCGACGCTCAGGATCATCAGGATGGTGTGGCTCACTTCCGCAGGCTGCACCTTCTGGCCGCTGACAAAGCCGGACATCTGCATCACAATGCCCACCAGCATCACCGCACCGGCCTGAGACGCTTTGCGGGTCAGGGTCATGATGCCGGCGAAGATGCCCTCGCGACGCTGTCCGGTGATCACTTCGTCCACGTCAGCAATGTAGGTGTAGGTATTCCACGGGACATAGTTGATACCGCCGCGGCCGAGACCGGCAACCGCAGAGATAAGCAGCAGCAGAGCGTAAACGTCGCTCAGGCCCGCGTAATACAGCACGGCGTAAGAGAGCGAAGCCAGGCCAAACAGCACCACCACCATGCGGTAAGACGGCGCGGGTCCAAAGCGAATGCACAGCGGGATCATCCCAATCACGGCGAGGAACTGGAAGATGGCCATCGTGCCCAGCAGGTTAGAGGCCATAGACGCTTCCTGCATCAGCACAAACACCACGTAATAGGTAAATACGGCGTTGAAGACGTCCTGCGCAATGTAGCCGCCGAGGTACATGCCGAGGTGCTGGCGGAAAATCTTGATGCGCAGCGTCGAGCTTAACTCCACGAACAGACGGTTCAGGCTCTGGCCCAGGGTGAGCTTTTTCTTCTCTTCTTCCGCGCGCAGGGCCGCTTCGGACCACTCCTCGCGCGGGCGCTCCCAGGTGAAGAACCAGACAAAGGTCAGCATCAGCGCGCACAGCACCGAGAAGACCAGGCTTGCGTAGAAGAAGGAGATCGCGTTGTCTTTACCGAAATGCGTGAGCAGGATCCCCGGCAGGAATGAGGCCAGAATGGCGGACATCTGCGCCATTGAGATACGAGCGCCGGAGAATTTGGTTTTCTGTTTGAAATCGTCCGTCATCTCCGGGACCAGCGTTTCATAGGGCACCAGGATCATGGTGTAGACGATATCGAAGATCAGATAGGTCAGCAGGTAGTACCAGAAGCTCATGTCCCCTACCCACATCAGCGAGTAGCTGAACACGCAGGGAATACCGAGCAGGATAAAGAACTTACGGCGGCCAAAACGCTTGCCGAGCCAGGTGGTGCCAAAGTTATCGGTTAAAAAGCCCATTAACGGGCTGACAACCGCATCAAGTACCCTTGCGGCGGCGAAGATAAAGGTTGCTTCAATCGGAGTGAGCCCACAGAAGGTGGTATAAAAATACAAAAGCCAGGCCGCCGTCAGCGCGGTGGTACCCGCCCCGAGGAAGTCTCCTGACCCGTAAGCAAGATAATTTGCGAGTCCAATTTTACGTGTTTTCATTGCCGTCAACCCTAATCAGTTTTGGGAGACTCCCTGTAAGCAAACCTCATCCGGGAGCTTTTACACGGCTACAGTAAAAGTATCGACCTGGTGAAACCTTTCTGTTTCTGCCATCACAGGGTGGCGAATGGCAAAAATGCAAAGAGTGTCGATACGCGTGTCACTGATTTATAAAACAGCGTTTCTTTTACATCAAAAGGGAAGGTCAATTTTGCGAGCCAGCCTTCAGAAATGCGGAAGGCTGGCGAAAAGGCAGGCGGCTAGCGGTAGTTAACGAGGACTTCGTTGCGCTGAATCTTCAGCGCCGGGATCAGGCGGCCCCCGCCCGGCACTTCCCAGATGAAGCGTAACGGCTCCTGGGCAGACACGCCGTTGAAGGCCCGGGTAGTACCGTTCTGACCGTCGATTTCCGCGCAGCGGGACAGCGAGCACAGGCGCACCCGCAGCCCGGCAGGCGTCGGTCCGATCGGCGTATAGCTCCACACCACCAGCGTCATCTGCCCGGAGACGGGTTCAGAGGGAGACAGCGGACGGGAAGCGATCGACTCTCCCCGATGGTTAAGCGTCAGGCCGATGCTGCTGGCCTGCCATGACCCCTCGCCTGCGGCCTGCGCCGCGAGCGGGAAAAATAAGATCCACAGCCACTTACGCATTATTTTCCTCCTATGGTCGCCGTCATGCGGATATTGCGGTTGTCGGACAGCTCCATGTTCGACAGCACCACCAGCTGGTTCAGGCTCCGGCGCAGGAAGCGCGACAGCAGCGGACGCAGCGCGTGGTTCACCAGCAGCACCGGCGGCGCGCCCAGCATCTCCTGACGCGCCAGCGCCTCCTGGGTTTGCGCCAGTAATCTGTCCGCCAGGCCGGGCTCCAGCCCGCCACCGCCCTGGAGCGCCTGGAGCAGCAGACGCTCAAGCGGCGTATCGAGGCCAATCACCTGCACCTCGCCGGTTCCCGGGAACCACTGCTGGGTGATGGCCCGGCCCAGCGCCACGCGCACCACCGCGGTCAGCTCGTGCGGATCGTTTTGCAGCGGAGCATGTTCGGCCAGCGTCTCGAGGATGGTGCGCATATCGCGAATAGGCACCTTCTCGTCGAGCAGGTTTTGCAGCACCTTGTGCAGCGTGGTTAAGGTCAGCACGCCCGGCACCAGGTCTTCGGTCAGCTTCGGCATCTCCTGGGTCACGCGGTCGAGCAGCTGCTGGGCCTCCTGTCGTCCGAACAGTTCGGCAGAGAACTGGCCGATCAGGTGGTTGAGGTGTGTCGCCACCACGGTACTGGCCTCGACCACCGTGTAGCCCTGGATCTGCGCCTGCTCTTTCAGGGCGCTCTCAATCCAGATAGCCGCCAGGCCAAAGGCCGGATCGATCGTCTGCTCGCCCGGCAGCGTGCCTGCGGCGGTGCCCGGGTTAATCGCCAGCCAGCGGCCCGGATAGGCGTCACCGCTGCCGATCTCAACCCCTTTCATCAGAATGCGGTAGCGCGCCGGCGGGAGATCCATATTGTCGCGAATGTGGACGACCGGCGGCAGGAAGCCCATATCCTGGGCGAATTTTTTACGGATGCTGCGGATACGGCCAAGCAGCTCGCCATCCTGCTGGAAATCCACCATCGGGATCAGACGGTATCCCACCTCCATGCCCAGTGAATCTTCCAGCTGAACGTCGTTCCAGGTGGCTTCGACCGCCTGGGTGTTCTCGGGCATTTTAACCGGCGCAGGCTCTGCCGCAGGCTGGGTTTCCCGGCCGCGCATCCACCAGGCAAGCCCCAGCAGCGCGGCGGTAAACAGCAGGAACACCAGGTTCGGCATCCCCGGCACCAGGCCGAGCAGGCCGAGAACCGCCGCAGCCAGCAGCATCACCCGCGGGTTGCTGAACAGCTGCCCAACCATCTGCTCACCCACGTCCTGATCGGTGCTGACGCGGGTAACAATTACGCCTGCCGCGGTGGAGATCACCAGCGCCGGGATCTGGGCGACCAGGCCGTCACCGATGGTCAGCAGCGTATAGCTTTCCGCCGCGTGGCCCATGTCCATGCCGTGCTGCAGCACGCCCACCAGCAGGCCGCCGACGACGTTAATCACCATGATCAGAATGCCCGCGATGGCATCACCGCGCACAAACTTACTCGCACCGTCCATGGAGCCGTAAAAGTCTGCCTCCTGGGTCACTTCGGCACGGCGTTTTTTCGCTTCATCTTCCGCGATCAAACCGGCGTTCAGGTCGGCGTCGATCGCCATCTGCTTGCCCGGCATCCCGTCGAGCACGAAGCGCGCGCCCACCTCTGCGATACGGCCCGCGCCCTTGGTGATAACCATAAAGTTAATGATCACCAGGATGACGAACACCACGATACCGATAGCGAAGTTACCGCCCACCAGAAAGTGGCCGAAAGCCTCAACCACCTTACCCGCCGCGGCCGCGCCGGTGTGACCTTCCATCAGGATAATACGCGTGGAGGCAACGTTCAGCGCCAGCCGCAGCAGCGTGGTGAACAGCAGGATCGTCGGGAACGCGGCAAACTCCAGCGTGCGCTGGGTGAACATCGCCACCAGCAGTACCATGATCGACAGCGCGATGTTGAAGGTGAAAAGCAGGTCGAGGATAAATGCCGGCAGCGGCAGCACCATCATCGACAGAATTAGCAGGATCAGAATCGGTCCGGCAAGGATCTGCCATTGCGTCGATTTCAGGTTGCCGGGCAGGCGCAACATTGCCACCAGATTAGCCATCAGTGTCCTTCTCGTTCAAAAAATCCAGTGCTTCAGGCACCGGAAGGTTCTCAGGTTTTACAGGTCGTTGACCGCCTGCTAAACGCCAGCGTTTCAGTTGCCACACCCAGGCCAGTACCTCTGCCACAGCGGCGTAGAGCTGTCCCGGGATCTGCTGTCCTATTTCCGCGTGGCGGTACAGCGCACGCGCCAGCGGCGGGGCTTCAAGGATCGGCACGCGGTTTTCCGTCGCGATTTCACGAATGCGCAGCGCAATCAGCCCTGCCCCTTTCGCCACCACTTTCGGCGCGCTCATTTTGTTTTCATCGTACCGGAGCGCCACGGAGTAGTGGGTCGGGTTGGTGACAATCACGTCAGCCGTCGGCACGTCTTCCATCATGCGACGGCGCGCGGCGGCACGCTGCATCTGGCGAATGCGGCCCTTAACGTGCGGGTCGCCCTCCATCTGCTTGTATTCGTCGCGAATGTCCTGACGCGACATGCGCAGCTTCTTGATATGGGAATAGATCTGGAAGATGACGTCGAAAGCCACCATTGGAATAATGCTGAGCACCACCAGCAGCGAGCATAACCCGGCCAGGTTGAGGGCGTTTTTCATCGCCGTCAGAGGGGATTCGGCGATCAGGCGCATCATTTCCGGCCAGTTGTGCCACAGGAAAAACCCGGCCGTCCCGCCCATCAGCAGCGATTTCAGGATCGCTTTAAGCAGTTCCGCCCCCGTTTGCGCGGAGAACATTTTTGCAATGCCGGGAAACGGATTGAGCTTAGAGAATTTTGGCTGCAGTGACTTACCGCTGAACACCAGACCGCCGAGCATAACCGGGGAGACCAGCGCCACGATGACCACGCCGACGATCAGCGGCAGTAAGGCGATCATCGCGCTTTTCACCAGGTTGATGATCTGAATCAGGATAAGATTAGGATCGTTTACCATGCTGTGGTCAAAACGTAAGCCGGCTGAGAGCATGCCCGCCAGCCTGCGCGCAAGCAACTCCCCGCCCCACCAGATAATGCATACGCCGACCACCAGGATCAGCAGCGATGTCAGCTCCCGGGATCGGGGGATTTGCCCATCCTCACGCGCCTTTTCAAGCCGGTGGGGTGTGGGGGCTTCCGTTTTGTCGTCGTTATCTTCTGCCACTGTGCCTGCTCGCAGCCCATTAATTCACGGGTATCATGCCAGCGCAGAGAAATTCCAATGGCGGGAAAAGCCCGTTTAATCGGGCTCTTTTCACTGATTATGTCATTGACTGCCTCAGGCCGCGTTCGCGACCCGAGGCAGAGCGGGCAATCAGAAACCCAGGCTGTCGAGCAGATCGTCCACCTGGTCCTGGCTTGCCACCACGCCCGCCTTGCTGGCGTCGAGCTGTGGGCCATTGAGCAGGCTTTCGTTCTCGCGTTTCGGGCGGGCGGCTGGTTCGGGAATGTTCTCCAGCAGCACCATCAGCAGCTGACGCTCAATTTCCTGAATCACATCCATCATGCGCTTGATCACCTGGCCGGTGAGGTCCTGGAAATCCTGCGCCATCATGATGTCCAGCAGCTGGGCGTTGGTGAAGCTGGTGTGGCCCGGCACGTCGCCAAGGAACTGGCGGGTATCGGTCACCAGCTCGCGCGCGTCCGCCAGCTCGATGGGGTTTTCAAACCACTCGTCCCAGCGCTGGGTCAGGGCTTTTGCGCCCTTTTCCATCGCGTCCTGGTGCGGCTGCGACGCCTCAACGCTGTTCAGCGCGCGCTCGGCCGCCTGCGCGGTCATCTGCACCACATAGTCCAGACGGTCGCGTGCGTCAGGGATGGCTTCCGCCGCTTCGGCGATAGCCTGGTCCAGCCCCAGCTCTCGCAGGCTGTCGCGCAGCATGCGCGTCAGGCTGCCGATGCGGGCAATGATGTCGCTCGGCGAATGTTCTTCAACGGGTTTCATAGCAGGTTGCATCATAACCAACTCCTCACATGCCGAGTTTCTCGAAGATCTTGCCGAGCTTCTCTTCCAGAGTCGCCGCGGTGAATGGCTTCACCACGTAGCCGCTTGCGCCCGCCTGTGCGGCGGCGATGATGTTCTCTTTCTTCGCTTCTGCGGTCACCATCAGTACCGGCATAGAGGCCATGCCCGCATCGGCGCGGATGGTTTTCAGCAGCTCCAGCCCGTCCATGTTCGGCATGTTCCAGTCAGAAATCACAAAACCAAACCCGCCAGCCTGCAGCTTGTTCAGCGCATCCACGCCGTCTTCTGCTTCTTCAACGTTGTTGAAGCCCAGCTCTTTCAGCAGGTTGCGCACAATGCGTCGCATGGTGGAAAAGTCATCCACAACCAAAAACTTAAGCTCTTTATCCGCCATAAAATAATACTCCTGAGTCAAATACGTATTGCCTGTCCGGCACTGATTTTCGCCAGCATCTGCTGGCTTACCTGGCTAAGATCGACCACTTCGCTCACGCCACCCATGTTGATGGCCTCGCGCGGCATGCCGAACACCACACAACTTGCTTCATTCTGCGCAATCGTCCAGGCGCCAGCCTGGTGCATCGCAAGCATTCCGGCGGCGCCGTCGTTGCCCATCCCCGTCAGGATCGCTCCCACGGCGTTGCGCCCCGCATGTTTCGCCACCGAATGAAACAGCACATCCACCGACGGACGGTGCCGGTTAACCGGCGGCCCGTCATGAATTTTGATTTGATAGTTCGCCCCGCTGCGCGCCAGCTCCATATGCTTGTCCCCCGGCGCGATATACGCATGCCCCGGCAGCACGCGCTCGCCGTCCTCCGCCTCCTTCACGCTAATCTGGCACAGCTTGTTAAGGCGCTCCGCGAACGAGCGGGTGAAGCCTGGCGGCATATGTTGCGTAATCAGGATACCCGGGCTTGAGAGCGGCAATGGCTGGAGTACATGGCGAATTGCCTCTGTTCCTCCGGTTGACGCGCCAATCACCAGCAGTTTTTCCGAGCTGAGCAGCGGCCCCGCCTTCAGCGCTGCCGGAGCCGCCATCGGTTTGTGCGCGGCGAGCTTCGCCCGGGACGCGGTGCGGATCTTCTCGGCGATCGTTTCGCTGTACGCCAGCATGCCCTCGCGAATGCCGAGCTGCGGCTTGGTGACGAAGTCCACCGCCCCCAGCTCCAGCGCGCGCAGGGTAATTTCCGAGCCCTTCCCGGTCAGGGAGGAGACCATCACCACCGGCATCGGGCGCAGGCGCATTAATTTTTCCAGAAAATCGATGCCATCCATGCGCGGCATTTCGACATCCAGCGTCAGCACGTCGGGGTTATATTTTTTGATTAAATCCCGCGCGACCAGCGGATCCGGCGCGGTAGCCACCATCTCCATATCGCTGTGGCTATTGATGATTTCGGTCATGATCTGGCGCATCAGCGCCGAATCATCGACTGACAATACCCTGATTTTACTCATGCTTTTTCCTTACTCAGCGCATATACCGTTTGCCCACGCAGGCTAAACTCACGCACGAGGTTGCTGAAGTTTTCCGAGTGCCCGGCAAACAGTAAACCGTCAGGCTTGAGCAACGGAACAAAGCGACGCAAAATGTCCTGCTGCGTCGTTTTATCAAAATAAATCATCACGTTACGGCAAAAAATGGCGTCAAAAGGCCCCGGGACGTTGTACTGCTTATCCAGTAAATTAACGGGGGCAAATTCCACGCAGTTCGCCAGCTCCTGGCGTACGCGCACCAGGCCTTCGTGCGGGCCGGTGCCGCGCATGAAGTAGCGCTGCAGCTGCTGAGGAGAGAGCGTTTTCAGCTCATCCTGGCGATAAACGCCGTTGCGCGCTTTTTCCAGCACTTCGGTGTCGATATCGCTGGCGTACACTTTCCAGCGGCCCGGCGCCATGCCCAGGGTGTCTGCCAGGGTGATGGCCAGCGAGTACGGCTCCTCGCCGGTAGAAGCCGCAGCGCTCCAGACGCGATACTCTCCGCTACGGCGACGGGCGTGCTCCGCCAGCACCGGGAAGTGATGCGCTTCGCGGAAAAACGCGGTCAGGTTGGTGGTCAACGAGTTGATAAATGCCTGCCATTCGGCGCTGTTCTGGTTCGCTTCGAGCATGCTCAGATAGCGACCAAAATCGTCCAGCCCCAGCGTGCGCAGGCGCCGCACCAGCCGGTTATAGACCATGTCTCGCTTATGGTCCGCAAGCACGATCCCCGCACGCTGGTAGATTAACTGACATATCCGACGAAAATGCGCGTCGGACAGCGCGAGGCGCTGTGTCATCTGCAACAGTAATGACGTTTGCCCTGAGGGCATGGGTGATGTCATAGCGCCTTCTTAATCACATTCAGGTTACAACGGGCACGGCCTGTGGCCGTCCGACTTCGGTTACTGCTTCAACGTGCTCTTTCAGATTAAATATGGCGACCAGCCCGGTAAGGTGGTCAGCCTGGTTTGCCAGCTGTTCGGTTGCCGCCGCCGCCTCTTCCACCAGCGAGGCGTTCTGCTGCGTTACCTGATCCATCTGGGTCACGGCCTGCGCTACCTGTTCAATGCCGCGGCGTTGCTCATCGGACGCCGAGGCGATTTCCCCCATAATGTCGTTAACCCGCGTCACGGAGGTGACAATCTCGTGCATGGTCTGCGCTGCCGTATCCACCAGGGCCGAGCCCTGCTGAACGCGGGAGACCGACTCTTCAATCAGCCCTTTTATCTCTTTCGCCGCGTTGGCGCTGCGGCTGGCAAGGTTACGGACTTCCCCTGCGACCACCGCGAACCCGCGCCCCTGCTCGCCGGCGCGCGCCGCCTCCACCGCGGCGTTCAGCGCCAGAATGTTGGTCTGGAACGCGATACCGTCGATAACGCTGATAATGTCGCCAATCTTCTGCGAGCTGGCGGCGATGTCCTGCATAGTGCTGGCGACGTGAGAAGCCTGATCGCCTCCGCGCTTCGCCGTCATCGCCGCCTGTTTCGACAGATCGGACGCCTGGCGCGCGTTATCGGCGTTCTGGCTTACCGTCGCGGTTAGCTGCTCCATGCTGGCCGCCGTCTGCGCCAGCGAAGCCGCCTGCTGCTCGGTGCGTGACGACAGATCGTTATTGCCCGCCGCAATCTCTGAGATCCCGGTGTGCATGGCGTGGCTGCCCTGCCGCACGTCGCTTACCGTTTCCCGCAGCGAGCCCTGCATGGCCTTAAGGCTTGCAAAGATCGCGGATATCTCATTTTTCCCGTACACGGCAACCGGACGCGCCAGGTTGCCGCCCGCAATGCTGTCGAAGTGGCTGCTGACGACCGCCAGCGGCTGCACGATCGTCCTGCGCGCCCACCACAGCGAGCCGCCGGTTAACAGCGCCGCCAGGACAACCATGGTCAGGAAAATCACCCCCGACGTGCGGTAGCTGGTCCGGCTGTCCGCGCCGGCACGCGCGACAAACTGGTTAATGTCCTGCTGCCACGCGTTGAAGCTGCCGTCGAACGCCGCCTGCGAGTCCTGCACCGGCGCGGTCAGGAAGTCAGAAAGCTGGTTGTTCTCCAGCCACGTTGCCTGATGTTCCAGATCGCCGTACCAGGCATCAAAGTTCTTCTTCATGGCGCCCTTCAGCGCTTTCTCTTTTTCACTTACGGCTTCCTGCGCCGTAAATGCCCTAAACTGCGCGTCGGCCTGCTTCAGGCTGCTGCGGGCAATCGCCATCAGCGCCTTAATATCATCCGGCGGATAGCTCAGCGCGGTTAACGTCCCGGCTTTGTTCAGCGCGGTGCTTGCCTGCAACAGCACGGCACGCGTTTGTGCCAGCGCGGAGCGCTGCTGATTACTCGTCTCAACTTCCTGCAAATTCTGATAGCCATCGCGAAACGCCCAGAAAGACAACCCGTTACTGCCAACCTGCAACACCCCACACAGGATCAGAATCAAAAACAGTGTGGTCGAGATACGAATACGATTTAACATCCACGCTCCCATCAAGCGGCAAGCGGCCGCGGTTTAACTGTCAGTCAAAATGTTTCCCAGTTTTCATCTTGTCCGGTCACCGCTGCGCGCGGGCGTGTCGCCGCGGGCGCCGGGGCTGCGTCGTCGTACGCGGTACGCGCGCTGACCGTATTTGTCATTGTTGAAGTAAGACGGAACGCCGAGACGGCCATTTTCAGGCGGCTCGCCTGGTCCTCCAGCGCGGCAGCCGCGGCGGCGGACTCCTGCACCAGCGCGGCGTTTTGCTGCGTCACACGATCCATTTCCGATACCGCCAGGGCGACCTGGTCAATACCGCGACTCTGCTCGTCCGATGCAGAGGCGATTTCACCCATGATGTCCGTCACGCGAGTCACGGCATTCACGATGTCATTCATGGTTTCACCCGCGCTTTCCACCAGCACCGAGCCGGTATCGACGCGTGAAACAGAGTCTTCAATGAGGGCTTTGATCTCTTTCGCCGCATTGGCGCTGCGGCTGGCGAGGTTACGCACTTCACCGGCGACGACCGCAAACCCGCGCCCCTGCTCGCCCGCCCGCGCGGCTTCCACGGCGGCGTTCAGCGCGAGAATGTTGGTCTGGAAGGCGATACCGTCGATAACGCTGATGATGTCGGCAATTTTCTTCGAGCTGTCGGCAATGTCGTGCATGGTTTTCACCACGCCGTCGACGACCCGCCCGCCGCGCTGGGCGGTGTCGGAGGCGCTTTCCGCGAGCTGAGACGCCTGACGGGCGTTGTCGGCGTTTTGCTTCACGGTTGCCGTGAGCTGCTCCATGCTGGCCGCCGTCTCTTCAAGGGCCGACGCCTGCTGTTCGGTACGGGATGAGAGATCGTTATTGCCCATCGCAATTTCGCTGGTGCCGGTATAAATGGCATCCGCCCCCTCACGCACGTTCGCGACGGTCTCAATCAGCGAACGCTGCATGCGATCGACGCTGGTTGCCAGCTCGGTGATCTCGTTGCGCCCGGAAATAACCAGCGTTTTCGTCAGGTCGCCGCGACCAATCTCGCGGATATGGGCAATGACGCGGCCAAGCGGGTTAAGAAGGATATGGCGAATGCCGTACCACACGGACATCAGCACGATGACCAGCGCGAGGGCGAGAACCGCCATCTGCCATTTCGCAAAGCGGTAATCGTTCTGGCTCTGCGTAAACGCGGAGTGATAAAGCTCGCCGCTGGCCTTAGCGTACTCCCCGAGCGCCGCGCCGAGGGCGTTCTGCATCCCCTGGGTCGGCTGGGCGAAATAGGCCTCCATGTTGCCGTTCTCCAGGAACTGCACCAGCTCCGTCAGGCCAGCGAAGTAGGCCTGATATTTTTCATCTATGTTTGCGCTCGCCTGCGCCATTGCTGGCTGAGGGGCGATTTTTTTGAAGGCGTCGTAGTGTTTTGCCGCGTCGGCCAGCGTCGCGCGCGCGTTCTTCAGCAGTTCCGTTTTCGCGCTGCTCTGCTGGTTGCCGGGATCCATCATCATGCGGGCGGACGAGCGGCTCAGGTTGATACGCGTCTGCAGCAGCAGATCCCAGGTCGTGGTCAGCTCGCTCTGCTGCATGCGCACATCGTTCGAGGCCGCGAAGCTGTCCTGGTTTTGTTTTAACGACGAGAAAAAGAGGCCGCCGGAAATAAGCTGAAGAAGTGCGAAAATGACCAGCACCAACATAAGCATTGTGACAACGCGGATACGGTTCAACATACAACACCTTCTCATAGATTTATTAACGGTGTTATCGGCACAGGCCACGGGAACTTTACATTTGCGAAAGGGAAAAGCGCGGGGAGTCAGAACGCAACGTCAACGATCAGCGTGTCGGTGTAGGTACCTGCCGGCGGCGTGGCCTGATTGGTCAGGACCTTAGCGGTGTAGTTGTAGGTGCGCAAAAGCCCGTCGGTGCTGACCTGGGAGGAGCTGGCGCTGGCCCAGCGCTCGCTGCCGCTGCCGCCCCAGCGGTTGCCCGACGCCTCTTTAAAAATGTCGTAGCTCATAAAGTTACTGCCGCTGACCATACGGCGAACGTTGTTCAGGGCGTTGGCACCATTGTTAATGCCTATGGTGTAGGTGCTGCCCTTGGTGCAGGTTACGGCAACGGACTGTGAGACGGTGGGAAAGTTTTGCACCAGCGGCGCGCTGTTGAAGTTGACGTCCGGCGTGCTCATGGTGCTGCAATCGTTGGTCACGTTCATGTTGAGCAGAATGGAGGTGGTCGCCGTGCCGGTTTGCGGCGTCAGGCATAGTCCGGCTGCGCCAACGGCACAGACGTTGTAACTGATGCTGAACGTTAACAACACCTGGTACGGCCCGGCCGTGACGTTCTGCCCCGGCACGGTACGGAAATAAAGCGGAATATTGTAGCGCCGTGACCCCAGCAGCCCGAGCAGCGTGTTGCCGCTCCAGCTATAGGTTTTACTGATTTGCACTTCACTGTTTGCCCCGCAGCCTGAGGTACCGCACAGGCGCGCAGGAATAACGTCAGCGATGGCCGCGTTGTCGGTACGTTTCATGGTGGCGCGGCTGTTGGCGGCTATCGACGCCGAGGTGTAGGTCAGCGTCACCGAGTCGTTGGTGAGCAGGTTGAGGACCGTATCGCAGGCCACCACCAGCGTGCCGGTGGTTTGCACCTCCCCCGTACCGCTAAGGGCGAACGAGGTGACGCTGCCAAACGCGGCATTCACCGTACTGACGGTGCAGGCCGCCCAGCTGCCGCCGGAGAACAGCAGCAGGAGCGCGATAAGCAGGCGCTTCACGGCGCCTCCCGGCAGGTCAGCGGACCGAAGGTTTGCAGCTTATGCCCGGGGTTTTCGCCCACGGTCAGCGTGGCGGTACAGCGTTTGCCGTCCGGCGTGGTGACCTCCAGCGGGTTCACGTCGTTCAGGTTTTCCAGCCAGGCGATGCCGTCATAGCCTACCACCGCATTGCTGCGGGAAGCGCGCCTGACCTGGCTTCCCACCGGAACGGCATTCCCCTGCGCATCGTGAAGGATCACGCTGGCGACGCGCTCCTGCTCCATCGGAAAATCCACCAGATAGCCGTTGTGGCGGCGAATCGCCACCCGCCTCTCGGTCTCTTTCAGCCGGGTATCCGCCGGCAGGTTCAGGGTATCGATGCGGTAGCTCGCCGGATAATAGGCTGACACGCCGCTGACCAGCAGATAGCCTTTGTTATTGGTCTTTCCGACCGGCTGGTTTTCGTAGCTGACGGGCACGTCCGGGTGACCGTCGGTGCTAATCACCACAAACGCGTCGTTGATTTTATTCGCCGCAAACAGCTCACCGTCCATCAGCACGATGGAGCCCATCGCCTCGCCCCACCACGTCATCATGCCCTGCTCGCCGTAGCCGCCCCCCTGAAGCTCAACGTTATTGTTGCGCCAGCCGAGCGTGGCCTGCTGGTAGTTGCTCGAGCGCGACTGGTTGGCCCAGGCCATATTCCAGCTAAAGCCGCCGTCCGAAGGCATCGAGTGGTTATAGTTGACGCGCTGGGTGCTGCCCGCGTCCGGGGTATTTTCAAAGGTGACGGCAGCGCTGTCCCGTTCGCCCAGCGGCACCTGAAGCGACAGCGCGACCGTCCAGTCGCCCCGCTGCTGGTCGCGGCTGGCGGCCAGATAAATACTGCTTGAGCCCCACAGGTTTCGGCTCCAGGAGAGGTTGAGCAGCTCGGTTTTCTGGCTGTCAAAATTCTCCACGCCGATCCACGCCGCGCCGATATTGCCGTAATCCCCGAGGTTAAAGGTCAGGGAGTACTGATCTGTGTTGCGGCTCAGGCTCGCGACGGGGTTATCATATTCATCATAAACGGTGGGCCGATCGTAAAGAGCCAGGTTGCCGAAGCCGCGGTCGCGCCGGGTATGCTGGGTTGCCACGCTAAACTCGCTGGTGCTGTACTGATAGCCCCAGTTCATCTGCCCCCCCTCGTCGCCGCGCATCCGGCTTTGGGTGTAAGAGGTATTGACCACCCCAAATCGCCCGAGCTTCACCACCGTGCCCGCACCGCCGAGCGCCAGCGACTCCGCCCCCTCCGCATGGCCTTCCAGCGTCAGCCAGTCCGTAACACCGTAGCGATACGATCCGCTGCCCGCCGCCGGGCCATAATCGAAATTCTCGATGCCGTAGTTGCGCCGCAGGCTACCCAGCGTCACTGCACCGTCGCTCAGCCCCTGCTTCAGCACATCGCTGCTGACGTAAAACGGCAGCGTGGTGCTCACCTGCCGCCCCAGCGCGTCGGTGGTGACCAGTACCGCATCCCCCGCGCCGTTAATATAGGGCAGATTGGTCAGGGTAAATGGCCCCGGCTGAAGACGGGTAGAGCCGGAACGGTAGCCGTTGATAAACAGATCGACCGAGGTAGGCACCGCCGCCTCACCGGAAAATTCCGGAAGCGGCCAGGTCACCAGATCCGGGCGCAGGGAGAAGTCGCGCCCGTAGCTGATCCCGCCCATGCGCACGCTGCTGCTCCAGCTCAGCGCATCGCTGATGACGTCCCCGGCGGTCCAGGTGGTGGCATCGTCCTCGTTGGTGATGAGCAGGGTTGAGTCGTAGCGCACGTACCCCTCCTGCTGCCCGCTGCTTCCGGCGAAATTCTGTCGCGCGTACCCTGTCGAAGAAAATGAATAGTCTTCGTTGAAATAGCGGAACTCATGCCACACCGACGCCTGGCCGCCCGTGTGCTCGGTATGGTTGGTATAAACGTCGTAGTTGAGCAGCGCGCCCCGGCCATAATGCGGCTTGCTTTGCGCGCTCTGACCGTTAAACGAGGTGACCCGCGCCGCTACCCACTCCCGGGGGACCGTCAGCAACAGCCGCTGGGCGCTGCTGTCATACTCCACGCGCACCGATGAAAGCGTTGAAAGGTTCACCTCTCCGGCAGGCACGTGCTCCGGCGGCAGCCCGGCGCGAAGCAAATCCGCCCCCGAAATAAACCAGGCGCCCCCGCGCTGCGTCACGGGCACGACCTGGCCCGTGTCATAGTGGTTCAGCACCAGTGCGAGCTGGAACACGGCTTCGCCGTTCATCGACCGCGCGTCCGGCGGCGGCGGTAAACTGTCGTCGCCGCCTTCGGCCCACGAGCTGGTACTGACGCAAAGCAGGATCATCATTGCCGGTTTCAGCTGTCGGGGGTCGATTGCCATTGCGTATCCCTGGCATTGATTTGCGCGCTCATCCGGTTCGGCTGGTAAATACCTGCCGGAAGCGGCCAGCTTCGGGTGCTGCCCGGCAGCACATAGCCCAGCAGCCCCTCGGCAACCGTGCGTTTTTGCCCGCCCTGCTCAACCGCAACCTGACTAAGCCTGACGTGAACGTCCCCCTGATTGCGCACCTGCAGCGCGGGTTTACCCTGCTCCTGAATGACCCGCCAGCTCAGGTTGCCGGGGTTTACCAGCGCATGATGCGCGCCTTCGTTGATGGTGGGGATCCCCTGACCGTAGACGAATAAAGGAATGGAGTAGCGCATTTGCAGCTTGAGGCCCATGGACGGTTCGGCTTTGGCATCCGGCTGGGGCAGTTCATCCACGATAATGCGGTAGGCTTGCTCGACGCCCGACGGGATCGTCCCCTGCCTGATCAGGCGAATCAGCTGTTTATTGCCCCTGCCGATGGTCACGATTGGCGGGCTGGCGACCACGTCCTGCTGCGCCGTATAGCGCTCATACCCGCCCTCCTGCTTCCAGCGCACAATGCGCACCTGCATTGTCGTGGCGCTGTTTCCCTGATTCTGGATCCACAGCTCCGTTGCTTTGGCGTCTGCCGAAAGCCACGGATCGATGGGCCACAGGAGAATGGTTGCCGCTGCCCGCGCCTGACCCGCCGCGAGGGCCGTCGTCCCCAGCAGCCCCGCCAGGCATAACCGCCTGAAAAATGGCTTCATCAATGCTCTCCCTTTCCTACCATGACAAGGTCACGGTGAGTTGATCTGAATAAGTTCCCGGCAGGCTGAACCCCGTCAGGAGCGCGACGCCAAATAAAGGCAGCGCGATGTTATTGCTGTTGGTATAGGTAACGGGTATGGCCTGGTTAACCCCTATTTCACTGTTTGCGGCCAGCGAGCTGCTGCTGTAGAGGCGGTATCCGACCACCTCTGTCCCGCCTGAACGGGTCATCCGCCGCACCGAGCTGTAGTTCTGCCCGCCGTTAATGCTCATGCTCAGCGCCACGCCCGGCGTACAGGCGATGGACAACGCGCCGTCGGCGACAAAGCTGGTGCTCACCGGCGTGTTTTTCACGCCGCTGTGGGTCCCGAAGTCAAGCGTCCCGAAGCGTCCGCCCGTGCCGGTGCTCACCGAGCAGCCCGGTACAACCGTCGCGCTCACCCTGAATGACTGGGTGGTCACCGCCCCGGCGCCGGGGATCATCATCAACCCGGCGACCAGGGCTAAAAAAGGGTGCACGACGCCCTCTGCGCGCTCGCGCAGACATGAACACAACGCCTTCATGGCTGAACTAGTAGGTTACGCTGACGTTAATCGTGTCGGTGTAGGTTCCCGGTACGACCGTCACGCTGTTGCCGCCGCCCGTTATGCGTGCGTAGAGGGTGTAGCTATCCACCCCACCCGCCGTAGAGGCGACCGGCAGCGCGGCGTTATTTGCCACCACGTTGTTGTAACCGCTATCGCTGAACAGGCTGTAGGCCACGCCCTGCGCCGCGTTGGCGGTGTTGATCAAATAGCGGCCCGGCGTACCCGGGGTGCCGACAACGGTACCGGGCGCGGTGGCGTTGGTGTTGCCGGTAATCGCCACCGTATAGCTGGCGGTGGTGCATTGAATGGTAAAGGTGTTACCTCCGCTGGCGCCGGTCAGCTGCGTTGTCAGCGTGGAGAAGGTAGCCGGATGGGTCCCAAAATCGAGTGTCCCGAAGTTAATGCCGTTTTGCGTTGGCGAGCCGTTGATTAAGCAACCGTTAGTCAGCGTGAGCGTCGCACCGATAGTGCCGCTACTGGTGACCGCCAGGGCCTGGCCGACGGTCGTCGCCGCCAGCAGCGTGCCCGCGCAGATAACAAGAAGTTTTCTTTTCATTTACCGCCCTCCGGGAGAAATTCTGGTTCGCTTGCCATATTTTATTCATACTGTTCAGTATGTTAGCCCCGCTTAAACATCCCTCACCGCGGTTACTGAGAATTTAGTTTATGGATACTGCTTCAACCACTTTCGCCGCTCTGACGGCAATACGCCCTGAATTAACAGACTATTAACAAATATTACAAAGAGTTAGGAAAATAAAACGGGCATTATTCTTGCTTGCCCTGAAGATATATCGCTTAAAGTGTGATCTCGATCACGATATATCGGCGAAGCAAAAACAACTAATTCGATAAAAATTAAAAACAAGTTGTATGTGACGCAGCTTTACTTCAATTTATGCCCTGAATATTTTCCTGTGCTTAAATAAAAAATTTGCATGTGTTGGCACAGGAGCTCTTTTAGTGCATAGAGGATCTTTTTGTGGCAAGTGCAAATAAACTCACGCTCTTCATCGTGATTTTCATGCTGGCGGGTATTCTTTCAGGCGCGGCGATCCACGAGTATGCTTCGCCCGACGCGATTCAGGCCTGGTCGGAGAACATTACGCTGCTGACCGACATTTTCCTGCGGCTGATTAAAATGGTGATTGCCCCGCTGGTGTTCAGCACCCTGACGGTGGGCATTATGAAGCTGGGTGAAACGTCGACTATTGGACGCGTGGGCGGCAAGGCGATGGTGTGGTTTATCAGCTCATCCGTGCTGTCGATCCTGGTGGGGCTGTTTATTGTTACCCTGGAACAACCCGGCAGCGGCCTGAACCTGAGTATTCCGGCAGAGACGGTTGATACCGGCCTGGCCGTTAGCGGCATGTCGCTGAAGGCCTTCGTATCGCACACGATCCCCACCAGCATTGCGGGCGCGATGGCGAACAATGAGATCCTGCAAATTGTGGTCTTCTCGATGTTCTTCGGCATCGGCGGCGCGTCATTAGGCCAAAAATTCAACGCTCCGCTGGTTGCGGCGCTGGACGTGGTATCGCACATTATGCTGAAGGTGACGGGCTACGTGATGTACGTTGCGCCGCTGGCCATTTTCGCGGCGATTTCGTCCGTCATTGCTACCCAGGGTCTGGGCATTCTGCTGAACTATGCCTCCTTTATCGGCGGTTACTACGTGGCGATCCTCCTGACCTGTATGGTGCTGCTGGCGGTGGGCTACATGGTGCTGAAGAAAAACATTTTCCGCCTGGTGACCATGCTGAAAGATCCGGTGCTGGTTGCGTTTACCACCAGCAGTTCCGAAGCGGCGTATCCTAAAACGCTGGAACAGCTGGAACGCTTTGGCTGCTCACGAAATATCGCCTCTTTTGTCCTGCCCATCGGCTACTCGTTTAACCTGGTTGGCTCTATGGTGTACTGCTCGTTCGCCTCCATGTTTATTGCCCAGGCGTACAATATTCACCTCAGCTTTACCGAGGTGACGGTGCTGATGTTAACCCTGATGCTGGCGTCAAAGGGAATAGCGGGCGTACCGCGCTCGTCGCTGGTGGTGCTGGCGGCAACGATTCCGAGCTTTAATATTCCGGTGGCCGGGATCCTGCTGCTGATGGGGATCGACCATTTCCTGGATATGGGGCGTTCGGCTATCAACGTGCTGGGGAACGGCATTGCGACGGCGATGCTGTCGCAGAATGAAGGCGCGCGCGAGGCACAAGCGGAGCTGGTGGAGCAGGAAGCGTAAGGGTGTAAAAAAAGGTGAGGCCTGTTGTCCTCACCCCGTTCCTCTCCCACGGGAGAGGTTGCAAACGCGAATAACGGCAACCGGGTTGCCGTTTTGCGTTTACCTATGCCACGTGATTGGCCGCGATATCCAGCAGCGCCATCTCTTCGCTGTTCAGCAGCTTCTCGATATTCACCAGAATCAGCATACGCTCGCCGAGCGCGCCCAGCCCCGTCAGGTATTCCGTTGACAGCGTGACCGCAAACTCCGGCGCGGGACGGATCTGATCGGCGGTGAGCGACAGCACGTCAGACACGCCATCCACCACGATGCCCACCACGCGCTGCCCGAGATTCAGGACAATCACCACCGTGTTGTCGTTGTACTCCACATCGCCCTGGCTGAACTTCACGCGCAGGTCCACGATTGGCACAATCACGCCGCGCAGGTTGGTCACACCCTTGATGAACGCAGGCGTGTTGGCAATGCGCGTTACCTGATCGTATCCGCGAATTTCCTGCACTTTCAGGATGTCGATACCGTACTCTTCGTCACCTAAAGTGAAAACCAGGAATTCCTGCCCAGATGGCTCGCCCGCCAGTTTCGTTACGTTACTCATACCGGTCATGTTATTACCTTCTACTTAATCAGGCGGCTGTGTACGCCACACGTTGTTCACGATTTAATCCCTGAAGTGCCGATACATCGACGATCAGCGCGACGCTACCATCCCCCAGAATGGTGGCAGCGGAGATCCCCGGCACTTTGCGGTAGTTACTTTCCAGGTTCTTAACCACCACCTGATGCTGGCCAATCAGCTGATCGACCAGCAGCGCATAGCGGCGTCCGGCGCTTTGCAGGATCACAACGATTCCCTGCGTGGCCTCGGTTTTGGCACCGTCCACTTCGAACACTTTCCACAGCTCCACCAGCGGCAGGTACTCGCCGCGGACTTCGAGGACGCGCTCGCCGCCCGCCAGCGGATGCAGATCTTCTTCGCGCGGCTGGAGTGATTCCATCACCGCGTTCAGCGGCAGAATAAACACCTCGTCCGCCACCTTGACGGACATTCCGTCCAGGATGGCCAGCGTCAGCGGCAGCAGGATACGGATAGTTGTGCCCGCGCCCTGTTTGGACTGGATCTCAACGTGGCCGCCCATCTCCTGAATGTTACGTTTCACCACGTCCATGCCCACGCCACGGCCGGAGACGTCGGTGACCTGCTCCGCGGTTGAGAAGCCCGGCGCAAAGATCAGCATGCCCACTTCTTCATCGGTCATGTTTTCGTTAACGGCCATGCCCTGCGAAACGGCTTTTGCCAGAATGCGCTCGCGGTTCAGCCCCGCGCCGTCGTCGGTCACTTCGATGCAGATGTTGCCGCCCTGGTGTTCCGCTGACAGGATCAGGTTTCCAACCGGTGACTTCCCGGCCGCCACGCGGTTTTCAGGCAGCTCGATGCCGTGGTCGAGGCTGTTACGCACCAGGTGCGTTAACGGGTCAATAATGCGCTCGATCAGGCTCTTGTCCAGCTCGGTGGAGCTGCCCATCAGCGTCAGCTCGATCTGCTTGTTGAGCTTGCCCGCCAGGTCGCGAACCAGACGCGGGAAGCGGCTAAAGACGTATTCCATCGGCATCATGCGGATGGACATCACCGACTCCTGCAAATCGCGGGCGTTACGTTGTAACTGACCCATGCTGGTGATGAGATCGCCGTGGGTAACCGGGTCCAGCTCGTTGGAGCGCTGGGCCAGCATCGACTGAGTGATCACCAGTTCGCCCACCAGGTTGATCAGCTGATCCACCTTCTCTACCGCCACGCGAATGCTGGTGGACTCGCTGGAGCGCGCCGCCGGTTTTTCACCGCGCGCGGGCGCCGCCGTCTCTTTTGGTACCGCCTTCAGCGCCGGCGCGGCGGGCACCGCGGCAGGAACGTCCTCTACCGGCGCGGGGGCTTCAGCGGCCGCGTCTTCGGTTTCAAACGCGATTTGATCGGCTTCAATAACGAAGCACAGCACCGCCACGATATCGTCCTGACCAATGCCGCCGTCGAGCGTCGCGGCCAGGCTGTCTTTGCCCTTCACCACGTTGCTTAACGTCGCCAGATTGCCCAGCTCGTCTTCCAGCAGGTTGACTTCGTTCTCTTTCAGGCGTGACAGCACAACCCGAAGCTTGCCCGCGGGTGCGGCAGGCGCAGCATCCGTCCCGGCAACCGCATCGACAACGCTCAGTTTTGCCGCAGGGACAACCGGCGCGGACGCCTCACCTTTGGCTTCCAGCGCTAGCTGACGAAGCGCATTGCAGATGTATTCAAAGCTGGCGGCATCAGGCTCTGCCGAACTTTTATAGGCGTCGAGCTGTTCCTGCATAATATCTTTCGTTTCCAAAAACAGGTTGATAATGTCGGTATTGAGCTGCATCTCACCGCGTCGGGCGTCATCAAGCAGGTTTTCCATTAAATGGGTTGTTTCCTGCAGGACGGTAAAACCAAAGGTACCGGCCCCGCCTTTGATGGAGTGCGCCGCACGGAAGATGGCATTAAGCTGCTCGGAATCCGGTGCCTCAGGCACCAGGTCCAGCAGGTGTTGCTCCATGTCAGCCAATAGTTCATCGGCTTCATCGAAAAATGTCTGGTAAAAATCGCTAATATCCATGCTCACGCTATCACCTCGGATTGGCTGGTGGCGATGTTGGAACGGCAGCCGAAGGGACGGCCCCAGGCTGTTTTAAATCGTCCAGTGACTCACTCTGACTTTCGGCGTTTTCATGCAGGATGGCCTGCTCCGCCTGCTGGTTCAGCACTAAAAGACTGATACGACGGTTGATGGCGTCATCCGGCCCGCGGTCGGTAACGCGCATGGTTGCCGCCATGCCGACCACGCGCAGTACCTTGCCATCATCAAGCCCACCCGCCACCAGCTCGCGACGCGAGGCGTTGGCGCGATCGGCAGAAAGCTCCCAGTTGCTGTATCCCTTTTCTCCCGAGGCGTACGGGAAATCGTCCGTGTGTCCGGACAGGCTGATGCGGTTAGGAATGCCGTTCAGCACCGGCGCAATGGCGCGCAGGATATCGCGCATGTAGGGCTCAACGTCGGCGCTGCCGGTTTTGAACATCGGCCGGTTCTGGCTGTCGATGATCTGAATACGCAGACCTTCCTGAACGAGGTCGATCTTCAGGTGCGGGCGCAGCGCGCGCAGTTTCGGATCGGCCTCTATCAGCTGATCCAGATCGCCGCGCAGTTTTTTCAGGCGCGCCTGCTCCATCCGTTTTTTCAGCTCGTCGATGTTAGGCTGCTTTTTGACTTCGCCCTGCTGCTGGGTGTAATCGTCACCGCCGCCGGGAATCGGGCTGTCGCTGTTCGAAATGCGCGGCCCGCCGCTCACCGCCGTTGCCAGCGGGGTTCGGAAATATTCCGCAATCTGGATAAGCTCTTTCGGGCTGGAGATGGAGATCAGCCACATCACCAGAAAGAAGGCCATCATGGCGGTCATAAAGTCGGCGTAGGCGATTTTCCAGGAGCCGTGAGAACCGTGTCCGTGCCCCTTATGCTTGCGCTTTTTGACGATGACGATCGGATGGGACTGGTTTTTCATGCGTCCTCAGTTGTCGTCTGTTGGTTTGGGTTTTTCACCGCGCGCACGTGCTCTTCCAGCTCGATGAACGACGGACGTTCGCTGGAGTAGAGCGTCTTACGACCAAATTCGACGGCGATCGGTGGCGCATAGCCGTTGAGGTTAGAGAGCAGCGTAATCTTCACGCACTGCATCATTTTGGTGGTTTCGGCGCTCTTCTGGCGCAGAACGCTCGCCAGCGGGGAGATAAAACCGTAGGCCAGCAAAATACCGAGGAACGTCCCCACCATCGCGTGGGCGATCAGCGCGCCCAGCTCTGCCGCCGGGCGATCCGCCGAGGCCAGGGCATGCACCACGCCCATGACCGCCGCCACGATCCCGAAGGCCGGAAGCGAGTCGCCCACCAGCGCCAGGCTGTTTGCCGGCACTTCGGATTCGCTTTCGTGGGTTTCGATCTCTTCGTCCATCAGGGCTTCAATTTCGAAGGTGTTCATGTTGCCGCTGATGATCAGGCGCAAATAATCCACGATAAAATCGAGCATCATCGCGTCGGCAAGAATGCGCGGGTAGCTGGCGAAAATTTCGCTCTCTTTCGGGTTTTCAATGTCCCGCTCAAGCGAGAACATCCCCTGCTGGCGCGACTTCGCCATCAGGCGATAGAGCAGCGCCAGCAGATCCATATACATGCTTTTGGTGTATTTTGAGCGACGAAACAGCAGCGGAATCGCCTTCAGCGTGCCCTTGATCGATTTACCGTTGTTACCAACGATAAAAGCCCCTACCCCTGCGCCGCCGATGATGACAAGTTCAGCCGGTTGATAGAGTGCTCCAAGGTGCCCGCCGGTCATCATGTATCCGCCGAAAACTGTACCGAGAACTACCAGGTAACCTAATAAGATAAGCACGACATCATCCTTCCGCTAGTGACTATGGCAGGACGTTCAGTTCGAGCGCGTTACCGGAACGCAGGGTAAAAAAAAGCAGCGGTAATCGCTTACCGCTGCTGGAATCTTGCCCACAGGTTCGGGTTAAACAGCGTGTTCGATCTGTTCATCCAGCAGTTGTGGAATAATATCGGCAGCATCCCGGGAAAGTTTACGTCTTTTTACGGCCCGGGACGGAGGCTGGCACAAACTACAGGCAAAGCTGCCCGCAGGCTGGTGCGCGTGGGTAATAAAATTGCCGTCGCAGCAGTTGCAGCGCGACAGTTCAAGCATTCCGCTTTCAACAAAACGCACCAGCGTCCATGCGCGGGTTAGCGCCAGCAGGGGCCCTTCTTCCTGCTGTGGGCATTGCTCAAGGTAAAGTTTGTAGGCTCTGATAACGGCATCAACGCCGCTGCATAAGCCCGTTTTAAGCAGGTACTGCCAGGCGTTACAGAACATGGAGGCATGAATGTTCTGTTCCCAGGTCATGAACCAGTCTGTCGAAAACGGCAGCATACCTTTCGGCGGCGGGCTTCCGCGTAATTCTTTGTACAGCTTGATCAGACGACCACGGCTCAGCTGCGTCTCGCTTTCCAGCATCTGTAAACGAGCACCCAGCGTAATGAGTTCCATCGCCAGCTGTATATCACGGGCTTCCTGAACAATGCTTTTTTCGCTCATTGTTAAGCCCTTTTCTTCCGGGCTACGTCATCAGGCTGGCTGATTTCGCTGAGCAGGCGGGTGGAGAGAAGAATACCGGTGTGGATCTGTTGCAGATCGTCCACGCGGGATTCCTGAGTCAGACGCGTGATGGTCTGCGGGTTATCAAAGCGGAACTGGCAAACCAGTTGATTAGTTTCAGCCAGCTTGACCATTTGCGGGAGCGTTAATCCACCCAGCATGGTTGCCATCTCTTCGGTAACACCCAGACGAAACATCGCTGATGCCTTATCCTGACTAATCAAACGCTGCGCGAGCAGTAAATACGACAAATTGATGTCATAAATATGTTTTAGCAACTCGGATGTATGCATTTTTCCCATCCCGAATAACCAACTATTATTTTTATGCGGTAAGACCGCACCCCGTGATGTCGCCGGGAAATCACCCGGTATAAAAAGAAAAGGCTAAATGCATAGTTGAATTAAGGTTTGTACGTCGTAAAGCGCGTGACCGGCTGACATGGCCCAAAAGTCGGTTACACATTTTATCTTTTCTTACAAATAACTAAGATTTTTCCTAATTCGACGCAAACTCTACTCGTCAGTTTTGACACATACAATGCAGCCCCCCCTGAAATTTAAAATAAATGTGATCCACGTCACATAATTTACGCGAATGTAACCTATAAATCCATCAGCACGACTTGTAATTTGTCTACTTTTCGAACAATCGAAGCTGATTTATATTCTTATTGATCGAATACCCATGCAGAGGAATGGCGGATCGGGCACGGAAATTGCCTGCCAGCGTAAACCCGCTGCCCTTTCGCCTTTTGGGTATACCCCTATAGAAAACAGGTGTAGTTAATTAAGTAAAAACAGTAGGTTATCGTCGATGAAAGGAAAGGTAGTTTCGCAGGGTAATTATCGCACCCGCGTTGAGTATCGATTAAGGCGATTTAACAGCACGGAAGGTTAAATGTGTGATTTGCGTTAAGTTGTTAATTATTTTCATTTAGGGCGGCGTTTTAGTTATTCTTCTTATAAGAATAATTAATGAATAATTATGATAAGCTTCACATTTCTGTCGTATGCCCCTCTTGCAGCAGCGCCAGATTCGCGGTAAAGCTGGGAAAACGCGTCATTCTGACATAAAGGAGTGTGTGATGAGTTACTCCCATCTTCTTGTTTCCGTTGCTGTTTCGCCTGAAAGCCACCACCTTGTCGCCCGCGCCGTTTCCATCGCCCGCCCGAGCAATGCCCGCATTAGCCTGATCACGCTGGCCGCTGAACCTGAAATGTATAATCAGCTGGCTGCGCCGATGCTGGAAGATATTCGTGAGGTTCTTCAGGAGGAAACGCAGCAATTTCTGCGCGAGCTGGCAGAGAGGGCAAACTATCCCGTTCACCAGTCGGTAATCGCCACCGGGGAGTTAAGCGAACATATTCTCGCCATGTGCAGGAAGGAGAATATTGACCTGGTTATCTGCGGTAATCATAACCAGAGCTTTTTTTCCCGGGCGGCGTGTTCGGCAAAATCTATCGTTTCGTCAAGCCAGGTGGATGTGCTGCTGGTGCCTCTCGGGGGCAGTTAATGCCCCCGGAGAAAATCACGCCAGTTTAGGGAATGTCGCGATCTTTTTTTGCAGGTCACCTTCCTGACTTTGCGGCTGGATCGCGCGCAAATCGTCGATAAAACGCGCCTGCCAGCGGTTAATATCATTCTTCACGATGGTCTCCATCATTTCCGAATGACGTGAAATACGTTCCGCAAGCGGCATGGTTAACGCGCGGTTCAGCGCATTTGCCACGTCATCGCGATCGTACGGGTTTACAATCAGCGCCGAGGTTAACTCGTTCGCCGCACCGGCAAATTGCGACAGCACCAGCACGCCCGGGTCAGCAGGATCTTGTGCTGCTACATACTCTTTTGCCACCAGGTTCATCCCGTCACGCAGCGGCGTAACCAGCCCGACGTCCGCATAACGGAACACCTTCATCAGGATCTTGCGCTCAAAATGCTGATTTAAATAGAAAAGTGGCGTCCAGCCGAGCTGCCCGTAGCGCCCGTTAATGCGCCCTGCTTCGGTCTCCAGCTGGTGACGAATATCCTGATAGGCCTGAACCTCCCCGCGCGACGTTGGGGCGATCTGGGTATAGCGAATTTTGCCGTGATGCTGCGGGAACTTATCCAGCAGGGTTTCGTAGGCGAGGAAGCGCTCCGGCAGGCCTTTGGAATAATCCAGTCGTTCAACCGAAAAGATATTCTTAACGTGCTTAAGTTCATCCTTAAGCTGGGCAAGCTTCGGCGGCAGCGGGCCGGAGGCCTGCTCGGCAATTTCGTCAGGCTCAATGCCAATCGGGTAAACTTCGGTATGGAAGTTCCGTCCCCACGCCGTGTGGGATTTGCCCCCGTGCGTCACCAGCCGCGTTTTACCCGACACGCTGTCGAGGAAGGCCAGCCTGTCGTTTTCCGTCTGGAAGCCCAGCAGGTCGTAATCAGACAGCGCTTCCAGAATCTCATCATGCTGCGGCAGCGCGGTAAAGATCTCCGGCGTCGGGAACGGTATATGCAGGAAGAAGCCGATGCGGTTATTCACGCCACGCTTACGCAGCTCCCTTGCAAAAGGCAGCAGATGATAATCGTGGATCCATAAAATATCGTCTTCTTCGATAAGCGGCAGCAGTTTATCCGCCAGCAGCGCGTTGACGCGCATGTAGCCTTCGTAGGACTCACGCTGGAACTTCACCAGATCCAGACGATAGTGAAACGCCGGCCACAGCACGGCGTTTGAAAACTCGGAATAGTATTCATCGTAGTCCTTCTCGCTCAGGGCGAAGGAGGCCCACGTAATATTGCCCCGTGACACCTTTTTTAGCGGTTTCTCATCATTGCTGATTTCTCCGCTCCAGCCAAACCAGAGGCCACCGGCGGCTTTCAGGGCACCTAATACCCCGACCGCCAGGCCACCCGCGCTGGCTTTTTTATCATCCGGCGGTGCGATGCGATTAGAGACGACGACTAAGCGACCCATAATGATTTCTCCCGTTGTTTTGCGCTATTTGTTGTTGTTGCTGGTTAGCGACGTCAGATATCCACTGCCAGACGCTGGCGACGTTTTCCAGACGCCATGCGGCAGTAGTTTCGCCAGGTCCAACCTTGACGGACATACCGTCGGCCTGGTTTACCACCCCAAACCCGGCCTCGTCGGTCAGGTCATCCCCAAAAAATACCGGCGTGCGCCCCCGGAACGGCGGCTCCGCCATGAACGCCGCAATGGCAGCGCCTTTGTTAATCCCTGCTGGTTTAATCTCGACCACGCATTTACCCGGCTGAAGCGCCAGCTCCGGATGGGCGTCCGCCACGCTTCGCGCCACCGCAAAAATAGCCGCCTCATGATGGGGTGCCTGACGGTAGTGCAGCGCAAAGGCCATGCCTTTGGCTTCCAGTTCCGTACCGGGAAGCATTTCCAGAGCCGAAGTGAGTTGCGCGTGCAGCGCCTGAATCAGCGTATCGGGGAGTGAAACTATATGCAGTTGATCATGGATATCGCGGCGCTCCGCTCCGTGTACACCGGCCAGCGGAAAGTGATAAGGACTGGCGAGCACGTCCAGCTCGGCCATTGAGCGCCCTGAAATCAATGCCAGTGCCCCCTCGTTCAGTCGGGAGAGCTGCTGCAAATTCTCTAACACCGTATCCGGTACTACAACGTCATCGGGATGCGGTTCAATCCCGGCGAGCGTCCCGTCGAGGTCAAAAAAGAAAGCAAATTTTCCGGGCAGTACAGGCGGTGCGGTTAACAAGTCAGCCACCCTAATCCTCCTTACGGTTAGCAAAACAGCCATGTAAGTATAGACAGTGTGACGGCGCTCGCCATTTAGCAACCGGCCCGTCAGCGAAACTGGCGGGCCGGTCCGGGGGTCAACTATGGTTAATAGTTGAGCATAGCGGTGATGAAAAAAGAATCAAACGGTACGCTTCGCTTTTTGCTTGTAACGGTCGAAGATCACCGCTGCCAGCAGGATCAGGCCGCGAACGACGTACTGAGAGAAAGGCGAAATATTAAGCAGGTTCATCGCGTTCTCCACGGTCCCCAGAATCAGGATACCCGCCACCACATATGAGATTTTTCCGATGCCTCCCTTGAGGGAAACGCCCCCCAAAACGCACGCAGAAATGACAATCAGCTCATATCCGATAGAGGTCATCGGCTGACCGCTGGTCATGCGGGACGCCAGAATAATCCCCGCCGCCGCCGATACCAGCCCGGAAAGCACGAAGATGATGATTTTGGTTCGCACGACCGGGACGCCCGCCAGGCGCGCCGCTTCCTCATTACCGCCAATCGCCAGGGTGTTACGGCCAAAGGTGGTGCGATTAAGCAGGAAACCGAACAGGATCAAACAGGCTACCGTCAGCCAGATTGGCGCCGGCAGGCCCAGCCAGTTGGCATAGCCCAGCGTGAAGAAACGCTCGTCTTCAATCCCAACCGCCTTACCGTCGGAGATGATATAGGCCAGACCGCGCACGATCTGCATGGTTGCAAGCGTCGTGATCAGGGCGTTGATCTTCAGGCGCGCAATCACAAACCCGTTCACCAGGCCGCTCAGCACGCCGAGCATCAGCCCGGCAAATACGCCGATCCACAGGCTTTCGGTCATGTTGATGACCACGGCGGTGGTGACGCCGGCACAGGCAATTACCGAGGCGACCGACAGGTCAAAATCGCCGGAAGCCAGGCAGAACAGCATGCCGCAGGCCACCATGCCGGACATGGAGATCGCCAGCCCCAGCCCCTTCATATTAATGAACGTGGCGAAGTTCGGCACAAAAATTGCGCAGGCGACGAACAGGGCGGCAAAGACCACTAGCATGCCGTACTGGTCCCAGATACGGCCAAAACTGAAAGCCGACTTCGGCGCTCCGGATGTAGTAACAGAGGACATCATTGACTCCTTACTCAGGCGACAGCCTGGCTAACTTTAGGCATGGCGAGACTCAACGCCTGTTGTTCATTCGCCTGTTCATGCAGCAATTCACCGGCAATTTCACCTTCGCGCATCACAACGATGCGGTCGGCGACGCCCAGCACCTCGGGCAGATCGCTTGAAGCGAACAGCACCGCCACGCCGCGTTTTGCCAGTTCATAGATGACGTTATAGATTTCGTGTTTGGCCCCCACGTCGATACCGCGCGTTGGCTCATCCAGCAAAATGACCTTCATGTCTTCCGACAGCCAGCGGCCCAGAATGGCCTTCTGCTGGTTGCCGCCGGAGAGGTTCATGATCAGCTGTTCAGCGCCGGGGGTTTTGATGTTCAGCGAACGGATATGGTGCTCCGCGTTGCTCGCCTCCCAGCCATCGTTAATCAGACATCCCGCGCGGATGAACTTGCGCCGGGCAGAGATGTTGATGTTGTCGCGCACCGAGTGCACCGGGATGATGCCCTCGGCCTTTCGATCCTCCGGACAGAGCATGATGCCCGCGTTAATGGCATGCGCGGGCTTCTGAATATCGACCTTTTGCCCGTCCACAAACACCTGCCCCTGGGTAATGCGCGTGCCGCCGAACAGCCCTTTCATCAGCTCGCTGCGCCCTGCCCCGACGAGACCAAACAGCCCGACGATTTCCCCGCTGCGTACCGTGAGCGAAACGGGCGTGCGGACCCCGGGCGCTTTGACGTTATCCAGACGCAGACGCTCCGGGCCGTACTCGCGCGGTTTCCAGTGGTAAATATCCCCCAGATCGCGTCCAACCATCGCCTGCACCAGCTGGTCATGATCGACCTGCTGCATATCGCTGAAGGTGCGCACGTAGCGGCCATCCTTAAATACGGTGATGGCATCGCTTAAGGCAAAAATCTCTTCCATACGGTGAGAGACATATAAGATGACGCGGCCTTCCCTGCGCAGCTCGCGGATCACGCGAAAGAGGTTTTCAATCTCGCGCGCGGAGAGCGAGCTGGTCGGCTCGTCGAAAGCGATGATTTTGGCGTTGCGCGCCAGCGCCTTGGCAATTTCCACCATCTGCCACTGGCCGATGGAGAGATACTTAAGGGGCGTTTGCGGATCGACATCCAGCCCGAGGTGTTTCAGCTGCAGGCCCGCTTCATAGTTGAGCAGCGAGCGGTTAACCACGCCGCTTTTGTGCGGAAGCTGGCCCAGATAGATGTTCTCCGCCACGGTCATCTCAGGAATAAGGTGCAGCTCCTGATAGATGATGGCGACCCCGGCGTTCAGCGCCGCCGTGGTGTCGGCAAAGGCCACCTCTTCGCCACGCAAGGCCAGCGTGCCGGTGGTGGGCGTGTAGTTGCCGCTGAGTATTTTTAACAGCGTGGATTTTCCCGCGCCGTTCTCCCCCATCAGGGCGTGAACCTGTCCGGCATAGCAGTCGAAGCTGATATCGGTCAGCGCGTTTACGCCGGGGAACGTTTTACCGATGCCGCGGAAAGAGAGGTACGGATCAGACTGTTGCATAACGACTCCGTGATTCCTGTAGTGTGTACGTCTGGCCCCTCACGGCGCGTAAGGGGCACAATCACAGCGTATTACTTACCGCCCAGTCCTTTTTTCGCCAGCTCCTCTTTGAAGTTATCGCGGGTGATCAGCACCACGTCGGTCACTTCGGTGAATTTCGGCGGTTCAACCCCTTTGGTCACCCAGTTGTAAAGCATCTCGCTGGATTTATAGCCGTGTACGTCCGGGCTCGGCAGCAGAGAGCCGTAGAAGCCGGTCGCCTGCGCTTTGGAGAGTTCGCTCACCGCGTCAACGCCGTTGATGCCGATGCCGATCACGTCCGGCGCCTTAAAGCCCTGTCCTTCGGTTGCGCGTACGCCACCCAGCACGGTGTTGTCGTTCATGCCGACCACCAGCCAGTGCTTCACCTCAGGGTGCTGAACGAGCATGGAGTTCGCCGCATCAAAGGCGCCGGGGATATCGTTAGATTTGGTAGGCACTTTGTAGATCTGTTTTTCCGGGAAACCTGCGGCTTTCAGCGCGTCCATGGACCCGGTGGTACGACGACGCGCGGTATCCAGTTCGTCCGCGGTGATGGCCATGACGGCGGTCTCTTTTACATCCCAGCCGCGTTTCTGCATCTCTTTATAGAGCTCCTGGCCCTGACGCTCGCCGATTTTGGTTGCCGCCATCATTACCAGCGGTACGGTATCCATCGGCTTGCCTTTGGCATTCACGAACTGATCGTCCACGGCGATCACTTTCATATCGTAGCCGCGCGCTTTCGCGGCAATGGCGGAACCCAGTTTGGGATCCGGCGTGCAGATAACGAAACCTTTCGCGCCGCTGGCCGCCAGGCTGTCGATGGCGTTCAGCGTTTTCTCACCGTCAGGCACGGCGATTTTGATCACCTCAAAACCTAAATCTTTCCCGGCTTTATCAGCAAATTTCCATTCGGTCTGGAACCACGGCTCTTCAGGCTGTTTGACCAGAAAACCGAGCTTTAAATTTTCAGCGATAGCGGATTGTGACATAACGGCAGCCAGGCCGATGGCCGCCAGCGCTTTAGTAAATTTGTGCATGGTAAACTCCAGCTTTAGCATTCTTTTCTGTAGGGAATAATGACGAACGTCTTATTTAATCGGACTTAAAACAAGGCATTAGCGCCTACCTCGTTATAAGCGTTAGTGCTGGTGATAGTTTTAGCGGGAAATTAATCATCCATAAGAGAGCGCCATCACACCGCAGAATTACAGTAATTGCGTACATAAATTCAGCGGAAAATGACATAAAAATGGGCAGAATTGTCCTACAAATAGCGAGGGATTAAGCAGAATAATCCATAAGGTCAGCTAAGGAGTCCCTGTTAACCGGACGCACGGGCGCCCGGTGGAAAGTTTACCAGGGGTAATAGATGTGTTCGGCATGCTCGCGGACGGGAGCGTCGTCTCCCAACAAACGCGCGGCAAGGGCCAGCGCAAAGTCAAAGGCGTGGCCAAGGCCTTTGCCGCTGATCAGGTTGCCGTCCTCAACGACCGGGGCATCCACGTATTCTCCGTCCCGTACGGTTTGCCATAAGTCACCGGAACAGACGTAGCGCCGCCCCTTCAGTAACCCGTTGCCGCCCAGGACTCGCGCTGCCGCGGAGCAGATAGGGCAGATCAGCCTGCCGCTCTCGTCATGCGCGGCAACAAAGCGGATAACGTCGCGGTTGGCCGCAAGATTCATGCTCCCCTGCGGGCCGCCGGGTAACACCACCGCGTCATACAGCGTGTCGATGCGCTCCGCTAGCGTACCGTCTGCGACCATGGGAATGTTGTGATAGCTCACCACCGCCCGCGACGCCGCGCAGGCCAGCGTTTCTACCTCAATCTGCAGGCGACGCAGAATATCAATGGTGATAATTGCCTCTGCCTCTTCAAAACCAGGTGCCAGCAGCACCGCAACCTTAGCCATCGTAAACCTCAGCGAATGAAAGAAGATAAAACATCGTTTCATTTTCATCATTTACCGGATGGCAATCTTACGACGCGATCACAGAACGGTATATTTAATAAAAATTGATTTAGCTCAAATTAGCAGCGGCAGGATATATTCATGAATATTAAATCCATTTTAACTCTTTCACAGAATTTCTCGCCAAAGAACGTTTCCCGAAACGACAGAAATGAGCGAAATGTTATTATAAATTACTAATATCAACAGGTTAACTGATGGTACATTTGTTTACCTGTTTATAATTCTCAACTATATTTAATTTTGTAATGTATGGTAAACACAGCCCAATTAAGAGTTTTCTTAAGCGAAAGAGAAGCGTATGCTTATTCGTATCGAACACAGGAAGTGAATATTCGAACGCTTACACCTTGCAGAAAATTTATTCTGCCATTCAGTCGTCAATACCTGCCGGGTCAGGTTAAGTAGCGGACATCATGTCCAACAGTCAATAAGGATATTAGTATGACTACCCCAACGATGATGCAAAAACTCAACGCCCAGATGAACCTGGAGTTTTACGCTTCCAATCTGCATCTGCACCTGAGCGCGTGGTGTTCCAGAAAAAGCCTGAACGGCACTGCCACCTTCTTTCGTTCACAGGCGCAAAGTAACGTCACGCATATGATGCGCGTGTTTAACTTTTTGAAGGCGCTTGGTGCAAATCCCACCGTCAAAGAGCTTGAAACGATTGAAGATAACTACTCTTCGCTGGAAGAACTGTTCCAGAAAACGCTGGAAGAGTATGAGCAGCGCTGTGCAAGGCTGAGCAAGCTGGCCGATGAAGCCATGGCGCAGCAGGACATCGCAACCCTCAAATTCTTACGTGATATGGATAAAGAGCAGCAGCAGGATGGCATGCTGCTGAAAACGCTCGCAGATGAGATCCGCAATGCAAAACGCGCGGGTCTTGGTCTGGAGCAGACGGACCGCCATCTTCTCGACCTCGCCACCGTTCAACACCACTAAGCCCGTCTCGCCCGCTTCCGCCCGGAAGCGGGTATCAACTGCCTGCTTTTGCTGACATTTAACAAATCCGATCTCGCTCCCAATGAATAACCACACAACGTGTAATGATTTGTTAATTACAATCGTTGACGAGGGAGCAGCATGATCACCATTGAGTTTATTGTCATTATCCTCTGCCTGCTGACGGGCACACGCTTCGGCGGCATGGGGCTTGGGCTGATAAGCGGCATCGGCCTGTTTATTTTGAGTTTCGTTTTCGGGCTACAGCCCGGTAAACCCCCGGTGGACGTAATGCTCACCATCCTTGCCGTCATCGGCTGTGCCGCCACGCTCCAGACCGCCGGTGGCCTGAATGTGATGATGCAGTTTGCGGAGCGCCTGCTGCGTAAACATCCGCAGCACATCACCCTTCTCGCGCCGTTTACCACCTGGATGCTGACCTTTTTCTGCGGAACCGGTCACGTCGTCTACACCATGTTTCCCATCATTGCGGATATCGCGCTAAAAAAGGGCATTCGCCCGGAGCGCCCAATGGCGGTCGCCTCGGTGGCGTCTCAGATGGCCATCACCGCCTCTCCCGTCTCCGTCGCCGTCGTGTCGCTGGTTTCCATTCTGGGTGCGCAGCACGGTATTGGCCACGGATGGGGGATCCTCGAAATTCTGGCCGTCTCCGTGCCGGCCTCGCTGTCCGGGGTTGCCATTGCCGCGCTGTGGAGCTTACGCCGCGGAAAAGATCTGGCAGACGATCCGGAGTTTCAGGAAAAACTGAACGATCCGAAACAGCGGGAGTTTATTTATGGTGGAACGGAGACGCTGATGAATCAGCGCTTCCCGAAACAGGCTTACTGGTCAACGTGGATCTTCTTCGCCGGTATTGCCGTAGTGGTGCTGCTGGGAGCGCTGCCAGCGCTGCGTCCGGCCTTTGAAATCAAAGGCAAAATGACCGCCCTGTCGATGAACCTTGTCATACAGATGATGATGCTGATTGCCGGTGCCGTAATGCTGATGACCTGCAGGGTAAATGCGTCGGCGATTTCAAACGGGGCGGTGTTTAAGGCGGGGATGGTCGCGATCTTCTCGGTGTTCGGCGTGGCGTGGATGAGCGATACCTTTTTCCAGGCGCATCTCGACGAGCTGAAAATGGCGCTGGAGGGGATAGTGAAAAGTCATCCGTGGACGTACGCCATCGTGCTGTTTTTGGTTTCGAAACTGGTCAACAGCCAGGCTGCGGCCTTAACCGCCGTCGCCCCGATGGGATTGATGCTGGGTATCGATCCGAAAATGCTGGTTGCCTTTTTCCCGGCGTCGTACGGCTACTTCGTGCTGCCAACCTATCCGAGCGATCTGGCCTGTATCGGATTCGATCGTTCCGGCACGACCCGCATCGGTAAATTCATCATCAACCACAGCTTTATCGTGCCGGGGCTGATTGGCGTGAGCTGCGCCTGCGTGGTGAGCTATCTGCTGGTGCAGACGTTCTTCTGATCTTTCTGCGGGCGACAGGCTCTGTCGCCCTTCGGCGTAAAATCAGAAAGGGGGTCTGATTTCGGTTTACCTAGTGCGATTCACCCTGCGGCGTGAAGCGCAGCTCAATCAGGGCGATAGCTTTCTGGATTGCGCGGAGCGTAACCGGGTCAGCCGCGGCGGGGTGGTTGGTGAAATCGATGTTTTTCAGCTGGGTCGACATCTTTTCGCGTACTTCTACCGGCGCGATAACGTCAATTACGTCAAGGATCTGTTTGATGACCAGCTGGCAGGCGACGACGTCAGATACCAGTTCCTGATCGGCGCTCAGATTTTGTGACATGGGGATTCTCCTTATTCAAAGGCCGCCATAGTAGCAAAACAGAGACCCTTCCATCTCCCTCTCGTCGTACGCAGACGTAAAAAAACCTGCCGAAGCAGGTTTTTTTATCAGAACATCGCGCCCGGTGGGACGTCTTTGAAAGTTGTGCAGTAATTAGCCCACATGCTTTTCAGGATTTTGCGCAGTTTCATCGTGTTGCTCCAGTAACGTGTTATGCAGGTGTTATTGTCGACACGCTTATAATATGACCACCATCACAAAAATCAACCATTTTGTGACGCGCATCACACTCAGAAAGACTGCATTGCGGCGGGAATGTTAAAAAAAGTAGCGATAAATCCGCAGGTTACGGGCTTATAAATTCCAGTAAATTTTTATAAAATTTTTTGAACAGGAAGGAACGCAAGGGATGAAGTGGCGATTGCTGATACGTCAGCAGGGAGGGATGACACGCTGCGCCTGGCACGGGATGCGGGCAGCGCGGTATCTTCAAAAACGTAATGCGGCATGACGGGCAGGTATAGCCCTGCCCGGCAAAGCGGAATCAGCCAACAATGGCGCGGACAAAAGCTTCAATCTCTTTGTCCTGACAGTTCTCGAAGAAGCACTGCTGGAAGCGCTGGCCCGAAACGGCGGTTTTAACCAGCTCGGGATCGATGGCACGCAGGGTATCCAGATAGTTTTCTTTCACCACCGCCGCTTTCACCTGGTTTAGAATACCGGCGTTGCGCACCTGCGGCTCTTTACGCTCTGGTGGATAGCCTTCGCCATTGCGCCCGGTAAACGCTTTCTCGAAGATAAAGCGCACGTTCAGTTCAGCGCCCCAGCCAAAGCCTTTCGCGAACGGCAGGGAAAGCGCGTTGCCGTTGTTGATCTGCGCGAACAGGAACGCGTCAGCAGGATCGATGCAGTAGCCGCAAATTACGCCTGGATGAATGTTCAGGGACATCAGCGCGCCCTGCCCGGTTCCGCAGCCGGTCACAACAAAATCGACGGCTTTTGAATTGAGCAGAATGCTCGCCATGATGCCAAGGTGAATATAGGTAAGGTGGTGATCGTTTTCATCACTCATACCGACGTTATAGACCGGGAAACCTTTCTCATCGGCAACGGCCTTCAGCTCATTAAGGATGATGGCATTTTTAGCGGCCTGGCTGTTTTCCATCATCAGTGCAATTTTCATCTTGTCTCTCCTGAATGCATGGCGGGCGTTCCCGCTGTGGATAGCTTTTCACCTTAACCTTACTATCAAACAAACGCACTTTCAAATTAAGTGAAAACTTGTTTTAAAAAACAAAGATGCGCTCACAGTTTGGCGAGCTGGCCCGGTTCGTTGCGAAGTGTAAGGGGAGATCTTCCGGCTATTCCGCCCATTGCGGCCTGCGGATCGGCTTACAATAGCGTATTTCCCGTCATGCAGAGTTAACTATGAAAAGAGTAATCCTGGCCGCAACGATCCTGATGCTCGCGGGGTGCAGCATTAACCGTCAGGCGGAGATAAGCAGTGTAGACGCCCCGAACGGGATTGTGCGCCTCGACTACGGTCAGGCGCTGCTTCAGAACGCCTGGTCTGACGACTATGTGAATAACGGTACGGCAGCCAAAGCCTGTCAAAACATGGGGTATGCCACCGCGTCCGCCTACGGGCAGCCGATAAAAACCTGCACCCTCATCAGCGGCTCGCTCTGTCTGAACGAAAGCGTGACCATTCAGTACAAATGCATGGGATATGCCGTTACCTCCGCAAACCAGAACCCATGGTATTAACGGGTGCTGCCAGCCACGCTGGCAGCCTATTTAATAAGAACAAAAACAATTCTCATTAATTAATATAAAGAGTGGCAATGCGTGTTATTCCCATTCGTATTTTTAATAAAGAGATATTTATTTTACTTTTTGCAAATAATTAAATAACAAATTATAGTGTCGCTCATCGTGAACCAGTAATAATAAACCGGAGCTGCACCATGCTAAAAACCGAAATGATTGAAAAGCTCAATGCGCAAATGAACCTTGAGCTTTTTTCATCCCTCCTTTACCAGCAGATGAGCGCCTGGTGCAGCTATCACAGCTTTGAAGGTGCGGCCGCGTTCCTGCGTCGCCATGCTCAGGAAGAGATGACGCACATGCAGCGTCTGTTTGATTATCTTACGGATACCGGCAGCCTGCCGCGCATTGACAACGTGGCATCGCCTTTCGCCGAATACGGCTCTCTGGATGAACTGTTCCGCGCCACCTACGAGCATGAACAGCTGATCACCCAAAAAATTAATGAACTGGCTCATGCGGCGATGACCAGCCAGGATTATCCAACCTTTAATTTTCTTCAGTGGTATGTTGCTGAACAGCACGAAGAAGAGAAACTGTTTAAATCCGTCCTGGATAAATTATCTCTGGCGGGTAAATCCGGTGAAGGTCTGTACTTTATTGATAAAGAGCTGTCGACCCTCGACGCGCAGAATTAATGTTAAAACGGTGCTGACCCGTCAGCACCGTTTTATTTAATGGCGGCATATTTTACTTTCGTGAGTAGAAAAACCCTCTTCTTCCGGAATAAATTTTCCCCGCGCCGCCAGAAACGCCACCAGCTCCGCCGCTGACATATTCGAAGCCGAACAGGTATGGAACCGCGCATCTTCGCCAAAGCGGGCACCTATCGCCGCCACCAGGCTTTGCTCCGTATAGCGTTCACCCGATTCAATCATCATATTAAGCACATCGTGTCCGTGAATTGACATGGTTACCTCTCGCAAATAAAAGGCAGACTAAACGCTTCCTCAGCCACGCGCCTTGCGCTGGCGCAGGTTCCCCTTTTCTTTTTGTAAATTAATCATTACACCCTATGTAACGGTGATTTGACGAGATGGGGCTTTTCCCTTACTCTGCGCCGCAGAATAGGTTGCGGTATCGAAGGGTTGTAGAGGAAAGCGTGAAGAACAGAACTCTGGGAAGTATTTTTATCGTCGCCGGAACGACAATTGGCGCAGGAATGTTGGCCATGCCGCTGGCTGCCGCGGGCGTCGGGTTTGGCGTAACCGTACTGCTGCTGGGCGGCCTGTGGGCGCTGATGTGTTACACCGCGCTGCTGCTGCTGGAAGTCTATCAGCACGTCCCCGCCGATACCGGCCTGGGCTCGCTGGCGGCACGCTACCTTGGACGCTACGGGCAGTGGATCGCCGGTTTTAGCATGATGTTCCTGATGTACGCGCTGACTGCCGCCTATATTAGCGGCGCCGGAGAGCTGATTGCGTCAAGCATCAATGACGGCTTCGGGACATCGATTTCGCCGGAGACGGGCGCCATTGCCTTTACGCTGACTGGCGGCGGCGTGGTTTGCGCCGGAACGTCGCTGGTCGATCTCTTTAACCGCTTTTTGTTCAGCGCCAAAATCCTTTTTCTGGCTGCGATGCTGGTGCTGCTGGCGCCGCACGTCCACAAGATCAACCTGCTCGCCATGCCGCTGGAGAAAGGCCTGGCGCTTTCGGCGATCCCGGTCATTTTCACCTCGTTCGGTTTTCACGGCAGCGTACCGAGCATCGTCAGCTATATGAACGGCGATATCCGCAAGCTGCGCCGCGTGTTTATCATCGGCAGCGCCATACCGCTGATTGCGTACCTTTTCTGGCAGTTGGTAACGCTGGGCAGCATTGACTCCACAACCTTTGTTGGCCTGATGGCGGAGCACTCCGGGCTGAACGGCTTCCTGGTTGCCCTGCGCAACGTGGTGGCTTCTACGCACGTAGAGCTGGCGGTGCATCTGTTTGCGGATCTGGCGCTGGCTACCTCCTTCCTCGGGGTGGCGCTCGGCCTGTTTGACTACATGGCGGACCTGCTCCAGCGCCGCAATACTGCTGCCGGCCGTTTACAGACGGGAGCAATGACCTTCCTGCCGCCGCTGGCCTTCGCGCTTTTTTACCCGCGCGGCTTTGTGATGGCGCTGGGATATGCCGGCGTGGCGTTATCGGTTCTGGCCCTGCTCCTGCCTTCCCTGCTGGCCTGGAAAAGCCGCCAGCAGCATCCGCAGCAAGGGTATCGCGTGGCGGGAGGTAAGCCGCTGCTGTGCCTGGTGTTTAGCTGCGGAGTAGCGATTATTCTGGTGCAGATATTGATTGCAGCGGGGATGCTGCCGGAAGTGGGATAAGAATAAGGGGCTATTATTAGCCCCTTTTTATCAGTGCAGACAGCAGCTTTTGAACTTCTTCCCGCTGCCGCACGGGCACGGATCGTTACGACCCACCTTTGCCCCGTTCACGATCGGTTGCTTCGCTTCCGGCTGCTGCGGGTTAGCCACCCAGTAGTTATACAAACGCAGCGCCGCAGGCTGGATACTCTCAATGCTGGCCATGTACTCCTCTTCGGTCAGCGCATCCAGCTTCTCGCTGTTCTCTTCCGTACCGTGCAGCGCAATCACGGCCAGATCGGCCTGTAGCGATTCCGGCAGGGATGACCAGTCCGTCAGCGCCACGCCGCGCATATAGCCATAGCACCACTCTTCCACCACGGTATAACTCTGGCCGTCAACGTCGTTATAGCCAAACAGCGGCTCAAACTGGTCCGGGTATTCGCTCAGACGCTCGGCAATATCGTTCATATGCTTAAAGCAAAGATCGATAAAGCGGTTCATCTCACGGTCGTTTTTCCAGCGCGGAATAAACTTCTCACCGCCCCAGACCGCCACCAGCCAGGTGTCGGGCTCCACCACAACGGGACCGGAAAGTACTGCGGTAAGCATGCCGTCCAGTTCGGACACGTCAATCACGGATGCATCGTCGTGACCGTAAGACATTAATGTCTCTTCCAGCCACGCCATCTCGCTTTCATTTAATGGGCCTTCAGCCATTGCTGATACTCCTGATAAAAAAAACGATCCTGACATATATCGCCGCGCGTGCCTATCTGAAGTTTAGGTCTTTATTGCTGCATAAACGTGCAATTCGTGACCCTTGCACAACTTATGGGCTTTGTTGTTAAGGAGATGTGATCTCCGCTGTAATTTCACGTCATCCCGCAAAGGCGCATAAAACGGCACTCTATACTCAACATGCTGTGACCCGGTCAAGGGATTAACCATTCTGGCAACCTTTTTGCTTAATGTTCTGCGCGCTTCGCGGTGCGTAGGATCCTCGCCGTATTAAGCAGGAGATTGCTTCTAACGTGCATTTTGTTCTCGCTCTTGTTTTTGGATTAACGATGCCATCAGGCGTTCGGGTTTATACCTGGTGCAAAAACCTCTTTGCTAAGGAACATAATAATGTCGCTGAAATTTACCAAAACGTCCCTTTCCCTTCTGCTGGCTGGCTGCCTGGTGACGGCCTTTTCCGCGCGGGCTGATATTGTGATTGGCGTGGCCGGGCCATTCACCGGCCCGAACGCAACCTATGGCGATCAGTACTGGCACGGCGCCACGCAGGCGGCGGAAGACATTAACGCCGCAGGCGGGATCAACGGTGAGAAAATCAGGCTGGTTCAGGGCGATGACGCCTGCGAGCCTAAACAGGCGGTCGCCGTTGCCAACCGCCTGGTCGATCAGGACAAGGTCAACGCGGTGGTCGGCCACTTCTGCTCCTCGTCGACCATGCCCGCCTCCGAGGTGTATAGCGATGCAGGAATATTATCCATCACCCCCGGCTCGACTAACCCTCTGATTACCGAGCGCGGCATGAGCGATATGTTCCGCATGTGCGGCCGCGACGATCAGCAGGGCCAGGTCGCCAGCGATTTTATTATTGATAAGCTGAACGCTAAACGGGTGGTCATTATCCACGATAAAGACACCTATGGTCAGGGGCTGGCGGACGCAACCAAAGCGGCGCTGGCGAAACGCGGCGTCAAGGATGTGATGTACGAAGGGCTATCGCGCGGGGAAAAAGACTTTAACGCGCTGGTGACCAAAATTGGCGCGCAGAAACCGGACGTGGTGTTCTTCGGCGGCTGCCACCCGGAAGCGGGCCCGCTGGTTCGCCAGATGCGTGAACAGGGCGTACAGGCGAAGTTCTTCTCCGGTGACTGCATCGTCAACGAGGAGATGGTGACCGCCGCCGGCGGTGCGCAATATACCAACGGCATCTATATGACCTTCGGCAAAGATCCCCGCCAGATCCCGGACGGGAAGGCCGTTATCGAGAAATTCCGCGCCGGTAAATTTGAACCTGAAGGCTATACGCTCTACGCCTACGCTTCGGTGCAGGCTATCGCGGCGGCGTTTAAGGCCACCAAAGGTACGGATTCTGCGAAAGCCAGCGAGTGGCTGAAGGCCAATTCCGTCGACACGGTTATGGGTAAAAAAGCCTGGGACAGCAAAGGCGATCTCAGGGTGTCTAACTATGTGGTGTACCAGTGGGACGACAAAGGCAAATATAAAGAAGTGCCGTAACGGGACGGAATCTGCTCGACGCCGGCGGGGTTGCCCGCCGGCGTAACCCCTCATTCAGGTGCGCAACGATGAGTACTTTCTTCCTTCAGCAGTTAATTAACGGCCTGACGCTGGGTTCGGTCTATGGCCTTATCGCTATCGGCTACACCATGGTGTACGGCATTATCGGCATGATCAATTTCGCCCACGGCGAAGTGTATATGATTTCCGCCTATCTCTCGGCCATTGGCCTTGCCCTGCTGGCGTTTTTTGGACTTCAGTCATTTCCGCTGCTGATCCTCGGGACGCTGGTATTCACCATCGTGGTCACCGGGGTTTACGGCTGGACTATTGAGCGCATCGCCTATAGGCCCCTGCGCAACTCGACCCGCCTGGCTCCGCTGATCTCGGCCATCGGGATGTCGCTGATACTGCAAAACTACGTCCAGCTCAGCCAGGGTCCGCGGCAGCAGGGCGTACCTACCATGCTGGACGGCGTGCTGCGCTTCCACCTGGGCGAAGGGTTTGTCCAGATAACCTATACCAAGGTCTTTATCCTCATTGCCTCTTTCGCGGGCATGCTGGTCCTGACCTGGATTATCAGCCGTACCCGCCTGGGGCGGATGTGCCGCGCGGTGCAGCAGGATCGCAAAATGGCCTCTATCCTGGGCATCAACACCGACAGGATTATTTCGCTGGTGTTTGTTATTGGCGCCGCCATGGCCGGGCTGGCGGGCGTGCTGATCACCATGAATTACGGCACCTTCGATTTTTACGTCGGGTTCGTCATCGGCATTAAGGCATTCACGGCGGCGGTGCTTGGCGGCATCGGCTCGTTGCCTGGCGCGATGCTCGGCGGGCTGATCCTGGGGATCGCCGAAGCACAATTCTCCGGGCTGGTGAACTCGGACTACAAGGACGTGTTCTCGTTTGGCCTGCTGGTCCTGATTCTGATCTTCCGTCCTCAGGGGCTGCTGGGCCGCCCCGTCGTGGCTAAAGTGTAAGGAACAACGCGATGACCTCTGACGGATTTTCCCTGAAGCGCTGCCTTCTGGACGCGATTTTTTCCGGAACGATCGCGCTGATTATTTTCGGCCCGATTGCGGGCGTGATACTGGATGGCTATAGCTTTACCTTTGACGGCCAACGTCTGGCGTGGATGACGGGCACCGTGATGCTGGGACGCTTTTTGCTCAGCGCTTTTTCCGGTACGGCTGCCGGAAGACGACTACAGGCACGGTTTGAATCTGACAGCGCGGGGGTGTACGTCCGGCCGCCGGGGTACAAGAGCCGCATGCGCTGGATCCTGCCGCTGATCGTCACGCTGGCGATTTGCTTCCCGTTTGTTGCCACCAAGTACGTCCTGACGGTCGCCATTCTCGGGCTGATCTACGTCCTGCTCGGCCTTGGGCTGAACATTGTTGTCGGGCTGGCGGGGCTGCTGGATCTGGGCTACGTCGCCTTTTACGCCATTGGGGCCTACGGCCTGGCGCTTGGGTATCAGTATCTTGGCTTAGGGTTCTGGAGCATGCTGCCGCTGGCGGCGCTGATGGCCGCGGGCGCGGGCGCCCTGCTCGGCTTTCCGGTGCTGCGCATGCACGGGGATTACCTGGCCATCGTCACGCTCGGGTTTGGCGAGATTATCCGCCTGGTGCTGAACAACTGGCTGACCTTCACCGGCGGGCCTAACGGCGTTTCAGCCCCCGCCCCGACCTTTTTGGGCCTGGAGTTTGGTCGACGCGCTAAGGAAGGCGGCGTGCCCTTCCACGAGTTCTTCGGCCTGACCTATAACCCCAACATGAAGTTTATCTTCATCTATGCGGTGCTGTTTCTGGTGGTCGTGCTGGTGCTGTACATTAAGCACCGGCTGACGCGTATGCCGGTTGGCCGGGCGTGGGAGGCGCTCCGTGAAGATGAAATTGCCTGCCGCTCAATGGGGCTTAATCACGTCCTGGTGAAGCTTTCGGCGTTTACCCTCGGCGCATCGACGGCGGGTATCGCCGGCGTATTTTTTGCCACCTACCAGGGTTTTGTGAACCCCACCTCCTTCACCTTTTTCGAATCGGCTCTGATTCTCGCAATCGTGGTTCTGGGCGGAATGGGCTCTACCGTGGGCGTCGTTCTGGCAGCCTTCGTGCTTACCGTCACGCCGGAGCTGCTGCGCAGCTTTGCGGAATACCGCGTGCTGCTGTTCGGCATGCTGATGGTGGTCATGATGATCTGGCGTCCTCGCGGCCTGATCCGCATCAACCGCAGCGGATTTGCCGTGCGTAAAGGAGTCGCACCATGAACGCAACAATTTTGCGCGTAGAGCATCTGATGATGCATTTCGGTGGCATCAGGGCCCTAAACGACGTCAACCTTGAGGTGCAGCGCGGGTCGATTACCGCCCTGATTGGACCTAACGGCGCGGGAAAAACGACCGTCTTTAACTGCCTGACCGGTTTCTACCGCGCTTCCGGTGGCAACATAATATTCAATGCGCGTGATAAAACCACCAACGTCATCCAGGTGCTTGGCCAGAAGTTCCAGCCCGGCGACTGGCTCAACCCGACGCAGCTCGGCCAGCGACTGTTCTATAAAATGTTCGGCGGCACGCATCTGGTGAACCGCGCGGGTCTTGCCCGCACCTTTCAGAACATCCGCCTGTTTCGCGAGATGTCGGTAGTGGAAAACCTGCTGGTGGCGCAGCATATGCGCGTCAACCGCAGCCTGCTTGCGGGGGTGCTGAATACTCCGGCATATCGTCGGGCGGAAAGCGATGCGCTGGACCGGGCGTTTTACTGGCTGGAGGCGGTGGATCTGGTGGACTGCGCGAACCGGCTTGCCGGTGAAATGTCCTACGGCCAGCAGCGGCGCCTCGAAATCGCCCGCGCCATGTGTACCGGCCCGGAGATGATTTGTCTCGATGAACCCGCCGCCGGGCTGAACCCGGTTGAGACGCACAAGCTGAGCGAAATCGTTCGCTTCCTGCGCGACCACCACGGCATTACGGTGCTGCTGATTGAGCATGACATGGGGATGGTGATGGAGATTTCGGATGACATCATCGTGCTCGATCACGGCGACGTTATTGCCAGAGGTACGCCAGACGCGATCCAGCACAATGACAGCGTCATTGCCGCCTATTTGGGTACCGACGAAAGCGAGGTCAGCCCGTGAGCGAACCGATGCTTCAGTTTCACAGTGTGGACGTTTTTTATGGCGCGATCCAGGCGCTCAGGCAGGTCTCGCTTGAGGTTAACGAAGGAGAGACCGTGGCCTTGATTGGCGCTAACGGTGCGGGTAAATCGACCCTGCTGATGTCTGTCTTTGGCCAGCCCCGCATTCGCAGCGGGCAGATCGTCTTCTGCGGCGAGGATATCAGCCACAAATCCACCCACTACGTCGCTACCGGCGGCATTGCTCAGGCGCCTGAGGGGCGACGCGTTTTCCCCGATATGTCTGTGGAAGAGAATTTGCTGATGGGGACGATTCCCATCGGCAGCCAGCACGCAGCGGCAGATATGCAGAGCATGTTTGACCTGTTTCCCCGCCTCAAAGAGCGGCGCAACCAGCGGGCGATGACGCTCTCCGGGGGAGAACAGCAGATGCTGGCTATCGCCCGCGCGCTGATGAGCCGCCCCAAACTTCTGCTGCTGGATGAACCCAGCCTCGGCCTCGCGCCCATCGTGGTTAAACAGATTTTCCAGACGCTGCGCGAGCTGGCCCGTAACGGGATGACGATTTTTCTCGTGGAGCAGAACGCGCACCATGCCCTGAAGTTGTCCGACCGCGGCTATGTGATGGTTAACGGGCAGATCCGCTTAAGCGGCAGCGGCGAGGCGCTGCTGAACGACCCGGAGGTAAGGAAAGCCTATCTTGGAGGGGCGTGAAGCGCAGCGGCCAGCGTGAGTAAAACTCACAGTGATTTCCATTATTAATCGTTTTTCTGAAGCGACCGCATTCAAATATCATCATCACGACCCGCCGTTGCGCGGGTCGATAAACGTTCAGCCGCACGCTGAATAATAATGATAAGAGGATCCGGGGCAAACATGACACTTGATGCGTTATATCAGTTAATGAAGTTCGACTTACCGCCTGACGCCCGTTCAGCCGGTGATTTACAGGATTTTATGGCCATGCTTATGGCGACGAAACCTCACTCAGAGGCCCTGTCACCGTTTTCGCAGCGCGTGTATATGCTTTGTGCCGCCCATCGTGACCCTAAACAGGCGGCTGCGCTGCTTTCGGCCTCTCTGCCTGAAGCGGGAAAGCCTCTTCCCCTGCTCGACTTCTCTGGCTGGCCACAGGTGCGTTACGCCGCTTCCGGCGAACTACAGACGCCCGAGTCCGAAGACTATTTTCACAGGGTTTCGTCTGCCGCCACGATTTTACGCGCGGCAATCCTCGACGCCGGGCAGCAGGAAAACACCCCTGCTTTTGATATTCTGGATAAGGTGCTCAGCCTGAACGGCGCTTTGCCGGAACGTTATAAAAAGATGGTGAACATTACTTACTCATAACGGCCTTATTAAACCCGGCCTTCATCGTATTCCAGACAAACGATATCCAGAGCCGGGACGACCGGGGCGTGGTTTTGCAGCCAGGCCAGAAGATGCTGGATGCTGTCTCTTTTGAGCGAATTTTTTGGCCAGACGAGGTAGTAGCCATCTCCCGTCGCGATAGCTTCCCTGAAGGGCAGGCCGAGCAGGCCGCTTTTCAGGGCGTCGAGCGTAAGGCGCAGGTCGGCAATCGCGATACCGTGACCGTTCATGGCGGCAATACTTCCCTGTTCAAGGGTATCAAACACCATGCCGCTGCTCATATCGAGCCCCGGGTATAGCCCCGTTCTTCGCAGCCAGCGCCTCCAGTCCCTTCTGTCCGGTGAGGGATGGATCAAATCGCATTGCGCAAGCCGCTGCCGGGCCGGTTCGATAAGCGAGGGGGTGCAAACCGGGATAAGCCATTCACTAAAAAGCAGCTGGCTTTCCGCCGTCTCACCGAAATGGCCGTTACCGAGCAGGATGGCGCAGTCGTATGGCTCAAGGTTGAAATCAACGGTATCAATGTCCATCCAGACGCTGGCAATCTCAACCTGTGGCTTTGCATGGCTGTTCCGAAAGGATCGCAACACGTCGAGAAGCCATCTCATGGTCAGGGTGCTGGGCGCTTTTAGCCGCAGCAGATGATTTTCACTGCGAAATGCCCGGCAGGCCCACTCAATGCTCGTGAAGCTCTCGTTCAGCTGCCCGGCCAGCACTCGCCCGGCCTCGGTGACCTCCACCCGGGGGCCCTGTCTTTTAAAAAGCTCGCAGTCGAACCACAGTTCAAGGGTGCGGACGTGTCTGCTGACCGCGCCCGGCGTAATATTGAGCGTTTCAGCGGCTTTGCTGAAGGAGTTCAGTCGCGCAGCAACTTCAAACGCACGCAGCGCATACAGTGGCGGTAAAGACATAGCGGCCCTTAAAATGAGGTGATGGCATCGGGAATCGGGTCGCAGGCCTGAACATCTACAGACCGTAAAAGGCGCCCGTCTTAAGATAGCATAATGCGTATCTGTTTAATTACGCTGCAAAAGGATCGCTAAAGCCAGAGAGGGAGGATGCTGAGAAGCGGAATGACAGGCACAAAAAAACCACCTTTCGGTGGTTTCACGACACTGCTTATTGCTTTGATTATTCTTTGTTTCCCATGGTAGCCGGAGTGGGACTTGAACCCACACAGCGCGAACGCCGAGGGATTTTAAATCCCTTGTGTCTACCGATTCCACCATCCGGCCAGGGAAGAAAGTGGAGGCGCGTTCCGGAGTCGAACCGGACTAGACGGATTTGCAATCCGCTACATAACCGCTTTGCTAACGCGCCTTAAATCTGCTGTCTTTCGACCTACACCCGCAAATGCCGATGTATTTAAACTGGAGCGGGAAACGAGACTCGAACTCGCGACCCCGACCTTGGCAAGGTCGTGCTCTACCAACTGAGCTATTCCCGCATGTCATCAAGCGTTATCTAACTTCTTGATTTCATTATCGTCCGGCTGACTGTGCCGCCGTTCGATGCGTTGCATTCTACTGATATGTCGTTTTGAGTCAACGATATTTTTTGCATCTCAGGATCGTTTGCTGAAAATTAAGGCGAAACGATCACTGTTCAAGCAAATCTCCGCGCGCGGCGTTCAAATATTGCAGCATTGACCACAGCGTCAGCACCGCCGCGACCCACAGCAGGCCGATACCTGCCCACTCAACCCAGGCATTCGGACGCCACAGCATCCACACCAGCGCCGCCATCTGTGCGGTGGTTTTGACTTTGCCGATCCAGGACACCGCCACGCTGCTGCGTTTACCCAGCTCCGCCATCCACTCGCGCAGGGCAGAGATAATAATCTCACGGCCAATCATGGTCGCCGCAGGCAGCGTAACCCACCAGGTATGATAATGTTCCGCCACCAGCACCATCGCGATTGCCACCATCACCTTATCCGCAACCGGATCGAGGAACGCGCCGAATCGGGTACTCTGATTCCAGCGACGCGCCAGATAGCCGTCGAACCAGTCCGTCACGGCGGCGATCAGGAAAATCAGCGCACAGGCAAACGGTGCCCACACCACCGGCAGATAAAATGCCAGTACAAAGAACGGAATGAGCACAACGCGAAAAAGAGTGAGCAACGTAGGGATATTAAATCGCATGATGACGGTAACTGTCTGTTGTCAGTAAAATTTAGCTCTATGTTGCTACAGAGCCCTCAATGTTTCAACGAGTAGTAGATCTTTTCTGCCAGCCCTTGCGAAATACCCGGCACTTTTGCAATTTCCTCCATGCTGGCATTGAGTAATCCTTGCAATCCGCCCATGTACTTCAACAGCATCTGGCGACGTTTTGGCCCGACGCCTTCGATAGTCTCAAGGGTACTGGTATTTTTCACTTTCGCCCGTTTTTTCCGGTGCCCGCTGATGGCGTGATCGTGCGACTCATCGCGGATATGCTGGATCACGTGCAGCGCAGGAGAATCAGGCGGCAGGCTGAAGCCCTCCCCTTCCGGCTCGAAGAACAACGTCTCCAGACCCGCTTTACGATCCGCCCCTTTCGCCACCCCTAACAGCAGCGGATGGTTTTTATCCCACTCCACGTCGAGCGATTCAAATACCGCCTTCGCCTGTCCAAGCTGCCCTTTCCCGCCGTCGATAAGAATAACGTCAGGAATTTTGCTCGCTTCGATCGCTTTACCATAGCGGCGGCGCAGCACCTGGTTCATGGCGGCGTAATCGTCGCCCGGGGTAATGCCGGTGATGTTATACCGACGATACTCTGCCCGCAGCGGTCCGTTGGCATCAAAGACCACGCACGACGCCACGGTCTGCTCGCCCATGGTATGGCTGATGTCGAAGCATTCCATACGCTTCACTTCAGGCAGCTTGAGCAGCGTAGCGAGCGCGGTTAAGCGCTGGCTGACGGTGGACTGCTGAGAAAGTTTGGTGGTCAGCGCCGTGGCGGCATTGGTTCGCGCCAGCTTCAGATAGCGGGCGCGATCGCCGCGCGGTTTCGTCTGCACGTTCACCCGGCGGCCGGCCAGCTCCGAAAGCGAATCCGCCAGCAGCGTTTTGTCGTCGAGGGTGAAGTCGAGCAGGATCTCAGACGGCAGCGTACGCATCTGGCTGCCCTGCAAATAGAACTGGCCGACGAAGGTTTCCACCACTTCCCCCAGTTCGGTGCCGCCCGGCACCTTCGGGAAGTAGCTGCGGCTGCCGAGCACCTTGCCCTGACGAATAAACAGCACGTGAACACAGGCCAGACCGGCGTCAAAGGCAACGCCGATAACGTCGAGGTCGTCGCCCGTGTTGGAAACAAACTGCTTCTCGGTAACTCTGCGCACCGCCTGGATCTGATCGCGGATGCGCGCGGCTTCCTCAAACTCCAGCCCCGCGCTGGCTTTCTCCATGCGGGCAATCAGCTGCGTCAGCACCTGATCGTCTTTACCGGCTAAAAACAGGCGCACGTACTCAACCTGCTGCGCATACTCTTCTTCACTTACCAGCCCTTCGACGCACGGCCCCAGGCAGCGGCCAATCTGATATTGCAGGCACGGCCGGGAACGGTTGCGGTAGACGCTGTTTTCACACTGGCGAACGGGGAAGATTTTTTGCAACAGCGCCAGCGTTTCGCGTACGGCATAACCGTTCGGGAAAGGGCCAAAGTATTCACCCTTCGCATGCTTAGCGCCACGATGCATCGCCAGGCGAGGATGGGTATCACCGCTCAGGAAGATAAACGGGTAGGACTTATCATCGCGCAGCAGAACGTTGTAGCGCGGCTGATACAGCTTGATATAGTTGTGCTCAAGCAGCAGCGCTTCCGTTTCCGTATGCGTCACGGTGACATCAATGTTGTTGATGAGTGCGACCAGTGCTTCGGTTTTACGAGAGGCAAGATTGCTGCGGAAATAGCTGGAAAGGCGTTTTTTCAGATCTTTTGCCTTACCGACATAGATAACCGTACCGCCAGCGTCGTACATTCGGTAGACGCCCGGCTGGCTGGTGACGGTTTTCAGAAATGCTTTTGAATCGAACGCTTCACTCACTGACTTATTAATGACTCCGCATTGCACAAACCATGGCGAATGGCCAGATGAGTCAGTTCGACATCACCGTGTATGTTCAGTTTACTGAACATCCGATAGCGATAGCTGTTGACCGTTTTCGGGCTGAGATTCAGCTGCTCTGAAATCTCATTCACCTTCTGACCTTTAGTGATCATCAGCATAATCTGCAATTCACGCTCAGACAAACTGGCGAACGGAGATTCCGTTTTTTCCGGTTCAATCTGACTCAGCGCCATCTGTTGAGCAATGTCTGAAGCAATGTACCGCTGACCTGCATAGACGGAACGGATCGCATTAACGACTTCCTGCGGCGCGGCACCTTTGCTGAGATATCCGGCAGCCCCTGCCTGCATAACCCTGGCCGGGAGCGGATTTTCGGTATGGACGGTCAGCATGATGACTTTTGTGTCAACGAACATGCGGGCGATTTTACGCGTGGCTTCAAGCCCGCCGATTCCGGGCATGTTCATATCCATCAGCACCACGTCTGCTGAGTTAGCGCGACACCATTTTACGGCATCTTCGCCACAGCATGCCTCGCCGGCAACTTTAATACCCTTTATATCTTCAAGAATGCGACGTATCCCTGCGCGCACCAGTTCGTGGTCATCAACAAGAAGGACGTTGATCAAAGGAAATGTCTCCAGAATAGGGATAACGCTACTGACTGCTAATTCCGCTTATATTAGCGGTTTTCCATCCAAGTTTAAAACGCTAAAAAATCGGCTATACGATTGTGGTCTCGTTTTTGGAAATTAGGCTGTACAGCAACTGGAAAGAAAACCCGCGCACGCTGGGCTTTTGCCGCTATTTTTAAGCACCAGCATTCAAAAAGTTACCAAAACATTTGTTAACGCAAACTAAAAAATGCTCTCATTTTTTTGTAACAACAATTAACGAATGGCGAACCGGTGATAAACATTTAATTGTCGCTAACATATTGGACAGATTACCTTCATAATCCGCGTGAACCAATAATCAATACCTGGAAAAGTATAAAAAACAACCACTGCATTTTTTGCCGCGGCTTGTGGTATACTCCGCCGCCTTAACTTTCATCGTCGCGCTCAAGCGCTGTTTTATAATGAGGAAAATAAATGAGCACACCTGAATTTGCCACTGCCGAGAATAACCAGGAACTGGCACAGGAAGTAAACTGCCTTAAGTCGCTGCTGACGCTTATGTTACAGGCGATGGGCCAGGCTGATGCTGGACGTGTGATCATTAAAATGGAAAAACAGATCGCGCAGATGGAAGATCGGGCGGAATCCGCTGTTTTTGCCAATACGGTTAAGCAAATTAAACAAGCCTACCGCCAGTAACAAAAACGGCTGGATGCAGAGCATTCAGCCGTTTTCTCGTCTGACACGCAGAACGTGATATCAGTCAGATAAGCCCCGTCGCTGCGGCATAACACGCTATCTGGGTTTTATTCGGCGCGTTGAATTTCTTCTGCATATTCTTCTGATGGAAATTCACCGTATTTTCCGAGATAGAGAGAATAATAGCGATCTCTGCCGACGTTTTCCCTTCCGCTGTCCACTTCAGAATTTCCCGCTCACGCTTGCTGAATTTCATTTCCGGCGGCATCACCATCTCATCCTCAAAACGAAGCAGTGAGGTTAACGCCATCTGAACCAGCATTTGCAGACGCAGCTCCACTTCTTCGCTGGATATTGCGCTTGCCTGCAGGCTGGTACGCGACACGGAGAGGAACCCAAGCGCATGATTTGGCAACATCATGCACTGCGTTATTCCTTTACGTAAACCGTGATCCCGCGCCCCGTCCCATAATTTCTGGGCATCCGTGAATAATTCATCCGTCCAGGGCAAATGGCCCTGTATGAAATTCTCGGGCTTAAGCACCGGATCGATGGAGAAATAATTCTCGGACTGATATTGCGCCATCCACTGCTGCGGATAAGTGGAGTGGACGGACGTACGCGGGCGGGTAAATGGCACAGGGTGTCGAACGCAAAGCGCATAATAATCGAAGTCTAGCGCCTGCGTTTGTCGCTGAAGTTCCTGATATACCTCGTCGGCACAGGTCATTTCCTGAAACCGGAGAAAGCATTCCCGTCGCCAGGTGAAAAAGTCTATATCCCTCATACCTTCTGAATGAAGCCTCTGATAAAAGATAATCATAATTATGGTGAATATAACCTAACACATAAATCACGATTATTTATATAAAATGTCGGCGCCGAGCAGATTATCTTTAATTTGGCGAGGGCTTATCCAAATTCGGTGGAATAAAAAAGCACCGGAACAGGCTTTAAGGGAAGATAATTTGCTCCAGAAGGAGCATCTGGAGCAAATTGCGTGTGAAAATGCTACTGCATTAAGAATTTTTCAAGGAACTGGCGCGTGCGCGGCTGCTGCGGATTGGCGAACAGATCCTTAGCGGGCCCCTGCTCTACAATTCGCCCCTGATCCATGAAGATAGCCCGATCGGCAACGTCGCGGGCAAAGCTCATTTCATGGGTCACAATCACCATCGTGCGTTTTTCCTGCGCCAGCTGTCGGATGGTGTTCAGCACTTCCCCCACCAGCTCGGGATCGAGCGCCGATGTAGGTTCATCGAAGAGGATTACGTCCGGGCGCATCGCCAGCGCGCGGGCTATGGCGACACGCTGCTGCTGACCACCGGAAAGACGACGCGGATAGCTTGTCTCTTTACCGGCCAGCCCAACTTTCGCCAGCAGTTCACGGGCGCGGGCGGTCGCTTCTTCCCGGGGTTCACCCTTAACGATGACCGGGCCTTCAATGATGTTTTCCAGCACCGTGCGGTGAGGGAAAAGATTAAAGCTCTGGAATACGAAGCCAACGTGCTGACGCAGGCGACGAATCAACCCTTTTTGCTGACTGATGGATTTGCCGGTATCAATGGTGATATCGCCCACGCGGATCGTCCCGCCCTCCGGCTGCTCCAGAAGATTGATGCTGCGCAGCAGCGTGGTTTTCCCTGACCCGCTTGGGCCGATAATCGCCACCACTTCGCCCTGCGCGACCTCAAGGTCGATTCCATGCAGCACCGTTTGCCCGTGGAACTTTTTCACCAGGTTTTTAACGTCAATTGCACTCATTTTGGATCACGCTCCTGGCGGTTAAGCTGGTTTTCAAAATAGTTTTGCAGGGCGGAGAGCACCGTCGCCATCACCCAGTAAATCAGCGAGGCCGCCAGATACATGGTAAACACTTCAAGAGTACGCGAGGTGATCAGCTGCGCCTGACGGAACAGTTCCGGCACCTGGATGGTGGCCGCAAGCGAGGTGTCTTTCACCAGGCTAATAAAGCTGTTGCTCAGCGGAGGAAGCGCCACGCGCGCCGCCTGCGGCAGGATCGCCCGGCGCAACGTCTGCCACGGGGTCATCCCGATGCTGGCCGCCGCTTCCCACTGCCCCTTATCTATAGAGGAGATTGCCGCACGCAGCGTTTCAGACGTATACGCCGCCGTATTCAGCGACAAACCTATCATCGCCGCCGGAACAGGATCCAGCTCGATGCCGAACTGCGGCAGCCCGTAGTAAATCATGAACAGCTGGGCGATAAGCGGCGTTCCGCGGAATACGGAGATGTAAAACCGCGCCAGCCACCGCACCGGCAAGATGTTCGACATGCGCATCAGCGCCAGAATAAACCCGAGTACCAGCCCGAAGAACATTCCGCCGATACTCAGCTGCAGGGTAAACACGGCCCCTTTAAGCAGAAACGGCAGGGAATCAATAACCAGTTGAATACTTTCTTGCATTATTATTTTTCTACCTGATTTTTAGACGTGAGGATGATAGGCAAACAGCGCAGGCGCCCCGCCAGTATGAACAAACAAAATCGGTCCTTCATCCTTAAAGCGCTTGCGGGCAATGCCGTCAATCAGGCCAGCCATTGCCTTACCGGTATAGACCGGATCCAGCAGAATACCCTCAAGGCGAGCCAGCAGCTTAACGGCCTCCATCCCTTCATCGTTTGGGGTGCCATAGCCAGGGGCAAAATAGTCATCCCACAGCGTAACTTCCGCCTTCGCCTCCAGTTCAAGCTGTTCTGCCACCGCCTGCTGCAGGGTGACGACTTTTGGCTTTTGATCCGCCACGCTTCTGGAAACCGTGACGCCAATCAGCTCAACGTCCGGCATCAGCTGCTCAAGCCCGACCGCTAATCCCGCATGGGTTCCTGCACTGCCGGAGGCCACCACCACCGAGGATAGGCTCACCGCGCCTTCACACTGCTGAGCGATCTCCAGCGCGCTCTCGACATAGCCGAGGGCGCCCAGCGCGTTCGAGCCGCCCACGGGAATAACGTAGGGGCGGAATCCCTGCGCTTCCAGCCGCGTTGCGAGCTCGTCAAGCTGCGCGGACGGGTCGGTCAACGCGTCGACCATTTCGACCTGCACATTAAACAGATCCAGAAGCAGCCGGTTACCGTTAGTCAGGTAATTCTCTGCCCGCGTGCCGATCGGGTTCTCCAGCAGGGCGACGCAGTGCAGGCCCAGCTTTGCCGCCACGGCGGCGGTCTGGCGAACGTGGTTGGACTGGATGGCCCCTGCGGTGACCAGCGTGTCCGCGCCCTCGCGCAGGGCATCGGCGGCGAGAAACTCCAGCTTGCGCAGCTTATTTCCGCCCATCGCCACTGGCGTCACATCGTCACGCTTAATGAAAATATCGCGCCCAAGATAGTCAGAAAATCGCGGCAGGTACTCCAGCGGCGTGGGGGCGCCAATAAATTCCAGACGGGGAAAGCGCGTTAAATTCTGTAGTGACATGGTTCCTCCGGTCACGCAAACAATTGTTATTTCATTATGCACGCAGACGCGCGAGAAATAAAAAAGGCGCTTTTAAAAGCGCCTTTTTTTATCGGTCAGGGACTTATTTGGTCACGTCTGCGCCGAACCACTTCTCGGAAAGCGCCTTCAGGCTGCCGTCTTTCTGCATTTCAGCAAGCGCGCCGTCGATGGCCTTCAGCAGGTCGTCGTTGCCTTTACGCACCGCCACGCCGGACTCCTGACGGGAGAACGGCTCGCCCGCAACGGCCAGGGTGTTATTGGTTTTCTTCACCAGGTCCAGCGCGGCCAGGCGGTCGACCAGAATGGCGTCAATACGGCCTACGCGCAGATCCTGGTATTTAGTCGGGTCATCATCATACGTGCGGATGTCCACGCCCTGCACGTTCTGGCGCAGCCACTCTTCATAGTTAGTGCCCAGACCCACGCCGACTTTCTTACCTTTCAGATCCGCCGCGGTTTTAATGCTGCCTTCGTTACCTTTCTTCACCAGCGCCTGGATACCGGACACGGTGTACGGCGTGGAGAAGTCGTACTTCTTCTTGCGCTCGTCAGAAATGGTCACCTGGTTAATCACTACGTCAATGCGTTTGGAGTCCAGCGACGCCAGCATACCGTCCCATTTGGTCGGTTTCAGGGAGGCTTTCACGCCGAGATGTTTTGCCAGCTCCTGCGCAAACTCCACTTCAAAACCGGTCAGCTTGCCGTCGTCACCCTGGAAGCTAAACGGAGGATAGGTTCCTTCCAGCCCCACCAGCAGCGTGCCGCGCTCTTTGACTTTGTTGAGCAGATTTTCTGCTGCGAACGTTTTCACGCTCATACCCGCGACCAGCGCAACGGCCATCATCCCCATCAGCGCCTGACGACCCAGAAGTGCTAATTTCATAAGTACCCCGATACAGTGGAATTTTTGAGTAGTGTAGAGAAATCGCCTGCAACGTCAAAGGCGGCTGCGCTACATCTTATTCTTTTTTAATATATATCAGAAGTTGTTCCGGCGCGGACTTTCTGCTTCATGACGCCCGGCATCTGGACTTTATACTGGGCGTACTTGCGCAGCGCGATGCGGTAGTTGTTGGTGCTGGTGGCAGGCAGCCACGGCTCGAGATTTTCATCCAGATAGCCGGTTGTCAGCAGATCCCTGGAGATATTTTGCAGGGTCAGGTGCTGACCAAGGCGACGCAGGCGAACGACGTATTCCCGCACGGTGCCGTGGCTCATCTCGGTTTGTTCAAACAGGAATTGCTTAAAGCCGATAATATCAAAGAAGTCGCTTTGCTCTTTGCAGTGGAGATCGCCACAGAAACGGCAAAGCGCCACCCACTCTTTTTGCTCTTCAAGCCAGGCGGCTTCATCCATCAGCGTGTCGAGGCGGGAAATCGCTATCTTATTCACAATTTCGCCGCGACGAACCAGCGTGATGCGGTCGAGTAGTTTTTTACAGTGGGCGCAATGCGTCTGGCTGTGTTTAAAGTCTTTCAGGTAGCGGCTTAAAGGCCGTCTTTTTGATTGCTGCACCGTCATGATAACTCCTGGTTGTCAATACGTTGTGCGGCATTTTTCAGGTGAATCAATCACCTATAACTTACCCAGTTTTGTGCGCAGACGTTTAATGGCCTGGCTGTGCAGCTGGCTCACCCGTGACTCACCCACCTCCAGCACGGCGCCAATCTCTTTGAGATTGAGCTCCTCCTGGTAATAGAGCGTCAACACCAGTTGTTCACGTTCCGGTAACGCTTCAATCGCTTCCATCACGCGCTGGCGTAAATTACCTTCCAGTAAATGGTGTAACGGGTTTTCTTGCTGATGCTCATCCGTCACCAGCTCGATGCTATCGCCATGCTCTTCGCGCCACTCGTCGTAAGAAAAGAGTTGGCTGTTGTTGGTATCGAGCAACATCTGGCGATACTCTTCAACAGGTATGCCCAGGCGTTCCGCCACTTCCGTTTCCGTCGCGTTGCGCCCAAGCTCCTGTTCCAGCTGCCCCATTGCATGCGCTACTTCACGGGCGTTGCGGCGAACGCTGCGCGGCACCCAGTCGCGGCTGCGCAGCTCGTCCAGCATCGCACCACGAATACGCTGCACTGCGTAAGTCGTAAATGCCGTTCCTTGCAGAGCGTCGTACCGGTCAACTGCATTCAATAACCCGATACCGCCCGCCTGCAGCAGATCGTCCAGTTCCACGCTCGCCGGCAAACGCACCTGGAGGCGCAATGCTTCGTGACGCACCAGCGGAACATAACGCTGCCACAGCGAGTGTTTATCCATTACACCTTCAGCGGTATAGAGTGAATTCACGATAAACAGCCCTGCGTTAGTTGAGTTATCGGCATGATTATCCGATTCTGGAGGGTAATCAATTGGATGAATAATGGGTGAAATGGGGGGTTATTTGCCTATTACTTTATAATCCTCGACGCTGGCACAGCATATAAAACCAGTTCAAAAGCCAGTTCCGGATGATGGCCGCGAAGATAAAAGGCGTAATCTGCGCTGAGTGACTGAATATATTGCGGAATAGTCAGCAAATCTTCCGGTTTATGATAAAGGCTGATTGCCAGCAGCGGCTGCCAGGTCCGAATAGTCTCAGCGGCGCCCTCCAGTGCTTTAAGCTCCGCCCCTTCGACATCCATTTTTATAAATGTGGCTTTACCGCCCTGGAGGATATTATCGATGCTGTCCAGCTCAATGGTGACGGTATTGCTGCTTTGCTCCACAAGGCGTGAAGAGAGGGCATTTCCCGACTGAAAAGAGAGAACGGTTTTATTATCCCATACCCCTTTTTGCACCGGCTGGCAGAATGGCCACCGACGCGTATTGTCACAAAGCTGAGCATAATTACCGGCATCCGGTTCGAAACCGACAATTTTTTCCGGCATCGCGACCTGCTGGCGCTCCACTTCCTGCATAAACGCGCCGATGCTGTCGCCATTGTAGGCACCGCAATCGATGAAGACTTCGTTATCCTGTAGACGGAGAACATCGGCAGGGAAATAGTGCGCTGGCTCGTAGACCGTCTGGTAATAGCCACGCGTTGCGCTCAGACGTTGCTTCAGGAATGCGACCAGCGTTTCTCTTGAGCGTTCGTCTGCCAGGCCTGCATAGACCTTTTCGAGGACGTCGCTATGCCCGGCGCAAAACGACGGGGTATACCATAGACGGGTGCTTACGCCGATAAACGCGGGATCGTATACCAGCACGTTGGCACCACCGCGACGTAATTCGTCCTGCAACGCTTCGCTTACGTACTGTAGCGCCACGATACAGTTAAATTCACCGGGCTGTTCAATGAGATCTTCAATCGCCACCACCGGCAGGCCGTGGAAGGTCATGCCCTCGGTCAGGTACTGTCGGTTTAATGCCACCTTATCGAGAGGCATATTTTCCCGGAACATAAATTCCGCGGTCATCTGCCCGAGGCAGCCTGCGCCGTACAGCACCAGCGGAAGACCGCTGGCATGCATAGCGCGGATGCTTTCAACGAAGTGATTATCGTAGCCCTGTATTTGTTCCAGTAATGTCATGTGGTCCTCAGCTAAACCTTTGTTAACGATGCAAATCGACTTTCGCAGACGTCACCGCGCTCTGCTGCGCTTTTTCGAGAAACTCCAGGCCGCGAACGGCGGTATCGCAGCTGAGGCTGTATCCTGTAGGCTCACCGCGTAAGCTGGCGGCGATGTCGGCGTAATAGTTAGCAAACGCCTCAATAAAGCCGGCGGGATGCCCTGCCTTAAAACGACAATAGCGCGGCTGATTAGCCACCCAGTTATCTCCCGCCGTGCGGTCGATAAGCCGCACGTTGCCGTGTTCATCGGCAAGACGGAGATATTCGGGTTCCATCTGCAGCCACTCTGCGCTGCCCAGCGCTCCATAGATGCGGATGCGCAGGCCGTTGCGGTAACCGAGCGCCGCTTTGCCATACCAGTAGTTGCAAACCATATCGTCGCCATAGCGGGACACCAGGTTCACCGTATCGACAACGTCCGATACGCGCGCAAAGGTGCTGTTGATCGCATAGACATCTTCGGCTTGCCTGTCCGTCAGAAACTCCACCAGCTGGTGGACATGGACACCAAGGTCGAGCGAAACGGTGGGAATGTCCCCGTCAACGCGTCGCCATTCCTGAGGCTGCGGCACGCTGCCATCCTCACGACTGCGAATAAACCCTTCCTGCGGCATTTCAACCATGACGTGCTGAATTTTGCCCAGCTCGCCGTTGAGCAGGCGCTCGCGCAGTTCGCGAACCATGGGATAACCGGTGTAGTTATAGGTGACGTACAGTTGCCCTTTCATGTCCGCCACGCGCCGGGCGATATCCCGCGCGTCGCCCGCGCTGGCAACCAACGCTTTTTCACTGATAACCGGCAGCCCGTACTCCAGAGCGGCCATGATAATTTCACGGTGGGCCGGCGTAGGCGTCAGGATAACCACGGCATCCAGCCGCGCGTGCTGTTCTTCCAGCAGGGTAACCGCGCTGGTGTAGATGGACTCGTCGTTAAGCCCCCAGGCCCGTCCCGTCTGCTGGTTCAGGGACGCATCGCGGCTAAAGCAGCCCGCCGTGAGCTGGAAATGTCCATCCATTTGGCTGGCGATTTTGTGGGTCAAGCCGATGGCGGAATTGATCCCACCGCCGATAAATCCGAGTGACAGCGGCCTGTTCATAATCCGGTCCTTACAACGTAGTAAAAGAGAAATAGTTTTTTAGCTGCGGCGTGTGGCGCGCCATGGCAGTAAGTTCGGTAAACTCCGCAAATACCAGCCCGGCGCGATCCCCGGGGGCAGGCCCGAGTTCATCGCCCGGCTGTTTAAGCGGGACAGCCTGCATGACCGTGGCCGGCAGCGAGGCGTAGCTAAAGCCGAAGAAACGGCTTTGCCGTTCGCTGGAGACCGTATGGCGCGCAATGTAGCGCTGGCGCGCCGGTCGCCGGTGCGCGAACGCGCTCTGCTCACCGATAAAGGGGGCGACAAATTCGCGGCAATAATCTATGCCCGTTGAGAACTCAATCAGCTTCGAGTAGAGATCGCCGGGGCAGCGGCGGGTAACCTCAATCAGCCAAAACGCCTCTTCGTCAGCGATAAGCTGGGTATGCAACAAACCGTCTACCAGATTCAAATCACTGACGATGGCCTGCATGCACTCGCTGATGCGATCGCGCATCGGCTCGCTGAGGTTGACGCTCAGGCAGCTGCTATTCACCTGCCACGGGTAGACCGTGCAGTACTCATCGACAAAAAATTCGCAGACGATTTGCCCACCCCGGATAAAGGCGGAGTGGCTGTACAGGGCACCCTGGCAGAACGTCTCAATGACGCACTCCCCTCCTGCCGATGCCGCACGGGCGATATTTACCGCCTCATCAAGCTCTGACGGCTGATGAATCAGTGAAATCCCCTTTCCGCTGTAGGCATCAACGGGTTTAACCAGCAGCGGAAACGCCATAGCGCGCGCCTCCTGAAGGCTGCTGGCGGCCTGCGGGATAGGGTATCCCCGGGCGCTGGCCCATTTCCTGAAACGGTCCTTAAGAAAGAGAAGATCGCTGACGTCGGGCTCGTCGAAGCCTGGAAGGCCCAGCGCCTGCGCGACCCGACAGCCAGACAGGTAAGAGACGTCGGTTACGCCCGGGGAAAGCGCGGTAATGTTTTCAGCACGGGCAATCGCCAGCACGGCGTCGCTGTCGGCATAATTTTGCACGCAGGTCGCGTCGGCATATTTCATCCCCGCATCCTGCGCTTTTCCGCTACAGGCGAGCGTGCGAAAACCCGCCGCCTTAATGGCCTGCTGCAAGGGCAGTGAGGCAAAGCCCGCGTCAAGGATCATGGCAGTACGCGTCATCGTCATACCGCCAGCGCCGTGAGTATTGTTGACTCGTCAGACGGTAACCGCCCGGGCAGCGCGGCGCGCTTCAGGGCATTCACCACCCGATCCTGATCCTGTGACGTTAATCCCGGATAAACAGGCAGGCACAGCACCTTGTCGGCGATAGCGTTCGCCACAGGCAGATGCTCTTCCGCGGACGTTGGGAAACCTCTGTACATGGCAAAGGAGCTGATCAGCGGATAGAAATAGCGGCGCGTCAGAATGTTATCTGCCTTGAATAGCGCATAGACTTCATCGCGGCTTCTGCCAAATTCCGGCTCAATGAGCACCGGAAAATAGGCGTGATTCCAGCTCACATCGTCTGGCACGTCGACGAACGTTAATCCTTCCAGCCCCTCCAGGAGGTCGCAATAGCGTTGATGGAGCGCCTTGCGCTCCTCCAGGGCTTTATCGATATGCTTAAGCTGAAGCAGGCCAAACGCGGCTTCCACTTCATTCATTTTGGCGTTAATGCCCGGGGCCACGATGCGGGTTTCACCAGCGAAGCCAAAATTCTTGAGATAGTCGATGCGCTGCTTGGTTTTTAGATCCTGGGATATAATCGCCCCGCCCTCAAAGGTATTAAAGACTTTGGTGGCATGGAAGCTGAGTATCGATAAATCGCCGTGGTTTAAAATACTGACATCATTTTTACGCACGTTAAAGGCGTGTGCGGCATCATAAATAACCCGCAAACCGTAAACGTCCGCAATTTTCTGGATTTTATCGATGTCGCAAGGAATACCGTAACAGTGGACAGGTAAAATTGCCGTGGTATGCGGCGTAATTAATTCTTCGATACGATCCGGATTAATATTATAGGTTCGCGGATCGATATCAGCGAAGACGGGCGTTAAGCCATTCCACAGCAGGCTATGCGAGGTTGCTACAAAGGAATAAGGCGTGGTGATCACCTCGCCGCTCAGACGCAGTGCCTGAAACGCCGTCAGCAAGGCCAGCGTACCGTTAGCAAACAGCGACAGGTGCTTTACGCCAAGATATTCCGCCAGCGCTTCTTCAAGCTGCTGGTGAAAAGGCCCGCCGTTCGTCAGGGTCTTGTTTTGCCATATTTGCTCCAGATAGGGGATAAACTCTTCCAGAGGAGGCAAAAAAGGACTGGTTACGTAAATTTCACTCATAGCGTACCTCGGTATTGATACCGGCAAATTTTTTCCAGACGGCCTGCGTTATTAGCGATGTTCATTTATGCGCGCTCTTCAGCAATGAGGAAGGCATGCGGTTTTTCTCCACGGCAATAGATCCCCCACGCTTCGCGCAGCGCCCGTTCAAAGTTTTCAGCAACGTTAAAATCGGGTACATGGTCGACCGGGATCCGCTCCCGCATCCCCTGACGTATTTCAGCCAGCTCGGGAATACGTTTACTCCAGCCGGTGGCCCTGGAAATATAATCGGCTTCATCTGCCGCAATAAACTGCTCCAGCCCGTAAGAACGCATAATATCGACGCCCTGCTGGCAGGGTATGGTTGGGCCATTCATCGTCAATGTCGGCACGCCCATCCACGCCCCGTGATGCGTGGTCGTTCCGCCGCTGTAGGGGAATGCATCGAGCAAAATATCGATTTCATGATGCAGAGCCAGGTACTCGTCCAGTTCGACCAGTCCTCTGAAAAGCAGCCGGTCCTGAGAAATACCACGCTGCCTGAGACGTTTTGTCATGGCCGCGATCATTTCGGCGTCGGTCATGTTACCGATTAACAAGCGACCCTCAGGATAGCCCTGTAAAATAGCGGCCCACGCGTCCAGAACCTGGTCGTTTATTTTTTTAGAACGGTTAAAGCTGGCAAACGTAATATAGCCGTTGCGAAGCGCGGGCAATGGGTTAATGTCCGGGCTTCGCGGATGGGGCTGGAAGCTCTTACGCGTTGCGACGAACATCGCGTTTTCCACCAGCTGTTCTTCAAGCGCCGGCGACTGCGCCAGGCTCGATGAAAGCAGAATATAATCCATCTCTTTCATACCGGTCGTACCGGGATAACCTATCCAGGTTATCTGGATCGGGGCCGGACGCAGGGCGAATACCGGTAGCCGGTTGTAGGCGGTATGGCCCGATAAATCGAACAGAATATCGATTTTGTCTTCCGCTATCAGCTTCGCCAGCTCGATATCGCTGATGGCATCCACCTGGCGCCACAGGGTAGCGCTCTCGCGAAGGTGGCAGTAAACGTCATCCTCCTCGAGGAAAAGGGTGTTATAGGCAATCAAATCATATTGTTCACGATTGATGGCGTCCCAGTAAGGCAGCAGGAAATTGGCCACGGGGTGCTTGCGCAAATCACCGGAAACAAAGCCGAGCCGGAGCCTGCGCTGAGGCTCCCGGGAATTGCCGAGCGCAAGCTTAACCCCGCTCTCCTTAGCCCAGGCTGAAGCGCGACGACCAAATTCCAGATGCCTTTCCAGCAGTTCATCCGCCTTCACGCTGGCGTCGTGACTCATCACGAAGAGTAAATTGCTGAAGTAACCAAAATTGTAGTTACTGAGCTCGACGGCCTTTTCCATGAAATAGCGCGCCTCGGCCATTTTATGATTGTCACTCAGGACGATGCCGGTAAGACCAAGCGAGCTGGGGCCAGGGTGCTGGAAGCGCATAATTTCCCTGCAGCATTTTTCTGCCAGCGACATATCGCCATACGCATGATGCAGCGACGCCAGGCTGAGCCAGTAGTCAATATTCTTATTGTTGAGGCGAAGTAAGGTACGGACGATCTGCCGGGATCCGTAAAATTCACGCTTACGCTGGAGCACCGTGGCAAGATCGTAATAGATATCAAGGCTGGAGAAATAATATCCCATCAGCCTGCAGAGCGAGGCCAGAGCCTCGTCCCAGGCCGAGGTCAATACGCACGTTTTTGAGTAGCAGCGAAGCACGTGAATATTGTCGGGGTTTTTCTCCATTAATTCGCGGGCGTATTCCCGCGCCTCTTTAGAGCGTCCTTTTTGAATAAGGCCGTTCGCCCGCTCGTAAATCGCATCGACGGCCGGATCGGCTAATTCGGGTTCGGCATTGCCTTTCAGCAGCACTCCGCCCTGCGCCCTCTCGACGCTCAATAACAACAGCAGAGAAAGTTGCGATTTCAGCACGTCGAGCATGCCCGCTCGCAGGAAACGCTGGAGCTGTTTTTTCCAGGCCTCCGGCGAGCCCGTAAGCAACCCTTTAATCTTCAGCGCCGAGTAGTGTTCCCAGTTCGCCTGCCCTGCCCTGTTCATATCAAACCGCAGGTAATGCCACTCGTCGGGAGTCAATGAGACCCACTCTCCCCACAGGTTCATGAGGGGGATATTCTCTGCAGGACGCCCGGAGGGGAGTCGCCCTACCGGCACCAGCTCATCATGCGGCGCGGCGTTATATGCGCCAGGAGCGGCGCTCCAGAAGAAGCCATCAGCGCAGGTCATGAACAGCGTTTTCAGGGCTTCCCATACCGTCTGCTGGTAATCCTCCTGAGTTTCAGGGGCACGGCAGTTGAGCACCAGCTGTTCGAAGCTTAAGGACATTGGCCAGGCGTTACCCAGCAGTTCCATGATGCGGATAATAATGGCGTTGTCGGTACGAATGATTCGGCCGTTATTATTTCTGAATTCGTGCGGCGCTTTTGCGGGATCCACGTCCACCGGCACAAAGCTGCCGGCCCAGTGCAGGTTTTTGAGCTGGTCAAGATCCGGTTCGGCAGGAGGCGAGAGCGCGTTCAGATGACACAGCAGGGTGAAGCGTTCTTCTCGCTGCACGGCGTAGTCAAGATACTGCTGTGCCATCGTTCTGCTGGCACCGTCGCTGACGGCCTCCAGCAGCCGTGCCGTTTTCGGGTTATAGTAGCCTCCCAGCTCCGACTGCGGCAGTACGTCACCCAGATACTGCAAGCCCATCTGTTCGGCCTGCGCGCTGAAGTCAGCAAGCGTACAGGCTCCGTCGGTCGGGCTTAAGTAGGCCAGAACCAGCGCGTTGTCGTCCATTTTTTCAGCAAGCCGGACTTCATTCCTGAGCGGGCCCTCCTCCAGCGTTAACAGCATAAAGCTGAGCATGGCGCGGGCGGAGGCCAGCAGGTCGCTTCCCTCTTCCGCTCGTTCAAGATGAAACCGTAACGCTTCTCCCAGCGTCAGGCGCGCAGAACTGCCGGGCAGTACGGACCATTTTATGGCGATAACGCCGCTGGGCGATAAATGCGCGTGACACCACTTCAGCAAGGCTTCCCGCTCGCTTTTCCCCAGAAAGGCAAAGGTCTGGTGAATAATGATGTAATCAAATTCGCCGGGATCGGCAGCCAGTAAATCCCCTAACCCCGCGGCAAAGAGCTCAACGTTCTGACATCCTAATTCTGCGGCATGCTGCTGCCCTTTCTGGATAGCCTCTTCATCAATATCCACGCCAATGGCGATACTCTCGGGGTACGCCCAGGCATGCATAATCAGGCGCGTTGCCGATCCGCAGCCCATCTCCAGGACGCGGGCAAACGCGGGCAGCGGCGCAGCCAGGTGATTAAGCAGCGCAGAGGCATGGAGGGTCTCAGGGCTAACCCGATAGTAGGGATACAGTGTCGTCACGTTTATTCCAGATTCTCGTTATTACAGGCCAGGTTCAGCGCTGGTACTGGCGGATGAGCGCCGATTTATAGGCCTGACATGGCCCTTCTTCCTTTATCGTCACCCAGCTGAACGCCTCTTCACCCGCCTCGCTGTCCAGCATTACGCGACGCTCGGCTCGCATGATGGCGCGATGGTCTTCTGGCGACATGCAGTCCAGACAGGAAAAGAGTGCGACCTGCTCCAGGCCCGGCGCGTAGTTGCCGCTGGCGAGGTTATCGTCGATAAAGTGCGCCACCCGGTCGAGATAGCGCTGCGCGACGCCGCCGGGTCTGGCGTAGATGAAACCGGCAAAGACCTCCTCCCAGAAAGGAGCCGCTTCGGTCTGCAACAGCAGCAGCGGCGCGTCGGGCTCCGTCCAGGGCTTGCGCACCAGCACATTCGTGTTTATGGCAATAACGGGCGTATTGAAGGTCGCCAGGGCATGGCGCAGGAAAACGATACGACGGGCAGCGCTGACTACCGACGCGTCCGCGTTACTGGCTATTTTTTCATGGCTGGCAGAGAGGTTAAGTTCCGGAAGCTGTTCCCGAAGCGCCGTCAGGCTTGCTTTAACCGCGTCGCTACCGTTAAAAAGATGCAGGTGAACATCCAGCACGTCGCGGTTGGTGTCATACAGGGAGTACAGCATCGGTACGGCGTGTTCGAAATACTCCTCGCTATCGCAGGTTAACAACACCGTCGTTTTACCGGCTGAGGTTTTTTCAATCCAGTTTTCAAAGGCTCCCGCCTTCACCACGCCTTCACTCGCGTTCAGCGATCGGAAATCGATGTAAGAATCCGGAATGCCCCCGAGCCTGTAGATCCCACAGGCGATCATCAGCAGGGCCATGGGATCTTCGCCAATCAACGACGCATCCGCGGTCAGCGCCTGGATCACCACCATCGCCTGGTTGAAGTCGTTTTCCATTAAGCAGATCAGCAGCAGGATTTTCAGTACCGGGGCCGAGCTGCTTACCAGCGAAAGGTTATTGTTTATCAAAAATAGCGCTGAACTGATTTCATTCACCCGGAATAACAGCTGAATGGCGGCGACAAGATAATTAATATTGCTGTCGGCTTTTAGGGCCGAGACGATATATTCGGTAAGCCGGGCGCGCTGGTCTGCGGATAATGCCTCTCCTTCGCCAGTGCGGGCGTCATTCAGCGCGCCGTTGGCCAGCACGATCGCGCACAGCATATTTTTTAAGGCCGCATCTTTTTCCGCCTCCAGCCCCGTTTCTGCCGCACGGATCGTCGGCTCGAGGGCGGTAATATTGGCGCTCTTAAAACTGAAGATTTCCGCCGCGATGTTTGCGGGCATAACGTCGGCTTCCGGGAGATCGATAAACCGGGTAAAGACATCCCGATAAAACTGACGCATAGCCCGGCTACGTGCGAATTCACTCATCTTATAACTCATCGGTAAACTGTCGTCAGACGACCGGAAAAAGAGATTTTAGGCAGAGTACCACTGCGCTACGGGGGGTGATGGCGGGAAAACGCTGCTAAATGCAGCCTTATTTTGCAGATTACGTGCGGGTATTTTTAAGGATAAAGAGTGAAAAAAAAGGCTGCTGTTTCCAGCAACCTTTTTTACATATTTTGCGGCTATTAACGCAGCAGGGACAGCATCGCCTGTGGAACCTGGTTTGCCTGAGACAGCACGGAAGTACCAGCCTGCTGCAGGATCTGCGCGCGAGACATGTTAGAAACTTCAGTTGCGTAGTCAGCGTCCTGGATACGGGACTGAGCAGCAGACAGGTTAGTGATAGAGTTGTTCAGGTTGTTGATGGTAGATTCGAAACGGTTCTGAATCGCACCCATGTTAGAACGAGCGGTATCAATTTTAGAGATAGCGTTGTCTGCAGCGGTGATGAACGCTTTAGCAGTGCTGTTGTCGGTGATAGTACCGGTCAGGCCAGTGTCGAGGCTGGTTGCTTTAGCATTGATCAGTGCGCCAGTGGTGATAGCGATGCTATCAGTAGCGCCAGTACCCGCGCCAACCTGGATGTTCAGGGAAGCAGTCTGGCTACCGTCCAGCAGTTTTTTGCCGTTGAAGTTAGCAGCGCCAGCGATACGGTCGATTTCACCCAGACGCTGAGTGATTTCAGTGCTGATTGAGGTGTAGTCAGTGGTGCCGTTAGTATCGTTCGCAGCCTGAACAGCCAGCTCACGGATACGCTGTAAGTTGGAGTTGATCTCGTTCAGGTTACCTTCAGCGGTCTGAACCAGAGAGATACCGTCGTTAGCGTTACGTGCAGCCTGAGTCATCCCTTTGATCTGAGAATTCATACGGTTTGCAATCGCCTGACCAGCAGCGTCATCTTTAGAGCTGTTGATACGCAGACCGGAAGACAGACGCTCGATAGCGGTGCCCAAAGAAGACTGAGATTTGTTCAGGTTGTTCTGAGTGGTCAGGGACAACAGGTTAGTATTGATAACTGCCATAATTTTAATTCCTTCAAAAATGGTTTCTAGGGTCGGTGCCTAACACTCACGGCGTCTCTCACCGTCAACAAGGTTATCGACGCCCTGGCAGCAGACTTTAGAAAATATCGAAGAAAATATTTAATTTATTGTTTTATAAAGTTTTATTTACATTAAACCGGCGCCAGCACTAATTTAAGCATGCAAAATGACGACGCCTGACGCTGCCTGTATGCACGCTTATTACGCGATAAATTTTTTTGGCTCGCCGTAAACTTTTTGCCAGCCTGGCCGATAAACGACTGAAACATCCATTGAGAAGGAATATTACATGGCGACAATCAGTAATCTCGGGGTGGGCATGCCCGGCCTGCAGGATCTGTACGATAAGCTCCAGGCTGCAGAAGAGACAAAATTAACGGCCATTGCCAAACAGAAAACGACTTACGACGCGCAAATTACCGGTTACGGCAAACTGCAAAGCGCCCTGACGACCCTGCAAACCGCAGCTGCCAAGCTGGCAAAAACGGATACCTGGAACTCCACGTCAATTAGCAGCACCAACACCGCGTTCTCGGCGGTCAGTACCTCCAGCGCCAACGTTGGCGATGTCACCGTAAACGTCAGCAAGATTGCGAAAGGCCAGGTTCTGACGACCGCGCCCGGCACCATTGACAGCAATACAAAGCAGTTAGGCGGCACAACCGGTTCCAACAGCCGAACCATTACCATCACCCAGGCAGGAGCCGACAGCAAGCCGCTGACGGTTACGCTTGCCGATGTCGACACGTCGCTGAACGGGATTGCGAAAGCCATTAACGCGGCCAACGGCGGCGTATCGGCAAGCGTGGTGAAGGCCGACGACGGCGACTACCGCCTGATGCTGACCTCTAAAACCACGGGTACCGATTCCGATATGACCGTAACGGTAACCGGGGACGATACGCTGAATGCCGTCATCGGCAGCGGCGCGCTTAACGAGCAGGTGAAGTCGCAGAATGCCGTCGTTAACGTGAACGGTATCCAAATTGTTCGCCAGAGCAATACCATCACTGACGCCCTGCCCGGGGTTACGTTAACCCTGAAAACGCCGAGCACGGCAGATGAAACCCTGACGGTAGCGCGCTCGACAGACGACAACAAAAAAGCCATTACGGAATGGGTGAATGCCTACAACGCGCTGCAGTCCACCATTGCCTCGCTGACCAAGTATGAGCCGCCTGCTGTGGGTGCAACCGCCCAGTCGTCGAACAACGGCGTACTCATGGGTGACAGTACTATCCGCGGAGTACAATCCGATCTGCGTGCTTTATTGACCAATGTGCAGAGCGGTTCTTATGCCATCATGGCTCAGCTTGGTATCACGCAGGACCCGGTTAAAGGTGCAGATGGCGCAATTGGCAACCTGAAGATCGATGATAAAAAATTAACCAAAATCCTCACGGAAGATCCTGCTGGCGTGCAGGCCTATTTTGTGGGTGACGGCAAAACGACCGGTTTCGCCACGCAGATGAATAACAAGCTGACCGATATGCTGAGCACCTCTGTCGGTAAAGAGGGCGTTATTCAGAATGCGAAGGACGGTATCAACGCCACGCTTAAGTCCATCGGCAAACGTTACGACGCGATGGAGCTGTCCATCGAAGCCACGATGGCGCGCTATAAAAAGCAGTTTAACGATTTGGATAAGCTGGTCACCAAATTCAACAGTACGGCCACTTATTTGAACCAACAGTTCAGCAGTAAGTAAGAAAGGAACCGATATGTATAGCAAATCTGGTGTACAAGCCTATCAGCAGGTAGGTCTTGAATCTGCTGTCTTGAGTGCCAGCCCGCACCAGTTGGTTGTCATGTTATTCGACGGTATCCATAGCGCGCTTATACGGGCGCGCCTTTTCCTTGAGCAAGGGGATATTCCCGCTAAGGGCGAGGCCCTGTCTAAGGCCATTAATATTATCGAAAATGGCCTGAAGGCTGGGTTAAATATGGATGTGGGGGGAGAACTTCCCCACAACCTTTCTGCGCTTTATGACTATATGGTACGCCGTCTGTTACATGCAAACCTGCGCAATGACATTGAGGCTATTACCGAGGTCGAGGCTCTTCTGCTCAATATTTCCGACGCCTGGAAGCAAATCGGCCCGGGTTATTCTCCCAAGCAGGATTAACTGTAATGAACGACTCCAGCTTATCCCTAAAAAAGTGGCATGCTCTTTATGCGCTTAGCAATACCATGCTAAGCCTTGCTCAATCCGGGAAATGGGATGAGCTAATCGATCGGGAGGTTGCGTACGTTTCGCTGGTTGAAGAGATCAGCACGACCCCTTTTCCGCCTGACAGCAAGTCCATTCAGGACCAGGCGATGGTCATCCTGAATCAGGTGCTTCAGAATGAACTCATTCTTAAAGAGTTGCTGCAGGAAAGAATGAGCGAGCTGAGCGGTCTTATTGCCCAAACCAATAAGCAAAAAAACGTCAACGTCACCTACGGCAGGCTTTCGGGCAACATATTATTTCCCGGAGAGATGAATCACTAATACACGTTAGCGATTCTTGATCCATACTCCAGAAGTCAGCCAAACGGCTTCTGGAGCACGGACGATGAAAAACCCCACCCTGTTACAATGTTTTCACTGGTACTACCCTGCTGGCGGTGAATTGTGGCGAGAGGTCACGGCATTAGCCCCCAATCTTAACGAAATCGGCATTAATATGGTCTGGTTGCCGCCTGCATATAAAGGCGCATCCGGAGGCTATTCCGTCGGGTATGACTCCTACGACCTCTTTGACCTCGGTGAGTTTGACCAGAAGGGCAGCATCGCAACGAAATACGGCGATAAAGCGCAGCTGCTGGAGGCCATCGACGCCTTAAAAAGCAACCAGATTGCGGTCCTGCTGGACGTCGTGGTTAACCACAAAATGGGCGCCGATGAAAAAGAACCCGTGCGCGTCCAGCGCGTGGATGCCCAGGATCGCACGCAGATTGGCGATGAGATAATCGAATGTGAAGCCTGGACGCGCTACACCTTTCCGGTGCGGGCGGGCCAGTATTCGCAGTTTATCTGGGATTACAAATGCTTCAGCGGTATCGACCACATCGAGAACCCCAACGAAGACGGCATCTTCAAAATCGTAAACGACTACACCGGCGAGGGCTGGAACGACCAGGTCGACGACGAGATGGGCAATTTCGATTACCTGATGGGCGAGAACATCGATTTTCGTAACCATGCGGTGACGGAGGAGATCAAGTACTGGGCGCGCTGGGTAATGGAACAGACCCGCTGCGACGGCTTCCGCCTGGATGCGGTAAAGCACATTCCGGCGTGGTTCTACAAAGAGTGGATTGAACATGTCCAGGAGGTAGCCGCGCAGCCGCTGTTTATCGTGGCGGAATACTGGTCTCATGAGGTGGATAAGTTGCAGCACTACATCAACCAGGTGGACGGTAAAACCATGCTGTTTGATGCGCCGCTGCAGATGAAGTTTCACGAAGCGTCACGCCAGGGCCGCGACTATGACATGAGCCAGATTTTTACCGGCACGCTGGTGGAAGCCGATCCGTTCCATGCCGTCACGCTGGTGGCCAACCATGACACCCAGCCGTTACAGGCGCTGGAGGCACCGGTTGAAGCGTGGTTTAAACCGCTGGCCTATGCCCTTATCCTGCTGCGTGAAAACGGCGTGCCGAGCGTGTTCTATCCGGATCTCTTTGGTGCCAGCTATGACGACACGGGGGGTGATGGCGAAACGTACCACATTGATATGCCGGTGATCGAGCAGCTCCACGAGCTGATCCTCGCCCGACAGCGCTTCGCCCACGGCGTGCAGACGCTCTTTTTCGACCATCCAAACTGCATTGCCTTCAGCCGCAGCGGAACGGAGGATAACCCTGGCTGCGTGGTGGTGCTGTCGAACGGTGATGACGGCGAGAAAACGATCTGTCTCGGTGAAAATTACGGCAATAAAAACTGGCGTGATTTTTTGGGCAATCGCGAGGAAACCGTGACCACGGCGGCGGATGGTGAAGGAACGTTCTACTGTAACGGCGGAAGCGTCAGCGTCTGGGTCATTGAGGACGCGCTTTAGTACTGGAAAAGTGCGGCCTGATGCCCTCACCCCGACCCTCTCCCACGGGGAGAGGGAGCAAACCCTAAAAACGGCAATATAATTGCCGTTTTGCTTTTACCGTTAGGGAAGCTTGCTCTCCAGCGGATTTTTGCTCAGATAATCTGCGCACTCCACCGTTGGGCGATCGACCTTTTGCAGCTCCATACCGTCATATTCAAGCGTTGTTCCGTCACGTTCGAGCGGATAGACGTCAAGCTTACTCGTCACGTTATAGTAGCTGTCCGAACGGAGCATGACCTTGCCCGGCACGGCTATTACCCGCTGCCACTGGCGGCAGTCAAGCGTATCCCCCTCTTGCGTCACCACCAGCGTGGCAATCGCTTCCGGGCTGACCATCGCGCTCTGCGGCCCTTTCGACTGCCAGTAACCCGCCAGTTGAGAAGGTACCGGATGCTTAATTACTTCCTGGTAGTTATCGACCTGAACACATCCCGCCAGCGCCAGCATCGCAGCCACAATTGCTACTTTTTTCATCATCTTTCCTGCATGCGAAGAAAAAAATATTGTGGCATTAAAGCCATCAGGCTGCCAGCGTAAGATTGGCACTGATTACACCTGCATGCCCATCACTTCCTGATACGCCGACACCAGTTTGTTACGCACCTGCAGTCCCATCTGCAGTGATACCGACGCTTTTTGCAGATCGGCCATCACATCGTTGAGCGCCACGCCGGGTTCACCGAGGGTAAATTTTTCAGCCTGGGTACGGGCCGCGTTCTGCTTATCGCTGATCCGGTCCAGCGCCGCATGCAGCTGGCCGGCAAAGCTGATGCCCGGCTGCTGGTCAGCCACGTTCTGATTACGGGCCGTCATCGCCGCTGCCTGCAGCTGACTGATCACCCCTTCAATACCCTGTATAGCCATGACTCTCCCCTGGATGGTTTTTTACGAGGTCAAGACTAACAGCTTGTCAATAAGATAATGGCGGTAAATAGCGTTAAAAAACCAGGTTATTTGACGCATAGAAAATCCCGAATCATCAAATAATGGCAGGGCCATCAGTATGGAACTTTTGTCGTGTTTGCCGACCCGGGAGTCAGTTTTGTTTCTCTACACGAATAACGTAAACCACCAGGATTTAAGAGGTGCGCAATGAGTGCGACAGCAGCATCGACAGCGCCACAGAATAAATCACTCGAGTGGATGAACCGCCTTCGCGCGAACCCTAAAATCCCGTTGATTGTGGCAGGCGCTGCCGCCATCGCGATCGTTGTTGCGATGGTCTTATGGGCAAAAAGCCCGGATTACCGCACGCTCTACAGCAATCTTTCCGACCAGGATGGCGGAGCCATCGTTACCCAGCTGACCCAGATGAACATCCCGTATCGCTTTGCCGATAACGGCGGTGCGCTCGAAGTACCGGCGGATAAAGTGCACGAGCTTCGCCTGCGTCTTGCCCAGCAGGGGCTGCCCAAAGGCGGCGCGGTTGGGTTTGAGCTGCTGGATCAGGAAAAATTCGGCATCAGTCAGTTCAGCGAGCAGGTTAACTACCAGCGCGCGCTGGAAGGCGAGCTGGCCCGCACCATTGAGACCTTAGGCCCGGTGAAGAGTGCACGCGTGCACCTGGCAATGCCCAAGCCGTCCCTGTTTGTCCGCGAACAAAAATCCCCTTCCGCCTCTGTGACCGTTAACCTCGAACCGGGCCGCGCGCTGGATGAAGGGCAGATCAGCGCCGTCACGCATCTGGTCTCCAGTGCGGTAGCCGGTTTGCCGCCGGGTAACGTCACGCTGGTGGATCAAAGCGGTCACCTGCTGACGCAGTCCAACAGCGCGGGGCGCGATCTCAACGACGCGCAGCTGAAGTATGCCGCCGATGTGGAAGGCCGCCTCCAGCGCCGCATCGAAGCGATCCTCGGTCCGGTTGTGGGCAACAGCAACGTGCACGCGCAGGTCACCGCGCAGATTGATTTCTCAAATAAAGAACAGACCGAAGAACAGTACAGCCCGAACGGGGATGCCTCCCGCGCCGTGCTGCGCTCGCGTCAAATCAACGAAACCGAACAGGTGGGCGGCCAGTATCCTGGCGGCGTGCCGGGCGCGCTCTCTAACCAGCCCGCGCCTGCTAACGCCGCGCCAATCTCCACGCCGCCGGCAAACCAGCAGAACGGTCAGCAAAACGCCCAGCAGACCACCTCTACGGCAAACAGCGCAGGCCCGCGCAACAGCAGCCGTAACGAAACGACCAACTACGAAGTCGACCGTACGATCCGCCATACCAAAATGAACACCGGCGATATTCAGCGCCTCTCCGTTGCCGTGGTGGTGAACTACAAAACGCTGCCGGATGGAAAACCGCTGCCGCTCACCGCGGAGCAGATGAAGCAGATCGAAAACCTGACCCGCGAAGCGATGGGCTTCTCTGAAAAACGCGGCGATACCCTGAACGTCGTCAATTCCCCGTTCAGCGCGGTGGATGAAAGCGGCGGTGAGCTGCCGTTCTGGCAACAGCAGGCGTTTATCGACCAGCTGATGTCCGCAGGCCGCTGGCTGCTGGTGCTGATTGTCGCGTGGCTGCTGTGGCGTAAAGGCGTTCGTCCTCAGCTGCAGCGTCGTGCTGAAGCCGAGAAAGCCGCTAAGGAACAGATGAACACGCGTCAGGACGTGGAGGAAGCGGTTGAAGTTCGCCTCAGCAAAGATGAACAGCTTCAGCAGCGCCGGGCGAATCAGCGCATGGGCGCTGAGGTGATGAGCCAGCGTATTCGCGAAATGTCAGATAACGATCCGCGCGTTGTGGCGCTGGTCATCCGCCAGTGGATGGGTAACGAACATGAGTAACACGCTTACAGGCACCGATAAGAGCGTCATCCTGCTGATGACCATTGGCGAGGATCGTGCGGCAGAGGTGTTTAAACACCTCTCCCAGCGCGAAGTGCAAATTCTCAGCGCGGCGATGGCGAACGTGCGCCAGATCTCCAACAAGCAGCTGACCGAGGTGTTGTCCGAGTTCGAGCAGGAAGCAGAACAGTTCGCGGCGCTCAACATCAACGCCAACGACTACCTGCGCTCCGTGCTGGTCAAGGCGCTGGGCGAAGAGCGCGCCGCCAGCCTGCTGGAAGATATTCTCGAAACGCGCGACACCGCCAGCGGAATCGAAACGCTCAACTTTATGGAGCCGCAGAGCGCCGCGGATCTTATTCGCGACGAGCATCCGCAGATTATCGCCACCATTCTGGTCCACCTCAAACGGGGCCAGGCGGCCGATATTCTGGCGCTGTTCGACGAGCGTCTGCGCCACGACGTGATGCTGCGTATCGCCACCTTCGGCGGCGTCCAGCCAGCCGCGCTGGCGGAGCTGACCGAAGTGCTAAACAACCTGCTCGACGGCCAAAACCTCAAGCGCAGCAAAATGGGCGGCGTGAGAACGGCGGCAGAAATTATCAACCTGATGAAAACCCAGCAGGAAGAAGCCGTTATTACGGCGGTACGCGAGTTCGACGGCGAACTGGCGCAGAAAATTATCGACGAGATGTTCCTGTTCGAAAACCTGGTCGAAGTGGACGATCGCAGCATCCAGCGCCTGCTCCAGGAAGTGGATTCGGAATCCCTGCTTATCGCCCTCAAGGGTGCCGAGCAGCCGCTGCGCGAGAAGTTCCTGCGCAACATGTCCCAGCGTGCGGCAGATATTCTGCGCGACGACCTGGCCAACCGTGGTCCGGTGCGTCTGTCTCAGGTAGAGAACGAGCAGAAAGCGATCCTGCTTATCGTTCGTCGTCTGGCGGAAACCGGCGAGATGGTGATTGGCAGCGGAGACGACACCTATGTCTGATGAACTGTCGTGGAAGCGCTGGACGCCTGACGACCTCTCCCCTCCTGCCGCGGCGTTTACGCCCGCCGTCCTGTCGTCCGACGAGGACGACACCGGTGCAGAGGAGGTGCCGGAGCTGAGCGAGGAGGAACAGCGCGCCCAGATGCTGGCCCAGCTGCAAATGCAGGCTCACGAGCAGGGCTTTAACGCCGGGATGAGCGAAGGTCGTCAGACTGGCCACGCGCAGGGCTATCAGGAAGGGATGGCAAAAGGCTTAGAGCAGGGTATTGAGCAGGCGCGCCAGCAGCAGGCGCCGCTTCATGCCCGCATGCAGCAGCTGGTGAGCGAGTTTCAGCACACGCTGGACGCGCTGGACAGCGTCATCGCCTCGCGCCTGATGCAGATGGCGCTCGAGGCGGCCCGCCAGGTAATTGGCCAGACGCCGGTAGTGGATAACGCGGCGCTGATTAAGCAGATCCAGGCCCTGCTCCAGCAGGAGCCGCTGTTCAGCGGTAAGCCGCAGCTGCGCGTTCACCCGGATGACCTACAGCGCGTGGAGGAGAGCCTCGGCGCAACCCTGAGCCTGCACGGCTGGCGGCTGCGGGGCGACCCGTCGCTCCATCACGGGGGCTGTAAAGTCTCCGCCGATGAGGGCGACCTGGATGCCAGCGTCGCGACCCGCTGGCAGGAACTGTGTCGCCTGGCGGCACCGGGAGTCGTCTGATGACCGCACGCCTGACGCGCTGGCTCAACACGCTCGATAATTTTGAAACGAAGATGGCGCAGCTGCCGTCCGTTCGTCGTTATGGACGCCTGACGCGTGCCACCGGCCTGGTGCTGGAGGCCACGGGCCTGCAGCTTCCGCTCGGCGCCACCTGCGTGATTGAGCGTCAGGACGGCCTGGAGATGCGCGAAGTGGAGAGCGAAGTGGTCGGATTTAACGGCCAGCGGCTTTTCCTGATGCCCCTTGAGGAAGTGGAGGGCATTTTGCCCGGCGCGCGCGTCTACGCGAAAAACATCACCGGCGATGGGCTGCAAAGCGGCAAACAGCTGCCGCTCGGCCCGGCGCTGCTGGGGCGCGTGCTGGACGGAAGCGGTAAGCCGCTTGACGGCCTCCCCTCCCCCGACACCACCGAAACCGGGGCGCTGATCACGCAGCCGTTTAACCCGCTGCAGCGCACGGCCATTGAGCATGTGCTGGATACCGGCGTTCGCCCCATCAACGCCCTGCTTACCGTAGGCCGCGGGCAGCGTATGGGCCTGTTCGCCGGATCCGGCGTCGGTAAATCCGTTCTGCTCGGCATGATGGCGCGCTATACCCAGGCGGACGTCATCGTCGTTGGCCTGATCGGCGAGCGCGGTCGCGAAGTAAAAGACTTCATCGAAAATATTCTGGGTGCGGAAGGCCGCGCCCGTTCGGTAGTGATCGCCGCACCGGCTGACGTGTCGCCGCTGCTGCGTATGCAGGGAGCCGCCTATGCCACCCGCATAGCGGAAGATTTCCGCGATCGGGGCCAGCACGTGCTGCTGATCATGGACTCCCTGACCCGTTACGCGATGGCGCAGCGTGAAATCGCGCTGGCCATTGGTGAGCCACCGGCCACCAAAGGCTATCCGCCGTCAGTCTTTGCCAAACTCCCGGCGCTGGTTGAACGCGCGGGGAACGGCATCAGCGGCGGAGGGTCGATTACCGCGTTCTACACGGTGCTGACCGAAGGCGATGACCAGCAGGATCCGATTGCCGATTCCGCGCGCGCCATCCTCGACGGCCATATTGTGCTGTCGCGCCGTCTGGCCGAAGCCGGGCACTACCCGGCTATCGATATTGAAGCCTCGATCAGCCGCGCGATGACGGCGCTGATTACCGAGAAGCACTACGCCCGCGTGCGTAACTTCAAACAACTGCTCTCCAGCTTCCAGCGCAACCGCGATCTGGTCAGCGTTGGGGCGTACGCCAAAGGCAGCGACCCGATGCTCGATAAGGCGATTGCCCTGTGGCCGCAGCTGGAGGCGTTTCTGCAACAGGGTATTTTTGAACGCGCCGACTGGGACGATTCCATCCAGGCTCTGGAGCTGATTTTCCCGCAGGCGTAACACAGGTGGAGGGCGAAGGTCATGGCGCAAAACAGCGCGTTATCAACGCTAAAAGATCTGGCTGAAAAAGAAGTTGACGATGCCGCACTGCAGCTTGGCGCAATGCGGCGCGGGTGCCAGCAGGCTGAAGAGCAGTTGAAGATGTTAATCGACTATCAGCATGAATATCGCACCAACCTTAACACCGACATGACGCAGGGCATTGGCAGCCAGCGCTGGATTAACTACCAGCAGTTTATCCAGACGCTGGAAAAGGCAATTGAGCAGCATCGCCAGCAGCTTAACCAGTGGACCCAAAAAGTGGATACCGCGCTCAATTTCTGGCGCGAGAAAAAACAGCGGCTGCAGGCCTGGCAAACGTTACAGGACCGGCAGATTGCCGCCTCGACCCTGGCGGAAAACCGTCTGGATCAGAAAAAAATGGATGAGTTTGCCCAGCGCGCATCAATGAGGAAACCAGAATGATCACACTGCAACAACTGCTGATGACCGACAGCGACCTGACCGGCGGCACGCTGGCCGGAAAAGGCGCTGAGGGTGCGCAGGATTTTCTCTCTCTGTTGGCGGGCGCGCTGACGGAGACCACCGGTAAAGGCAAAGATGCGCCGCTGACGCTGGCCGACCTGAAGGCGGCTGGCAGCAAGCTGTCGAAAGCGGCGCAGGAAAAGAGCGGTGATACCGCGCTCCAGGCCAAAATCGCCGAGCTGATTACCCGCCAGGAGACGCTATCCGGGGATGACACCACCCTGCAAAGCCTCGTCTCCGGGCTCAAGCCTGCGACGGGCACCGATGCGCTGAAGGTGCTGGCCCATGCGGATGCGAAAGCAGACCCCGACGCCGCCACCGACGAAGACGAGCTGGCCGGGTTAAGCGCGCTGATGGCGATGCTGCCGCACCAGCAGATCGCCGCGCCGATAGCGCCGCAGCCTGCGGGTACCGGGGGAGCCGCGCCGCGTGCCGCCCTCACTTCTGCCCTGGCCCAGACGGGTAACGGCCCGCAATCGACGCCTGGCCGCACGTTAACCGGTCAGGAAAACGTATCGGTTCAGGATAGCGATAAGACGCTGCCCGCCACGGCAACCCTTACGCCTGTTGTCGCCGCCGCTGAGAAACAGGACGTGCTGAGCACCCCGTCGTCCACCGCGGGCCCAACCGCAACGCTGGCACCGATACTCAGCGGCCTGACGCCGTCTCAGCCAGCCGCGACCGTTGCCACTGCGCCGGTGCTAAGCCAGCCGCTGGGCACGCCAGAATGGCAGCAGAACCTGAGCCAGCACATCACGCTGTTCACAAAGCAGGGACAGCAGACCGCGGAGCTGCGTCTGCACCCGGAGGATCTGGGTCAGGTGCACATTTCGCTTAAGCTCGATGACAACCAGGCACAGCTGCAGATGGTTTCCCCGCACGGCCACGTCCGCGCGGCGCTGGAAGCGGCCCTGCCTGTCCTGCGCACGCAGCTTGCGGAAAACGGCATTCAGCTTTCACAAAGCAGCGTCAGCGGTGAGAGCTTTGCCGGACAGCAGCAGTCCTCATCCGGACAACAGCAGCACGCGTCGCGTTCCGGCCAGCACGGCGGCTTTAACGATGAGGGCGAGGAGCTATTGCCGGTCCCTGCCGCCCTGCAATCCGCCGCTCGCGGCACCAGTGCCGTTGACATCTTTGCCTAAACGCCAGAGGTAACGTGATTATCCCCGTCTTTTCCACGCTTTGACCTACGCCGGACACGGGATAATCACCGTATTAAGCTGTACCGAAACAGGAAGCTCGTATCAGATGACAGACTCCGCTATCACCAAAAAAAGCAAGCGTTCCATCTGGATCCCGCTGCTGGTGTTGATTACCCTCGCGGCCTGCGCCACCGCAGGCTACAGTTACTGGCGTATGCAGCAGGAACCGTCCAGCGCTGCCGCCAAGGCTGAAGTGCCGCCACCTCCGGCGCCGGTCTTCTTCCCGCTGGATACGTTCACCGTTAACCTGGGCGATGCGGATCGCGTGCTTTACGTGGGCATTACGCTGCGTCTGAAGGATGAAGCGACCCGTGCGCGTCTGAACGATTACCTGCCGGAAGTGCGCAGCCGTCTGCTGCTGCTGTTCTCCCGTCAGGATGCCTCCGCGCTCGCCACCGATGTGGGTAAGCAAAAGCTGGTCGACGCGATTAAACAGACGCTGTCGACCCCGCTGGTCAACGGCCAACCTAAGCAGGAAGTCACTGACGTTCTGTATACAGCCTTCATTCTGCGGTAACGACATGGGCGACAGTATTCTTTCTCAGGCAGAAATCGACGCGCTGCTCAACGGCGACAGCGATAAGAGTGACGATCCGAAACCGGGTCTCACCGGCGACGACAATATTCGTCCCTACGATCCCAACACCCAGCGCCGCGTGGTGCGCGAGCGTCTCCAGGCGCTGGAGATCATCAACGAACGTTTTGCACGTCAGTTCCGCATGGGGCTGTTTAACCTGCTGCGACGTAGCCCGGACATCACCGTGGGTGCGATCCGCATTCAGCCGTATCATGAGTTTGCCCGCAACCTGCCGGTGCCAACCAACCTTAACCTGATCCATCTGAAGCCGCTGCGCGGTACCGGCCTTGTGGTGTTCTCGCCTAGCCTGGTCTTTATTGCAGTGGATAACCTGTTCGGTGGCGACGGCCGTTTCCCGACCAAAGTGGAAGGGCGCGAATTTACCCATACCGAACAGCGCGTGATTAACCGCATGCTGAAGCTGGCGCTGGAGTCTTACAGCGACGCGTGGAAGGCGATTAACCCGCTGGAAGTGGAGTACGTCCGTTCCGAGATGCAGGTGAAGTTTACCAACATCACGACTTCGCCGAACGACATCGTGGTCAACACCCCGTTCCACGTTGAGATCGGCAACCTGACGGGCGAGTTCAACATCTGCCTGCCGTTCAGCATGATTGAACCGCTGCGCGAGCTGCTGGTGAACCCGCCGCTGGAAAACTCACGCCATGAAGATCAGAACTGGCGTGAAAACCTGGTGCGTCAGGTACAGCATTCGCAGCTGGAGCTGGTGGCTAACTTTGCCGATATCTCCATGCGCCTGTCCCAGATCCTGAAATTACAACCCGGCGACGTTTTGCCGATAGACAAACCCGACCGCATTATTGCCCACGTGGATGGCGTACCCGTGCTGACAAGCCAGTACGGCACGATTAATGGTCAGTATGCGTTACGCGTTGAGCACCTGATCAACCCGATTTTGAATTCGCTGAATGAGGAACAGCCCAAATGAGTGACATGAACAATCCGTCCGATGAAAACAGCGGAGCACTGGACGATCTGTGGGCTGACGCGTTAAACGAGCAAAAAACCACGCCGACGAAAAGCGCGGCGGACGCGGTATTCCAGCAGCTGGGCGGCGGCGACGTCAGCGGCACGCTGCAGGATATCGACCTGATTATGGATATTCCGGTCAAGCTGACCGTTGAGCTGGGCCGCACCCGCATGACCATCAAAGAGCTGCTGCGCCTGACCCAGGGCTCCGTGGTGGCGCTTGACGGTCTGGCCGGCGAGCCGCTGGATATTCTGATCAACGGCTACCTGATTGCCCAGGGCGAAGTGGTGGTGGTGGCCGATAAATACGGCGTGCGCATCACCGACATCATTACGCCATCCGAACGTATGCGTCGTCTGAGCCGTTAAGCATGAAAACCCAGGCAACAATTTCCGCGCCCTCCGCCGTGCCAGGCTCCCCGCTGCTTCAGGTGAGCGGTGCGCTGTTCGGTATTATTGCCTTTATCCTTATCGCCGCCTGGCTGGCAAAGCGTTTTGGCCTGGCGGGGAAAACGGCCGGCACGCGCGGGCTGAAGGTCAGCGCCAGCACGACGCTCGGGCCGCGCGAGCGCGTGGTCATTGTTGAAGTTGACGATGCGCGACTGGTGCTGGGCGTTACCGCCTCCAGCATCAACGTCCTTCACACGCTGCCGCCTGCGCCCGCCGCGGTGGAGGCTAACGCACAAGCCCCTGCGGATTTTCAGTCCGTCATGAAGAGTTTGCTCAAGCGTTCCGGGAGATCCTGATGCGCCGTTTGTTACCCCTTACGCTGGCAGGCCTGGGCCTGTTCGCCCCCTCCGTGTATGCGCAACTGCCGGGGCTGGTTTCAACGCCGCTGGCGAACGGCGGACAAAGCTGGTCCCTGTCCGTGCAGACGCTGGTGTTCATCACCTCGCTGACCTTTATTCCGGCGATCCTGCTGATGATGACCAGCTTCACCCGCATCATCATCGTATTCGGCCTGCTGCGCAACGCGCTCGGTACGCCCTCCGCGCCGCCGAATCAGGTGCTGCTGGGGCTAGCCCTGTTCCTGACCTTTTTCATTATGTCGCCGGTTATCGATAAGATTTACACCGAGGCGTACCAGCCGTTCAGCGAAGATAAGATTTCGATGCAGGTCGCGCTGGAGAAAGGGGCGCAGCCGTTACGGGAATTCATGCTTCGCCAGACGCGCGAAGCGGATTTGGCCCTGTTCGCCCGCCTCGCCAATACGGGCGAGCTTCAGGGGCCGGAAGCGGTGCCGATGCGTATCCTGCTGCCGGCTTACGTCACCAGCGAGCTGAAAACCGCGTTCCAGATTGGCTTCACCATTTTCATTCCGTTCCTGATCATTGACCTGGTGATCGCCAGCGTCCTGATGGCGCTCGGGATGATGATGGTTCCGCCTGCCACCATTGCCCTGCCCTTTAAGATCATGCTGTTCGTGCTGGTGGACGGCTGGCAGTTGCTGGTCAGCTCGCTGGCGCAGAGTTTCTACAGTTGAGGAGCGCGCAATGACGCCTGAGTCGGTCATGATGATGGGCACGGAGGCGATGAAGGTCGCGATTGCCGTTGCCGCGCCCCTGCTGCTGGTCGCGCTGGTGACCGGTCTGATTATCAGTATTCTTCAGGCCGCCACGCAGATTAACGAGATGACCCTGTCGTTTATCCCGAAGATCATCGCCGTCTTCGTTGCGATTATCGTTGCCGGGCCGTGGATGCTCAACTTGCTGCTGGACTATATGCGCAACCTGTTCACCAACCTGCCGTACATCATCGGCTGACGGACGATGCTTCAATTCACCAGCGATCAGTTTGTTCAGTGGCTCGGCATCTATTTCTGGCCGATGCTGCGCATCATGGCGCTGATCTCAACCGCCCCTATTCTCAGTGAGAAAACGATACCCAAGCGCGTCAAGGTTGGGCTGGGCATCGTTATCACCATTATCGTTGCCCCTGCCCTGCCGCCGGTGGATATTCCGATTTTTTCCCCGAACGCCGTCTGGATTGCCCTACAGCAGGTGATGATCGGCGTGGCGGTTGGGTTTACGATGCAGCTTGCCTTCGCCGCGGTGCGTACCGCGGGGGAACTGATCGGCTTGCAGATGGGCTTATCCTTCGCGACCTTCGTTGACCCGGGCAGCCATCTGAATATGCCGGTGCTGGCGCGGATTATCGACCTGCTGGCGATGCTGCTGTTTCTCACGTTCAACGGCCATCTGTGGCTGATCTCCATGCTGGTGGATACCTTCCACACGTTGCCGATTGGTGATGACCCGGTGAACAGCAACGCCTTTCTGGCGCTGGTGCGCGCTGCCGGGCTTATCTTCCTGAACGGGCTGATGCTGGCGCTGCCGATCATCACCCTGCTGCTGACCGTCAACCTCGCGTTAGGGTTACTCAACCGCATGGCGCCGCAGCTGTCGGTATTTGTCATCGGCTTTCCGGTGACGCTGACGGTAGGGCTTTTATTAATGTCATTGCTGATGCCACTTATCGCCCCCTTCTGCGAGCATTTATTCAGTGAGATATTCAATCTGTTAGCGGATATTGTCAGCGAACTTCCACGCAAATAATAACCCCCAGCGTTTGCAATGTCTTTCTGAGGATATTCCTAAAATAAAACTCAAAAAACATCTACCAGGATATATCTGACGCGGTTTAAATGTTTCTAACCACCTCACAATACTTAATATTTACTTTACTTTAAGATGATTCCTGGCAAATTATACGTAACTTTACGGGATAGTGAGTCCGCCTGAAAGTCTTTGTCATGCTCACAGGTTTATTAGGTTTTATCCATCCCGTATGGCTGTTTATGAGCTCTCAGGCAGATGGTGAATTATCGTTACGCATTGAGTGAGGGTATGCCATGTCAACGATCATTATGGATTTATGCAGCTACACCCGGCTAGGGTTAACCGGGTACTTAGCAAGCAGAGGGGTAAAAAAGAGAGATATCAACGATGCGCACACCGTTGAAGAACTCGCAGCCGCTTGTGACGTTCACAAGCCAGGCGTGGTGTTTATTAATGAGGACTGTTTCATTCACGATCCCGCTAACAGTCAGCACATTAAGCAAATCATTAATCAGCATCCTAAGACCTTGTTTATTGTCTTTATGGCGATCGCTAATATTCATTTCGATGAATATTTGTTGGTCCGTAAAAACTTATTAATCAGTTCTAAATCGATTAAACCAGAGTCACTTGATGATATTCTGGGCGATTACCTGAATAAAGAAGTTAAGAATGTAGGTGCGGTTAACTTACCCACCCTATCATTAAGCAGAACTGAATCAAGTATGCTAAGAATGTGGATGGCTGGACAAGGGACAATTCAGATCTCAGACCAGATGAATATTAAAGCAAAAACAGTATCGTCACACAAAGGAAATATTAAAAGGAAAATTAAAACGCATAATAAGCAAGTGATATACCACGTCGTACGCCTGACAGATAATGTGACGAACGGGATTTTCGTTAATATGCGCTAAGCTGCACGGCCATGTTGTACCCTACCTCTATCTCTGGCCTGGCCAGAGATTTTGCTTTTTAGCCGCAGAAGCCGGGGTGACAAGCCCCCGACGCCGCGCTATTCCGCCGTTTCCACAAAGATCCCATCCGGATGCCCCAGTTCGTTAAAGAACCAGATGCCGAGCGGGTAGTCTTCCAGCGACACGAGGTACATCGTGCCTTCATTGAACTCTTCTATTGCCAGCACCACGCCCGGGCGGCGCGGCCCACCGTCCGTTTTCACGGTTACCCGATCGTTGACCTTCATACTTTCCTCCTGTGGTTTTGAGCCAGTGTAGAACAAAATGGATTGCCTGGCATCGGCGCCGGGCGCGAATGGCGTTTTTGTGTGCGGTCTATACTTAGCTGTGGAGATGGTTAAATGAGGAGCCCGCAATGAAGACCGACAAAGAGTACAGCGACACCATCAAGCGTGAGGTAGAAGTGGATGTCGACGCCCTGCTTGCCGCCATTAACGAAATTAGCGAGTCCGAAGTGCATCGCGCCGAGGATAATTCAGACCATGTCGTGGTTAACGGGCGTGACTACCACACCTACCGTGAACTCGCCGAGGCGTTCGAGCTCGACATTCATGATTTTAGCGTCTCGGAGACGAACCGCTAGGATGAAAAAAATCCCGGTCATGGGGATGACCGGGATCAAACTTGCTTATGCAAGAAGCACTTGTAAATTCGTTACACCAGGAAATCTGATGCAGGTAAGACATTAGCCCCATCGGTTTTGTCTTACAAGCATATATTCTCTGAGCGAATATAATATTTTATACATGTGAATTTTTGTTATGAGTATAAACCTGCGTGGGGTGTGGGTTTGTCGGGATCGTTACCGGTTCAACGGGGTGACAACGCTTCTCTTTTTTAAGAATTTTCTCATAAAAACCGCCATCATCCGGGAGAGTTTATGCCTTCGCTTCAGGAGACGCTGCTCGTCTTTACCGACCTCGACGGCACGCTGTTGGATTTTCATACCTTCGACTGGCAGCCCGCCGCCGCGTGGCTGGAGAGGCTGCAGGATGAGCAGGTTCCGGTCATACTGTGCAGCAGCAAAACGGCGCCGGAGATGAACGATATCCAGCAGGAGCTGGGGCTTGTCGGTCTTCCGTACGTTGCGGAAAACGGTGCGGTGATCCAGCCTGACGTCCGGTGGGAAAACGCCGCGCGTTTCATTTCAGAAAAGCAGCACGGCGGTATTCGGGAATTCGTCGAGCGGGTTCGCCTGGAGCTGCACCTGAAGTTCACCACCTTCGATGATGTGGATGAGCGGGTCGTGGCCGAATGGACGGGGCTGAGCCGCCCGCGCTCCGTGCTGGCACGCCAGCACGAGGCTTCCGTGACGCTTATCTGGCGCGACAGCGATGGGCAAATGCAGCGCTTTGCACGGCTGCTGGCCGGACAGGGGCTGAAGATCGTGCAGGGCGCGCGCTTCTGGCACATTCTGGACGCGCGCTGTGGAAAAGACGTGGCGGTTAACTGGCTGGTTGAGCGCTATCGCCAGCGCGACGGCTCAGACTTCACGACGCTGGGTCTGGGAGACGGCCCCAACGATGCGCCGCTGCTGGACAGCGTAGACTATGCGGTGGTCGTCAAAGGCTTCAACCGGGCAGGCATCAGCCTGAAGAACGACAGCCCCGCACGGGTTTATCATACCCGGCTCAGCGGACCGGCTGGCTGGCGCGAAGGGCTTGATTACTTTTTATCCTGATCCTGCCAGATTACCCGGTTACGTCCCCTCTGTTTCGCCTCGTACAGCCGTGCATCGGCGGCGGATTGCAGTTGTTCAAAGTGATAGTTGCCCTTCTCCTGCGCCCCGGAGACGCCAAACGACGCGCTCACGCGCAGGGTCGTGCTCTTTTTAATCAGAATTTCTTTGCTGTCGATTCGCTCGCGGATACGTTCGGCCACCTCAGCCGCCTCCTCCAGCGTCAGCCCGGGCAGCACCACGCAGAACTCCTCGCCGCCGACGCGCCCGGCAATATCGCCGGCGCGGACGGTGCTGGCAATCAGCCCCGCCGCATGGGACAACACCTTATCACCCGCCTGGTGACCGAAACGATCGTTGATGCTCTTGAAGCAGTCCAGATCGATCTGAATGATGGAGAACGGCAGCGACTGCTGTTCACACTGCTTCGCCAGAACTTTCGCCCGCTCGAACAGCGCCCCGCGATTATTCAGCCGGGTAAGCGGATCGTGCCAGGCCTGCCACTGAAGCGAGTTCTGCAACGAATACATATTGCTGACCATGCGCCGGATCACCAGCCATGAAATGAGCAGCATCGCGGTGAACAGCGCCCAGAGCAGGGCCAGCACGATGCTGATACTGCCGAAATCACCGCGAACCCCCTCATCCAGGGTGTGTACCCGCAGGACGAGGCCGTCGAAATGATCGAGGCGCGCCCAGCTGATAAAGCGGCTTCCCAGGCGAATGCCGCCCTCGGTGTCCAGCTCTATAGCGTGCGCGATTTGCGCCAATTCCCGCTCGTCGAAGTGATTAACCTCCTCTGCCGGGGTCTCAGTCGTCGCGAGCATGTTGAGGCGGCTGTCATACAGCTGGTACTCCCCTTCCGTATGGTCGTCCATCGCCTCCACCAGCAGCTGGCGCATGGTGGCAAAGGTGAAATCCATCGCCACTACGCCATACCAGACGTGATGGTAATAGACCGGCACGCTGGCGGTAATGAGCGGCTGTTTACCGGCAAAAGCCGAGGGAGGCGAGATAAACCACCGAACCGCCCGCGCCCGGTTTTCACGATCTGTCTGCTGCGTAAACCAGGGCTGCGTGACCAGATGGTAATAGCGCTGGGCAATATCGCCGTGATGCGCAGGCGTATCCGTTTCCAGAAAAAACCCAGCGCGAGAAACGTATATTACCCGCTCCTCGTGGCGCGAATTTGTGGAGGCCAGGCGCAGCAAATAGCCCACTTCGAGCGCGGCGGAGAGCTCGTTATCCAGGTAATCGTCATCGCGAGTGAGCAGCGTTGTTTTTTCAACAAACGCATCCGAAACGCCGTTGATCGGCAGCGTGCGCTTTTTATCGACCGCGATTTGCCAGACGGGGGAACGCCGCACGCGTTCAAAACGCTTTACCGCATCCTGCAGGACCCCAAACGCCAGCGGCGTCTCCAGCGCGTCCAGCATGCTGTGGCGAAAGTAGAGCATTTTATTGACGCTAAACTGGAGCTGTCTGTCCAGCGAGCTGGCAACGGTTTCCAGATGGTTACGCTGGCTGGAGATGTAGGCCTCCTCCAGCACCACGACTTCGCGCCAGGTCAGGAGGGTGGAGAAGATCAGCACAACAATAAAACAGAGGTTAACAACCAAAAGGGGATTGCTACGCTTGTGCAGCCATTGCAAAAAAGATTGTTTAACAACGTACGTATCGTGCTGCACACACACTCCCTGATTGCCGTTCACCCTGCGGCATGGTAAGCCATCAGTCAGTAAAAACGCCCGGCAGAGCCGGGCGTTACGTGATTAAGCCTTATCGCGACTTTGCCTTTCATCACCGGGCTGAAGCTCGTCTTCACGAAAAGCCTCGCGCTTAATGCCGTATCCATCATGCCACCGGCATTCCACCATTCCGCTGGAATAACCGGTGACGATCATGCTCGGACCGCCACCCTTAGGCTTAACTTCATCACTGACCAAAAAGACCATACCTGCCTCCTGTATCAGGGTGAAACGTTATCAATTTAGACGAGGAACGCGCTTTTTGCACCCGCAGCCAGTCAATAATTAATGCGATGTGCCGCGTACTTTTCCAACCAGCTTAACCACTGCCACCACAATGAGGCCGACGATAAAGCCCAGCACGAGGTTAAGCAGCGTCGGCAGAATGGCGGCGACCACCGTACCATGTCCTGACGCCAGATGTTCAATCGTATGATGCAGCGCGGCAACGCCGTGTACAATAATTCCGCCGCCGACCAGGAACATCGCCAGGGTACCCACGATCGACAAACTTTTCATCAGCCACGGAGCCAGCACCAGCAGGCTTTTACCGATCCCGCGCGCAATGGCGCTGGATTTTTTTTCCAGCCAGAAGCCGATATCGTCCAGCTTGACGATAAGACCGACCAGGCCATACACCCCAACCGTCACAAGAATGGCGATCAGCGACAGCACCATGACCTGGTTCATCAGCGGTGCTTCGGAGACGATCCCAAGCGTAATCGCCACAATCTCAGCCGAGAGAATGAAGTCGGTACGAACCGCGCCTTTGATTTTATCGCGCTCGAACGTTTTAGGATCCTGCGCGGCCAGCGCTTCCAGACGCTGCTGGCGCATCTCCGGGGTATCTTTCTCCTTGCGCGCCGCAAGCATGTGCAGCACTTTTTCGGCACCTTCAAAGCACAGGAACGCGCCGCCAATCATCAGCAATGGCGTAATGGCCCAGGGAATAAAGGCGCTGATCAGCAGCGCCAGCGGAACGAGGATCACCTTGTTAATAAAGGAGCCTTTCGCCACGCCCCACACCACCGGCAGCTCACGGTTCGCCCGCACGCCGCTAACCTGCTGCGCGTTCAGCGACAGATCGTCTCCCAGCACCCCGGCGGTTTTCTTCGCCGCCAGTTTTCCCATCACCGAAATGTCATCAAGCAGCGTGGCGATATCGTCCAGTAATGTTAATAAGCTACTTCCTGCCAAAATCTCTATCCTTCTTTTTTTGCTAATTAAGTGAATAGTATGGAACAAAACTCGCGGCCCGGAAACAGGCACCTCGCGTCAACAAAAATTTCACATAACCAGCACAATTAAAGCGCTCGCCAGCGAGATAGTTTTGGCGTTAACTATGAGCGAACTTTTTATTTCGTCGTGAGGGACTATGCGTTTCCGGCATCTATTACCGCTCATTGGAGCACTTTTTTCCCTGTATATCATCTGGGGATCCACCTATTTTGTTATCCGTATTGGCGTGGAAAGCTGGCCCCCGCTGATGATGGCCGGCATTCGCTTTCTTGCAGCCGGCGTGCTGCTGCTGGCGTTTTTACTGCTGCGCGGCCATAGGCTTCCGCCGCTGCGCCCGATGCTTAACGCCGCCCTGATCGGCCTGCTGCTGCTGGCTATGGGCAACGGTGCGGTTACCGTCGCCGAACATCAGAACGTGCCGTCGGGGATCGCCGCGGTGGTCGTCGCGACCGTGCCGCTGTTCACGCTCTGCTTTAGCCGTCTGTTCGGGATCCGCACCCGCAAGCTCGAATGGCTGGGCATCGCGATTGGGCTTGCGGGTATCATCATGCTCAACAGCGGCGGTAACCTGAGCGGCAATCCGTGGGCGGCGGTGATGATCATGATTGGCTCCATGAGCTGGGCCTTCGGCTCGGTCTACGGCTCTCGCATTGAACTGCCTGCCGGGATGATGGCGGGTGCCATTGAGATGCTCGCGGCGGGCATCGTGCTGCTGATTGCCTCCACGATAGCGGGCGAAAAGCTGACGGCGATGCCGGGTCTGTCCGGTTTCCTGGCCGTCGGGTATCTGGCGCTGTTTGGCTCCATTATCGCCATCAACGCCTATATGTATCTTATCCGTAACGTATCGCCGGCGATCGCCACCAGCTACGCCTACGTTAACCCGGTGGTTGCCGTACTGCTGGGCACCGGTTTTGCCGGCGAAGTCCTGTCGACGATTGAATGGCTGGCGCTGGGGGTCATTGTCTTTGCGGTAGTTCTGGTCACGCTGGGTAAATATTTGCTGCCCGCCAAGCCGATCGTCACGGCGTGTGGGGCGGAGAAACCGTGATCGGGTGAATGCCCTGCGTGTCGATCTGCGCGGCCTGACCGCCGCCGCAGATCCACTCTTCCAGCCGCTCGGTCAGGGCGTCGTCACCGAGCTTCAGTTTGCCGCGCAGCGCGCACTCCCAGACGATCAGCACGCGCCAGCCCTGAGCGAAAAGCGCCGAAACGTCGCGCTTGTCGCGCTCGACGTTCTTGCCAATCTTCTCCAGCCAGAAATCGGTGCGCGTCGCCGGGACTTTAAACAGATAGCAGTCGTGGTGATGCCAGAAACAGCCGTGGGTAAAGATGATGCACCGGTAAGCGTCGATCACGAAATCAGGACGCCCGGCAAGCGCGGCATCCTGAACCCGGAACGTAAACCCGACGGCGCTCAGGAGGCCCGCAATCCGCTTTTCGATCGCGGTATCACGCGTGCCGATCGCGCGCATGTTCTTGCTGCGCGTGGCCTTATTGTGAACGTCCGCCATTGACGGCCTCACTCTTGCGAATTTCAACCGCCTTACCGATGCGCGACACCAGCAGTTTTGCTACGGCGGCAAAGGCAGGCACCACAACCGAGTTGCCAAACTGGCGATAGGCCTGGGTATCCGACACCGGAATGCGGAAGCGGTAGCCCTGAGGCGTCTCGAAGCCCATCAGACGCGCGCATTCGCGAGGCGTTAAGCGACGCGGTCGGTGCTGCTGGTTGTGCGGATCGTCAAAATCCTTTTCGCCCAGCGCCCTATCCCATCCCCGGTCAATAAGGATCTCCGCGCCGTCCTTGTAGTAGCGCGCCGACAGCGTGCGCGTCACGCTGTCGGGATTAAGCGGGTTGACCATGCCAAAACCAAAGCCGTTGCCCTTAGCTTGATGCTTTTTGGCATAGCGATAGAGATATTTCCACAGCACCGGCGTCAGGATGAATTTGGCGTCAACGGCGGGCTCCAGCAGATCCGCAACCGTCGGGCGGCGCGCCGGATACAGCGAGGGCAGATCACGCAGCGTAAAGTCGCCTTTCAGATCCAGATCGCGACGGAAGCCCACCAGCACGATGCGTTCACGATGCTGCGGCAGGAAGTGTTTGCCGTCGATAATTTTCGGATCGTCCGGCCCCATATCGTCCGCGTCCGCCACGTCGTAACCCAGCTCATCCAGGGTTTGCATGATAATGCGGAAGGTTTTCCCGCCGTCATGGCTCTTTAAATTCTTGACGTTTTCCAGCACAAAAATCGCCGGGCGGCGGGCGTCGATGATGCGGGCAACGTCAAAGAACAGCGTTCCCTGCGTATCGCAGGCAAAGCCGTGCGCGCGGCCCAGCGCGTTCTTCTTCGAGACGCCTGCCAGCGAGAACGGCTGGCACGGAAAGCCGGCCAGCAGCACATCGTGCGCCGGGATGGTGTTGCGAATGTGCTCAGCGGCTTCTTCGTCGCTGACGCCGCTTTTGTGGCTCAGGGTGACGTCGCGGATGTCGGCATTGAACTGGTGCTCGTCGGGGTCGCAGTACCAGTTCGCCTTATAGGTGCGCACGGCATGCTTATTCCATTCGCTGGTGAACACGCACTGCCCACCAATGGCTTCAAAGCCGTGGCGAATGCCGCCGATGCCGGCAAAGAGATCGATAAAACGAAAGGCATAATTCGGATGCGCAGCGGGTGGTCGCGGCAGCAAATTTTGCAGGTAGCGGAACTCGCCGTCGCTGAGGCGGTGCCCTGCCCTGTCGCTAATCAGCAGCCGCTTGAGTATCGCCGGGCTCCAGTGGCTTTCGCCATGGGCCTCCAACTGGTTTGCCAGCGTTTTAGCATCGTACATTTCCAGCAGCTGACGCAGCAGTGCCTGCACAGATGCCGTTGATTTCTCAACCCGCTCGGGCGCGGGTACAGTCACTGATAGATTTTCCAGCATTCTCTTAACCGGGCAATAAAGACAGAAAACAGATTACCACAGTTCAGGATCGCAAACTGCGACGGAAATGGTTCAGCACCCGGCTATCCGTTCCGAGATAATCGCCCTGTAGTTCAGCGCTGAGCTTCGCCATAAACTGGATCAGGAAGTCGGCATTGTGGCGCGCAAGCTCGCGTCCTCGCGGGGTTTGCATGGTGTCCGGCAGGCGCAGGAGTTTGGTCTGGAAGTGGTCGAGCGCGAAGGTTTTATCATCCAGCGGTCGGGCACCGGCAAACGGGTCGTCGGCATCGAACAGCGCGACGCCCAGCGCACCGGACACGGCAAAAACGCGCGCCAGGCCGATAGCGCCTAAGGCCTCAAGCCGGTCGGCATCCTGCACGATTTTCGCCTCAAGGCTTTGCGGCGCAATCCCGGCGCTGAAGCTATGCGCCTCAATGGCATGCTCAACGGCCGCATAGCGCTCTGGCGGGAAGTCAGGAAAATCGCGGCGCAGGATCTCACGCGTTTTGCGCGCCGCCAGCAGCGAGGACTGGCTCCGATCGGGATGGTTTTTCGGCAGGCTGACAACGTCATGGAAGTAGCATGCGGTCAGCACGACCAGCGGATCGACGCGAAGCTCCGCCATGATGTTCTGCGCGGTCACCCAGACGCGGCGAAAATGGGCGATATCGTGGGCCGCATCATCGGTGAAATGGTTTTCATCCAGCCAGCGTTCAAACCGGTGCTGCCACTGCGCAAGTTCCATACTCTCATCCTGTTGCTCAAAAGAGGGTTAATTATAATACACCCGAATCAAACCCACTTAAAAATAGAAGCGCGAAATACTTAATAATAATTACAACTCATATTTTCAATGGATTAATTCATCTGAAAAATAAAGAGATAAAAAGAAATATTTTGTAATCTTTTCACCCATTTAATTACATTTATTTTTGAAACTAAATAACTCTTCATAGAATAGTATCGGCCATGTAGTTACGGAGGGTAATTACATATATTCAGACAAATTATATTTAAAGGGAATATATAATGAAAAGAAAAGTTCTGGCAATTCTTGTACCCGCATTATTAATGGCTGGCGCAGCAAATGCGGCTGAGATGTACAACAAAAACGGCAACAAGGTCGACCTGTACGGTAAAGTCGATGCGCGTCATACCTTCTCTGACCATGCAGGCGACGACGGTGACGAAACCTATGTACAGGTTGGTTTCAAAGGCGAAACGCAGATCGCTAACGACCTGGTGGGCTATGGTCAGTGGGAATATAAAACCTACGCTAACGATACCGAAGGTGCGGGCGACAAGTCTTTTAACCGTCTGGCCTACGCTGGCCTGAAATACGGTGAATATGGCTCATTTGATTACGGTCGTAATTATGGCGTCGTGTACGACGTTGAAGCCTGGACCGATATGCTGCCGGTATTTGGTGGTGATTCCTACACCTGGACTGACAACTATATGGTTGGCCGTACTAATGGCGTAGCGACCTACCGTAATAATGATTTCTTTGGTCTGGTCGACGGCCTTAATTTTGCGCTGCAATACCAGGGTGCTAACGAAGGCGCGAATGCAAACGAAGATCAGGAAGGCACCAAAAACGGACATGACGATGTGCGTTTCCAGAACGGCGACGGCTTCGGTATGTCGAGCACCTATAGCTTCGATTTCGGTCTGTCGCTGGGTGCGGCGTATTCTTCCTCCGACCGCTCTAATAAGCAGGAAGCCTATGGCAAGCATTCCAGCGCACATTTCGCTGGTGGCGAAACAGCCGAAGCTTGGACCATTGGCGCAAAATACGATGCCAATAACGTCTATCTGGCGATGATGTATGCAGAAACCCGCAACATGACCCCATACGGTGATTATGGTATCGCGGATCAGACTCAGAACTTCGAAGCCGTTGCACAGTACCAGTTCGACTTCGGCCTGCGTCCATCTCTGGCATGGGTTTACTCGAAAGGCAAAGATATGACCTATCCAGGCACCGCCGGTAACCCGCAGGGTCAAAAAGGCGACATGGATCTGGTTAACTACATCGACGTAGGCATGACCTACACCTTTAATAAGAACTTCTCAACCTATGTTGATTACAAGATCAACATGCTGGACAACGATGAGCGCTTCTATGAAGCCAACGGTATTTCTACCGACGACATCGTTGGCGTAGGCATGACCTACCAGTTCTAATCCCCAAAAAAGTAAAGCCCGCTACGCGGGCTTTTTATTTTATGGCGCTTCCTGCAAGGCCAGACGGATAAACCCGTTATTCTGCGCCAGCAGCTCATGCGCTTTCCACGCATCTAGCCCCGTCAGCACCATCAGCACCGCCGTTTTGCAGTGGTGGTTACAGCTCTCCAGCGCGGCCTTCGCCTGCGCCCGGGTGCATCCTCCCGCCTCCATTACAATGGCGATTTGCCGTTCGGCCCACCGGGTGCTGGTGGCCTCAATATCAACGCGCAGGTTGCTGTATACTCGTCCGGTTCTTACCGCCAGACCGGTGGTGACCATATTCAGGATCATTTTTTGCGCGATGCCCGCTTTGGTATTCGCGTACCCGGCCACCACGTCGGCACCAGGGTCGGGCGCAATCACCATGCTCGCCAGCTGCGCCGCCTCGCTTTGCGTATCCCCCGTGACCAGAGCAACCGTTGAGCCCAAAGACCAGGCATGGCGCATCGCGCCCCACACCCACGGCGTTTTGCCGCTAACGGACAGCGCCAGCATCATGTCGTGCTCGCCAAAATTGATCGTCTGGAGATCGGCAACGCCGCGCTCGTAGCTTCCGGCGTTATCGCCTGCCGTAATCGCAATGACGGGATGTTTACCTGGCGCAAACTCCGCCGCCGCCTGCTCCGCCACGCGTCCGGACGCGCCCGCGCCGGTCAGGATCAGACGTCCGCCGTGGCTAAGGGTTGCCGCCGCGTTATCTACCACGCGGGCGAGCATCGTCAGGTGTGGGGTAAGTGCAGAAGCGATCTGTGCGTCATCCTGGTGAATGACTTTCAGCATATCCAGCGTGGATAATCTGTCGATATTCATCGTGCTGGCGTGCCGTTTTTCCCTGGCCGTACCGGTAAGCATAATGCTCATAAACTGCCTCCTTATTATGAGTACCCCCACACTATAAAGTGTTTTATATAGGTCACCTGAGAGGAGGGTCACGAAACGCCCTTCTTTACATGGCTTTATGAAACGCCCGTCATCAGCGATAATTAGCCCATTCTTTATCATCGCGGAGTGTTAATGAGCGATTTGCAGCCCTTTTCCCCGACGCGCAAGCGACCTATGAAGCTGAACACGCTGGTTACGCTGATGGTATGCGCCATTATCGGATCTGTGCTGCTGGTGGTCTTCGCGCTCTATTCTGTACAGATTACCCGGGCAACGCGCGATGACGTAAAAGATACCGCGCTGGGTATCGCCCGTACGCTGGCAGACAGCCCGGACATCAGGCGCGGCCTGATGGAGTCGCCCCAGGCCGGCATCATCCAGCCGATAGCGCAGGCCGTGACGAAGCGTAACGATCTGCTGTTTACCGTGGTCACCGATCTGCGCGGCGTGCGTTATTCCCATCCCAATGAGGCGCTGTTAGGTTTGCATTTTATCGGCGACGATCTGACCCCCGCCCTGGAAGGGAAAGAGAATGTCTCCGTAAACCGCGGCGCGCTCGCAGAAGCGCTGCGCGTCTTTACGCCGGTGTATGACGACCAGCACGAGCTGATAGGCGTGGTGGTGGTCGGCATTTCGCTGAATAAGGTGGAAGATCAGATTGCCCGCGGGCGGCTTAACGCCGTGTGGACCATCCTGTTCAGCGTCTTGATGAGCTCGCTGGGGATATGGGGCTTAGTCCGGGTTCTCAAACGCATCCTGTTCGGGCTGGAGCCTTATGAGATCTCTGCCCTCTTTGAGCAGCGTCAGGCCATGCTGCAGTCCCTGCGCGAGGGCGTCATGGCCGTGGACATTCACGGCCGCGTGACGATGATTAACCATACCGCCAGAGAAATTTTACTCCTGACCTCCGGCCAGCACTCCGAAAGCAGCAGCGAACCGCTGCTGGCCAGCCTGAGGGAGGTGTCGAGAACCGGCATTGCGCGTCAGGATCAGGAGATTGGCTGTAATGGACGGCTGCTGCTGTGCAACATGGTGCCGGTAAAAAGCCAGAATCAGGTGATCGGGGCAATCAGCACGTTCCGCGATAAAACCGAAATCAGCCAGCTGATGCAGCGTATTGATGGCATGGTCAGCTACGTCGACGCCCTGCGCTCCCACACGCATGAGTTTATGAACAAGCTGCACGTGATCCTCGGCCTGCTGCACATGAAGCGCTACGACAAGCTGGAGGAGTACATCATCCAGACCGCGCAGAATTATCAGACCGACATTGGCGCGATACAGCGTAAGGTTAAATCGCCGGTCATTGCCGGCTTCCTGCTGGGTAAAATCAACCGCGCGAAAGAGGCCGGTGTAACCCTGACGCTGGCGGAGGAGAGCCAGCTTCCGGACACGGCCAATGAAGAGCAGGTTGCGGTGCTGATTACCGTGCTGGGCAACTTAATTGAAAATGCCCTGGATGCGATGGAAGGCCAGCCGGAGGGTGAGATCGGACTGCTGCTGCATTACCAGAACGGCTGGCTGAGCGGTGAAGTCAGCGATGACGGTCCCGGCATCGACCCCGAGCGGCTGGAGGCTATTTTTACCAAGGGCTACTCAACCAAAGGTGAAAACCGCGGCGTTGGGCTGTTCCTTGCACGTCAGCAGATCCAGAACCTCGGCGGGGATATTACCGTCGAGTCGGAGCCTGGCGTGTTTACCCAATTTTTTGTTCAGATCCCCTGGGATAGCGAGAGGAATATCGCGTGATAAATGTGTTAATTGTCGATGATGACGCCATGGTAGCCGACCTCAACCGCCTGTACGTTAACCGCGTTGAGGGTTTTAGCTGCTGCGGCGTCGCTTCCACGCTCAACCAGGCCGAGGCGCTGATTGCAAATCCGGCCCAGCCGATCGACCTGGTGCTGCTGGATGTCTATATGCAGCAGGATAACGGGCTGGATCTGCTGCCCGTCATCCGCGCGTCGGGCCGCCCGATTGACGTGATTATGATCTCATCGGCCTCCGACGCGGCGACGATCCAGACGTCCATGCACTACGGCGTGGTGGATTACCTGATTAAACCGTTCCAGTTCCCGCGTTTTGAAGAGGCGCTGAACGGCTGGAAGGCAAAGCGCAGCCTGATGGGATCGCATCAGTATTATGAACAGGCCGACGTGGACAGGCTGATCCACGGCGGTGCGCCGGAGCTGGCCGACAGCAAGAAATTACCGAAAGGGTTAACGCCGCAGACGCTGCGCACGATTTGCCAGTGGATCGACAGCCATCCGGAGACGGAATTCTCCACCGACGATCTGGCCAACGCGGTAAACATTTCACGCGTTTCCTGCCGCAAATACCTGATCTGGCTGGCGCAAATCAACATCCTGTTTACCAGCATTCACTACGGCGCCACGGGCCGCCCGGTGTATCGCTATCGTTTACAGCCGGAACAGACCGGACTGCTCAAGCAGTACTGCCAGTAATACGGTAGCCCTCGTCCAGCAGGGTAAAACGGAAGTGGTGCATCGAGGAGAACACCACTTCTTTCGTTTTGGTGACAAAAATCGCTTCAATATCAGGGCGCGAGCGCAGCGCGGCGCAGCCCTTCTCCACTCCCATGCCGTAGATCAGCGTGGTCCAGAGATCGCCGTCGATGGAGTCTCCGGAAATAATCGTCACGCTGTCCAGCTCGTTATCCAGCGGGTAGCCGGTGCGCGGATCCAGGATGTGGTGATAGCGTTTACCGTTCTGTTCAAAGTAGCGCTCATAGGTACCTGACGTCACGACCGAGCGGTTCTCTACCGTCATTGCGCCAATCAGCGCGTCACCGGCGAACGGTTTTTTCAGGCCTACGCTCCAGCCCCCTTCCGGGGAGCCTAACGTCTGGATGTTGCCGCCGAGGTTAATGAGCCCCATCTCGACCCCCTCCTTGCGCAGATAGTCCCGGACCCGATCGGCAATATAGCCTTTAGCAATGGCGCCCAAATCAATCTCCATGCCGGCCCGCGTCAGAAACACGCTGCTGCTGGATTCATCCAGCACCACGTCAGCGGGACGGGTCAGATCCAGCAATGCCGTGATTTCATCCGCAGGCGGTACGGTGTCGCCCCGAAAGCCGATTTTCCACCGCTTCACCAGCGGCCCAATCGCCAGGTTAAACGCGCTGTCCTTGAGCAGGCTTGCCGCTTTCGCGCAGCGGATGAGATCGAATACCGGACGGCTAACGGCAACCGGATGACTGCCGGCGGCATGGTTGATGTCCATCACCTGAGAATGGGCACGGTTGACGGTAAGGAGATCTTCGTACTGTTTGATGAGTCGAAACACGCGGGAAGCAAGCGCTTCGTCATGGGAAAAGAGTTTCAGGAGAATGGGCGAGCCCATCAGAACGGCGGAGTAGCTGTAAACGCGGTTGTCGTCAGGCATGGCAAAGTCCTCAGATGTAGCCCCGGCAGGCACCGCGCCGCCGGGGTTTAATGCCGGATAGCGCGATGCGTATCCGGCCTACAGTACAGGAGCCTTATGCTTTTTTCGCTCGCATCGCCGCCTGATGTCCGGCAAGCGTACCAAAAATAATGATATCTGCCACCGCGTTACCGCCAATGCGGTTACCGCCGTGGATGCCCCCGACAACCTCCCCCGCGGCAAACGCCCCTGGCAGCACGTTGTGGTTGCCGTCCAGCACGCAGGTATCGGTGTTGATGGTCACGCCGCCCATGGTGTGGTGTACGCCCGGTGCAATCTGAATGGCATAGAACGGCCCTTCGTTGATGGGCGCACGCAGCGCGGTGGTACGACCAAAATCGTCGTCGTGCTGTTTTTCCACAAAGCCGTTGTAGCGTTCAAGCGTTGCCAGGAACTGGTGGGGATCCATTCCCAGCGCTTCCGCCAGGGCTTCCGGCGAGCTGGCGCTGGTGACGAAACCTTTTGCGATGTACTCATCCGCGGCTTTGTTTTTAGCCCGAACATGCTCGTCAAAGACGATATAAGCGTATTTCTCCGGCAGCGCGATGATTTGCGCCGAAACCTTGTCGCGGGTCTCCATTTCGTTAAAGAAGCGGTTGCCCTGCTGGTTCACCAGAATCGCCCCGCCGCCGCGGATGGATTCGGAAATCAGATACGAGGTTTTCTGCTCAACGGTTGGGTGGATCTGGATCTCGCCCATATCGACGGTGCCTGCGCCAATACGTTCCAGCAGCGCGATACCGCCCCCCGTCGCCCCTTTGTGGTTAGTGGTGACGAACCCTTCCAGGTCCGGACGGTATTTCACCACCATCTGGCTGTTGGCGCTGAAGCCGCCCGTCGCGACAATCACGCTTTTGGTTGCCACGGTGAGGGTTTCATTCTCTTCCGTCGTCAGGCGCACGCCGGTGACTTCGCCGTTTTCAAAGAGGATGTCGCTGACGGAGGTATCCAGCATCACCTCAATGTTGCGCCGGTTGACGTTACGCACCAGGCCGCTGATCAGGTAACCGCCCACCGCGGAACCGTCTTTTGGACGGTGAGTACGGTCGATGCTCATCCCGCCGGTTGTGGTGATGTCGTTCAGCATAATGCCGCGCGTAGCCAGCCACTCGATGGCTTCCGGTGCGTTCTCGACAAAGCGACGCAGCAGTTCCGGGTTGTTCTTGTTGCCGCCGCCTTTCAGGCTCTCCTGATAGAACAATTCTTTGCTGTCCTGGATGCCCTTCACGCGCTGGAAGCGGGTTTCGGCGGCGTTCATACCGGCCGAAGCTTTGATGGTGTTACCGCCGATGGTTGGCATTTTCTCGACGATCAGCACGCTCGCGCCTTCGTCATGAGCCTGAATCGCCGCCGCCAGACCTGCGCCGCCGCTGCCGACCACCACAACGTCCACGCTTCTGGTTTCATTCGGGTCCGCGCCCTCTTCTGCCGCCAGCGCCTTGCTGGATTTCAGCATCGCTTTAGAAACCGCTTTTTTCACCGCCTCGCTCTGGCTGGTTGCGCCCGTAATCGCGTCCACGTGCGGGGTGTTGGCATCCAGAATGCGGGTGCGGATCTCTTCGAAGCTGGTCACAAACTCCACGTCATCGCCGGGGCCGGAGGCCAGTTCGATATCCGCGATACGATCGGTTTCAAGGCTGACGTTAATCACCAGCTCGTTAGCATCGTCCTGCACTTTCTCGGTGAAGGTACCGGGCTTGAATTTAGATTCGCCCATGCTCATGTCGCGGATCATCGCTTCCACCAGCGAGAAGCGCCACAGCGGTTCAGGAATGTTCAGCGCTTCACGGCGGGTGCTGTCCATAAACAGCTCGAGGCTTTCACCAGCAGCGATGCGGTCGGTCCAGTCCGGGTAGGCGATAGTGGCCCGCCCGACGGCAATCAGATCGTAGCCGCGATCCAGCGCCTCATTTACATCGGCGGCATTTACCACGCCGCCAACGCCCATCACCGGCACCTGTGCCAGGGTTTCAGACCGCATCGCACAGTATTTTTCAATCAGCGGCGTTGGATCCTGAGTGTCGACGATAGAAGGTCGCAGGGTGGCGCCAACGGAGAAGTGCAGGTAATCCACGCCGCGCGCGGCCAGTTTTTCCAGCAGATACATGGTGTCGTCGAAGCGAATGCCCGGGACCTCCAGCTCTTCAGGCGAGAAACGATAGCCGATAATGAACGCGTCGTCCGCGTACTGGCGCACCATTTTGTGGGTAATGTCCAGCACCGCCAGCGGGAATTTCGCGCGGTTATCGCGGCTGCCGCCCCACTCGTCATCGCGCTGGTTAGAATTTGGGGAGTAAAACTGCTGGATGAGATAGGTGTTCGCCCCGTGGATTTCGACACCGTCGAATCCGGCCTGAATCGCGCGGCGCACGGCTTCACCGAACTTGCCCACCATGCCTTCCACTTCTTCGGTGGTCAGCGCAACCGGCGTCGCGGCACCGTCACGCGGCGCGGCAACGGCGCTGGGACCAACCGGCGTGCGGCCGCCGATAAGCTTAGGATCGACCATGCGGCCGCCGTGGTAGATTTGCAGAAGGGCTTTGGATCCTTTGGACTTAATGGCGTCAGCGATTTTCGCCAGCCCGGCGATTTTCTCGTCGTTATCAATACCAATTGCGCCCGGGAACGCCAGGCCGAGATCGTCGACAAAGCAACACTCAACGATGATGGTACCGATGCTGCCAGAGCGGGCGCGGTAGTATTCCACCAGCTCGCTGGTCACGGTGCCATCGTAATAGCCGGTACAGGTTGTCATCGGGGCCATTAACAAACGGTTTTTCAGTTCAGTACCATTCGGTAATGTGAAAGGGCTTAACATACGTTCGTTAGTGCTCATAATAGAAACTCCAAACTTTAAAAAATTAAGAATTCGTTATCGGGCTGAATTTTTATTTCGTCGTTTTTGCCGATGTCATGATATTAATATAATGCTTTTTTTAGTTTCTAAAGCCATTACGTTAGTTAATAAACTATTTAATCCCTGCGATAACAACAATAATACATTGGTGTTAGCCATATAATTTCATCCATTTACAACAATGCAAAATTCGTTAACATAGTTAAGGTAAGACCATTTTATCAACGATAAATAAACTCATATTTATCAATTGATTGTATAAATACCGAACTTTATATGTTATCAAAATGAAAAAAACGAACAAGAAAAACCCCTAATACCCACATACGCCGTAGTGGTTATTTAAAAGAGCATAAAAATACGCATCCATTTCTGTTTATTTGATCGCGATCAAAAGTTTCGACACCTAAACGCGCAATATATAAATATCATCATTTTTTAATTAAGCGCCCAACAAAAAGCGTTTAACCCCTATTACTGAAATAACTGAAGCACCGTTTTAATAACTAAAAAAAGCAAAGAAATTAAATAAAGCGAACCGGCTATTTCATCGTATGACGAATCTTTGACAACTTAAGACGTGAAACTATGAAAACAAAAACTGCTGTAACGCCTCCTGCGGCGAATCAAGCATCAAATGGAACAGCTAAACGACTGCTGATGATGGCCCTGCCCGTCATAGTTGCCGTACTGCTGCTGTTTGTTCCCGTTCCTGAAGGCCTGCCGCCTTACGCGTGGCACTACTTCGCAATCTTTGTTGGCGTCATCGTCGGGTTAATCTTCGAACCGCTGCCGGGTGCCGTGATCGGCCTCACCGGCGTGGTAGCGATTGCGCTGTGCAGCCAGTGGGTGCTCTTTAGCCCGGAACAGCTGGCCGATCCTAAGTTCAAGCTGGCGGGTGCCTCCTTTAAATGGGCGGTCAGCGGGTTTGGTAACTCTACCGTGTGGCTGATCTTCGGTGCCTTTATGTTTGCCGCGGGCTACGACAAAACCCGCTTTGGCCGTCGCCTGGCGCTGATTCTGGTGAAGTACCTGGGCCGCCGCAGCCTGACGCTCGGCTACGCGATTACCTTCGCGGACCTGCTGCTGGCACCGTTTACCCCGTCCAACACCGCGCGCAGCGGCGGGACAATCTACCCCATCATTGCTAACCTGCCGCCGCTGTACGGTTCAAAACCGAACGACCCAAGCGCGCGTAAAATTGGCTCGTACCTGATGTGGGTGGCGATCACCGCCGCCTGTATCACCAGCTCTATGTTCCTTTCCGCCCTCGCGCCTAACCTGCTGGCGCTGGCGCTGGTAAAAAGCACGGTAGGCATTGATATCTCCTGGGGGACCTGGTTCCTCGCCTTCCTGCCGCTCGGCGTGCTGCTGATCCTCACCATGCCGCTGCTGGCCTACTGGTTCTACCCGCCAGAAGTCAAAGTGAATAATGAAGTACCGCTGTGGGCAACCCGTGAGCTGGAAAAGCTCGGCAAACTGTCGCGCAATGAAATCCTGCTGCTGGTGTTTGTGTGCTGTGCGCTGCTGATGTGGATCTTCGCCGCCGCGTGGATTGAACCGGCCATGGCTGCCCTGCTCATCGTTGGCCTGATGCTGTGGACCGGCGTGCTGGAGTGGAACGATATCACCGGTAACAAAGCCGCGTGGAACACCTTCGTCTGGTTCGCCACCCTGGTTGCGCTGGCGGATGGCCTCTCCTCAACCGGCTTTATCAGCTGGCTGGGTAAAGAAGGCGGCCTGCTGATGAGCGGCATCTCGCCGGGCGTGGCCACTATCGTGCTGCTGCTGGCGTTCTACCTGCTGCACTACCTGTTTGCCAGCACCACCGCGCACACCACGGCGCTGCTGCCGGCGATGCTGACCATCGCCTCCACCATTCCGGGCATGAATATGGAAGTGTTTGTCCTGCTGATGGTGACCTCGCTGGGCGTAATGGGGATCATCACCCCGTACGGTACTGGCCCAAGCCCGATTTACTACGGTAGCGGCTACCTGCCAACCAAAGACTACTGGCGCCTCGGCACCATCTTCGGCGCCATCTTCCTGGCGGCCCTGCTGCTGATTGGTTATCCGTGGATGTCCATGATGTTCTGATTCCTGACCGCCGGGCTAACCCTCCGGCGGTTTTATTTTTATGGAGCAAGCTATGTCGAACAAACCGTTTTTCTACCAGAACCCGTTCCCGCTCGCGCACGACGACACCGAATACTATCTGCTGTCCAAAGAGCACGTCTCGGTTGCCGAATTTGACGGACAGGAAGTGCTCAAAGTAGAGCCGGAAGCCCTGACCCTGCTGGCACAGCAGGCCTTCCACGATGCGGCGTTTATGCTGCGCCCTTCGCACCAGAAGCAGGTTGCGGCTATTCTGAGCGATCCGCAGGCCAGCGAGAACGACAAATACGTTGCCCTGCAGTTCCTGCGCAACTCCGAGATTGCGGCGAAAGGCGTGCTGCCGACCTGTCAGGATACCGGCACGGCAATCATCATGGGTAAAAAAGGCCAGCGCGTCTGGACCGGCGGCGGTGACGAAGCGGCGCTAAGCCAGGGCGTTTATAACACCTATATTGAAGATAACCTGCGCTACTCGCAGAACGCGGCGCTGGATATGTATAAAGAGGTGAATACCGGCACCAACCTGCCCGCGCAGATCGACCTCTACAGCGTGGACGGCGATGAGTACAAATTCCTCTGCATGGCGAAAGGCGGCGGTTCAGCGAATAAAACCTATCTCTACCAGGAAACCAAAGCGCTGATCACCCCGGCGAAGCTGAAAAACTACCTGGTTGAGAAGATGCGTACCCTCGGTACCGCAGCGTGCCCGCCGTACCATATTGCCTTCGTTATCGGCGGAACCTCGGCGGAAGCCACGCTGAAAACCGTCAAGCTCGCCTCCGCGCGTTACTACGACGACCTGCCAACCGAGGGTAACGAGCACGGCCAGGCGTTCCGCGATGTTCAGCTCGAACAGGAGCTGCTTCAGGAAGCGCAAAACCTCGGCCTGGGCGCGCAGTTTGGCGGGAAATACTTCGCCCACGATATTCGCGTGATCCGCCTGCCGCGCCACGGCGCGTCCTGCCCAATCGGTATGGGCGTCTCCTGCTCCGCCGACCGCAATATCAAAGCGAAGATCAACCGCGACGGCATCTGGATTGAGAAGCTGGAGCACAACCCGGGCCAGTATATTCCTGAATCCCTGCGCCAGCAGGGTGAAGGCGACGTGGTCAGCATCGATCTGAACAGGCCGATGAACGAGATCCTGGCGCAGCTTTCCGCGCATCCGGTCTCTACACGCCTGTCCCTGAACGGCACCATCATCGTGGCGCGCGACATTGCCCACGCGAAGCTGAAGGAGCTGCTCGATAACGGCGAAGCGCTGCCGCAGTACGTAAAAGATCACCCGATCTACTACGCGGGCCCGGCGAAAACGCCGGAGGGCTACGCTTCCGGCTCGTTAGGCCCAACCACCGCGGGGCGTATGGATTCCTACGTGGACCTGCTGCAGTCCCACGGTGCGAGCATGATCATGCTGGCCAAAGGTAACCGCAGCCAGCAGGTGACGGATGCCTGCCACAAACACGGCGGCTTCTACCTCGGCAGCATCGGCGGCCCGGCGGCGGTGCTGGCGCAAAACAGCATCAGGAGCCTGGAGTGCGTGGCGTACCCGGAACTGGGAATGGAAGCTATCTGGAAAATTGAAGTGGAGAACTTCCCGGCGTTTATCCTGGTGGACGACAAAGGCAACGACTTCTTCCAGCAGATCCAGAATAAACAATGCCAGAGGTGTTCACAGCGCTGAGCGTTTCCATAACGCCGGCAGCAGCGACAGCGTATCGTTAATCAGCCCGCGCTTGTCGCTGCCCGGCTTCCAGATGGTCACCATCGTCTGGCTTATCCCCTGGCTGCCCACTTCGGTGGGCAGCCTTTTTACGTTTTTCCACCGCGCCGCGCGAAGATGGGTCGGCAAAAAGCCCCAGCCGCAGCCCTGTTCCAGCAGGCCGCGCAGCATCTCCAGTTCATTGGTGTAGAGCGTGTGTCCGGCGATTTGCAGGCGGCGGGCAACCGGCTCGTCAGACGCGTCATGCATAATCACCTGCGGGACCAGAGAGAGATCGAGCAGCGACACCGGCGACGCCACCTCCGCAAAAAGCGCCTCTGCGGCGTAAAAATCCATGTCGATCGCCCCCAGCGCGCGCCACTCCATTTCATTGCCCACGCTGCGGTTGCGCGCCTGGCAGATCGCCAGATCGGCCTCACCGCCTGCCAGCATGGCTTCCGCGTCATCGCGCGACGCGCTGGTCAGGCTCAGGCGAATTTTTTGCGTCGCCAGTGTGGCAATCAGCGCCTGCAAAAATGCCCGGGGGGTGAACGGATCGTAGACGAGGGCAATGTCCTGCGTCGCGCTGGCCGGTACCGCTCTGGCAAAGGCCTCAAATGCTTTTACCTGGCGCATCAGCAGGTGAGCCTGCCGCTGGAGCTGCTCCCCCTCCGGCGTCAGGCGAAGGCTGCGCCCCTCTCGCAGAAACAGCGCGTAGCCCAGCCCGTCCTCAAGAAAATCAATCAGATCGCGCAGGGTTGTACGATCTTTGCCAAGCTTCATCGCCGCCTTCATCAGGCTGCCGTGCTCGGCGACGGCGGTGAATGCCTCAAGCTGGGCAAACGAATAGTTTAGTGACGCCACGTCATCCTCCACGGGGATTTTGTGGGGGATTTTCCCCCATTACGCGCTTTTTATTATAGGCCGGGGGTTCTTAAACTGAAGCCCTTCCTGAGCCACACGAGATAAACATGAAAACTAAAACGAACCTCACGCTGCTCGCGGCGCTTGTTGTCAGCAGCCTGCTGTCGCCCGCTGCCATGGCGGCCTGCAACGGTACCGACCTCGCTACCTGCCCGGCGCCTTTTGACGCACGGCTTCCGGATGCGCATACGATGCTCACCTGGAGCCAGGCCGATCGCGTGGTGGGCTTTCGCAATGACTACCGCAACTACGCCGGCGACGTGTTCCGCCACGGCAACGCCTCGCCGCTGCTCGCCGCGGAAAAGCCGCTCGCTGACGTCCGCTATCAGGTGAACGGCAAGACCTGGGATCTTCAGGATTACCTCGAACGCCAGAACGTCAGCGGCATGCTGGTGCTCAAGGACGGCAAGATCGCCTTTAAATATCTGGGAGAAGGCAATACTGATTCAACGCTCTGGACGTCGCGCTCCGTGGGAAAATCGGTGGTCTCGGCGCTGGTGGGCGTTGCAATTAAAGAGGGGAAAATCCACTCCCTGGACGATTTTGTCACTCAATACGAACCGGACTTAAAAGGCACCGCCTGGGAGGGCGTGACGCTGAAACAGCTCATCACCCACACCTCGGGCGTGGCGTGGAATGAAGATTACACGAACCCAAAATCTGACTTCGCCCGGCTTACCGAATGTGAAGCGAAACCCGGCGCGTACGACTGCGTGCGCACGCTGGTGAAGGGGTTACGCCGCGAGCATCCGGCGGGAGAAAACTGGTCGTATTCGTCGGGCGGCGCGTGGCTGCTGGGCGACGTGCTTGAGCGCGCCACGGGAATGACGCTTGCCGCATACCTGGAGAAAAGCATCTGGCAGCCTTACGGCATGGCGAGCGACGGCGTGTGGCACGCCTACAGCAAAGGCCAGCACGACGTGGGGGCGCACGGGTTCAACGCCACGCTGGAGGACTGGGGGCGCTTCGGGGAATTTATCCTGCATAACGGTACGCTGCCGGACGGCAGGCAGATCCTGCCGAAAGGCTGGGTGAAGCAGTCCTCAGACTGGACGCAGGCTAACGGGTCGGTGTCAGAGGCGCACCCGAAAGGGCTGTACGGCTATCAGTGGTGGAACAACGAAGTGCCGGCTAATGCCGTCGGCGTGACGCCGAAAGTGGAGGATTCGCTGAAGGATTCCCTCTGGGCGCTGGGAATTTTTGGCCAGATGATTATGGTCAACCAGAAGGAAAATCTGGTTATCGTCCAGTGGTCCACCTGGCCGCAGGCGGAGCCGTCGTTCAGCGCCCAGCCGCTGGAGGCGTCATTGATGTTCAGCGCGATAGCGAACGCGCTGCGCTAAACAACCTGAGCCAGGCGCTGCCTGGCTTCACTTCTGCGCCATGTCACAAAACAGGCATTTCAGCAACTTAGGCTGAAACGGTGAATAAAAAATTGCCGAATTGTTAAGTTATTGTTGGCAATGTAAATCCTGGTCAACGTAGCGTCATTGATGCGCATCGCGCATCGGCCTATGCGCTAAATGCGCTTATTAATTTCCGCTTCCTGATCCAGTTTTCAGAAACAGACGGGCATAACGTCACTATAAAACTGGAGATAATCATGGTTACCTCAACCTCACCTGCAACGGTCCGTGCGAAAGCCGGCGCGATTTTTCGCGTCACCTCGGGCAACTTTCTTGAGCAATTCGACTTCTTTCTTTTCGGCTTTTATGCCACCTACATCGCCCACACGTTTTTCCCGGCGAGCAGTGAATTTGCCTCGCTGATGATGACCTTCGCCGTCTTTGGCGCAGGCTTTCTGATGCGTCCCGTCGGGGCGATTGTCCTCGGGGCCTACATTGACAAGGTGGGCCGCCGTAAAGGGCTGATCGTCACCCTGTCGATTATGGCCGCCGGAACGTTTCTGATTGTGCTCATTCCCTCTTATCAGAGCATTGGCCTGTGGGCGCCGCTGCTGGTGCTGACGGGCCGCCTGCTGCAGGGCTTTTCTGCGGGGGCGGAGCTTGGCGGGGTTTCGGTTTATCTGGCGGAGATCGCCACGCCGGGCCGCAAAGGTTTTTACACCAGCTGGCAGTCGGGCAGCCAGCAGGTGGCGATTATGGTCGCGGCGGCAATGGGCTTTGCGCTGAATATGATGCTGGAAGAGAGCGCCATCCGCGAATGGGGCTGGCGTATTCCGTTCCTGTTTGGCTGCCTGATCGTACCGTTCATCTTTTTCCTGCGCCGCAGGCTGGAGGAGACCGAGGAGTTTAGCGCCCGTCGCCACCATCTGGCGATGCGTCAGGTGTTCACCACGCTGCTCGCGAACTGGCAGGTTGTTGCGGCGGGCATGCTGATGGTGGCGATGACCACGACGGCCTTTTACCTGATTACCGTTTACGCCCCAACCTTCGGCAAAAAAGTGTTGATGCTGAGCGCGTCAGACAGCCTGCTGGTCACGCTGCTGGTCGCCGTTTCTAACTTCATCTGGCTGCCGATTGGCGGCGCGCTGTCGGACCGCTTCGGGCGCAAGCCGGTGCTGATTGCCATGACGCTGCTGGCGCTGGCGACCAGCTATCCGGCGCTGACGATGCTGGCGGCGGCTCCGAGCTTCTCGATGATGCTGGCGGTGCTGCTGTGGCTCTCCTTCCTTTACGGCCTGTATAACGGCGCGATGATCCCGGCGCTGACGGAGATCATGCCAACGGAAGTTCGCGTGGCGGGCTTCTCGCTGGCGTACAGCCTGGCAACGGCGGTCTTTGGCGGCTTCACGCCGGTCATTTCTACCGCCCTTATCGAGTACACCGGAGATAAAGCCTCTCCGGGATACTGGATGAGCTTTGCCGCCGTGTGTGCCCTGCTGGCGACGCTCTATCTCTATCGTCGTCGCACGTTAACCCTGCACGCCGCCGTTAAGGAGTGATTCAGCATGCATACATTCAGAACGGTGGTTGCCGCCCTGACGCTTGTCGGCTTCAGCGCGGGCGCGCTTGCGCAGGACGTGACGGTGATGATCTCTGGCGGCTTCAGGGCGGCGCTGGAGAAGCTGACGCCGCAGTACGAAGCGAAAAGCGGCGACAGGCTGATTTTAATTTCCGGCCCGTCGATGGGCAAAACGCCGCAGGCCATTCCGGCCCGGCTCGCCCGGGGAGAAAAGGCGGACGTGGTGATTATGGTGGGCGATGCGCTGGAGAAGCTTGAACAGGATCGCCGCACGGCGCCGGGCTCCCGCGTGGAGCTCGCAGATTCGCCCGTCGGGATGGTGGTGAAGGCGGGTGCGCCAGTGCCGGATATCAGCACGGTGCCCGCCCTGCGGCAAACGCTGCTGAAGGCCCACTCCGTTGCCTGGTCCGACAGCGCCAGCGGCCGGTACGTTGAGAGCGCCCTGTTGCATAAGCTGGGCATTGCGGATCGGATAAAAACGAAGGGACACCGGGTTGAGCGCATTCCGGTGGCGTCTGAAGTGGCGAAAGGGAAATACGCGCTCGGCTTCCAGCAGGTCAGCGAGCTTCTGCCCGTTCCGGGGGTGACGTTTGTCGGTAAGCTGCCGGAAGATGTGCAATACATTACCCGTTTCGCCGGAGCCGTCACCCGGGGCGCCGACCATCCGCAGCAGGGCAGCGCGCTGCTGACGTTCCTCTCTTCCGAAGAGGCCGCCAGCGTCATTACCGCCACCGGCTTACAGCCCGTTAGCGCAGCTCGCGATACTGCTCGGTGATAAGCGTTTCCAGCTCAGCCGCGATATAGGACTGGATCCGCCCGCGGCGGCGAATCAGCCCTACGGTTCGCCTGACCTCGGGCTCAGTCAGAGGAACAGACGTCAGCAGGGAATGCTCCGGGCGGGGCATCGACATGGCGGGGACGGCCGCAATGCCGATCCCCGCTTCAACCATCCCCAGCATGGTCGTGACGTGGCGCGTTTCGCAGATGCTGGGGCGCTCGGGACGAATATGGCCGATCCGCTGGTCGAGGAGGTTGCGGTTTCCGGAGGTCTTGTCCAGGCCGATATAATCCTGCTGATAAAAAGCCTGCCACGTCAGGCTTTTTCTTTTTGCAAACTTACTGTCGCGTCGGCAGGCGGCAACGTAGATATCCTCCACCAGCGGAACAAACTCAACGTCGGACGGCAAACGCTGGGAAAAGCAGATGCCAAAATCCGCCTGTCCGCCGGTCACGGCGTCGATTACGTTTCCGGCGCTGCTGTCGATGAGCTTAATACGCACCCGGGGGTAGCGCGTCTGAAAACGGCGGATCACGTCCGGCATAAAGTAACAGGCGGCGGACGGCACGGCCGCCACCGTGATCAGCCCCGTTCGATCCTCGCTGGCTTTATCGATATCCGAGAGCATGGACTCCACGTCGGCAAGCAGTTGCCCGCACCGGTCGGCAAAGGTCTGGCCATAAAGCGTCAGCGTGACGCGCCGGGTGGTACGGTCGAACAGCTTTGCCCCCAGCGCCGCCTCCAGCTTTTCTATTCTGCGACTCAGCGCCGACTGGGAAAGGCAGATAGACTCTGCCGCAAGACGGAAATTGCCATATTCCAGCAGCGCGCGAAAAGCGTAGAGATCGTTGAGGTCAAAATTGACGGGCATACGGACGTGATCCTTGAGCACAGTAGGGTTAGAAAAGATTTATCACAGTTGCGCACGACATACTTCACAAAATGAAGGGGATACACCTAAAGCGCTATCAACCTGACGGCACATAGTGATAGTTTATGCGGGCTGGATTCCTCTTAAACAGGCTGGCAGTCAGCACGCCGCAGCAGAGGAATGTCATACTACAAAACAGAGTATGTTGGCACGCTAACAGCCCCTGACCTTTCCATTTTTTTCACGTGCGAGTAACGAGCAAAGCGATGATTAAGTGGCCCTGGAAAACGAACGACGCCGATCGAAATATGACGCTCCCCTGGGACGAGGCTATGGCGATCCCCGTCCTGGCTAATCTTTTGCCCGAAGAGCAATCCAGGCTGACTCAGATGGCCGAGCGTTTTTTACAGCAAAAACGCCTGGTACCGCTACAGGGCTTCGAGCTGGATCCGCTGAAAAACGCGCGCATCGCCCTGCTCTTCTGCCTGCCGGTGCTGGAGCTGGGCATCGAGTGGCTGGATGGCTTCCACGAAGTACTGATCTACCCGGCGCCGTTTATCGTGGACGACGAGTGGGAAGATGACATTGGCCTGGTGCACAACCAGCGTATGGTGCAGTCCGGACAAAGCTGGCAGCAGGGGCCAATTATTCTCAACTGGCTGGATATTCAGGACTCGTTCGATGCCTCAGGCTTCAACCTGATTATTCACGAAGTGGCGCACAAGCTGGATACCCGCAACGGCGATCGCGCCAGCGGCGTGCCGATGATCCCGCTGCGCGACGTCGCGGGCTGGGAGCACGACCTGCACGCGGCGATGGAAAACATTCAGGATGAAATAGACCTGGTTGGCGAGAGTGCGGCCAGCATTGATGCCTACGCCGCAACCGATCCCGCCGAGTGCTTTGCGGTGCTTTCCGAATACTTCTTTAGCGCGCCTGAGCTTTTCGCTCCTCGCTTCCCAGCGCTGTGGCAGCGCTTTTGCCAGTTCTATCAGCAGGATCCGCTGCAGCGCCTGCGTCAGAGTGAAGACTCTGCGAACAATTCCCCTCACGCCTTCCATTAACGTTCGACAGGGGTACGGTCGGCAGACCGTACCCACGCGCATACCGCGAGGAACAGCAGCGCCATTCCCCATGCGGCAGTAATTAAATACTGCTCGCCGTAAAAGCGCGTTACTACCGGTACCAGCAGCGCGCTGACGCCGTAGCCCAGGGTATGACTGGTGGCGATCGCCCCCGCGCCTTTGCCCGTCGTCAGCCGATCGTTGAGCAACAGCTGGTAGCCCGGCGTCGCCATTGCGGCCCCCAGCGAGGTGATGACAATTCCCACGTAGAACAGCACCACGTCCGCGATACACATCAGTCCAAGCCCCGCCACCATCAGCACCGCTGCAATGGAAAGCAGCACCTTCGGGCTGAAATGCTGCGGGCGCACCACCAGAAACTGCGCCGCGAGGGTCGCCAGCGCGGCAAGGCTAAGCAGCAGCGCCACGTGATGGCTGATTTGCACCGCGTCGCCGCTGAACAGCGGGGCAAGGTGCGGGGACAGGCCAAGCTGCATCAGGCTGACCAGTGCCGCCAGCAGCAGCGCCAGCAGCAGGAAAGGCAGCATTGAAGCCTGCAGGCGCGTTGACTGATGCGCCACCGGCGGCAGCGGCGGATCGGCAGCCTCGCGCAGCACCAGCAGCAACGCGATAAACGGCGCCAGCGCCATCAGCCAGAGCGGCGCAATCGGGTTAAGGCTGAGCATCAGCGCGGCCAGGGGCGGCCCTGACAGGCGTCCGCAGCTGAGGCCGGAGCTTATCGTCGCCAGCGCGGCCATTCTTTTATCCAGACCCGCGCGCTGTATGGCCCACGTCTGCGCCGCAGGCACCAGCCCTGAAACCGTCAGGCCGTACAGCGTACGCGACAGCACCAGCCCCGCCATTCCCCAAAGGGTATTCAGCACGCCGTTGGCCATCGCCCAGACCACCAGCGCCATCACGCCGAAGCTCGCCAGATAGCCGCCCAGCGAGGCCATCATCACCACCTTACAGCCGTGCCGCTCGCTCTGACGCCCCCACCAGGGCGATGCCGGCAGAAAAAGCATCGAGCCGAACATCAGCAGTCCCGCCCAGGCGGAGAGCGACAGGCCGGTGAGGGAAACCAGCTGCGGCAGCATAACCAGCAAACCGTTTTGCCCGATGCCCAATAACCCTGCGCACAGCGCCAGGGGCCAGTTCGCTTTGGGAGCGATGATTTCAGTGAGATTTTCGGTACGGGTGCGCATAGAATTGTGAAGATAATGTCAATAAATGTGTGGAAATTATGAAGTTTATGAAAACAAATATTGCAAAAATAGTTGCGGCTGTAAACAGAATGAATATCATAACGAGAATTATTATCAGTCATGGAATGAGGTACACCTATGCGTACTCTGCCCCGCTCCGCCGGTACAGACGTTGCGGCCCAGTGTTTCCTGAACGCGCTGCTGCGCGAAACGAAGGACTGGCGTTATCTTCCCGCAGCCCGCGCGGATGAGCTATCGCAGATTCATATCCCGCTTTCCCCATCCCGGGCCATCCGGGTTCCGGTACACTATTTCTCCCCCACTCAGCATCATCAGTATCGCTTTCCGGCAACGCTGATTCAGGCAGACAGCGACGAAGGTGACATGGTCACTTTCCCTCAACTGATTGATTTAATTCTTGAAAAAGACGCCGTCAAAGACTCGCTTGATGCCGGTACGCTGGCGCGCTTCAGGCAGCGCGTGCTTGAAAGCCATACGCATACCTGGCAGGCCATTGACTTACGCCACGGCTGGGCCACCCTGCGCGACGGGCCGCTGACGTTTGCCGAAGCGGAACAGGCGCTGCTGGTCGGCCACGCGTTTCACCCGGCGCCCAAGTCGCACGAGCCGTTTAACGAAGCCGAGGCGCGTCGCTATCTGCCGGATTTTGCCTCCCGCTTCCCGCTGCGCTGGTTCGCGGTGGAGAGTACGCAGATTACCGGCGACAGCCTGAACGTCTCCCTGCGCGAACGCCTGCTGCGCTTTGCGGCACAGAGCGCGCCCGGGCTTCTTGGCCACTTCACCGACACCCGCTGGCTGCTGCCGATGCACCCGTGGCAGGCTGACTATCTGCTTGAGCAGCCGTGGTGCCAGCGTCTGGTAGAAAAAGGCGCCCTTCAGGATCTCGGCGAAGCCGGAGCGCAGTGGCTGCCCACCAGCTCCTCCCGCTCGCTGTACAGCGAAACCAACAGCGACATGATTAAGTTTTCCCTGAGCGTGCGCCTGACCAACTCCGTGCGCACGCTGTCGGTAAAAGAGGTTAAGCGCGGAATGCGCCTGGCACGCCTGGCGAAAACAGAACGCTGGCAGGAGCTTCAGGCCCGCTACCCGACCATGCGCGTGATGCAGGAAGACGGCTGGGCGGGCCTGTGCGACGAGCACGGCGTCGTTCAGGAAGAGAGCCTGATGGCCCTGCGCGTCAACCTGCTGTTTGATACCCCTGAAACGCAAACCAACGTGCTGGTAAGCCTGACGCAGGCCGCGCCGGACGGCGGCGACAGCCTGCTCGCGGCGGCGGTGCGCCGTCTGAGCCAGCGCCTGGCGCTACCGCTCGACAAGGCCGCGCGCTGCTGGCTGGATGCCTACTGCGATCGGGTGCTGCTCCCGCTGTTCAGCGCCGAGGCGGACTACGGTCTGGTCCTGCTGGCGCACCAGCAAAACATCCTCGTTGAGATGCAGCAGGATTTCCCGGTCGGGCTTATCTACCGCGACTGCCAGGGCAGCGCATGGACCGAAGGGGCCGACGCCTGGCTGAAAGCGTCGGGCGAAACCGAGGTGGAAAACCGCTTTGGCGAAAGCCAGCTGCTGCGCTACTTCCCGTACTACCTGCTGCTTAACTCCACGCTTGCCGTCACCGCCGCCCTCGCCGCTGCCGGTTTCGACAGCGAAGAGAGCCTGATGTCCCGCGTGCGCGACGCGCTGGCCGGCCTGCGCAGGACGGCGAAGCAGACCCGCTGCCTCGACTACGTGCTCGACAGCCCGACCTGGAACTGTAAAGGCAACTTCTTCTGCTACCTGCACGACCGCAACGAAAACACCATCGCCGACCCTGCGGTGATCTATTTCGACTTTAGCAACCCGTTTTACAAGGAGAAGGCGTGATGGCCATTGCGAATATCGTACATTCCGGCTTCGGCTTCCGCTGCGCCGCAACGGAACTGGCCCTGCCGCTGACGCTGGGCCTCGACGGTAGCGCGGTGCTGGAACGCCTGACCGGGATCCCGGACGGCTGGCTGGTGGAAGCCCTCGATCAGCTGTTCGTCGCCGCCCCCGCCCTGACCGGCATTACCCTGCCGTGGGCAGCCTGGCAGGATGAACCGCAGGCGCAGGCGCTGTTCAGCCTGGCCCACGGGGACTACCTGGCGCGCGAAACGTTCTGGCAGCTGCCGCTGTGGCTGAAGGGCGAACGGCCGCAGGCAAGCGGCGGGATGCAGTTTGATGAGAGCCGCCAGCTCTACTTCCCGCTGCGTCCCCATCGCCCGCAGGGCGAGGTGTATCGTCGTTACGATCCGCAAATCAAACGCACCCTGAGCTTCCGGGTGGCGGACGTGGCGCTGGACGGCGAACGATTCACTCAATGGATGAATAACCCGCGCGTGAACGCCTTCTGGGAGATGGCCGGCCCGCAGGCCGAACAGGAAAACTACCTGCGCCGTCAGCTCGACTCGGCGTACTGCTATCCGGCGATCGGCTGCTTTGACGACCAGCCGTTCGGCTATTTTGAACTCTACTGGGCGGCGGAAGACCGCATTGGCCGCCACTATCGCTGGCAGCCGTTTGACCGCGGGCTGCACATGCTGGTGGGTGAAGAAAACTGGCGCGGCGCGCAGTATATCCGCAGCTGGCTTCGCGGCCTGAGCCACTATCTGTATCTCGATGAGCCGCGCACGGCGCGCATTGTCGCCGAGCCGCGCTTCGACAACCAGCGCCTGTTCCGCCATCTGGCGTCCGCCGGTTTCGACACGGTGAAAGAGTTCGACTTCCCGCACAAGCGTTCTCGCCTCATCATGAGCGAGCGTCACCGCTTCTTCAGCGAGGTGGAACTGTGAACGCGCGCTGGCAGAAAGTAAATCGCGAGATGGTGGCGAAGATCCTCGCCGAGCTGGAATACGAACGCACCCTGCGCGCGGAGCCGGTTTCGTCGGACGGCTGGCGCATCACCATGGGCAGCGAGGCCTGGCAGTTTCGCGCCTCGCGCGGCATCTGGGGCTGGCTGCATATCGACCCTGATACCCTGACCACCGCCAGCGGCGCTGCGGTAGAAGCGGAGCACGCGCTGCTGCATCTGGCGAGCGTGCTTGAGATGAGCGACGCGCAAACGGCGGAGCACATGGAAGATCTCTACGCCACGCTGCGCGGCGACATGCAGCTGCTGCAGGCGCGCGAGGCGCTGGATGCCGACGCGCTCATTCATCTTGACCCGGACGAGCTGCAGTGCCTGATGAGCGGTCACCCCAAGTTTATCTTCAACAAGGGACGCCGCGGCTGGGGGCTGGATGCCCTGCGCCAGTACGCCCCGGAATATCGCGGGCGTTTCCGCCTGCACTGGGTTGCCGTGCAGCGCGACCAGCTGGTCTGGAGCAGCGACGCCGATTGCGATATCAATACCCTGCTGTCCAGCGCCATGGATCAGGCCGAGCGCGCCCGGTTCGACGCCCGCTGGCAGGCGCTGGATCTGGACGACAGCTGGCTGCCGCTGCCGCTGCACCCGTGGCAGTGGCAGCAAAAAATTGCCATTCATTTCGTAGCGCAGCTCGCGCGCGGCGAAATGGTTGAGCTGGGCGAGTTTGGCGATGAGTATCTGGCGCAGCAGTCCCTGCGCACGCTGACCAACGCCAGCCGTCGCGCGCCGTATGACATCAAGCTGCCGCTGACCATCTACAACACCTCCTGCTACCGCGGCATTCCGGGCAAGTACATTGCCGCCGGTCCGCTGGCCTCGCGCTGGTTACAGCAGCAGTTCGCCAGCGATGCCACGCTGGTTCGCTCCGGGGCACGGGTGCTTGGCGAACCCGCCGCCGGGTATCTGGCGCATCCGGGTTACGCCGCCCTGCCGAAAGCGCCCTACCGCTACCAGGAGATGCTGGGCACGATCTGGCGCGAGAACCCGTCCCGTTATCTGCATGAAGGCGAACAGGCGGTGCTGATGGCGGCGCTGATGGAAACCGACAATGCCGGACGCCCGCTGATCGACGCGTGGATCGCACGCTCGGGATTAACCGCCGAGGCATGGCTGGAAAAGCTGTTTGAAGCGACGGTTATTCCCTTCTATCACCTGCTCTGCCGCTACGGCGTGGCGCTGATCGCCCACGGCCAGAACGTGACGCTGGTGATGAAGGACTACGTCGTGCAGCGCATCCTGCTGAAGGATTTCCAGGGTGATATGCGTCTGGTGGACGAGGATTTCCCGCAGGCGCAGAGCCTGCCCGACCCGGTAAAAGCGGTCACCGCGCGCCTCAGCGCGGATTACATCATCCACGACCTGCAAACCGGCAACTTTGTGACGGTGCTGCGCTTTATCTCGCGACTTACCCTGCAATGCGGCGTCAGCGAAACGCGCTTCTACCAGATCCTGGCACAGGTTTTGCAAAGCTATATGACCGCGCACCCGGATCTGGCGGAACGCTTCGTCAAATTCGATCTCTTCAAGCCGCAGATTATTCGCGTGATCCTCAACCCGGTCAAACTGACCTTCTCCGAACACGACGGCGGCAGTCGCATGCTGCCGAACTACGTCAGCGATCTTGATAACCCTATTTTTCTGGTCTCCCAGGAGTCAGCGCAATGAAAACGTATGATTTCATCGGCATCGGTATTGGTCCGTTCAACCTCAGCATCGCCGCACTGGCGGAGGGGCTGGACGGTTTTAGCTCGCTGTTTCTTGAACGTAAGCCGCATTTTTCCTGGCACCCTGGGATGATGGTGCCGGACTGCCACATGCAGACCAGCTTCCTGAAGGATCTGGTCAGCGCCGTGGAGCCGACCAACCGCCACAGCTTTCTGAACTACCTGGTGCAGCGTAAAAAGTTCTACCGTTTTCTGACCACCGAGCAGCGCACCGTCTCCCGCGAGGAGTTTGCCGACTACCTGTGCTGGGCGGCGGATAACCTCACTAACCTGGCCTTCAGCCAGCAGGTGCAGCAGGTCAGCTTTGATGAGCAAAGCGGCCTGTTTGAGGTTATGACCCAGCGGGATCGCTTCCTGGCGCGCCACGTCTGCGTGGGGATTGGCAAACAGGTCAATCTGCCCGACTGCGTCACGGCGCAGGATGATAGCTGCTTCCACGCCAGCGAGATGATGCTTCGCGCGCCGGATCTGGCCGGCAAGCGCGTCACCGTCGTCGGCGGCGGCCAAAGCGGTGCAGATCTGTTTTTGAATATCTTCCGCGGTGAGTGGGGCCAGCCGCTGAGCCTGAACTGGGTGTCGCGCCGCAACAACTACAACGCGCTGGATGAAGCCGCCTTTGCCAACGAATATTTCACGCCGGAGTACGTGGACAGCTTCTCCACCCTCGGCGATGACGCCCGTCGCCAGATGCTGCACGAGCAGAAAATGACCTCCGACGGGATCACCACCGAGTCGTTACTGGCGATTTACCGCGCCATGTACCACCGCTTCGAAGTGCTGCGCGAAAAACCCTGGGCGCACCTTCTGCCGTCACGCTCGGTGACGGCGCTGGCGCGCCAGGAAAACGGGCAGCGCCTGAGCATACAGCATCACCTCGACGGCGGCCGCGAGCAGCTGGACAGCGACGTGGTGATTTTTGCCACCGGCTACCGCGCCGTGCAGCCTGCGTTTCTGGCCCCGCTCTCTCACCGCCTGCGCCTGGACGAGGATGAAGCCTTCTGCATTAACAATGATTTCACCCTTGAATGGGACGGCCCGCAGAGCAACCGCCTGTTTGCCGTGAACGCCGGGATGCACCGTCTCGGCATTGCCGAACCCCAGCTCAGCCTGATGGCCTGGCGTGCGGCGCGAATACTCAATCGCGCCCACGGCGACGAGCCGTTTGAGCTGGCAACCACCCCCGGCGTTATCCACTGGCGGAGCACCGCCGGCCCGGAGAGCAGCCCGGTTTTTAAATCTTTAGCAAAAACCACCGAGTACTGACACACACATTCAGGATCAACATAACAATGAAACGTTCTCATCTTTGGGTATTAAATCCGTGCCTGCTTGCCATGCTTTCTACCTCTGCGTGGGCGGAAGAACAAAAGGAAGAAGATATTGTGGTTTCCGCCAGCCGCGCGCACCGCAGCGTGGCGGAGATGGCGCAGACGACCTGGGTCATTGAGCGTGCGGAAATTGAGCAGCAGGTTCAGGGCGGCAAAGAGATTAAAGACGTGCTGGCGCAGCTGATCCCCGGCATGGACGTCAGCAGCCAGGGGCGTACCAACTACGGCATGAACCTGCGCGGTCGCTCCATGATGGTTATGGTAGACGGCGTACGCCTGAACTCCTCCCGCAGCGACAGCCGCCAGCTTGACTCTATCGATCCGTTCAACATTGACCGTATCGAGGTTATCTCCGGCGCCACCTCGCTTTACGGCGGCGGCAGCACCGGCGGCCTGGTGAATATCGTCACCAAAAAAGGCCAGCCTGAGACCGAAGTGGAGTTCCAGACCGGTACAAAAAGCGGATTTAACAGCCATAACGATCACGATGAGAACGTCTCCGCCGCGGTGAGCGGCGGTAACGACAACGCCTCTGGCCGTCTGTCGGTCTCCTATCAGCGCTACGGCGGCTGGTACGACGGCAACGGCGACGAGGTGATTATTGATAACACCCAGACCGGCTTGCAGTATTCCGACCGTATTGACGTGATGGGCACCGGCACCATCAACATTGACGACCATCAGCAGCTCCAGCTAACCACGCAGTACTACAAAAGCGAATCCGACGGGAAGCACGGCCTGTTCCTCGGGGAGAATTTCGCTGCGGTAACGGGGGATGCCAAAGCCTACAACAAAAACAACCTGGACTCAGACCGGATCCCGGGCACAGAGCGACACCTGATTAACCTGCAATACTCGAACACCGACTTCTGGGGCCAGGATCTGGTCGCGCAGATTTACTATCGCGATGAGAGCCTGACCTACTACCCGTTCCCGACGCTGAGCAAAGGCACGGTGACGAGCATTGGCGCGTCCCAGCAAAAAACCGATTTTTACGGCGGCAAGCTGACGCTGAACAGCAAGCCGGTGGACGACCTGACCCTCACCTGGGGCGTGGATGCCGATCACGAAACCTTCGACGCCAACCAGCAGTTCTTCGACCTGAGCAAAGCGGCCGCAAGCGGCGGCATGAAGCTGGACAACGCCTATAACGTGGGCCGTTATCCGGGTTACAGCATTACCAACCTGGCCCCGTTCCTCCAGGCCAGCTATGACATTGACGCCATCACCCTGAGCGGCGGCGTGCGTTACCAGTACACCGAAAATAAGGTGGACGATTTTGTCGGTTACGCCCAGCAGCAGGCTATCGCCACGGGCAAAGCGACCTCGGCAGACGCGGTGCCGGGCGGGAAAACCGATTACAACAACTTCCTGTTCAACGCGGGGATCCTGGGACGCCTGACCGAACGTCAGCAGCTGTGGTTTAACTTCTCCCAGGGCTTTGAAATCCCGGATCTGGCGAAGTACTACGGATCCGGTACCTATCAGCTGGTCGACGGTCACTATCGTCTGCAAAACAGCGTGAACGTGAACGACTCCACGCTGGACGGTATTAAGGTCAACGCTTATGAACTGGGCTGGCGCTTCACCGGCGATAACCTGCGTACGCAGGTGGCGGCCTACTACTCGCTCTCGGATAAGACCATTACCATCAACAAGAGCGACATGACCATTAACCTGGAAGACGACAAACGCCGTATTTACGGGGTTGAAGGCCAGGTGGATTATTTCTTCACCGACAGCGACTGGAGCACCGGGGCAAACTTTAACGCCATTAAGTCCGAGACGCGCGAAAACGGGAAATGGGAGAAGCTGACGGTAGACAGCGCCAGCCCGTCGAAGGCCAGCGCATGGGTTAACTGGGCGCCGGGCGACTGGGCGCTGCGCGTGCAGAGCACACAAACCTTTGACGTGTCCGATGCCGACGGCAAGAAGATCGATGGCTATAACACCATTGATTTCCTGGGCAGCTACGCCCTGCCGGTGGGTAAAGTCAGCTTCAGCGTGGAAAACCTGCTGGATAAAGACTACACCACCGCCTGGGGCCAGCGCGCACCGGGGCTGTATAGCCCAACCTACGGCGCACCGGGTCTTTATACCTATAAAGGCCGTGGACGCACCTTTGGTCTGAACTACTCCGTCCTGTTCTGATCCTTCGCGCCGCCTGCGGGCGGCGCAGCCTGCTGTGCAATTTGAAAGCAAATTTGCTATAAAATCATCGGTTTGCTGAAATTCTCGGCAAACGAACAAAAACGCCGTTTTCCCCTTTGACAAGGCGCACGCAGGTCGATAATATTCGCCTCGTTCACACGATTCCTCTGTAGTTCAGTCGGTAGAACGGCGGACTGTTAATCCGTATGTCACTGGTTCGAGTCCAGTCAGAGGAGCCATATTCTTGTTTCTGTGCGTCTCAGGATGTCTCAATAATAATTTGATTCAAAGAGTTAGCGTAGAAATCTGTCTCGGTGCATATTGATTTATCTCTCCGCATCGGGAAAAATTGGTGGTCTGATCTGGGGTCATTTCAGTTCGATAATAGAGTGACCACCACATGTCTCTTACCGATACCCGAATCCGTAACACAAACCTGCTTTATCCCCTTTTAAACTGACTGACTCTCACGGTTTAACCTGCCCATTAATCCGGGCGGCTCACGTCTCTGGTACCTCAAATACCGTTTTAACGGCAAAGAATCTCGTATTGCGTTAGGCCCATATCCCCAGATTTCTCTTTCCGATGCCAGGCTGCAGCGCGAAGGCATCCGTAAACTTCTGGCCCTGAAAATCAACCCCGCTCAGCAACGAACCGACGAACGGGTTACCCGTTCTCCTGATAAATGTTTTAAAGCCGTAGCGCTGGAGTGGCATAAAAGCAGAACCGGTAAGAAATGGTCGGCTGACTATGCCGTACGTCTGCTTGCCAGTATGCACAACCATATTTTCCCGGCTATTGGTCATCTCCCCGTCCCCCTGCTCAAAACGCAGCATTTCACAACACTGCTGAAAGGCATAGAAGAAGTCGCATCCCGGACACGGCAGCAGCTTTGCAGCATGCCGTACAACGAGGACTGGTCGAAAATAATCCTGCAATGTATCTGAATGGTGTCACGACCCCGCCTGCCACCCATCACTATCCCGCCTTACCGCCCGAACGGTTACCGGAGCTGCTCCGGAGAATCAGTGACTACCGGCAGGGGCGGGAATTAACCCGGCTGGCGGTGATGCTGACCCTGCATTTATTTGTCCGCTCCAGCGAGTTGCGCTTTGCCCGCTGGAACGAGTTTGATTTCAACAACAAAATCTGGACCATCCCTGGCTCTCGTAAACTAATAGAAAAAGTCCGTTATTCCGCACGGGGGGGGCCAAAATGCGTACCCCGCATATTGTGCCACTTTCCCGGCAGGCGATAGCCCTGCTGAAACAGATAAAGAATATTACCGGTCATCTGGATTTAGTCTTCCCCGGCGACCATAACCCGTATAAACCGATGAGTGAAAACACCATTAACCGGGCACTGCGACTGATGGGATACGACACAAAAAAAGAAGTATGCGGACACGGATTCCGGACAATGGCCTGTAGCGCGTTAGTGGAATCGGAACGGTGGTCGCGGGATGCGGTGGAGAGACAGATGAGCCATCAGGAACGCAACAGCGTACGGGCAGCGTATATTCACAAGGCGGAGCATCTTGATGCGCGCAAAGCGATAATGCAGTGGTGGTCGGATTACCTGGACGCAAACCGTGAAGGTTTTGTCGCTGCGTTGATCACGGACCTCATCTCTCTGTTCGATAAACTGGATCGCCATGTACATGCTTTCATAAAACGATACGAAAACGAACATGGTCGGTATGAAGTCCCACTGCCTCTGGGAGTATGACCCGGTCCCACTTGAACGATCACTGCGATGCCAGGCAACGTCCGTTCCCTGGCATAAAGCCGACGGTCAATTCTGAATATCACCGAATTGCAGAAGAACCAGACTCTGTGTAAGCCAGCGCGCACGAGGTTACATTCAAGCCAGATTCTCAATAGCCCGAAAAAAAACCTCTTCAGTCAGCAGAACGTTGTCCTGACCTCCCTGATGTTTGCTGCGGATAAACCAGCCGCTTTCCGGTGCCATGCTCAGGTAAAACACCTGAGCGACGCCGGGGACATTAATTCGCAGGGTCACACATCCCGTTTCCGTACCGCGGCAGAGCTGCTCCGGCACGATGCTGACGCTGCGCCCGCCGTTCTGCAGCAGGACCGTGGTGATGTCGTAACGGCAGATGCCGCTGTCGAGGCTGAAACCGACGGTACTCAGGTCGTGAATATGTTTCGTCGACAGGGTGACCTCAATCCCTGACCCCGCAAGCCACTGACTGACCTGCTGCGCAAGCTCATCCATCCGCTGCCGGAATACCTGAATTTCAGCTTCCGCCGTTCTCTGGCCGGACGGGATACGGGTGATATTCTGCTGCACTTTCCTGAAAAATCGTTCTCTGGCTGACACGTTGTCGTCCCTGTTATCTTTTCACATTCTGTTAAGCCGGACTCAGCGCGACAGGCGCTGCCCGGCCAGTTTCTTTCTTTTTCTCAGCCGCTCCCTCGCCTTCTTTACCGACTGACGGCTCCGGTGCGGAAAGAGTTTCAGCAGTTCCGGCAATTTCAGGTGGTCGTTTCTGGCCAGGAGCTGCTGCTCTTCCTCACTCCATATTTTCTGCCCGGCGCTTTCGCCCCCCAGGTACCGGATACCCATGTCGCAGGCCTTTAATTTCACCGCCTCCGGCGTGCGTCCCGGCAGGCGGTCTGCCACCGTAACGCCCTGCTCCGGATAGCGTGCCGCCAGAATGGCCTCCTCTTCCGGGCTCCAGCTCCGGGCGCTCACCACGCCCAGCCTGTTTGCCATCCACCGGACCGTCTGGCGGCTGCGGCCCGGCAGGAGCGACAGCACATGGTCCGCCCCCCTGGCGTAGCCGGTGCGGACAATCTCCTTTTCCTCCTCGCTCCAGGGCGCGTAGGTTTTATTTCCTGATGAACAGCCCATCGAATGCGCCGCCGCCCTGACCGAGGCAGGCGTGCGCCCGAGCCGCTGCGCTATCGCCGCGGTCGCCATACTGCCGTAGTGTTTTTCCACAAAGGCCAGTTCATGCAGGGTCCAGGGGGACCGGTGGTTACGGTAGCGGGAAGGGTTCATCAGGTACAGTTCCGTATGGCAGTCTTAATCAGGGGGGAAAAATGGCACCTGAGTTTACCCGGTTTATTGCGCCGTTTTTTGCTTCAGAAGTGCATAGCGGGCCGTCAGCTGCTGCAGGTGCTGCTCCGTCTGGCTCTGCTGCGCGGCAGGCCAGGGCTGGTTCTGTGGCAGTTCTGACAGCTGCCGCAGTTGTTCCTCTGCTGGCACGGCACTGTTGAATGACTGCATCATGGTAAACACCGCTGATTTCAGCTCGCTGACCGTCATGTACCTCCCCCGCTGCTCATCCAGCGCGTTAAGCCGGTTCGCCAGTTGCTGCAGCTGTGTCATTCCCTGATGCCAGCCGCTGAGGTTTTCGGGCGGGAGCGCGGCGGCGGCCAGCTGCTGCTGCCACTGTTGTGCCAGCGGTTTCGCCTCTTCCGGCCACAGAGTCAGCGCCTGCTGCACCAGGCTGTCGCCGTAGCGGATTGCCCGGTCCGGTGACGACTGCGTAATCCTCGCCAGCTGCTGTTGCGTCTGTTTCAGCCCCGTTTCCGCTGACGGCAGCGTATGCCGCAGCGACTGTAACTGTCTGACAGACAGAGCGGCGGGCAACGGGGCAAGCGTGGCGGCAAACTGCACCTGCACCGGGTCCGGCCGGTGCATCACCTGCCATCCCCATGCCACCAAGCTGGCAATCACCAGCATGGTCGCCATTCCGGCGGCAAACGGCTTCAGGGGCCGGGCAGCGTGTTGTGTCACGGCCGGTAACGTTGCCGGTGGCTCTGGCTGCACGACATACACCCGTTTCACATACTCTTCACCGGGTCGGGTTGCGGTAAGGACTTCACCGGGCAGGCTGACGCGCGCAGTATCGCTGTTTTCCAGCCGCACCGCCGCGTTGTGCACCTGAGTGCGCAGGGCATCAAGCTGGCTGGCATGCCTTAACTCCAGACGCTGCAGGACGTCGCCCAGCGCCGTCAGGTGTGCTTCCCCCTGGTACAGCTGGCTGAGGTCGGCAGACGTCAGCGTCAGGGTGCGCATCGTCTGTTGTACCCGTCTGCTGAGCGCGCTGAGAATGTCCATCCGGGCATGCACAGCCTGCGGCCAGATATTGCCCCACTCGCGGGAGAGGAGCACGTCCAGTATCGCCAGCCCCTCGTTCATGCCATGCAGCCCGGCCAGATGCGTGCGGACGAGCGTATACCAGGCGGCGGTCTGCAGCTCCACTCCGTTGTGCTCAAACAGCGACAGACAGAGCTTTTCAGCCTGCTGCCAGTTGACGTCCGGGCGCGCCGGGTGGGTGAGCTTGTTCATTTCGTCACGCAGGGCGGCGTAATCCGCAAGCGTGCGCGGGTCGCCGCCGGTTTTGAGGTGGCATTCGGATTGTGTCGTCATGATGGTTTCAGCCTGAATAAAAATCAGAGTGCGGCGCGGGTATCAAGATACTGTTGCTGTTTCAGGTGGCGGATTAACACCCTGCCTTCGGGCATAAATTCAGTGCCGTAGCGCACCAGCCCGACGCCCTTCAGCTCCGCGTCGATGGCGTAGCGCAGTTCGCCGGGCTGTATCTGCTCCAGCATCACCACCGTGATTTTGCTCAGGCGTGGCTCGTATTTCAGCAGCACGGCCGACAGGGTGTTAATCAGCTGGTGCGCGGTGCCGGGCATCCCCTGAAGAATTTTTGTCATATCCGGCAGGCCGTAGTCCGGCAGGTGAGCCAGCGTACCGGCGCGGCAGTTGAGGATACGCTGCATGTTATCCAGCACCGACATAATCAGCTGGTTCTCCTCGCTGACGCTGTGCAGGTCAAGCCCGCCGGAGAAGTTGCCGTAAAGGGTGTCATACAGGGACGGACGCGGCATCATTCTCCCTCCAGCGGTTTCAGCGTCAGGCGGTTATTACTGACTTCAATAACCCGTGCCTTGTCCGGGTCAAGGTCGTCACGGGTCAGGGTAATACGCCAGGTATCATTGACCTGGTCCGGTGACATGAACATCCCCGCCACCGCCACAACCTGCGCACTCTCTTCCATCGGCATATCCAGCGTCACCGATTCGCCAGGGCGCAGGCGGATATCCTTTTCCGCCACCAGGTCGGCTTTAATGGCCTGACTGTCACTGGCGAACAGTGACGGATAATCCGTGCTGTCAAAAGCCTTACGCTCTTTAAGCTGGTAAATACGCACCACCGTCGCCAGCGACGCCCCCTTCACGTTGTTGTTCACCCCTTCGCGCGCCTGAATATCCAGGTGCAGGGTTTTCACCTGTCTGTAAAAAATGGACTTCGTGACGGCAACGGTGCCGTCCGTTACTTTCTGCGTCAGGCCGCAGCCGGTTACCAGGGTCGCCAGAGTGAGTGCCAGAGCCTTACCAGCGGTAATCGCCATCTTCATCGTTCTTCCTTCGCTGAATGTTTTCCCGGACGCGCTGAAAGCGTCCCAGGTGAATGGTGATAATGTTGTTTCTGTTCTGTAGTGAAGCCAGGGGGCGCAGCACCGCCGTGCGCCCGACCTGCGCGGTCTGTTCCGCACTGCAGGACAGCCGCGCATCCGGCAGCAAATGCCGGGCAACACATAGCTGCATTCGCACATCCAGGTGCGCGCCCAGCCACACGTGCAGCAGCGCCATCAGGTCGGCGTGCAGGTCGCCACCCGGCAGCCAGCCCCGGACCTCTTCCGGATTGTCGGTGGAAAGAAGCAACAGCACCTGACCGTTCACATCCGTGGCGTGCGTGCCCATCACCGGACGGTGTTTCAGGCTGACCGGCTGACATGCGCTCATCGCAACCGGCTGCTTCAGCGGGATACGGCAGGGGTCGTGGTGATACACCTGCGTGCGCGTATCCGGGGCCAGCAGTTGCACCAGCGCCCCCATCCCCTCCGCCGGACGTCCCGGCAGCATCATCACCGGCAGCAGCGCCAGAAAACGCGACAGCGGCGTACCAGCGGTCCTGGCGCAGCCGGGTATCCCCAGCCCCGCCAGCCCCAGCAGATATTGTGACGTGTTGTCAGTGCCTCCGGCCTGAAAGGTTGCCGGGTACGAATACTTACGCCAGATGCGGTAATACTGGGTAATCAGCCGGTGGCTGAAGATATCCAGAAAATCCTGCGTCGCGTCGTGCCCTTCCCGCCGCTGCGCAATATCGTCGGTGTAGTGTGTCGGCAGCGGCGACTCCACGCCGTACAGCCCCATAAAGGTGACGCGCACCGACGGCGGCAGATGCGGATGTTCCGGGTCTTCCATCCCCCGGATTTCACCGGCCGGGAAACCCATCCCCGGATGCGGACGGAAACGCACCGGCTCCTGCCGCATCCGCCAGTCGCTGCCGGGTACCGGCATCCCCGGCTGGCTCTGTTCCAGCAACTGACAGAAGCGGTAAAAATTCATGTACGGCAACTGGTACCGTACCTGCGTCATCAGCCGGGCAGGCGCGGACTGTGATTCTCTTTCCACCGGATAGATTTCCCTTCTGGCTGAACAATCAGCGTGAGCTGGTTAAACTGATTCATGTCGGCATACAGCGCGAAAAAGCGGTTGAGCAGCTCGCCAAACAGATGAACATCGCCCTCTCCGGTAAAGCCGTGGCTGTCGAGCGTCACCTCCACATCCAGCCCGCGCAGCAAAAAACCGTCCTCAAAGCGCTGAATGCGGTGGTGTCTGACATCCAGAATGGCATCGAGGCGACGGTTGTTCAGCTCGTCGTTCCGCCAGTTATAGAGTGAGAGCGTGCCGCGCAGGACCTCCGCGCTGCTCATCATATTGAGAAAACGGGTGCCCAGATGGCTCATCACCCGCCAGTGGAAACGGTCTTCCGCAGGCGGGTACGCGGGCAGCGTCGGCTTGCACAAATTGCGCACGGTTAGCGGGGTTTCAGACACCGGCTCGCAGCGGTCCAGCAGCGTGCTCTGTAGCGCCCGGCGCGGCAGCTGGCCGTTGGTGCCGGTGATACGCAGCGAGACGGTTTCCCGCGCCATTTCCCTGTCAGCTTCCCACTGCCGGCCGCCCAGTATCAGCCAGGTATCGTGCATCCCGGTGACGCCCCGCTTCACGCGGGTGTGGTAGTAGCGCTCCGGCGCATGACGGCGCAGCATCCCGCCCTGATGGCGAAAGCTGGTGAACGGCACATAGCGCGCCTCCCCGGTCCGCCCGGAGCCGGTCACGCTGTCCACCGAATAAATTTCGGTATGCCCGTCCTGCAGACGTTTCGGGCGCAGCAGGTATTCGCTCTCCAGCCCGCTGATGGTCAGCGGGTCAGCCTCCAGGGTGAACAGGTTAATGACCGGCACGCAGTGCAGGCGCAGGCTGCTGTCTGTTACAGGTAAATCACTCTGCCATACCTTGCTGAACACCACCTCGATATCGAAATACGCCGTCCCCGCCGGAAGGGTGATGTTTTCCAGCCCGTTAAGATGGACGAACATAAACTTTTCGCGGAAGGTGAAATACTCCAGCAGCAGCTGATAGCCGCTGAAGGCGCTTTCCCCCTTCGGCCACAGCCGGTCTTCCTCAGCAAAGCCTCCCGGCGAGAAGTAGCCGTCCAGTGCTGTCCGCTCCGTCTGCCCCGGCAGACGGATATACAGCGCCGCCTGACGTTTTGTCAGCCACAGGTGCAGGCTGCAACCCATCACCATATCTTCGCCCAGGTACAGCGGCAGATGCCGGAGGTCAGTCTGCGGCCAGTCCGCCTGCGTGCTGCAGGCAAAACGCACCCGCAGGAGCGAACGCCCGTCCGGCTCAGTGGACATGGTGACCTTCTCCACCGCCAGCGGATCCAGCGTCACATCCCGGGTGGTGCGGTAGCGGCAGACGGTGTTTTTAGGACCGACCGGGCGGGAGCTGATTTCCAGCCCGGCGGACAACGTTTCCGCCATTTTCATAGCCGGCACATCCGGCGACAGTGCCACCACCGACAGGGACGGGATGGTACGCAGGTAGTGCGGCCACAGCATGCTGACCAGACTTTCAGTCAGTTCCGGCAGGTCGTCGTCTATCTTTTCGCGCAGGCGTCCCATGGAGAAGGCAAAGCCCTCAAACAGCCGTTCGACATACGGGTCAGGTGTTCCGGCTTTGTCGAGGTCGAGCATTGCCGCCCGGTCGGGGTGGGTCTGCGCGAACTCTTTCGCCGCCTCGCGCAGGTAGCGCATTTCAGCGTCAAAATAACGCAGGGTTAAATCTTCCATAATTTTCCGGTCATTAATGTACAGGAGGATGGGTAATGAGCCCTAATACACGCAGTGATATTGGGAAAAATACAATATCCGCAACGGCCGTGAAGGGGGTTAACACGATTTTAGTTGCCAGTCGCAGAGGATGAAAGTGAGTCGAGTCTTCTGTAGAATAGAATTCCACATTATGTTTTTTAACCAGCTTCTCGCTCTTATTAAACAAACTGTCGTTTTTATCCCTGGGAATAATTACCCCTTCCAGATGCATTTGCTTAACATACCTTACACCATTATTCCAGAACCCCGTATTTTCAAGGTCATCAATATCCTGCGCGGTAAGGTTGTTGTCGTTTTCATTAACCTGCAGTACAAGTGTATCGGAAAACTGCATGACAACATCATTTTCACGTGGCACGGCCAGCTTTAGCCTTAAACCATCAAATTTCTCAAAACCGCTAACCAGCGTTACCTGTGTGGATAATTTATCCAGCGCAAGTAACTCTTTTGCGCCTTTCGTTAATATATAGATGTTTTTTTCACCCTGGAAAGCGACACCATTCTGAGGTATATCCACCCTGACCTGAGTCTTTCCCTGAATAGCTGATGCAGCGAGATTTTCATAATAAAATGCAGCTGTAACTTCGTCTGAAATTAAAGTACGCTCTTTTTTCTTTGTTTCAATAACACTGTTCCCTCCCCAAAGAATTGCTGTACAGCCTGAAAGATGAATAAATATAACCGACAATATTATTTTCTTAAGCAAATGCATGATTGCTGTATATCCCTGATAAAGAGTTTTTGTTACGTTTGTTTAATTATCCGCACAATACGGCCGCTCTGGCAGCGTCAATCGCAATCAGCCCCGCCAGCAGATGTTCCATCTCCGGACTCAGACGGGTTTTATCGGTATCATTACGTCCGGCCTTCATCCGCAGCAGCTTCAGCCGACGGGCTTTAATTTCAAAGGACAGTTCCGGCTCCCACTGCGTGAGCGTGATGGCGGCAGCACGACCGTCCAGCTCGCCCAGCAGATGCAGCGCCAGCTCATTTTTACCGGTCTGCTCGGCCACTCTCGCCATCAGCAGGCGCAGCAGCAAGCGGCTGCGTGCCGTGGTGATACCGGGACGATTCTGCAGCCACGCCAGCGCAGCATCGGGGCCGTCGCTGTCAGCAATCGCCAGCGCTTCGCTCTCCAGTTGCAGGATATCGTTATCCCCGGAAGCGGTCGTCGCTGTCACGGAGGTGTCTTCCTGCCAGCGCCCACCGCTGTCCATCACCTGCTGCTGTATCCAGTTCAGCGTCACTTCATCGGCGAACGGCGTGCCGTCGTTAAACGCCAGCGTCTCCAGCCCTGTCAGGCGCGAGAGCAGTCCTTTCAGGTCGGCCTGGATAATCGCCGCCTCGTGCTCCCGCCCGGATTTCAGCAGCGCCTGGTGCAGATACCACTGTACGTCCAGCCAGAGATGGTTCGCACCGCGCGACAGCAGGCTGTCCGCCTCTTCCATCAGTTCGCGCCAGCTCTGCTGCAGGTACAGCCGTTTCAGCAGTGCGCGCTGGTCCGGTTTTGGCGGCTCGATACGGGTTTTGCCGTCGGCCAGAAGCGGCGGCAGCTGGCGCAGGGTGTCGTGACGCAGGTTCTTTATCAGCCGGTGGGCGGATAGCCAGCCGTCCGGCTGGTTTCTCAGGTAGTCCGCCAGGACTCGTGCCTGTGAGAGTAACTCCTGGCCTGAAGTGATGCCCGCCAGCGACGGGACGCTGACCTGTGAAGTGGCTGCGTAACCCGTATCGCTGGCATTCTGCGGCACCACCGCATCCGGACCGCCGGATTTCTGCAACCGGGTTTCCAGCGCCTGATACAGCGCACCGGGGATGGCCCCTTCCGCCGCCTGTTCCGTAAGCCACAGGGCACCGGCAATGCGCAGGGTATCGGCGTTGCTGACCTCCGGGTACAGGGACAGGCTGTCGAGCATTCTGGTACTGGCGAGCCACTCCAGCGCCCCCTGTCGGCTGCGTTCACGTTGCGGGTGCAACTGTGTGTTAAAGCGCTGCATTAAACCAGCCAGCAACTCCAGTCCGTCCGCCAGTCCCGCTTCGCCATCCCGGTGCAGTCGCGCCCAGGCGTAATACGTGACGACACGAATATCTTTTGTGGTGGTGGTCAGCAGTTTTTCCGCCAGGGTACAAATCAGGTCGGTATCTGCCCCGGAAAGTTTGCTGACCTCCTCGCGCACCTGCTGAAAATCATCGTCGTAGCCGGGGTCATCGCCGCTGGGGCTGGCATCAGAGACAGGCTGCAGCCAGTTCTCCCACAGGGACAGACGCCGTTGTGCCTGTTCCGCCAGCGTTCCCGGCGCGGCCTGGCAGGCTGCAATTAAGGTATGAACGGATGCCATCAGTACGTTTCCTCTCCGGTGTCAGTGTCATCAGCCAGGGCGTCAGCGGCAGGTTCGCTAACAGTGAATATCTGCAACGGCAGGCTGAAGTTTCGCAGCTTCAGCAGGGCCAGCGGGCCCTCTCCCGCCTCGGTGCGCAGGGTGTAGTTCAGCGGTCTACCATCCTGCGCCTGCCACGTGAGGCTGTAACTGCTGCCTGTGCCGGGATAAGCGCTGACTGACGCCTTGTCCAGCAGCCGTATCCAGCCCCACGCCCCGGACATGTCCGCATACTGCCGGGTGCCGGCCTGGGTGCTTATCCAGCTTAATGCCGCCCCCGGCGCTTCGGTGTCCGCAGGCCAGGTAAAACGCTTCCAGGCGGGCATCTGGTTCATATAAGTCAGCTTCTGGCTGTCGATAACCAGCCGGGTCTCCATGATGCCATCCGCCGTACCCGGACGCAGTTCAAAGGACAGCCCCGCCTCCCCGCGGGTGAACACCACATCGGAGAGGTGACTCAGGGTATCGACCGCCTTCAGGAAGGCCGGATTAAAGGTCAGCCCCTGGGCGTTGATGCTGTCCGGCACCCAGTGGCTCCCCTCCCTGTGCAGCACGCCGTTAAGACGGGTCTGCAGAAAACGGGTGATGCGCCCGGAATCGGCATTGAGGTATCTGGCCAGCAACGGCAGGGAGACCTCGCTGCTGACGTCCTTAAACGGATACCGCCCGCCAAAGGCGCTGTTCCAGTCATCCACCACGGCGGTCTGCCACTGCGCATTCAGGCTTTCGGCGGCGGGCTGCAGCACCTGCTGCCACGCCTGCTCCATGGGCCGCACAAACACCGTCTGCCCGAAACCGCTCCACTCCTGCCCGAGCCCCGCCGCCACCAGGCTGCCGTAGTCTCGTGTCTCGGTTAAATCCACCGCCTTGCCCTGAAACACCGTCTGTGCCAGTGCCTGGGTCATCGCCTGCGGGTCAGCGGCGTTGGTCACCTGCTGCAGCCGCAGGCGCACCTGGGTGACGCGCGTCAGAAACGTCTGCAGGCTCAGGTCGGTATTTCCGCCACCTTTTTGCTGGCCGTTCATCAGCGTCAGTACCGGGCCAAAAGTCGCCTCCAGCGGGCCGCGCGGGCCGCCGCTCTGGTCAATGACCGGCTGTTTATCACCACCGAGCAGGTTTTTCGCCGATTTCACCAGCGAATCGGATATCGCCTCGCCGGTTTCACCGGTACGCCCCTGGATATTCAGGGTGTTCATCAGCGCCACCAGCGGCGACTGGCGCACATCCGCCATCAGGGTGAGCTGGTCAATGGCGTCGGACAGGGTCACCGCCCGTTGCCAGCGCAGGCTGTTGAGAAAATCGAGCCAGGCGGTACTGAAATCGGCAAAGTAACGCACGGTAAGCCGCTGCTTCAGGGCTTCCGGCGAGGTCTGCTGCGTGGCGGGCTGCCTGCTGTCGCTCAGCACCCAGTCCATCTCCTCGCGACGTTCATTCACCACCTTATCAATGGCAGGCTGTACCGCCTCCTCCCACGCCTGACGGGTGAACATCCCCGGCACGATTTCATCCGTGGTGAACAGGCGCGGGGTGTCGGTATCGCCGGTCATGTCCGCCAGGCGCATATCGGCATACTGGTTCGCCACCTGTGCGAGCATTTTCTGGTATAGGGTGGATTCGCTGTTGCGTACGCCCATCTGGCGAACCAGCAGGGTTCGCGTCTGACTGACCAGCATATCGTCAGCATGAAGACGCCACTGCGGGTGTGACGTCAGGCTCGCGGCATAAAAGGCATACAGTGCCGGGCCGCTGCCCTGCCAGACGCCGTTTGCCACCCCAGTACGCTGCGGCCAGTCGCGCATCAGTGTGGTGGAAAACCAGGCCGCATCCATTTTCTCCGGCCGCGAGAGCATCAGATACAGTCTGAGCCGGTCGTAAACCGGTTTTGCCATGCGCTCACGTAACGGGCTGTCCGGTGGCAGCTGTACAAACGCCTGTAGCTGTTTTGTAAGGTGTTCCGCCGCCGCATTGCGCAGCAGCGGCAGGGCACTTTCGCCATAGCGCGGAAACAGCGCCGCCAGCAGGGCATCGTTCTGGCTTAAGCCGCCGCGCGCGTACCAGGGCACGCTGTGTTGCGCGCGGTACTGCAAGCGGGCAAGGATTTTCTGCAGCTCAGACAGGGCGTGAAGACGCGCGGTCAGCGGCTGCTTCTCTGCAACGGCCTGCCGGACCTGCTCCTGCGCCGTCGCCACCATGTGTCGGTTGGCGACAAAGGAGACGGCCATGGATACGCCCCAGAGCACCATCAGCGCCGCTACGCTCACGCCCGCCATCTGCGTCCAGCTGACGCCGGGTTTACGCGGGCGAAGACCTGCCGGTAAGGCCTGTGCCGACGCCGGGATGACATCCCAGCGGTTGTCTTTGCCCCAGTGATGAGCAACGCTGCGCACGCCGCCGACCGTGACCGGACTGAACACCACACCGGCCAGCGGCAGAGGGCGATACGGGTTGAGCAATACCGATAAGGGGCCGGTCAGCGTTTCCGGCTCGCGGGTCAGCTGGTCGACCAGGGCGAGTAAAAAACCCTGCTGTGGTTTATCGCAAATCTGCTGAATACCCTGCGCGGTGAGGGCCGGTATCAGGTCGCTTAGCTGGCGGGCCAGGGCTTCAGGTTTGCAGGCCGCTGACAGCTGGCACCCCACCGGCTGGGTAATCCGCCCCTGCTGCTCTCCGGCTCGCGGATGCAGCGACCAGACATACAGCGGCAGTTTCCAGCCCAGCGCGTCATAGCGCCCCTTCAGGGCGTGAGCCAGGGCGTCTATGGATTCAGGAGTCAGTGGTGCTGCCGGTTCAGCATCTGAACCCGCGAGGCGGTCAAACGCGGAGGTCACCCACACCATGCCATCCGCCGGGCGGTGGCGCAGTTTACGCAGCGCAGTAAGCCAGTCGGCATCCGCCGGTGCTGCCGGGTCACCGCCCCACAGCAGCAGCGTCCCCTGGTCTTCCTGCCAGAGTTCCTGCGTGAGTTTTGGGGTGAGCTGTTCGACGTCTGAAGCGCTGCCGGTTATCAACAGGATGCGGAGCTTGCGGCGCCAGCGACAACCGTATGTATGGCGAAGATACAGGCGTATATTTTTGAGCGTTTCGCTGTGTTTTTCTTTATCTGCACGCTTTGCTTCTTCCTGTTGATGACCTGTATCCGATAATTCACGAAGTTGCCGGATAAAATTCAGTGAGATGAGCCACTGCCACAACCGGAAAAATAAATCATCACAGAGCAGAATAAACAGGCAAAACCCGACCACTGCCAGCGATACTGTCTGTTTTTTCTCTGTAGTACGCAGTTGAACGAGGGGATTTTCAGCCCAGATGAGGAACCCGCCCACAGCCGCAATCAGCAGGATAATTAACCATGTACTGAGGCGTTTTTTCTTTTTCACATCACTATCCTTTGCGTAACATTATGCCGGACGGACAACAGCCATTTGCGTGGTTTTATCGCCAACAAGTAGCCACTGAGCCAGCCCTGAAGCAACCGCATGTTCACAGGCACAAATCAGGGTGATATTGCCCACCGCAGCCCCTGGCATGCCAAGAGAGTCATCCAGAACTTGTTCTCCTTTTCTTGCGGATATGTGTCCTGATTTATCCATCGCCTGAAGAACAGTTGCCAGCGCATCGCTTTTTACCTGCGTACGCCAGAAATACCAGGGCAATCCGGGTGTGATATCTCCCCAGCAAGCCACATCTGCGACCGATTCATCCGCGTCCTTTAACACAACCGGGCGGTGTATCCACATTTGCGGTTTTACATGCTGGCGCTCCAGCCACGCAGAAGAGGCCAGCAAAAGAGCAGATACAGATTCAGTCTGCTGGTCACGGGCCTGCAAAAATAAGTTGATTTCTACACAGAGAAACAGCGTTTCATCCTGCTGGTCGAGCCATTCATCAATCCACAACAGGCCGTCATTTTCAGTACTGGCACTGACGTCACTGACAGAATATGACGAAGGAAAAACAGCCTGCCAGGCCATGATAATCTGCTCATGTTCCAGTGTGCCATCATGGTGAAGACGAACAGAGAGTTTACCGGTGAACTGCGCCAGCTCGGTATGCAGTTGCCAGATGACGCTGGTCAGCTTCGATTCCAACCGTGACCGATACCCTGTTTTACTGAATGTTTTTAATGGCGGAGAGAGTGAGGCCGTAGTCAACACAGACTGGAGGTCCGGGGAATATTGTGTCTGGCGCGCATTTCCTCCCTGTAAAAGCGCTGCGGCAAGTTTATTGCTGGCAACCGGCGTGATGTAACTCATCCCCAGAACACCAACAGCCTGCCGTCCCAGTAATATCCGTTCTTCATATTGCTCCCGGTGTAAATGGTTCCACCACAGCACACGATCGCGCTCATTCTCATAACTCCGCCTGCGGATAATAAAACCTGACAGACCAGTCAAAAAAGGCATGATAAGCGTACAAAACCAGAACCAGGCAGAGTGTGTGGATAACCCGGCAGGCCAGAAGGAAAGAACCAGAACCGCCCCTGCTATCACGCACAGAACAATGACGACCAGCCAACGGGTTTTATCCGGAGGAACGGGTAATGGTTCCTCCTTCGGGATCTGTTTAAGATCAACTGGCATATATCAGCGTTTCCCTGCATTGGGTAATGAAGAAATCAGCGTGCAACCGCAGCCGCAACGATGACCGTGAAAAGCAATGGGTTTGCCATTAATTTTCGATCCTTCATCACCTTCTGCAATATATATTTTGCCATGAACAGGACAGAAGACTTTATCCATCAGACAGGCAACTTCCAGCCCCATAAATTTCACACCGGAGCTACCTTCAAGCACAGTGCCACCATGAGTGGTTTTATCATTAATGCGAATTACACCCTGCATAATCTCTCCTTAGAACAGATAATACACTGTCACGAGTAACACTACCGCAATAAAAATCAGCCAGACCAAACGGGTTCCATACTTATCAGCAAGACTTTTTTTGAGTTTCCACCCGGATTTTTCAATAGCATTGAAAACAGGATTTTTTATATCTGATGTACTGAATTTATAAGAGTACTGTTCTCCAATAGTGCCGTCTGTTTTTATCCCCCATGATTTTCCAAAACTAAACTCTTTACGACTACCCCACCGAACTTCCTTTTTAAAACCACATCTTTCTGCGTTTATCTCCGTTTCTATATCGATTGATTTCTCCCGGTAACTCACCAGGCTCTTTTCCTCATCGAACCGTAATGTCAACTCATATTGTTTTTTTAGTCCGCCAATGCCAAATAACTCAATCCATTTCGCATCCACAATTTTCCATGAAGCAATTAGCTTATCTTTTTTCTCAATCACAGAAAATGGGATGTCGGCATTGTAGTTCAGCTCCAGAAGCCGGAATTTTAGTTCAGATAAGGATACGGGTTGCTCGCTATTCATATTACCTCAGTTATTAAATATACGCTTGGTCGTTCTTAATACGGTTTATATGTTGTCTTAGTAGTATTGTCACAACCACGGATAAGCAAAGCCACAACAAGGCTGCATCAATATATTACTCATTTCATTTTATCGGCTCAGATGAGTTCATTACGCAACGAACTGTAGTGCTGACAGGAAAGTCATTATCAATAATATTAGATGCTCGACTAAAGGTAGTTCCTTCAGGAGTACCTGATTCTGGATGATTTATTCCACGTAATACTTTCAAGTATTGCCCAGTGTCTTCGTCTTTGACGACGGGATTTTCAGGCCCTTGCGGATCTTTTTTAGCCGAGTTTCTATAGTAATCCGGATCATACCAATCTTTCATCCATTCCCAACCATTATCTGTCATGCCGTATAATCCAAGAGGGGTTGGTGGATATTTATCAACTGGAAAATGAACTGATGTACTATCAATCCCTGTGGCATCTTCCACTGCTCGCCGATCTTCATCGGTAGCATAATTCTCGCCTTGACCACTCTTTTCATCCTCTCGCCAAACGCCATCATCCGTCGCTACAAGAATATACTGTCCACGACTGCGTGCTGCATATTCCCATTGAGCCTCAGTTGGAAGCGAAAAAGGCAGCCCGGTTTCATTTTTCAGCCAGATGCAATAATCATTTGCTTCTGTCCAGGTCACGATAGCTGGACTATTTTTAAAATGGGTCATTTCAAAAAAAACATCATCATAACTCTTCTTTTTAAAATGCTGTTCGGGTAAACCTGCTATCTTGAGATAAAATCTGTAATCCTCATGGGTTACTTTAAACTTACTGATAGAAAAACCTGTAAGTTCCACTTCATGAAGTGGCCTGGTGTCTTTCTCCGGCGAACAATAAGGGCCACCGTTGCGCATTTTTTTACAAAAATCCCCCATCCAGAATGTACCGCCTTTTACATACACCAGATCAGCTTTGACACGGTTTATATATTTCTGTAATTCTGCCTGTTCCTGCGGTGTATGCTGTACTGTCTTAGTAGCGTTATCACAGCCACTAATAAGCAAAATCAAAAAAATACTATATAGATAAATTATCTGTTTCATTTTATCGACTCAGATGAGTTCACTACGCAACGAACTGTAGTACCTGCAGGATAAAGATTATCCTTGATTCTGTATGCTCTATAAAATGTCAATCCTACCTCGAACCCAGGTGATGGTGCTTCACCTCCTCGAAGTACCTTACGATATTGCCCGGTATCTTTATCTTTGATAACAGGTTTGTCTGGACCTTGTGGGTCCTTTTTAGCTGAATTGTTATAGTAGTCAGGATCGTACCAGTCCTTCACCCACTCATAACCATTTTCTGCCATGCCATACAAACCAAACAGAGTCGGTGGATATTTATCGACAGGAAAATGAACAGATGTACTATCAATTCCCGTTTTTTCCTCAACTGCTTGGCGATCTTCGTCGGTGGCATAATTTTCACCATAACCAGTTTTTTCATTTTCCCGCCAGACACCATCATCCGTTGCCACCAGAATATACTGTCCACGACTGCGTGCTGCATATTCCCACTGAGCCTCAGTTGGAAGCGAAAAAGGGAGCCCGGTTTCATTTTTCAGCCAGGCGCAATAATTATTTGCTTCTGTCCAGGTCACGATAGCCGGACTATTTTTAAAATGGGTCATTTCAAAAAAAACATCATCATAACTCTTCTTTTTAAAATGCTGCTCTGGTAAACCTGCTATTTTGAGATAAAATCTGTAATCCTCATGGGTTACTTTAAACTTACTGATGGAATAACCTGTAAGTTCCACTTCATGAAGTGGCCTGGTGTCTCTCTCCGGTGAACAATAAGGGCCACCGCTGCGCATTTTTTTACAAAAATCACCCATCCAGAATGCACCGCCTTTTACATACACCAGATCGGCTTTAACACGGTTTATATACTGTTGTAATTCTGTCTGCTCCTGCAGTGTATGCTTTACTGGCTTAGTTCCGTTATCACAGCCACTGATAAGTAAAAAGAGAGTAACACTGCATAGATATAAAGCACGTTTATTCATTATTTATTCCCTTCCCACTTTTGTTTATATTGAGGATTCACCGGTTCAAAATAACATAACGATGTATAAAATGGATTGTCATCGCAATGTAATGCATATTGTTTACTACAGTTTGGTGAAAACGCATAACCCCAGGCTGGATTACTCTTCAGGCGTTTAACTACCTCTTCAAAATCCCGTAGATTTAGCCTGTCAATAATATCCTCCAGTTCTTTATCCCGATTAAATCCTATCTGTAGAAATATTTTTAAATTTTTCTGAGCTAAATCAACTATTGCATCTTCATTACCGGGAAAAACAGTGCCATCTTTAGTGATTCGAGTCAGCACTTTCTTCCATTCCCGCTTAGTCTGAATACTGGATAAAATATATAACACTGCCGTTTTGCGTTTTTTATTTGTATCAGGGAGAAATCCATCGCCCTGATTATTAATATCGATATGATCATATGCACCATCTCCGGTCAGTACAAAGAGTGCAATCCCCTTAGCTTCAGGAGAAAAAAGATATACACTGCCGGGATCTGCATTAATAATCTCAGAAAGTTCATTACGCTCAGTAGATTGATTTTTAGCAGTAAGGAATTCATTCGACATTTCATCGATAAAATCGATTAAATCTTGTTTAACACTTCCAATTTCAGCAGCAAGTTCATCATAATATTTTTTATATATTTCTTTGCCTCCCATCACCAGCATATATGTTAACCCCATAAATGCCTCTTCTGTGATAATCGTCAAATGCTTATAATCAATCCCATACAACTGATAAATCACCCAGATAGCAAACTCACCAAATAATTCTGGTGAGATTTCCCCTTCAACATCACCTTCAGCTCCAACCGCCAGACACAGGCCACCTTTAATATGAAATCTGAATCGCCCCTTTACAAACCGGACTCTGAACTCACCACTTAGCCCTACACCCAACTCAGCATTTCCCCCTACTTTTAAAGAGGCAAAATCCTGAAACCCTCCCAGATGTGCATCTTTTTCCTTTTCTGACTGCTGGACCGCGAGAATAATCCGTGCCTGTGCGGGGGAGTCCACCAGTCCAAAGGTACGCAGCATATTGGGAAGTTCATCCACCAGTGAATCAAAAGGCTTCAGCCACTGTAATGCGCCCCCCAGACTGCCTCCAGCTTTCGCTCCACCAAATGCTTCTCCCTTAATCTCCAGGGAATGGGTTTGTTCTTTGTTGTCCTTGATCTTCACGCCTTTTTTCCGTTCGGCAAAACGCGAACCTGGCGTGCGATTTCCCATCAGCAACTGCTTATTGTTGTACGTCACAAACTGCAGGTTACCCTCCACCTGTGCTGATGCGCCAACGTATCCTGTCAGTTCACAGTCAATTCTTGCCCGCAGGACACCAAGATTAACTTCGTTAGTGTCGTTGACCGTAAATCTAAGCGGCCAGCCAACCCGATCCGGAGTGTAAATCGTCGAATTTACTTTCCCGGTAAATAGCATTAATTCTGCACACGTTTCCCCTTTTATCCGGACTTCGCCGGTATCCGGGTTCCAGGTGTTCAGCGTGGAGGCATTTGCGGTAAAACGCAGAAACTGCGCCCCGGCGGAAACATCAATATAATTCCCCTCTTTGCTGTATTCCTCACACTGTTCATTCCATGCATTAGCCCAGTCAGTCAGCGTGGCTTCATAATTAATATCAGCGCTGACCGTCATGGTACTGTCCATCATCTGTTTGATGGTATTTTTCACTGATGCCAGTTTCGTCTTTAACGAGCTGATATTAATTCCAATGATATTTCCTTTATCATCTTTCTTAAAAATTGCATCACCGCTAAAAGTATCAACCGAAATAATGGTGAACTTACTCTCAAACGAGTCATAATCGGATTGTTTAACATATGAGTAGCAACGCCCATAAATACTTTTATTTAAAGGCTGAATGGGGATCAACTCAATTAAAGGTTTATAACCAGATTGTTCGTTGAATTCACCAAGCTCTGCCTGAAGATCCTTAGTCGCTTTTTCAAGCGCTATTTCAGTTGAAGTGATTGCATCCTCATAGCCCGATAACTTATTTTTGTTTGCAATATCCTTCATGGCGTTGCCGTACTTTTCTAAGGCGTCTGAGTAATCATCACTGGCTTTATGGTGTTTATCTATTAATTCACTGAGTTTACTCATACACTTTTCAAACTCAGCGGCATCAGACTCATCAATAAAAATAAGCTCAAGCGTTTCTATTCTGAAATAACACTGGCATGATTTGTGAAGAACAACTTTGACATTTTTATCTACTTTGTTCAGCGAATGTTCCGCAGCTGGAGTTTCCTGTCCACTCATCATCATCTCCCTGATTATTCAAAAAATAGTTTGATTCCTTTTGGATCAATACCATAATGCGCCTGTGTATAACCATTCTCATCCGTCACACCGCGAATAATCTGCCCATCTTCGGTTTCAATGCGGTATGGAATGTAGGGTTTCGGCTGATTACTCGATTGATCCAGCACCTGAAAACCACCGTTCATCGGATTATGAAATTCAGGGTCGCTCACAGATACAGGAGAAAGTGCCTGCTCCAGGGAAGCACTTCCACCCCACAAAATATTTGCACTTTTTAAATCTATTTTCCCTGGTGCACCAATTTCCACCGAACCATCTTTAATTTTTATATACGCCCCACCTTTGCTGGTCAGCGTGATCCCCTGAGCGGCATTCAGCACAATTTCACCACTGACGCTGTTAATGTTCATGGTCTTATCCGACTGGAGGCGCATGGCGTCCGTTTGCGCCTGAATATCTACCATTCCCCTTGCTGCAAATATCTTCATTCCCATTTTCTGGGCAAACAGACTGATGGCTTCACCTGCCGCAACCGTAAACTTTTTTATTAAGCTTATATCCGCATTCTCACCCGCTGTCGCGGTTAGAGTCTGGCCTGCGGAAAGCTGAATATTTTTCGGTGTAACCAGACCAATACCCGCCGGAGCGGAAGCCAGCAGCCCCGCATCTTTTAACTGTGCAAGCATATTACCAAACTGCTTTTGAGAAGCTGTATCGGCTTCCAGCGCACCTGATACACTCGCACTCTGCGCTAGCGCTGTTACCAGTTGTAACGCCCCCTGTAACTGAGCGATCGCAGCATTCATATCCAGCATTTTTCCCTGCGCTTTCGGCTGAGCATCGGCACTGAGAAAGATCCCTTTCCCCCCTCTGATTGTCACCCAATCATCGGTGCGCAGCTCCGCGCCTTCTCCCCGCAGCGCCCTGGACGCATCCACATTGTGCCCCAGATTAAGCTGCGTCTTACCGCCGTACTCCGTGCTGAGCTTGATATGCTCTTCGCCGCGCTTGTCCTCCATCCGCAGCTTGTTGTTCGTCGGCGTGCGGATCACATTCCGGGTGCTGTTCTTCTCCGTCACGTGGTCAACATGCCGCGAGTCGTGCAGCGCATGGGCGATATACGGACGGTCGGGGTCGCCTTCGTGGAACGCGATCGCCACTTCCGTGCCCTGGATCAGCGGGAAGTGAAAACCGTACACGTCACCGCCGTAGGGTTTGGCGAGACGCACCGGCATGCTCTCCTGCCCCTGCGACTTGTCATCCCGGTCGGCGTCAAATTTCACCCGGTACAGGCCGGATGCATCCTGCCAGGCGTAGATATCGTTGGCTTTTGCGCTGGTGATACGCGCCGTCATCGTCCCGGTCACCTTCGGGCGCGGCAGCGGTGCCGGACGCCAGCACACCGTTTCGCTGTACGGAACGCCCAAAATATCCACCAGAAGGGCGCTCTTGCGGCTGGCAGTAAAATGCGTGCTGATAACCAGCACCGGTTCCTGTAAGACAGCAGGCAGGGTGGGTGGCAGGCCGTCGGTAATATTCAGCACCTGAGCAGGTGCCAGCCATGCCGCAGTGCTGTAGCCTGTGATTTGCGTCTGGTTTGCCAGAAAACGCTCGTGGTCCAGGCGGGCGTAAAAGTTAGCCGTTTCTGCCGTGGGGTCTATTTTGTCGCCGCGCGCCAGATGGCGCAGCCGGTAATGGTAGACATCACCATAGGTCCCCCCTTCACCGTCTCCCCGGGTCATATCCGCCGGAGCCGACTGCAGTACGCTCTGTGCGTCACGGTGGTTGTAATCTTTCGTGGTGACGCTGGCTTCAACCACGTTATGGGTAATATTCATGCCCCACACCGAGTCAGCCCCGCTGTCGCTCATCCCGGACGGGCTGTTGACTGGCAGGGTTTTACCAAATATCAGCGCACGCTGCGCATCGGCAAAATGCACCACCTCTGTCTGCGCGTCTTCCTGGAGGGTAAACCAGTAAAATATCCCCACCTCCGCCAGCAGACGCTGGATAAACGCCAGGTCACTTTCCTGATACTGGTTTATCTGCTCGCGCTTCGGGTAGCTCTGTTTGAGGGTAAACTCATATTCCCAGCCATGCAGGTTATGCTCCTGTAACACCTGCCCGACCACTTCGGGTACTGACTTATTGACAAAGAAACGGTGACTGCGGTGCTGCTTATCCAGCAAAAACAGGAATGGTTTAAGCGTGATCAGATACTGTGTCTGGTCGGCAGAGCCGGAAATGCGTCTGAAATGAGTAATGACACCGTGCACTTTTTTCTGTTCAGTCAGGCTCTCCAGTAACCCGCCCCCCATCGTCAGGGTTGCGGGTTTACACAAAAACCAGGCAGCATCCAGATGTTTGTCCGTACTGGTAAAAATGATGTCATACCTGTAAATCCTGCTCAGGCCTTCAATACCGCTGAAGTCTTCAACATCAAGTGAAGAAGGACAGGAAGGAATATCCAGCCTGTAGCGGTTTAGGGTTCCCGCCCCGGATAAAACGTTTTGCAGAGAGTCAGTGAGATTCATAATTTTTCACTCCATGAACGGATCTAAAAGGGGATTTGCAGAAACCATCACGTTCGCCTGGATCAGGCTGAACATCACTGTTGTCCAACTCGCCGTACGGTCTTACTGCCTCCATGTCATTAAGCGGAATGTCGAAAATACACTCGCCGGCAATCTCCACCCCGGCGACCATTCTGCGCGGCGTATCCTTATGGCGCTCAGAGTGCAGAACGTATCTGACAATGAACTGGCCTTTATCAGGAAAATGATGGAATGAAGGTGGGATACATAGCTGGCCGTTCACAATAGGAAGTGTGGGATCAAACGTAATTTGCCGCTCCCTGAACCGGGTTCCTCTTGGATCGATGGAAATACTGACTAGCTGGTAGTCTTCTGGCTCCGGAACACTGAAACACACATTGTCGCCTCTTGTGCTGACCGTTGCTATTTCATCAGGCCGAAGGTAATCCCCGTGGCCGGGGCAACCGGCCAGTAGCGTCAGGCTGAGCAAAAAAGCATACCTGATGCGAAAGGTTATTATTTTCACCATGGGAACCCCCGCAGCGTGCTGGTATACAGGTGGCTGATAACGGACTCAGAAATGTTGCCGTCAAGCGTGATATCACCTGCTTTTCTCAGATCACACCATGTCTCGTATCCTTCAGCCTGCAACGTAAAATGGTCGGCAATAATCTGTGCCTGCTGTTCCATGGGATATTCACTTAACAGACGTCCATCCAGGACATAACGGTAACTCACCGCCCAGCTGACCAGCCCCCGCCCGATGATGTTCATTCCTTTTTCACGCTGCCAGACATGTGCCATTTCGTGAATAAAAAGATGTTGCAGAAAAGGTAAAGCCGACGCGTAATCATCCCTGTACCAGTGACGAAAATAAATCTCACCGTTCGGGGACATCGCCGTATTTTTATTCTGGAGGCCAAACGGAAGATAACTGTCATGATGGATCCAGACCTTATGGTACGGGATCGTCGATTTGTAGACCGACTTCGCCAGTGCAATCTCTCCTGACGTCAGTAACCGCAGCGAGCCTTCCTTCTCTTCTTTTTGATCAGTCTTCTTTTTTTTATCATGGATGGTCATCACTCATCCTCCTGCCGCAGCTCAATCACAATCCCCTCTTCGTCATCCCAGCCCAGTGTAAGATGCTGCGGCTTCTGCCCCGCCGCCATATGGCTCAGCAGCAGCTGGCTCAGCACCGGTAAAACCTGCTGGTTCAGCAGGCTGTCGATATTGCGCGCACCGGTATCCGGCAGCAGGCAGGCGGCAGTCAGCGCATCAGACAGGCTTTCGCTGACGGTGGTGGTCATACCGTAATGCCGGGCCAGGCGCTGACTCACCTGGCCGAGCTTCATGCCGACAATCGTGCGCATCGCCGCCTGTGCCAGCGGACGGTAAATCACCGTCTGGAAACGGGCTAGTAAGGCTGGCTGGAAGTGGTCACGCAGCACCGGACGCAGCAGCTCGTGCAGTTCCGGTTCGGTAGCCTCCGGCTGTGCATCCAGCAGCTGCATGATGTGGTCGCTGCCGAGGTTGGAGGTCATCAGAATCACTGTGTTGCGGAAGTCAATTTCCCGCCCCTCGCCGTCGCGCATAAAGCCCCGGTCAAAGACCTGGTAGAACAGGTTCATCACGTCGCGGTGCGCCTTTTCCACTTCATCGAGCAGGACCACGCTGTACGGGCGCTTGCGCACGGCTTCGGTCAGGATGCCGCCCTGGCCGTAACCCACATAACCCGGAGGGGAGCCCTTGAGCTGGGAGACGGTGTGCGGCTCCTGGTATTCGGAGAGGTTGATGGTTATCAGGGATTTCTCGCCGCCAAACAGTTCGTCCGCCAGCGCAAGGGCGGTTTCGGTCTTGCCGGTGCCGCTCGGCCCCACAAGCAGGAACACGCCCTGCGGGCCGTTCTCCGGCGCAAGCCCGGTTTTTGACGCGCGCAGGCGCTGCGCGATGGCATTCAGCGCCGCATCCTGGCCCACCACGCGTTTACCGAGGCTGGTTTCCAGGCTCAGCAGCTCCGTCTGCTCGTCCTTCATTAATGACGAGAGCGGCACACCGGTCCAATCGGCGATGACGGTGGCAATCGTACGCACGTCAACGTCCAGCCCCAGCAGCGGGTTACCCTGCTGAACTTCACTCAGTTGCTGTTGCAGACCGGCAATTTCCGCCTGACGGGAGATGTCCGCGCGGCAGGCGAGCAGTTCTTCCGTGAGTTTCAGCTCCTGGCCGTACTGCGTTTCCCGTTCGTCGAGTTCCACGATGATGCGGACTTCGTCCTGCTCAATGGCCGCCAGACGTTCACCGGGAGCGGAGTTGCCCACCGCGATATCCTCCATCAGCGCCTGCTTTTCCATCGCCAGGGCCGTGAGCTGCGCCTTCATCCGGGTTAGCGGCTCCGGCACGGTGTCGAGGCTCATGCGCACGCGGGCCGAAGCCGTGTCCAGCAGGTCAACCGCCTTGTCCGGCAGCTGGCGGCCGGTCAGGTAACGCCGGGAAAGGGTCACCGCCGCCCTGACCGCCTCATCGGTGATATGCACCCCGTGGTGCTGCGCGTAGCGGGATTTCAGGCCCCGGAGCATCAGGCAGGCGGTGTCGTCGTCCGGCTCGTCCACCTTTACCATCTGGAAGCGGCGCTCCAGCGCGGCGTCGCGCTCAAAGTACTGTTTGTACTCGCTCCAGGTGGTGGCGGCGATGGTTCTGAGTTCACCGCGGGCGAGCGCGGGCTTCAGCAGGTTGGCCGCATCCGCGCTGCCCGCCTGGTTGCCTGCGCCGATAATGGTGTGCGCCTCATCAATGAACAGCAGCACCGGCAGCGGCGACTGCTGTACGGCTTCGATGATGTTTTTCAGGCGCTGCTCGAACTCCCCCTTCACACCCGCACCGGCCTGCAGCAGGCCGAGGTCAAGGGTACGTACCGAGACCGGCTTCAGTGCGTCCGGGACGTTGCCTTCGGCAATGCGCAGTGCCAGCCCCTCCACGAGGGCCGTTTTGCCCACGCCAGGTTCACCGACCAGTATCGGGTTGTTCTTACGGCGACGGGAGAGGATATCCACCATCTGGCGGATTTCATTGTCACGCCCGAATACCGGGTCGATTCTGCCCTCCCGGGCGCGGGCGGTGACGTCGAGGGTGAACTTATCCAGGGCGTTCTGTAATGCTTCACTTAACCCGTTGCTGCCGGCAATGCCCGACTCGCGGGGGGACTCATCGTTCAGCACGGAAGGCGACTGGCTCAGGCTCTCCTCCTGCTGCACTTCCGGTCGCTCGTCCGACTGCGCATCCAGCAGCGGGCGCAGACGCTCAAGCTGGCTCTGCGCCAGGGTCAGCAGCGGCCACAAACCGTCGCAGCGCACCCGTTTTGGTTTTTCAGCCAGCGCCATCAGCAGGTGAATGCTGCGTATCTGCTCTTCGCCCGCCAGCGACGCCCACAGCCAGGCGTCCTGCATCAGGGTCTGAGTGCTGTCGGAGAGCTGCGGACGGCTGCGTACCGAACGGGGCAGCGTGTCGAGAAATGCCAGCAAATCCTGCCAGATGGCGTCCATATCCCATTCGTAGCGGCGGGCCAGCACCGTCAGGTCGCCCTCGCCCTGCTCCAGCAGCTTCAGCAGCCAGTGCTCGGGCAGGATTTCCGCATGGGCGCGGGTCTGACACAGGGAGGCCGCGCCTTCCATGGCACGGGCGCAGTAGGGGTTAAGACGGCGTAACAGGCTGGCTGGATTTTCCATGAGGCTCTCTCTTTATCAGTTCCGGACACGCTACCGCCCGTCGCTGTTCCCTGTCATTCAGGAACCCGAAGCGCATCAGGTCAGGCAGGCAGATTGTGTTGTTCTTTGCTGAACGCCCGCAGCTACAGAAGTTCAACAAAAACGGCGGACAGGCAACCCTGTCCGCACGGGGCTTACGCGGTGGTACGTTCGTTCCAGCTGTCGGAATGAATGATGTTGCCGTCCTTGTAGGTCCAGGTGATTTTTTCGTAGCGCAGCTCAATCTGCTCGAGGTGGTTGTGCTTCTCGAACGCCGGGTCCTTGATGTCGTGCATCTTCGGATTCACCTTCACCAGCTTCACGTTCTCAAGCTTCGTGTTGAAGTACTCCACTTCCTGGCCCGCGTCGTTGATTTTGTACCATTTGAATTCGGCCGATTTCAGGGTCTGACCGGTGGTCACCGCCTTGTACAGGTACGGGCTGGAAGAGTCGATTTCCTTGGTGAACAGGAACGGCGTGTGGATACGCGTGCCGGTCAGTTTGCCGGTGTTGTTGTCGGTCGGGATGTACAGGTTATGCTCCTGCGCCACCACCTCGATGCTGCCTTCACGGTCCTTCACGTCCACGGAACCTTTGATGTCCGCGCCGCCATCGTCCTTCAGCCACAGATAAACAGGAATTGCCATGTTAATTACTCCATTTCATTTTTTGAGACGCCATCATCCTGCGATGGCGCCAGTGTGTTGCCCGGTGCCTGGCAGGCATTCGCCTGCGGCACCAGACTGATTTCGACACGACGGTTCAGCGCCCGGCCTTCCGCCGTGTCGTTGGTGGCAACAGGACGGCTTTCGCCGTAGCCCTGCACCGCAAAGCAGCTCTCCGGCACGTCGCCGGTGTCGCGCATCCAGTTGCGCACAGACGCCGCACGCTTAAGCGACAGCACCTGGTTGGACGGGTCATCCCCCGTGCTGTCGGTATGACCTGCCACCACAATCAGCCAGCCGGGCTTCGCCTTAATTCCCACCAGCGAATTCACCAGCAGCTTCGTGGTGCCGGGTTTCAGCGCCCAGCGGCCTGTGTCGAACAGCGACATGCTGTTGAGGCGGACAGTCTGCGGCCCCTGTACGATTTTCTTAATGACCGGACGAGGTGGCGGCGGTGGCGTCCAGCTATTGATGGCGGCTTCTACCGGCGGGATCAGACGCATGCCCTGGTACAGGCCAAGTCCGTAACGCAGTGGCTGGCCCCGGCGCAGCCAGTCGTCCAGCAGGCGGCTGTCTGCGCGCAGACGCTGCTGCGCCTGCTGCTTCGGCTCAGGTGGCGTGCCGCTGAGACGGTGGTACACGGCAAGGTGGTCGCCCACGCTGCGTACCAGCCGCTGGTTGTTGATAAAGGAAGCCAGCATCGCCAGCGCAAGGAAGACAAAACAGATACCCCCAGCCAGCCGCATATCCTGCATCCGGCGGCTGATGCCGTGGCGGCGCGGCAGGTGTGGCAGCAATACCTCCGGCAGCGGCAGTAAATCCGGTGCAAGGACAGGTTGCGGGCAAAGCGTGGTGATACCGGCTATCTGCTGCTGCCAGAGGTTATCCGCAGTGGCGGCGACCGGTGTCAGACAGATACCCGTCGCGCAAAGATTCAGCTGCGGAAGCTCACCCTGCCGGACGTTGAGTGGCCGGGTGAGATGGTGTGCCGTCAGCGCCAGTATGCTCTCCAGCCACAGCGTGTCATGCAGGCGCGAAGCGCGGCTGCCGCTCTCCCGCTGCCAGTCCGTCACCGGCAGGGCGACATGACCGTTCTGCCGCACCCGCACGCCCGGCAACCCCGGTGTGACGGTAAACCACTGCGCCTCTCCTTTATGGTGAAGTGCAGGCGGCGATACCCAGGCCACACTCCATACCGGTGGCACACCGTTCAGCCAGCTCCGGCACTGCGCAATGCTGCGTCGCCAGCCACGCAGAGACTGCGCCAGCGCCTCTTCCGAGGTCTGCTGTTCCGGTATCAGCGCCAGCAACACCGAGACCTGCGACACCAGCGCCGGGCGGACGGCTGCCAGATGCTGCGCCAGCAGCGGCAGCTGTTCTGCGTTTTGCGCGTGCAGATACCAGCCCTGACGGGTTTCACGATAAGCGGTATCGGGGGAAAACAGGGGGGCCGTGTCGCCGCAGACCAACACCACCGCCCCCTGAAAATCTTCCGGCGGCAGGCTGTGCTCCGTTACCGGTATGCTGACGAACTGGCGACGCCGCCACCGGTGCCAGAGCGCCGCGCCGCAGACCAGCAGAATACAGACGCTGAGCACAGAACGACTGACGGTGGACAACGGCCAGAAACCCATGACCAGCCACAGGGCAAGAACAGCAGCAAACAGTGTGAGAAGCGTTCGGGAGAGTTCACGCATCCGTTATCCCTGCCCCGCAATCTGTGACACCTGTTGCGCCAGCGAGGACGAAAACATCAGCCACAGCGCCGCCAGCACCACCACGCCCGCCGCCCAGTCCAGCCAGTACAGCCGGCGTCCGGAACGTAAGCGCGAGGCGCGAACCACCACCGGTGTCTCCTGGGTCAGCGCAAACGGCGGTACGCGCTCACTCAGCGCCTTCACCACATCCTCCCGCCGCTCATCATCCTGCGTGCGGTACTGGCCGGTGAAGCCCAGTTGCAGGGTGCGGTACAGACAGGTCAGCACCGCCACGTCCGGCGCAGGCTCGCGCAGGGCCGTGCGGATACGCTCCCACAGCTCTTCCCCGGCATTCAGGGTACGGAAAAACCGCGCCTGCAGCGGGTCCTTGCGCCACTGGCGGTAGCCATCGTCCTGTATGTCCCGGTTCAGCACGCTCTCATCCAGCAGGGCGCAGTACGCATACAGCATATGGTCGCAGGACACGGTGCTGAACCCGGCTCCGGTCAGTGATTCACGCGCGGCATTCACCCACCGGCAGGCCCGGCGGTACAGCGCTTCGCCGTCCTTTATTTCCTGGCCGCTGCGCAACTGGCTGACCATCAGCCAGCCCGGATAAAAGGTTTTGTTTATCAGGTTAATTTCAGCATCGTTCATGAGCGCAGCACCGCAAACAGTTCAAGTTTCACCTCACCGAGCGAGCCCGGCGTATAGAAAGTGCAGTTGCCGGCGTCCAGCATGGCGCGCGCCGCGTCAGTGGACAAATCCAGCGCAAAATACTGGTTCTCCAGACGCAGCGGAATGGCCGCCGGGACATGGCTTAACGGCTTAATCACCATCCCGCTCAGGGCGATGTTCACCACCTCAGACACGTCGTCATGGCTGCCCGCCTTGCACAGTTGCGGGAAGCGCGTCTGGAGTTCGTGGTTCGGCATGGCGGAGCGCACAGACAGATAGAAATCCGCCCCTTCACGCAGCCGCGCGTCATGCAGTTTCCCGCGCCAGATTTCCCGGTCTTCGCCCTGTATCAGTTCAATGGTGATCACGCGCGACGGCAGGCTGGCTTCCAGCAGTTTATCGAGCAGGGTAAACAGCGGCGGGAACACCGTTTCCGGTGCGTCATGCCGGTACGGGGGAATGGCTTCCACATCATGTTCAAGCGAAAAGGTCAGCAGGCTGCCGGCAAGGCGGGCCAGTTCGCGGTACAGCAGTTCCGGATGGCGCGACGGCGTCTGGTGCAGCTCCGTCAGTACCGGCTCCGCGCTGTTCAGGGCGTTGAGCAGCCAGAACAGCGACACGTCCGCCACGGCGAAGTCCGCCATCCGCTCGTTGCTTTCACGACGCATCGCCATCAGGCGCTTACGCCGGGCGGCAAGGCGGTGCAGCAGGTCACCCAGTTCACTGAGCAGTAACGGGCTGGCGGATAAAGAGAGCAGCGGCGGTATAAAACTCCCCTCCTGTATCCACTGCTCCTGCGCATTACGCGCCAGTCTCGCCACCGGACAGGTCAACCAGGCGCTGTTCTCCTGGGTGGACAGACGCAGCGTCAGCGTATGGCGCAGTACCGCCAGCTCGCTGCGCTCATGCCCGGCCAGCTCCTGCACCGTCACCCGCTCAGACTGCCAGCGGCGCGGACGCGCACTGTCGCGCCCGTCATCGAGATTGCCGCCGTTCGCGCTGAGCAGCGGCAGGCACAGCAGCACCTCCACGCTCTCCTGCGCCACCGACGAGACATCACACACCGGTGGCAGATTGTCGGCCAGCCCCGTGTCAACCAGCGTCCCGTCAGCGAAACGGACAACCAGTTTCGTCGCGTTCAGGCGTGAGAGCGCAAGCGCGCCCTCGTCGAACTCCGCACACAGCACACCCCACGGGTGCGCCAGCGCCATCCGGGCCACGGTGTCGGCCACATGTGCATCCCAGCGGGCCTGCTGCTGGAACTGCTGCGGGGCCAGAAAGGCCCCGTCTTCCCATAACGGACGATAGATTTTCATTCCTGCGACCGCCTTACGCTTTGGCTTTCGGCATCTGGGAAACCAGCGACAGATTCACGTCCATGCCTTCCACCTGGAAGTGCGGCACCGCATACAGCCTGACGCGGAAGAAGCCTGGGTTGTCCTCAATGTCTTCCACCACCACCTTCGCGTCACGCAGCGGGTGTGAAGCCTGCAGCTCGTCGCCCGGATCGGTCATTTCCGTTACCAGCGTGCGCACCCAGGTGTTGAGCTCCAACTCCAGCAGGCGGCGGTCCTTGGTGGTGCCGATGTTTTCGCGCTGGATAAGCTTCAGGTAGTGCGCGATGCGCGACAGCAGGAAGATGTACGGCAGACGGGCGTTGATGCGGCTGTTGGCCGTCGCATCAGCGGTGTCGTACAGGGCCGGTTTCTGGGCGGAGTTCGCCGAGAAGAAGCAGGCATAGTCGCGGTTTTTGTAATACGAGAGCGGGATAAAGCCGAGGTTCGCGAATTCAAATTCGCGGGTTTCCGGGATCATCACCTCAGACGGGATTTTCACCTGATTGCCGGTGCCGAGATCGTACAGATGGATAGGCAGGTCTTTCACCGCCCCGCCCGCCTGCGGGCCACGGATCTGCACGCACCAGCCGTTGTTGATGAAGCTCTTCACCATGTTGGACGCGAAGGCAAACGATGCGCTGGTCCACAGGTATTTTTCATGATCCGTGCCTTTCACCTGCTCGACGTAGTTGAAGCTGCGCACCGGTACGGTGTCCGGGCCATACGGCAGGCGGCCGAGCACGCGCGGCATCACCAGGCCGATATAGCGGGCATCGTCGGTATCACGGAAGGATTTCCACTTGATATATTCGGCGCGGTCGAAGTAGTTGCCGATATCCTTAATTGCCGCAACCTCTTCCATAGAGTCTTTCAGGAAGAATTTCGGACCCACGGCACCGATAAACGGCATATGCGCGGCGGCGGAGACTTTCGAGATATTGCGCAGCAGCGCCACGTCCTGTGCAGACGCATCAAACTCATACGCCGAAATCACCGAGCCAATCGGCTCACCGCCCGGGGTGTCGTACTCGGCAGTGTAGGTGTGCCAGTAGAGGCCGCTCTGGATAAGCTCCGGCGCATCCTCAAAGTCCTGACGCAGGTCGTCCTTGGAGACATCCAGAATCTCGGTTTTCACGTTCTGGCGGTAGTCGGTGTTATCCACCAGCTGCTTCAGGCCACGCCACAGGGATTCCACCTTCTGGAACTCCGGATGATGCATTACCGCATCCAGCTGGCGGCTGATCTGGAAATCCAGTTCAGCAATATGGTGGTCAATCAGGGTCTTGTCGAGTTTTTCCACGGGCTGGCCAGACTTGCGGATGCAGTCCATAAACACCTGCATCGCCGCCGTCAGGCGCTCGCCCGCCGTGGCGTCCGCCATCGCGGCATCGTCCAGAAACGCATTAATATCGCCCAGGCTGGATGCCGGGGTCAGGTTGATTTTGTCGAACAGGGAGGTGTAGACGCTCTCTTTTTCCAGTACAGTGGTCTGCCCCTGCGCGGAGCCATTTTCAGTATTAACAGACATCAGCATTCTCTCGTTTAATCCATTAAAAGACGCGCCCGGGTTTTATTTCGGGGCCAGGGCACTCATTTCGTCGCGTAATTCCTGAGACAGCGCCGGATCCCTGAGAATTTTCTCAAGCTCTTTTCTGAAAGTGGCGTTATCAAGGAGATTGGATTTGAGGTCGCGTAATAAATTACGCATGGCCAGCATGGCACGGAGTTGAGGGATCTGGCGGGCCACCTGTTCAGGTTCGAAATCTTTAATATCGGAGAAATTCAGTTTCACGCGTTCTTCCGAACCATCACCGGCCATGGTGTTCGGAACCGTCAGGTTCACTTCCGGGTTAAATTCCGAAAGTACGCTGTTGAAGTTATTTTTATTGACGTTGATTTTCTCTCTTTCAGATAATGGGCGGTCTTCTTTGCCATTACTGAAATCACCGACGGTGAGTAGCTTAAGCGGTAATTCAACTTTCTTCTGCGCGCCACCTGTGTGCAATGCAAGCTTTAAATTAATGCGTGCCTTAGGCACCTCGTTCTGGAACGTATCGGCCATAGTGATCCCTTTCCTTTTAAGGAATGATTGTTAAGTGAACGACATTTCTTTACAAAAACATGTTAGTGTAAAATGCCACTCAAGATCAACTATTCAGATCAAAATTCCAATATTGGACTTTATTAAGTGTTTTAATCTAAAATTAAGTAGCAAACAACACTGTTTTTGATACAGCCTTACGTCGCGCTGACCATTCTATGAAGGAAAAGAAAGCGGAGATCCTGATGACAGGAGAAATGCTGGATGATTGTTTTGTTTTCCGTTTCTAATTGATCCAAATCATTGCCATCCTGGCATGACAGGAATGCATTCCGCGTGTGTCATGTTTCTGGATGAAATAGATCAAAAATGAATTCTTTATTTACAACTTACTTCCTGCAACACAGTCCTTTTCTGGACAAGTTCCCTTTCAAAAAATGTGATGTATATATCATAACTATTTATAACAATAATGTATTCACCAACCAGCCATATAGTCAGAAACTTATTTTTAGCTACAAATCATTCATCACATAAATAAGTATCAAGACTGAAAACATCCCGACGTAATTTTCATACTGAAAATGTATTTAAACCTGTTATCAGCGCTGACTGACAGGTAATAAAGCTCTCCCCGTCCGACTAAACCGAAGAGACTGATGGCACCGTACCATTTACTGCGCATAAAAAAGGTTGAGGCCAGAACCGGGCTCCATCGCTCACAAATCTATCCCTTGATGAAAGAAGGCCATTTTCCCCAGTCCATAAAAATAGGACCCGCCAGTGTAGCATGGCTTGAAAAGGAGATTGACGAATGGGTTGAGAAAAAATTAAACCTGCGACAGTTGCGCCCATCGCACAGGAGCAACAACCATGAATAACAATATACATACGCTGATTACCCTCCCCCTGAAAGATCTGCACCCGTTTAATATGAATCCGCGCCTCACCCGCAACCCGGACTATGAGGAAATCAAAGCCTCAATACGTTTACGCGGCCTTGACCACCCTCCGCACATCACTCAGCGCCCGGGCGAGTTGTTCTATATTATCGCCAACGGCGGCAACACCCGGCTGGCCATACTCAATGAACTGTGGCAGGAAACCCGTGAGGAGAGATACCGTAACATCGCCTGTCTCTTTCACCCCTGGCAGACAGAAAAAAGTGTCGGGGAAGGAAACCTGCACTGCCTGCTGGGCCACCTCATCGAAAACGAAATGCGCGGCTCACTGACGTTCATTGAACGTGCGCTTAGGGTGTGTCGCGCCAGGGAGTGTACCAGCAGTCCTCTCCCGCGCCCCTGTCGCAAACCCGACTGGCGCAACTGTTGCGTGATGACGGTTTCCCGGTCACACAATCCGGTATCAGTAAAATGGAATCCGCTGTCGAATGGCTGCTGCCCCATATCCCCGACGTGCTGTACGGTGGTCTTTCCCGCCTGGGCGTTGAAAAAATCCTGCTGTTACGCAGTAACGCTGAACAGTTCTGGCATCAGCACGCCGCGGATAAAACAGGGTTGCCTTTTTTTGACGATATTTTTGCTCTTGCCCTGACGTCCTTTAACGGGTCGCCGGCAACATGAGCATCTCCGGGATGAACTGACGGGCCTGATGAGCCAGGCGCTGAACATTGATTACAAGACCATCGCGCTGGTGACAGACAGCCGGAACCAGAAATGCCAGCTGTTGTTCGGTGCAGCCGTTCCGACGCTTCCCGACGTCACACAGCAACGAACCTGTCAGCCGCCTTCGGAGGAAAAAAAAAGCCCGTCAGTCCGACGACGTCCCAGAGAAGAGCGACACCACCGCTCACAATGCCTCTGATAAGCCCGCCAGGACAGAGGAGCGCGATCCCCGCCCCGTTTCCGGGGCCTCTGTGGATAACAATGCGGATACCCCGACACCGCCACCGCAAAGCCGTGGCAGGCATAGCGATCCCTATATGATCTGGGCAATTGATCCCCTGAATGACACGCCTGAATGTCTGGCGTCGGTTGCTGACCAGACGGCGTGGGAACTGGCTGCCACCGCCGGTCTGGAACACCTTGTCGCGCCTTCAGAAAGTAACGGGTTTGATATTGCCAGCCCGGAAGAAAATATCTCCACGGATGTCAGGCTTCTGTTCCGCTTACTGCCGTTTCTCGCCGGAAAGTTGCCCGGCAACGCAACGGTCTGGCATCAGTTGCTGATTGGCACACCTGCTCAGCCCGCCCTGCTTAATGACACGGTCGTGATCCCGCTGTTCCGGCTGATACGCATATTGCGCCGCCTGCATGAAAAACAGCAGAAAGGAGAATTACCATGATTCCGGCCCTGAATTTTGTCGTACTGACCAATGCCCTGCACGCCCTGAAAAAAGGCAATATCCATCACTGTGAAGCGCTGGGGTTCACCTATGATGAACTCAACGCCATCAATGAACTGTCGCTGGATGAGCTGTTCGCGCTGAGCCGCGCCTCCGCACAGTTTATGAACATCACAATCCATCATGAAAATCTGCGCCCGCCGCCGGTTACAGGGGATCTCGCTCCCGCAGGGACGAACCCAGATACCGGATGAAGATATTGACACCCGGATATGGCGGCGCTGGAAACAACTGCGCCCGGACAATCTCCTTTCCATGGAGGCGCTTGACGCCATGTTGCGCATGTAGGCGATGAGATTTTGCGGCCAGGTCGATGCATCAACATGGCAACAGGGCTCAGTCATCCATGTGATAAAGACATGGCAAAACGAATTTTTTCTGATCTAAAAAAGCAAGGATTCAGAGCAACTGATGAGGCAATCAGACAGTTTGCAGTCAATAACGGCTGGGAACCTGCCAGGGCGAAAGAGTTGGCGAGTTTTGCTAAGAAATATATGGAGTAGTTGAATCTACAAGGCTTACTCATTGTGTGTTCGGTGTTGGCAAAATTGGTGGTCATTCTGGTGGTCTTGACCACCCTGATTTTTAGGTTTAGCTTACCAATCAGCCAGTTAATGGCAAAGGCGATCCCAGTCAGAGGAGCCAAATTTGAAAAGCCTGCGTTTAAAGCAGGCTTTTTGCTTTTCTGGGCTACAGCAAAAAATCGTAATGCGAGCCATCCGGCAGTTCAACATCCAGCCGTAGCTTTCCTCCGGCAGCCTCAACGTAGCGTTTCAGAGAAGAGAGCTTAATATCGCGTCCTGGCTTTTCCATGACGGCGACGGTAGGCTGTTTAATTCCCAACGCCTTAGCCATATCTACCTGCGTTTTTTGCACTTTTTCACGTAGCTCAGCCAGATGGATATTGAGCAAAATATCCGTTGCCATTGCCTGTGCGCTGGCAACAACCTCGGGTTTCTCATCTGCAATTAGCTGCTCCAGGGTTCTGCCCATCGCGTTACTTCCTCTCTTCCAGTGTGTTTAGCCAGCGAGTGTATTCCCGATCCGCAACGAGGAGCATCTCATCGTAAAATCGCCTTTCATTACCGACCTTATTGCCTGCACAAAGCACAATACCCGTACGGTTCGGGTCGAAAGCGAAAAACGCCCGCAGCGGATCGCCCTTATTCTGGATACGCAGCTCTTTCATATTGCTGTGCCGCGAGCCTTTAAGCGTATCGGCATACGGCCTGGACAGGCCGGGCCCCTTCTCCCGTAAAACGAGTAGCGCGGCGAGTACGCTGGCCCTCTCGCTGTCATTTAATGAGGTGAACCAGTCGTCAAACCTGTCCGTCGTTTTAATAGCCCACACGGGACCTCCTTGTGCAATATAGATCAAACGCTATATAGATGCAAAACTATAGTGCCGATTATGCAGACAGATTGGCTGGCATGCAGGTTAAGGATGCAAAATATGGAAGCCGTCTTCAGAAATAAAGGAGAACAGGGTAAAGGAGGAATAACATGCCCGGAAAGCTCGGCGCCACCGGGCAAACGCGTAGTTAAATCTGATAATCAATCGCCACTTCTTCCGGCTCCATCACCTGACGTTTGATCTCGTCTACCGAGAGCCCGGCGTTGCACAACTCAATAAATCGCCAGACGTAGTTGCGCTGGAGCTGCCCGCGTTTCAGGCCCAGCCAGACGGTATTAGCGTCGAACAGATGGCGCGTGTCCAGACGCACCAGGTTCCCGGCTTCACGCTCGCCGCCGGACTGTTCCGCCACCAGGCCAATCCCCAGCCCTAACTCGACGTAGGTTTTGATCACGTCGGAATCCTGCGCGCTCAACACCACGTCAGGCGTGAGCCCTTTACGCTTGAACGCCTCATCAATGCGCGAGCGGCCGGTTATGCCCTGCCGGTAGGTGATGAGCGGCCATTTGCCGATCTCTTCCAGCGTCAGCGGCGAAACCTGAATCAGCGGGTGATCGTCAGGCAACAGCAGGCTGTGATGCCAGCGGAACCACGGGAAAGCCACCAGCAGCGGGTCGTTGCTCAGCCGTTCACTGGCAATGCCGATATCGGCCCCACCGTTATGCAGCAGCACTTCGATTTCCTGCGGCGTGCCCTGGATCAGCTCGAGACGGACGTCCGGGAAGATCTCACGAAAGGCTTTGATCACCGTCGGGAGGCTGTAGCGCGCCTGCGTATGGGTGGTGGCGATGGTCAGCACGCCGGAGGCATCGCTGGTAAAGAGATCCGCCAGCCGGCGCACGTTGCTGGCCTCGTTGAGTATGCGCTCGGCGATGGTCAGCAGCGCCTTGCCGGGCTCCGTCATGCCGAGCAGGCGCTTGCCGCGGCGGATGAAGATCTCAATGCCTAACTCCTCTTCCAGCTCGCGGATGTGTCGGCTGACGCCCGACTGGGAGGTGTAAAGCATGTTGGCGACTTCGGTCAGGTTGTAATCCCGCCTGGCCGCCTCACGAATAATTTTAAGCTGCTGGAAATTCACGATTCACTCCGGCGCATCTGACATAACGCTATTGTTAGAGTCAGCCGGGCTGTAAAACAAATAATAAAAACCAGCATCTTATGCTTATCTGGAATATCAGCTTACGAGCTGCAGTTCGCGATTTTCCAGCGATGGCTTGCTGACCAGAGACATCAGGATCTCTTTCACCGCCTGCGCCTGCGGAGAAAGCGAACCGCGCGCGGACATGTTCAGGGACAGCGGCAGGCTCATGGACGGCGTGGTGATGCGGGCCATCCAGCCGTTCGCCGCGCTGCACAGCGAACGTGCGGCGGACTCGGGCAGTACCGTCACGCCCATCCCGCTGGCAATGGCGGCAGTCAGCGTGGAGATGGAATCAATCTCACCGATAATTTTCGCCGTGAGGCGGCGCAGCGAGAACGCTTCATCGACGCGCACGCGCACCGCGCTGTAGTCACGCGGCAGGAACAGGTTCATCTCCGCCACGGCCGTTAAATCAATGCTCTGCCCCGGGCAGTCACGGGTACCGACCAGATAGAGGTCTTCCTTCAGCAGCGGCTGGCTGGTGATCCCGGCAACCGGTGAGCGATCGTAGAGTACCGCCATGTCCAGCTGGCCGCTGAGCAGTTTGTCATTCAGGACGGCGCCGCTGTTCTCATGCAGGTAAACCAGCACTTCCGGCAGCTCTGCGCGCACCGCCTGAAGCAGCGGCATGGTGACGGACGATGCGGCCGTACCCGGTGCCAGCCCGATGGAGACATGCCCGCTCAGGGTCTGACCAACGTTGTGAACGGCCAGCTGCGCCTGTTCACACTGGCGCAGGATGGTGCGGGCGTGGGTATATAAAATTTTACCTGCTTCGGTAGGCGTTACGCCGCGCTTGGTGCGGATCAACAGCTGCTGGTTCATTTCGCCTTCCAGAGTCGCGACCTGCTGGCTCAGCGCAGGCTGCGCGATGTGCAGCACTTCAGCTGCCTGCGTCAGGCTGCCGATATCGACGATTTTTACGAAGTATTTCAGTCGTCTTAAGTTCATGTTGCCCCCTGTTCGAAAATACCGTGCCGCTAACGGCTGTGTTGTTGAACAGGTTTTGCAATATGAATGCCAGTTTTTGCTGATGGCCCGATATCATCGCTAAGCGGCTGAAAATAAGGAAAGCCAATCGCTGAAGCCCTGTTTCAGGCGCAGGCAACGGTTTCCGATCTGCCCCATTCGGGGTATATCTGCACAATAATGGTGCATTACGTTGGCAAAATCGTCACTTTGCTGTTTTTGTCAGCAAACGAGCGAAAGACGACGATCCATCCTTTGACAAGGCGTACGCGGGTCGATAATATGCGCCCCGTTCACACGATTCCTCTGTAGTTCAGTCGGTAGAACGGCGGACTGTTAATCCGTATGTCACTGGTTCGAGTCCAGTCAGAGGAGCCAAATTTGAAAAGCCTGCTTTTAAAGCAGGCTTTTTGCTTTTCTGCATTTGCGCTGTCGCAGCCGCCCCTCTAAATATCCTCACATGCCGATCTTCACCGGCATCCCCGACCGCCGCTCCAGTTCGGCCTGCGCGCCATCGCTAACGAGCTGCGCCCGCAGCGCGGCGGTTATGGGCAGCGGAACCTTATTCGTGGACTCAAATTCGGCGCGATTGCGCGAAAGCGGCTCGTGCACTTCTACCCAGCGGCTGCCGTCCGGCTCCGCGGTGACCTTTACGGGCATATCGATAAGCTGCACCCGCGTGCCCACCGGGACGTTATCAAACAGGTACTTGATGTCGTCATTGCGCAGGCGAATGCATCCCTGGCTGACGCGCAGCCCGATTCCGAAATTCGAGTTGGTGCCGTGAATGGCATACAGCCTGCCAATATAGATGGCATACAGCCCCATCGGGTTATCCGGCCCCGCGGGTACGAACGCGGGCAGGGTTTTGCCCTCTTTCGCGTAAGCGCGACGCGTGTTGGGCGTAGGTGACCAGGTTGGGCCTTCCTGCTTACGCTCCACGGCGGTTACCCAGTTACGCGGCGTTTCGCGTCCGGCCTGGCCGATGCCGACAGGCAGCACCTCCACCGTATTGCCATCGGGTGGATAATAGTAAAGGCGCATTTCCGCCACGTTCACCACGATCCCCTCACGCACCGTTGGCGGCAGAATCAGCTGCTGCGGCACCACCAGCCGCGTTCCGGCTCGGGGCAGAAACGGATCGACCCCGGGGTTAGCTTCCAGCATATTGCTCAGCCCCTGCCCGTGCTGCGCCGCGAAGGCTTCTAGCGGCAGGGTATTGCCCTCGGGCACGGTAACGGTGACGGGTGCCCCCACCAGCCGGCTTCCTTCTGGGGGGAGCGGATAGGTGACGGCAAACGCCGCGGGCGCCAGGGAACAAAGCGTAAAAACGAACGTGGCAAATCGAATCATAATGTTCTGTGCTCGGTTAAAAGAGAAAGCCTGCCGGTGGGCAGGCTTATCATACTTGCATAGCTATGCTTTTGGCGTGCGCCACTTCCGGGTGAGGACTTTTTCCGCTTCGACAATCATGAACATCGCAAACCCAATCAGGAAGGTAATGATCCAGTAGCGGAAAGGCAGCGCTTCGGTACCGAACAGCATCTGCATGAACGGTGCATAGACGATCAGAAGCTGAAGCATCAGCAGCACGCCGCTGACAATCCATATTCCCTTATTGGCCAGCAGACCTTTGCTCAGGGAGAAACCGTCGGTGGCGCGGCAGTTGAGCATGTAGAACCACTGGGCCGTCACCAGCATCTGCAGCAGCACGGTGCGGATGAATTCCGGCGAGTAACCCCGCGGCTGCAGCCAGGCCTCCAGCACAAAGGCGCTGATGGCAATCATCAGGCCGACAAACGCCACCCGCCAGATGGCGAAACCGTCCATGACGTGCAGATTCGACTTCCGCGGCGGCCGGTGCATGATGTCCTTCTCGCCTGCTTCAAACGCCAGGCCAAACGACAGCGTTGCCGACGTCGCCATGTTCATCCAGAGGATAAGCACGGGCGTTAACGGGATCAGGTTCCCCGCCAGCAGGGCAATAATGATCAGCAACGCCTGGGCGATGTTGCTTGGGATCACAAACAGAATGGTCTTCTTCAGGTTGTCGTAGACCCGCCGCCCCTCGTGCACCGCACTGGCGATGGTGGCGAAGTTATCATCCGTTAGCACCATGTCGGCGGCTTCTTTGGTGACCTCGGTACCTTTGATGCCCATTGCGATGCCGACATCCGCCCGCTTCAGCGCCGGAGCATCGTTCACGCCGTCCCCGGTCATCCCCACCACTTCCTGCTTACTTTGCAGCGCCTGCACCAGGCGGAATTTATCTTCCGGGCTGGTGCGCGCAAAAATATCGTATTTCTGCGCCGCCTCGCTCAGCTGCTGGTCGTCCATTGCCTCCAGCTCGCGTCCCGTGATGGCGCTCGCGGCGTTACCGATACCCAGCATCTGGCCAATACTCATTGCCGTTTGCGGATGATCGCCGGTAATCATCTTCACGCGAATCCCCGCCTGCAGGCAGTCGGCAATGGCCGTAATGGCCTCCGGACGCGGCGGATCCATCATGCCGGCGATACCGAGCAGAATAACGCCCTCCTGCAAATCCGCATGCTCCAGCTCGCGCTGGCCGCTGGCGGCAGGTTTCCAGGCCGCCGCCACCATGCGCAGCCCTTCACGGGCATACGCTTCAATTTTCTCTTCCCAGTAGGGCTGATTGAACGGCTCCAGCCCGCCGTTCGTCTGCTGCTGCTGGCAAAGGCGGAAAAGCACGTCCGGCGCGCCGGTGATCAGTATCACCTCTTCGTCGCCAAGACGATAAAGGGTGGACATGTACTTGTACTGCGAATCAAAGGGGATTTTACCGCGCAGCTCAGAATCGACGGCAGGCAGCGGGATTTTCGCCGCCAGCACCTTCAGCGCACCCTCGGTCGGGCCACCCGTGATTTTCCAAAGCCCCTGCTCATCTTTGATCAGCTGGCTGTCATTACAGAGATCGACGGTGCGCAGATAGCGCTCCAGCACCGAGCCCTGGTCCACGCTCGCTGGCGTCGGGTCGTCAACAGGGTGAATATTCCCTACCGGCTCGTAGCTGTCCCCCTCCACGCGATAGGTGGTATCGGCGGTGATGACCGCTTTTACCGTCATTTCGTTCATCGTCAGGGTGCCGGTTTTGTCCGAGCAGATAACCGTCATCGCCCCCAGCGTTTCCACGGTGGGCAGCTTGCGAATAATCGCCTTGCGCCGCGCCATCGCCTGGACGCCCAGCGAGAGGATGATCGAGATAATGGCCGGTAATCCTTCCGGCACCGCCGCCACCGCCAGGCTTATCAGCGACAGCACCAGCTCTGAAACGGGCATATCCCTGAAGATGAGGCTGAAAACAAACAGCGCCACCATCATCACCAGAATGGTGATGAAAATGGTCTTGCCGAGCCTGTCCATTTGCACCATCAGCGGGGTACGATGCTTTTCAATGTCCGACATCATCTGGTTGATGTGGCCGAGCTCGGTCTCGCCGCCGGTCGCCACCACCAGCCCTTTCCCCCCGCCGGAGCTGACCGTGGTGCCGGAATAAAGCAGGTTGTAACGGTCGCCTAACGGCAGTTCGCCGCTGAGCGCATCGCTGCTTTTCTCCACGACGGTGGATTCGCCGGTGAGGATAGCCTCTTCCACCCGCAGGTTGTGGGCCTCTATCACGCGAAGGTCGGCGGGAATGCGGTCCCCGGCGCGTATCACCACAACGTCTCCCGGTACCAGCGCCGTGGTGGGAATGGTTTCATGGCTGCCCTGCCTGATGACCACCGCCTCGCTGGAGAGCATATTGCGAATGCTTTGCAGCGATTTCTCCGCGTTGCTCTCCTGAATATGGCCGATCAGGGCGTTAATGACGGCGACCCCGAGAATGACAAACATATCCACCCAGTGTCCCATTATCAGCTTCAGCAGCGCCGCCGCCAGCAGAACATAAATAAGGACATCGTTAAAATGGGCTAAAAAGCGCAGCCAGCCGGGTTTACCCGCTTTTTGCGGCAACGCGTTTTCACCATATTGTTCCAGCCTGGCGGTGGCTTCCGTACGGCTAAGTCCGTCGGGGCTGGATTGTATATTTGTCAGGGTTTCTTCAACGGTCTGTTGATAATACGGACGGTGAGGTTTTTCTGTTTTCATCGTGCCTTCCTCGGGTTCTTTTCAGAAATCACCTTGCTTCACGCCATTAACGAATAACGAAAACAGGAACATGCGCGTAACGAACGATACTCGCCGCCTCCGATCCTAATAAGTGGGTTTGAATATTAGGATTGCGCGACCCCACAATTATCGCTCCGGCGTTAAGTTCATCCGCCAGCTTTATTACCTCATCACGAATATTTCCGCTGCGAACGTGGAGATGGACGTGGGCCTCCGGCAGGTTGACTTTTTTTACCAGCGCGGCAAGCTTTTCTTTAGCGTTATTAATCATATATTCATCCATCTTTCTTGCGTCTGCAATAAAGCCGCGCGTCAGTTCAGCGGAGAACTTTGGCATAACGTGCAGCAGGTGGATTTCACCCGACGCGCTTTGCGCCAGGAACTGAGCGTGCTGAAGCGCTTTGTCAGAGAGGGTTGTCTCATAGACGTCCACCGGAACCAGAATATTTTTATACATACCGAGCATCCTTTTTATGACCAACACGACGGTGTGTGAACCAGGAGAGATCGCATAACGCGCAGGGGTATACGCGTGAATGACGTTTAGAGAAAAAAGGGATGAATGCTATTAAACGTAGCACAGGAATATCAGGATGTTATTCAAAGCGAACCAGCTTTCGTTACTAACGTTCAGCCCGAAGGCGACACGCCGCTAATAATGGTTATTTAACATTTATTTATTCACCGACTATGCTCATAGTCAGGCACGCAACGCGCTCACTGATATTTATCCCGCGCCACCTTCCACCTCATGGAGGAATGCATGTACGGTTTAAGCCTGATTCGACTTGGTTTGTTTATCGCGCTTGCCATTATCGCCAGCACGGCAATCGGCTTATTTACCTATGCGGTCGTCTCGGCCCTGGCAGAATAGCGCCGCCTCAGCATTGATGACGAAATAAAATAATTATTTTCAGGGGAATACCGTGAAACGTTACGTCTCTTTTCTGCCCGTCGCTTTACTGCTGCTGACGGCGTGCGACTCCAGACCCGATCCCGCCGCTCCCCTGCCCAAAATGGTAAAAGTCGCGGAGGTGGCTGAAGCCGGCAGCGCGCAGCAGCGGGTTTTCCCCGCCCGCATCGAATCCGGCGACGCCACGGATCTGGCCTTCAAGCGTCCCGGGCAGATTGAGGCGCTCGATATTCGCCAGAGCGCCGTCATCAGGCAGGGGCAACCGCTCGCCAGGCTCAACGCCCGCGAGGCGCAGCAGCGCCTGAACGACAGGCAAACGGCGGCGACGCTGGCCCAGCGGCAGTTCGACCGCTTCCAGACGCTGGCGGGACGCCAGGCCATTTCGAAGGCCGAGATGGACGTTCAGCGCGCGCAGCGCGACTCCGCAAACGCCGCGCTACAGATTGCCCGCGAAGAATTAAGCCAGATGACGCTCGTCGCCCCCTTTAGCGGGACTGCGGCCAGCGTGCACGTGCGAAACCATCAGGTCGTTTCAGCAGGCCAGCCCGTCGTCACGCTGACCCGCACGGACACGCTGGACGTGGTGTTCAGCATTCCTGAGAATCTGTTCAGAACCTTCGATATCCGCAATATGCAGTATCGCCCGGTCGTGAGGATTAACGCCCTGCCCGACCGCGAATTTACCGCCGTCTACAAAGAGCACTCGGGCAGCAGCGACAGCAATACCCTGACCTGGCAGGTAATTTTAACCATGCCCAGGCCGGACGATTTTCCCGCCGTGGGGGGCGTCAGCGGGACGGTCACCGTCAATCTAACCAACCTTCCCGCGGGGGTGGGCACTCAGGCGCTGGTGGTGCCGGTTGAGGCGGTCTTTAACCCCGATAACAGCCCGCGCAATGAGCCGCACGTCTGGGTGGTCAAGGGTGAGGGCGATGCGTTGCACCTGGAAGATCGCAAGGTCAGCGTGGGCCAGGTCAGCACCGAGGGAGTGGTGATCACGCGCGGACTTCATGCCGGCGAGCGCGTGGTGGCCGCGGGCGTGGGGGAATTGCATGCCAACCAGCCGGTTCGCATCTGGACGCGTGAACGGGGACTGTAATGGATATCACTCGTCAGTTTATCAACAACCCGGTTCGCGTCTGGCTGACTATTCTGCTGCTGGGCGTTGGCGGCGTGTTTGCCCTGCTGAATATCGGCAGGCTGGAAGATCCCGCCTTTACCATCAAAACGGCGGTTGTGGTCACCCACTATCCGGGCGCGTCGGCGCAGCAGGTTGAGGAAGAGGTCACCCTGCCGCTGGAAAACGCGCTTCAGCAGCTACCGTACCTGGATAACGTCAGCTCCATCTCCTCCAGCGGCCTGTCGCAAATCACCGTGAATATCGCGTCGCGCTACCATTCAAACGATCTGCCGCAGATCTGGGATGAACTGCGCCGCCGCGTGGGGGATGCCGCGCGCCAGTTTCCGCCGGGCGTAGTGACCCCGTTTGTGAATGACGATTTTGGCGACGTGTTCGGCTTTTTCTTTGCCATTTCCGGAGATGAATTTAGCAATCCGGAACTGGTGCGCTATGCCGAGCAGCTGCGCCGGGAGCTGGTCCTGGTGCCGGGCGTCGGTAAGGTCGCCATCGGCGGGGCCATCAGCCAGCAGATCAACGTGGATATTTCTCTGAGCAAAATGGCCGCGCGCGGAATCACGCTAAACCAGCTCTCCGCGCTGCTGGGCAGGCTGAACGTGGTCTCCAGCGCGGGGGACATTCCCGCCGGAACCGAGTCGATCCGCCTGCATCCTACCGGTGAGTTCGAGAATATTGACGAGCTTGCCGATCTCATCATCTCCCCGTCCGGCACCGGGGCAACTACCCGCCTAAGGGATATCGCCACCCTGTCGCGCGGGCTGAATGCCTCACCGCCCGGCATCTACCATGCCAACGGCAGAAAGGCCGTCACCATGGGCGTCTCTTTTATCCCCGGCGTGAATGTGATCGACGTGGGGCATGCGCTGGAGGTGAAGCTTCAGCAGATGTCCGCTGAAAAACCGGCGGGGATCCATATCGACCTGTTTTACGATCAGGCCGCGGAAGTGGGCCATTCCGTGAACGGGTTTATCGTTAATTTCCTGATGGCGCTGGCAATCGTCGTCGGCGTGCTGCTGATTTTTATGGGCCTGCGCAGCGGGATTATCATCGCCTTCTCCCTCGCGCTCAACGTGCTGGGTACGCTGCTTTTCATGTATCTCTGGGGAATTGAACTGCAGCGCATTTCCCTGGGGGCGCTGATCATCGCCCTCAGTATGCTGGTGGACAACGCCATCGTGATTGTCGAAGGGGTACTTATTGCCCGGCAGCAGGGTTCGCCCCTGTACGGGGCCATTAATCACATTATCCGCCGCTCTGCCCTGCCGCTGCTGGGCGCGACGGTGATCGCTATTCTGGCCTTTGCGCCCGTAGGGCTGTCGCAGGACTCCACCGGCGAGTACTGTAAATCGCTGTTTCAGGTGCTGCTGATTTCGCTCATGCTGAGCTGGTTCTCAGCCCTCACCATTACGCCGGTGCTGATTAAGTGGTGGCTGTTTAAGCATGACGCAGGGCCGCCGAAGGCCGACGAAACGGATCCTTACGACAAACGCATCTATCGGCTCTATCAGGGCTTGCTGAGCGCGCTACTGCGGCGTAAGGCACCGACGCTGATCGTCATGGCCGCCCTGCTGGCCGCTGCGGTCTGGGGCTTTGGTTCGGTCCGCCAGAACTTCTTTCCCTCCTCCAGTACGCCGATTTTCTTTGTCGACCTCTGGCTTCCTTACGGAACCGACATCAAATGGACCGAGAAGATGACCGGGGATATTGAGAAAACCATTAACGGCCAGCCCGGCGTGGAGACCACGGTCTCAACGATTGGTCAGGGAAGTATGCGTTTTATTCTGACCTACAGCGGGCAGCGCCAGTACAGCAACTACGCGCAAATCATGGTGCGGATGGACGATCGGCGTACTATTCCGGCGCTGGCACGCCACGTGGATGAGTACATTGCCCGCCACTACCCGCAGGTTAACGCCAGCACGAAGCGGGTAATGTTTGGCCCCTCCGGCGACAGCGCCATTGAGGTACGCATTAAAGGGCCCGATCCCGACAGGCTGCGCCTGATAGCCAGCCAGGTGGATGATATCCTCGCGCGCGATCCGGCCACCGACAGCGTCAGGAACGACTGGCAAAACCGCAGCAAGGTGATCCGTCCCCAGTACGTTGCCGCGCTCGGCCGCGAGCTTGGCGTGGATAAGCAGGACGTCGATAACGCCCTGGAGATGAATTTCTCCGGCAGCCGGGCGGGACTGTACCGGGAAGGGAGCGACCTGTTACCCGTGGTGGTGCGCCCCCCGGAAAGCGAGCGTCTGGACGCCAATCACCTGAACAACGTGCTGGTCTGGAGCCAGACCCGGCAGCAGTATATTCCGCTGAGTAACGTCGTCAGCAGCTTCTCGCTGGAGTGGGAAGACCCGCTGATCCTGCGTCGCGACCGCTCGCGGGTGCTGACCGTGCAGACCGACCCCGACCCGCTGAGCCAGCAGACCTCCGGCGATATTCTCGCCCGCGTGAAGCCGCACGTTGATGCGCTTCCCCTGCCCCACGGCTACAGCATCGAGTGGGGCGGAGATGCAGAAAACTCCAGCGAAGCGCAGCAGGGCCTGTTCACCACGCTGCCGCTGGGGTATCTGGTGATGTTTGCCATCACGGTTCTGATGTTCAGTTCGCTGAAAAACGCCGTTGCCATCTGGCTGACCGTACCGCTGGCGCTGATCGGCGTCACGCCGGGATTCTTGATCACCGGTATTCCGTTTGGCTTTATGGCGCTGATAGGCCTGCTGAGCCTGAGCGGGATGCTGATCCGCAACGGCATTGTGCTGGTGGAAGAGATCGAGCAGCAGAAAGCGCATAAGGATCAGCACGACGCGATCGTCTGTGCCGCCACCTCGCGCCTGCGCCCTATCCTGCTGACCGCCTTTACCACCGTGCTTGGCCTCGCTCCCCTGCTGCTGGATGTGTTCTTCCAGAGCATGGCCGTTGTGATTATGTTTGGACTTGGGTTTGCTACAATCCTTACGCTTTTGGTACTCCCGGTAATTTATGCGTGTTTTCATCGTAAGGACAAAGCTGAACAACAATGAATGCGACAGGGCTGAACATCATCAAGACGCTGGGCTGTATGACGGCGGTAACCTTTTTCACCATCTACAACACCTGGGATCGTTATGATTATGACTACCACTGGATCCTGGGCTTTTTAACGTTTATTTCGACCATCGCCACGCCGCTGTTTTTTGTGGTTGCAGGTTATCTGGACGGGCAATCCCGTCACGGCACAAGCTGGCAGCTTAATAAGATCAAAAGCCTGGTTATCGTCTTTCTGTTCTGGATAACCATCTACTACCTGTGGGAGCCCTATCAGCGCGGCTATCTGATCCAGCCCTGGTTCGTGTTCGCGTTTGTCGTGATTTACACGTTTCATCCGGCGGTGGAGTGGCTCAGCCAGCGGCGCAGGCTGTTTTGCGGGGTGATTGCCGGCCTGCTGCTTTTCTCGTACGGGTACGATTTGCTGTCAGCGCTCTATCCTGAGGCCCATGTTCTTTCGCTGTCGCCCCAGTACCGGCTGTGGACGTGGCTGCTGTTTTATCTGACGGGGCAGCTTTTTTGCGATCCGCAAATCGCAGCGTGGATCGGCCGCAAAAGCGTGGTCAGGGCAGCGGTAATTGCCATTCCGTTTATCTATCTCTTCACGTGGTTTTACGAGCGCCACTTCTTTTTCGCGCTGTTTAAAGCCGACAGAAACGCCTTTATTCTCACCGGATCGCAAATCTACATTCTGATTATCGCGCTGGTGATTGCGGCAAATGGCGTACGCTTTCGCCGCAATGCGGAGTTTAAGGAGTCCGTGCTGGCCGCCATCAGCAAAACGATGACCGGGGTATATATTATGCACTACTCGGTGTTTCACCTGCTGACGGCCCTTATTCCGGTGACCTCGCTGAGCATCAAGCTTGCCCTGATCGTGCTCACCTTTATAACGTCGGTCCTGTTTTCTCTGCTGATCCTCTCCAACGCGGTGGCTAAAAAAGTGATCACCCTTTAAAAGCCCAGCCGCAGCCAGGCAAACAGCACGTTGCCGTTGTTGTAGGTTCCGGGAATATAGGTGAACTGAACGGTAACGCGCTTGTACCCGGCGGAGAACAGGGGAAAGATAAACGGAAGCGGAACATAGTTAGCAAAGTCGTCGCGGGCCGTGATGCCCGCCGCGGCGCCCAGCCCCAGGCGGAAATCTTTCGCGTTATCGAGATACCACCCTTTTTCCCAGCCGTAGCCCATCGCGGGCTGCCACTCGTTGTGGGAATCTTTAAACATCATGGCAAAGAGCGCGCTCCAGTTGCCCTCGTCGCTGTAGCGAGATATGCCCAGCCCCCCGCCCCACGGCATTTCGTTGTAATTGTCGGTTTTTTCTTTATCGTACATAAAGCGAGCGTGCCAGCTCAGAAACGGCAGATAGAGATCGTAACGATCCGGCTGCTCCCAGGTCTGAGAAATATCGTCCGTCAGCGCGTCCCACCAGCGGTGAATGCGCTGCTCGCCATAAACTTTAGGCTCCGCATGCAGCGGCGAAACCACTAAAAACAGAACGACCCAGAGTGCAGGAAAGAGGCGTTGCATGGTTATTCCCTCAGCTTACGTCACGTTGCGATCGTTATTACTGTAAACCATCCAGACCTAACCGGAGCCAAACAGGCTGATTTATGTTGGGGCGGGGTAAGATGAAATATATTTATTTAGCGCTTTCAGGAAAGATAAAAACGTTTTCTCAGGCCGCCCGTCGCGGTAGTCTCATACGTTCCGTCACTACGACGGCCGCAGTGTGAGTGACCTTTTCTTATACCAATAATTAAAAATCAGTACGGACAGGACAACTATGGACTCAACCCTCATCTCCGCTCGCCCTGACGAGGAGACACCTTCGCTTAACCGCGCCCGCCGCGCCGCTTTAGGGAGCTTCGCAGGCGCCGTCGTCGACTGGTATGACTTTCTGCTCTACGGCATCACCGCCGCGCTGGTGTTCAACCGTGAATTCTTTCCCCAGATCGGCCCCGCCATGGGCACGCTGGCCGCCTTTGCCACCTTCGGCGTCGGCTTCCTGTTTCGCCCTCTCGGCGGGGTGATCTTCGGCCACTTCGGCGACCGCCTGGGCCGCAAGCGCATGCTGATGCTCACCGTGTGGATGATGGGCATTGCCACCGCGCTAATTGGCATATTACCGTCCTTTGACTCCATCGGCTGGTGGGCACCGGTGCTGCTGGTGACGCTGCGCGCCATTCAGGGCTTTGCCGTAGGCGGCGAATGGGGCGGCGCGGCGTTGCTCTCCGTGGAAAGCGCGCCAAAAAACAGGAAAGCCTTTTACAGCAGCGGCGTGCAGGTGGGGTATGGCGTGGGCCTGCTGCTCTCCACCGGGCTGGTGTCGCTGATAAGCCAGCTCACCACCGACGAGCAGTTCCTGAGCTGGGGCTGGCGTATACCGTTTATCTTCAGCATTGTGCTGGTCGTGGTGGCCCTCTGGATCCGCAACGGCATGGAGGAGTCGGCCGAATTTGAACAGCAGCAGCGGGAAAAGCCGGCGGCGAAAAAACGGCTGCCGGTGATGGAAGCGCTGGTGCAGCACCCTGGCGCTTTTCTGAAAATTATCGCCCTGCGCCTGTGTGAACTGTTGACCATGTATATCGTCACCGCTTTTGCCCTGAACTATTCGACGCAAAACCTCGGCCTGCCGCGGGAGCTGTTCCTGAACATTGGCCTGGTGGTCGGCGGAATAAGCTGCCTGACCATCCCCTGCTTCGCCTGGCTCGCCGACCGGTTTGGCCGTCGGCGGGTTTACATCACCGGGGCATTAATCGGCACCCTGAGCGCGTGGCCGTTCTTTATGGCGCTGGAGGCGCAGTCGGTCTTCTGGATCGTCTTCTTCGCCATCATGCTGGCCAATGTCGCCCACGATATGGTGGTATGCGTGCAGCAACCGATGTTTACCGAGCTGTTCGGCGCAAGCTACCGATACAGCGGCGCGGGCGTGGGATATCAGGTTGCAAGCGTGGTCGGCGGCGGGTTTACGCCGTTTATCGCCGCCGCGCTGGTGACCTTCTCCGGCGGCGACTGGCACAGCGTGGCGATTTACCTGCTGGCGGGCTGCCTGCTCTCCGCCGCGACCGCCCTGTTTATGAAGGAAACCGCGCGCGGCTGATCTCCTCACTTTTGTTTCACAGGCGTGTGACATACTATCGGGTATCGCCGCACACCTGTGGAACAAGGAGACAGACATGAATAATAAGGGCTCCAGCCTGACCCCGGCTCAGGCGCTGGAAAAACTCGACGCGCTGTATGAACAGTCCGTCAACGCGCTGCGTAACGCCATCGGCGACTATATCGAAACCGGGAAACTTCCCGATGAAAAGGCCAGAACCCAGGGCCTTTTTGTTTATCCATCGCTCTCTGTCACCTGGGACGGCAGCGCCAGCAGTAATCCGAAAACCCGCGCCTATGCCCGCTTCACCCACTCGGGCTGTTACAGCACGACCATCACCCGTCCAGGGCTGTTTCGGCCCTATCTGGAAGAGCAGCTCACGCTGCTGTACCAGGACTACGGCGCGCATATCAGCGTCGAACCGTCCCTGCACGAGATCCCCTACCCCTACGTGATAGACGGCTCGGCGCTGACGCTGGACCGCTCCATGAGCGCGGGGCTGACGCGCCACTTCCCGACGACCGAGCTGTCGCAGATTGGCGATGAAACGGCTGACGGCATCTACCACCCGGCAGAATTTTCACCGCTGTCGCACTTTGATGCCCGCCGGGTGGATTTCTCGCTGGCGCGCCTGCGCCATTACACCGGCACGCCGGCCGAACACTTCCAGCCGTTCGTGCTGTTTACCAACTACACGCGCTATGTGGACGAATTTGTCCGCTGGGGCTGTAGCCAGATCCTCGACCCGGACAGCCCTTACATCGCCCTCTCCTGCGCGGGCGGGATCTGGATCACCGCCGAAACCGAAGCGCCGGAGGAGGCCATCTCCGACCTGGCGTGGAAAAAGCACCAGATGCCGGCCTGGCACCTGATCACCGCCGACGGCCAGGGCATTACGCTGATTAACATCGGCGTTGGCCCGTCTAACGCGAAAACCATCTGTGACCACCTGGCGGTGCTGCGCCCGGACGTCTGGCTGATGATCGGCCACTGCGGCGGCCTGCGCGAAAGCCAGCTGATTGGCGATTACGTCCTGGCCCACGCCTACCTGCGCGACGACCACGTTCTCGACGCGGTTCTGCCGCCGGACATTCCAATCCCAAGCATCGCCGAAGTGCAGCGCGCCCTGTACGACGCCACGAAAGAGGTGAGCGGTATGCCGGGTGAAGAGGTGAAGCAGCGCCTGCGTACCGGTACGGTCGTCACCACGGATGACCGCAACTGGGAGCTGCGTTATTCCGCCTCCGCGCTGCGCTTCAACCTCAGCCGCGCGGTGGCCATCGACATGGAAAGCGCCACGATTGCAGCGCAGGGCTACCGCTTCCGCGTGCCTTACGGCACGCTGCTGTGCGTGTCCGATAAGCCGCTTCACGGGGAAATCAAGCTGCCGGGTCAGGCGAACCGTTTTTACGAGGGGGCAATTTCTGAACATTTGCAAATCGGCATTCGCGCCATCGATTTGCTGCGCGCGGAAGGCGACAGGCTGCATTCCCGCAAGCTGCGCACCTTCAACGAGCCGCCGTTCCGCTGATAGCAGGGCTTCGCCTTCCCGTCTCTGGGTAAGGCGAAGCCGCTTCCCGACAGGTTTACAGAACGCAGAAAAGCAAAAAGCCTGCTTTAAAAGCAGGCTTCTTAAATTTGGCTCCTCTGACTGGACTCGAACCAGTGACATACGGATTAACAGTCCGCCGTTCTACCGACTGAACTACAGAGGAATCGTGTGAACGGGGCGCATATTATCGATGCGCCCTGAGGATGTCAAAGGGTGAATGCAGATTTTCAATCGTTTGCCGATTTATTCTCCACTTCGCGCATTTGTCAGGCGTTTGCGGTTTCCGAAACCGCCTGTTCCGTTTTTTTGCGCGGGTATTTCCACAGCCAGCGTCCGCTCACCATACGCCAGTAGAACAGCGCGCCGCGCACGGCCCAGTCAAGGAACATCCCCAGCCAGACGCCGACCACGCCCATGCCCAGCATCACCCCCAGCGTGTAGCCCGCCACGACGCGACAGCCCCACATGCCGAGCATGGACACCCACATGGCGAAGCGGGCGTCGCGCGCCCCTTTCAGCCCGGCAGGCAGCACCCACGAGGCAGCCCAAATCGGCATAAACGCCGCGTTGAGCCAAATCAGCACCTTTACCACCTCTTTTACGTCATTTTCATGCGTGTAGAACGAGGCCATCAGCCCTGCAAACGGCGCGGTACCCCACGCGATTGCCATCAGCCCAATGGTTGAAAGCCAGAAGACGTGGCGAAGCTGCCGTTCCGCCTGCCCTATCTGCCCTTTTCCGAGGCGCCTGCCGGTGATGATCGTCGACGCTGACCCCAGCGCGTTACCGGGCAGGTTAATGAGCGAGGCGATGGAGAAGGCAATAAAGTTACCGGCGATTACGTCCGTCCCCATCCCGGCAACAAACATTTGCGTTAACAGCTTCCCGCCGTTGAACAGCACGGATTCAATACTGGCCGGAATACCAATCCCCATCACTTCCCAGATAATGGCGAAGTTAAGCGGACGGAAATAGCTTTTCAGCGTCAGGCGTAGCGATGGCGCGATCCCCGCCATCAGAACGCCGATAATGGCCGCCGCGCCGATATAGCGGGAAATGGTCAGCCCTAGCCCCGCGCCGACAAAACCCAGCCCATCCCAGGAGAAGACGCCGTAGATCAAGATAGTGCTGATGATGATGTTCAGGATGTTCATCCCGCCGTTTATCAGCAGCGGAATTTTGGTATTGCCGGCCCCGCGCAGCGCGCCGCTGCCAATCAGCGCGATGGCTGCCGCCGGATAGCTCAGCACCGTCATTTCCAGATAGGTGAGCGCGAGCGCCTTCACCTCACCGGTCGCTTCACCCGCCACCACGTCGATGATCTCTTTGCCGTAGTAATGGATAACCGCCGCGAGAACGATCGAAAAGAGCGTCATGATCATCAGCGACTGTCTGGCCGCTTCCCGGGCGCGTTTCGGATCGAGCTTGCCGAGGCTGAACGCCACCACCACCGTCGTCCCGAGATCGATAGCGGCGAAGAACGACATCACAACCATGTTGAAGCTGTCCGCCAGCCCTACCCCTGCCATCGCTTCTTTGCCAAGCCAGCTCACCAGGAAGGTGCTCAGCACCCCCATTAACAGGACGCAGGTATTCTCCAGAAAGATGGGCACAGCAAGGGGGGTGATTTCACGCCAGAACAGAACTCGATAGCTTTTACGTTTGGCATACCAGGGCGTGCGCATTATCGCCTGGCGTATGGGGGCGGTGACGTTCAAAATGGACCTTAGCGAGAAAGTTGAAACTCCATTTCAAATGATGGGGCAGAAATGCGTATCCTGCAAAGTATTTTCCATAAAATTATGTCTGGATTAGCAACAAAACGACGACAGAATCATCAATCAGTCACTTTTACCTAAGATCAGGTTTGACAAAAGTTTTTTCGCCGCTAAGATAAGCCTCCACAACGATTCCTCTGTAGTTCAGTCGGTAGAACGGCGGACTGTTAATCCGTATGTCACTGGTTCGAGTCCAGTCAGAGGAGCCAAATTTAAAAAGCCTGCTTTCGAGCAGGCTTTTTGCTTTTCTGCGTTCGCTAAATCTGTAGGAAGCAACCAGGCCTTACCCGACCACGGAACCGCAGGCCCGGCAGGCGAAGCCGCCACCGGGCAGTAAATTGCGCGATTACTCGCCCTTAGCGTCGACGTTTTTAATTTCGCCCATCACCTTCAGCTTCTTGGAGATGTCGCGACGCTCTTTGGACAGCTCGGCGTTTTTGATGATGTAGTCATCAACGCGATCTTCATAGTCGCTCTTCATGCTGGCAATGATGCCCTGAATAGCTTCAACGCTCATGCCCGGCTTGATGTAGTCGCTCAGGTTGTCCAGCAGCAGGACACGTTTCTGGTTGTCACGGATCTTCTTCTCAACGTCCTGGATTTCGCGCTGCAGTTTGTTTTTGCGGCGGAACAGGCGAACGAACTCCAGAACATCCTGGAACGAAGGCTTAGTAGTTTCCATTTTTACACCCCTGATAATGTGAGATTCGGATTCGTTAAGGCAACCGTTTTAACAGACAGCGGCTGCGAATGACAATGAGTATATCGTTTAAAACCATCATAACCCTAATTGTTGCTGAATCGAAGCAGCAGGCGTCACATACGCTTTTTATTTGCGCAGTGCCCGGCAGATCAGCTGCGATAACAGCTCCAGCTGCCGCGCCAGCTCCATGCTCAGCCAGACGTAGCCATGGATGGGCGTTTCCGCCACGCTGTCGACATGCCGTTCATTCATCAGCTGTTTCAGCTCGGCGACGATTTCATTCAGGCGCTCGCTGTTGGCCCGAATCGGCTGGGGGTTCCCTTCGTAGAGCGCGTGGGCAATGGTCAGCAGGGTTTGCTGCGTCATCTGCTGCGTCTCTTTCAGCGTATGCGCGTTGAGCATCAGGAAGTGGCTGGGACGGGAAGCCCAGTGGGCATTGATTTGCAGCTCAAGCATGCAGACCAGATTGCGGCTGACCGTCTGAATGGCCTCAAAAATGGCTTTCTGAATGTGCGTTTCTTTGCTTGCCGGAGTAATCAGCCCGCGCATTTTGACCACATCATTGAGGATTTTTTGCAGGTGCTTTTCCAGCCGCGGACGTTCGATCAGGTTTGGAGAAAAACCGGCCTGGTAAACGCGGTTAAACGCGGTGACGTAGCTGGCCATCTGAATGCGCCAGTGCAGGAAAGCGCGCTGCGGCCAGATGCCGGTAAACAGCATGGCGAGCAGCGAGCCGAGAATAACGTCCCCGCTTCGCCATAGTGCGGTAGTCATGTCCCCCGCCGGGGCACCGACCACGACCGCGAGCGTAATGCCAATCAGCAGGGCCTGGTACGGCCTCTTGCCCAGCGCCAGCCAGCCGCAAAGAAACATCGCCACCGCGCACCACAGCAGCATGACCGGGAAGGAAATCAGCTCCAGCTTGAGGGCGATAAGCCCAAGCGCAGAGCCTAAAACGGTGCCGCCAATGCGTTCGAATGCACGCGGGACAACGTTACCCCAAAAGGAGATAGGCCCCATCACCACCACCAGCGTGATCAGCGGCCACGTTCCTTCCGGAATATTCAGCAAACGAACCAGAACGAAGGTCAGAACAAACGCCAGCGCAATGCGGCAACCGTGCACCACGCGATAATGTTTGTATAACCGAATTTCAAAAGGCGTTAATGATTTGTCGGGGCGCACACCCGTCTCCAGCTTCACGGCAAACCACAATTGTACTGTGTTTTCAGCCGGATTGTTTACATCCGGCTGAAAAACCCTGCATTCCGCAGGCTTAACCCACCTTATGCTCTACCGGAACAAACATCTCAATATCCCAGTAGCCGTCGGCATTGCCATCGTTCAGATAGCGTTCGAAACAGGGCTTTGGCGCAATCTGGAATTTGCTGTCCTCCAGCAGGGAGTTGAAGAACTGATACCACGGGGTGGCGAAGTCATCGTTTTCCACACGCGCGGTGGCGATGGCATAATCACCGGCAGCAATTTCGGTCATCATTACCCCTTCGCTGTTCTCAGGAATGGTGAAATCGTCAGCTACCGTTACGGCGGTATCGCAGCGGAGTTTTTCTGCCGGCACTTGATCCGGATTATCGTAATAAACGGCCACCCACTCCTGCGGCTGGATATGACGTCCGTCTACCCACATGACCAGCTGTTCAAATCCCTGCTTGACCGTTTTCTCCCACGGCCCTACGAGATGAAAGCCTGCGATCGTGCGTTTCTGCTGCTGCCTGATGCTGTAGTCCATGCTGCCTCCGTTTATTACTGTGTATTTATACACTATAAAGCAGAGTAAATATTATCGGCAAACGAGAAGTGTTAATTATGCGAGCAGACTCGCAACGCTGCCAGTCTGCTCGAAAAGGTCAGAATGTATGGTGGAGATAATCACCAAGGCGGGAGAAAACGCCGCCCTTCTCAACGCCTTCCAGCGTAACCAGCGGCCAGTGCGCCACCACCTTGTCCCGATCGTACAGCTGGATTTCCCCTACCCGCTGGTGCGCGGCAATCGGCGCTTCCAGCTCTTTTTTATCCAGCACGTATTTGGCCTTAATGTTCGGTATTTCCGCTTTCGGTAGCGACAGCCAGAAGTCCCGATCCGTGCCCAGCGCGATCTGCTCTTTATTACCGTACCAGACGCGCTCGGTGCCCACCTTCTTCCCGTTATGCAGAATCTGCACCGTATCGAAATTCTGCTGTCCCCAGTGCAGCAGCTTGCGTGCCTGATCCTCGCGCCCTTTCGGGCTGTCTGCCCCCATCACAACGGCAATCAGCCGGCGCTGGCCGTCCACCGCAGAAGCAATCAGGTTGAAGCCCGCGCCCGACGTATGCCCGGTCTTCAGGCCGTCGACGTTCATCGTTTTATCCCACAGCAGGCCGTTGCGGTTCTGCTGGGTGATGCCGTTCCAGGTCAGGCTCTTTTCGCTGTACATATGGTAGAACTCTGGTTCACCGTGAATGATGGCCCTCGACAGCACCGCAAGATCGTAAGCAGAGCTGTGCTGGCCCGGCGCATCCAGGCCATGCACGGTTTCGAAGTGGGTATCGCGCAGGTGCAGCTTTTCCACATAGTCGTTCATCAGTTTGACGAACTGCGGCTGACCGCCCGCGACGTGATCGGCCAGCGCCACGCAGGCGTCGTTGCCGGAGTCAACAATTAGGCCGCGGCTGAGATCGCGTACGGAAACCCTGTCGCCCTCTTTGAGAAACATCAGCGATGAGCCGTCAAAGACCGGGTTGCCTTTTGCCCAGGCGTCACGCCCTACCGTCACAATGTCGTCCGGGCTGATGCGGTGGCTGTCAATAGCGCGATCGACAACGTATCCCGTCATCAGCTTGGTCAGACTCGCCGGATTGCGCTGCTGATGTTCGTTGCCCGCCGTTAAGATTTGACCCGTGGTGTAATCCATCAGTACCCACGATCCTGCCTGGATGGCAGGAGGCTGCGGTGAAAAATCCAGCGGATCGGCAGCCAGCGCGGATGAAATACTCGAAGCGAGTAAAGAAACAGCAATAAACAGACGGCGTTTCAACGGTATATCCTCAGGTCATTAAAAATCGATGACCTTTTTACGGGAGTTCTGATGTCGTTACCTGCCTTAATTGCAAAAAAATGTGACAACGCGCAGGTTTTATCGGAACAGATCTCGCAAATTTCTTGCCCGAGCGTGCTTTTTATTCGGACTGCTCACCCCAATCGTTTACCATAGAGACGTCAATTTTTAACAGGATGAGATTACTGGTGTCTGACTCTGCCGCGCGCCCGACTTTTTTGTTCCACGATTACGAAACCTTTGGCACCCATCCGGCGCTGGACCGACCGGCGCAGTTTGCGGCTATCCGTACCGATGACGAGTTTAATATCATCGGCGAGCCCGAGGTGTTTTACTGCAGGCCCGCCGATGACTACCTGCCGCAGCCTGGCGCGGTGATGGTGACAGGCATTACGCCCCAGGAAGCGCGGGAGAAAGGCGTCAGCGAAGCGGAATTTGCCCGCCGTATTCACGATCTGTTTACCGTGCCCCATACCTGCGTGGTGGGCTACAACAACATCCGTTTCGACGATGAAGTGACGCGCAATATCTTCTACCGCAACTTCTACGATCCCTATGCCTGGAGCTGGCAGAACCGCAATTCGCGCTGGGATTTGCTGGATATCATGCGCGCCTGCTATGCGCTGCGCCCGGAGGGGATTACCTGGCCGGAAAACGACGACGGCCTGCCGAGCTTCAGGCTGGAGCACCTGACTAAGGCCAACGGCATCGAGCACAGCAACGCCCACGACGCGATGGCGGACGTCTACGCGACCATCGCCATGGCGAAGCTGGTGAAAACCGCGCAGCCGCGCCTGTTTGATTACCTGCTGAGCCATCGCAGCAAGCAGAAGCTGATGACGCTGATTGATGTACCGCAGATGAAGCCGCTGGTGCATATTTCGGGAATGTTCGGCGCGTGGCGCGGAAACACGAGCTGGGTGGCGCCACTCGCCTGGCATCCGGACAACCGTAACGCCGTTATCATGGTGGATCTCGCCGGAGATATTTCGCCGCTGCTTGAGCACGACAGCGACACCTTACGCGAGCGGCTGTATACGCCGAAAGAGGCGCTGGGTGACCTGCCCGCTGTGCCGGTTAAGCTGGTGCATATCAACAAATGCCCTGTACTGGCGCAGGCCAACACGCTGCGCCCGGAAGACGCCGACCGGCTGGGGATTAACCGCCAGCACTGCCTCGATAACCTGAAGGTGCTGCGCGACAACCCGCAGGTGCGCGAGAAAGTCGTCGCCATTTTTGCTGAAGCGGAGCCGTTTGTGCCGTCTGAAAACGTGGATGCACAGCTGTACAACGGCTTCTTTAGCGATGCCGATCGGGCGGCGATGAATATCGTGCTGCAAACCGACCCGCGTAACCTGCCCGCGCTGGATATCACCTTTGCGGATAAGCGTATCGAGAAGCTGATGTTTAACTATCGGGCACGTAACTACCCCGGCACGCTGGATGAAGCAGAGCAGGAGCGCTGGTTACAGCATCGTCGTAACGTCTTTACGCCGGAGTATCTGCACAGCTATGCCCAGGAGCTGGAGATGCTGTACGGCCAGTATGAAGGTGATGCCGAGAAGCAGGCGTTGCTGAAGGCGCTGTACCAGTATGCGCAGGAGATTGTCTGAATCGCAGATATAAAAAAGCCGGAGACGATGTCTCCGGCTTTTTTTTAACGCGTTAAAACTTACGCTACGTCTTCGTACTGAGGAACCGGGTTGCGGAAGCTCTTCGTTACGCAGGCCAGGTAAACCAGACCGATACCGCCCCAGATCAGACCCAGAACCATTGAGCTCTCTTCCAGGTTAATCCACAGCGCGCCCACCGTCAGCGCACCGCACACCGGCAGCACCAGGTAGTTGATGTGATCCTTCAGCGTCTTGTTGCGCTTCTCACGGATCCAGAACTGCGAAATCACCGAGAGGTTAACGAAGGTGAACGCGACCAGCGCACCGAAGTTGATAAGCGCAGTTGCTGTAACCAGGTCGAACTTAATCGCCAACAGCGCAATTGCGCCAACCAGCAGCACGTTCCACGCTGGGGTACGCCATTTTGGATGCACGTAACCGAAGAAGCGGGTTGGGAACACACCGTCACGGCCCATCACGTACATCAGACGCGATACGCCCGCATGAGCCGCCATACCGGAAGCCAGTACTGTTACGCTGGAGAAGATCAGCACGCCCCACTGGAAGGTTTTACCCGCCACGTACAGCATGATTTCAGGCTGTGATGCATCCGGATCTTTAAAGCGAGAGATGTCCGGGAAGTACAGCTGCAGGAAGTATGACGCGCCGATGAAGATCAGGCCGCCAATCAGCGCTGTCAGGAAAATCGCTTTCGGGATCACGCGCTCGGCGTCTTTGGTCTCTTCAGACAGAGAAGAGATACCGTCGAAGCCCAGGAACGAGAAGCACAGGATAGTCGCGCCGGTGATCATCGGCACCACGTGCGCGCCTTCAGACCAGAACGGACGGGTGCTGGTCAGCGTACCTGCGCCTTCACCGTGGGAAACGCCGTAGATAATCAGCCCAACGATAACCGCCACAATACCCATCTGAAGAATAACGATCAGGGTATTGAAGTTAGCCACGGTCTTGATGCTGCGCAGGTTAGAGATGGTCATAAAGGCCACCAGCGCCACAACGAAGATCCACGACGGCACGGAAGGCACCAGCGCTTCGAAGTAAATTTTTGCCAGCAGAATGTTGATCATCGGCATGAACAGGTAGTCCAGCAGGGATGACCAGCCCACCATAAAGCCAACCGCCGGGCTAATGGATTTCTGAGCATAGGTGTACGCAGAGCCTGCGGACGGGAAACGGCGAACCAGTTTACCGTAGCTCAGCGCCGTAAAGAGAATGGCGACCAGCGCAAAGGCGTACGCCGTTGCAACGTGACCGTCAGTAAGGCCTGATACGATACCGAATGTATCGAACAGCGTCATCGGTTGCATATAGGCCAGGCCCATCATGACAACCGGAATCAACGTAAGCGTTTTACGTAATTCCACGCGAGAGGTGTTTGGAGTTGCGTTATGCGACATAGTTATTCTCCTTTACGGTGATAACCGCCACGTAAGCGAAAAATTGCCCCATTTCTTTCTTCCTCAGCGACAACAACTGTCGGATTTTAGTAAATATCTATCCGGTACGAAGCCCGGCCTCTTGGTTTTTAGTTTCGTTTCGTACATGCAAAAAAAAATAACCGACGCCTTTTATATCGTCGATTATTCATTTGTTTGCAGCGGCGGCATTTTGCCCTATTCCAGATACAAAACGCAATACATTGAGAAACAAGCCCATAAATTAATTTTTCTAACTGGTTGATTTCCCATCATCTGCCTGAGTGTAAACGGCGGCGATAGCACTATTTGCTAAAATTTCGTCTCGCCACCAGGCGCTGGCAAGCCCTGCGGTTTGTTCATTCCAGCCCACCCAAACCGATTCGTTACTGCGCTGCGCTAAAACCTGTTTTTCCACCAGCGCTCCGCTTTCAATAAACCGCTGCGCTAAATAGCGGGGAAGATAACCGCACCCCAGGCCGCTAATTTGCAGTTCGAGCTTGGTTTTAAAATCAAAAACGGTGATGGCCTCCTGCTCGTCTAGTAGCTGCGATGATATGCCGCACTCCGGACGCGCGCTGTCGCCTACCACAATGGCGCGATGGTTTTTAATCACGCGTCGGGTAACGGGCTCAGGTTCATTTGCCAGCGGGTGATGAGGTGCTACGGCGAAAATCTGCTCCAGAACGCCCAGGCGGGCATAGCCAAATTCACTCAGCTGGGGCGGTTCATGCAGCGCCCCAACGATGATATCCGCCCTGCCCTGCGTTAAGGCGTCCCACGAGCCGCCCAGCACGCCGTTGATAAAAATCAGCCGCGTGACGCTGTGGCGCTGATAAAACGCCTCGATGAGCGGCGTAAGCAGCGAAAAAGGGAACGTGTCATCTACCCCAATGACCAGCTCATTTTCCCAGCCCTGGTGGAGCTTAACGGCCTGTTTTTCCAGCTTGCGCACCGAATGCAGCACGTCACGCCCCTTTTCCAGCAGCATCTGCCCTGTGCGGGTAAAGCGCGCGCGATGCCCGGTACGGTCAAGGATTTGGATATTAAGATCGCTCTCGAGCTTTTGCACGGCATAGCTCAGGGCCGAAGGCGTTTTGTAGAGCTTTGCCGAAGCGGCGGCAAAGCTCCCCTCTTTTTCCAGCGCATCCAGAATAACGAGAACATCCAGCAGCGGTTTCATCTTCGCCCCCTTGCGGTGTGCGATTGTCTCCGCCGGTGCAGTTATTCCATCGGCATAACCAGCGGATCGGGATACTGATACTCAAACCCCAGCTCATGGCAAATGCGATTGCCATCAATAATTTTGCCTTTGCGATCGCCCTGCGCATCGCTGAATACCGGCGGAGCCAGGCCAAGCTGGCGCGCCATCAGCGGATAAAAGGTACTGCGCGGCGGATGCGAAGGCGCACATATATTATAGATGTGCCCCCCTTTTGGAGCCTGTAAAAGCAGCTCTATCGCGCTGACAACGTCCGCCAGATGCACCAGATTGACGCCGTGCTGGCCGTCCGGCGCCGATTTTCCGGCAAAGAAGCGTCCCGGATGACGCCCCGGCCCCACCAGCCCGGCGAGGCGTAAAATATCCACCTGCGTGCCGGGCAGGTTATGCAGCCAGTCCTCCAGCTCTTTCAGCACCCGGCCGCTGGCGGTCACCGGACGGCGCTCGGTGCTCTCCTTCGCCGTGCCGTCGATGTCGCCATAAACCGACGTGGAGCTGGTAAAGATGATGCGCGGAATATGGTGCGCCAGCGCGCTGTCCACAATCTCCTGTACGGCCTGCAGGTAAAACGTCTCTCCCGGCCCGCTGCGCCGCGCCGGCAGGGTAATCACCAGCGCATCCACATTCATCAGCTCATCCAGCTCGTCCGTATCGCAAATAAGCTCGGGTTCGAGACGCAGCTCGACGCCCTCAATGCCGCACATGCGCGCCGCTTCAACCCCGTCCCGCGTGGTCTTACTCCCCGTCACCTGCCAGCCTTTCGCGGCTAATGACATCGCCAGCGGCATTCCTAACCACCCTAAACCGACAATCGCGACCTTTTTCATGTACATTCTCCGCTTAACTCCGCCTTTTATAAGGCTACGCCAGCCTGATGGAACGCACAATTCATAGCATCAATATGAAATGAATTAATGATCAAAAAAAAGCCCTTGCTTTCTGGCGTACAACTGGTTTAGGTTAAAAGACATCAAATGCATAAGCATTCAACGAGAATTTATATGACACGCGTTCCATTTAAAAACCACCATCATCACCATCATCCTGACTAGTCTTTCAGGCGATGTGTGCTGGAAGACGTTTGGATCTTCCAGTGGTGCATGAACGCATGAAAAAGCCCCCGGAAGATCGCCTTCCGGGGGCTTTTTTTTGGACCGCATTCAGACAGGTTATTACAGGTTAATGAGGAACACAGAATGTTAGATAACGCACGTTTACGCATAGCTATTCAAAAATCAGGCCGTTTAAGCGACGATTCACGCGAACTGCTGGCCCGCTGCGGGATTAAAATTAACCTGCACACCCAGCGCCTAATCGCCCTGGCTGAAAATATGCCGATCGATATTCTGCGCGTGCGTGATGACGATATTCCTGGCCTGGTGATGGACGGCGTCGTTGACCTCGGCATCATCGGCGAAAACGTGCTGGAAGAAGAGCTGCTCACCCGCCGCGCTCAGGGTGAAGATCCGCGCTACTTTACCCTGCGCCGCCTGGACTTCGGCGGGTGCCGCCTGTCGCTGGCGACGCCGGTTGATGAAGCGTGGGACGGCCCGGCCGCGCTGAACGGGAAACGTATCGCCACCTCTTACCCTCACCTGCTGAAGCGTTACCTCGATCAAAAAGGCGTTCAGTTCAAATCCTGCCTGCTGAACGGCTCCGTGGAAGTAGCTCCGCGTGCGGGCCTGGCCGATGCCATCTGTGACCTCGTCTCCACCGGCGCCACGCTGGAAGCGAACGGCCTGCGCGAAGTGGAGGTTATCTACCGCTCCAAAGCGTGCCTTATCCAGCGCGACGGCGACATGGCCGACGCCAAACAGCAGCTCATCGACAAACTGCTGACCCGCATTCAGGGCGTGATTCAGGCGCGTGAGTCCAAATACATCATGATGCACGCCCCAACCGAACGTCTGGATGAGGTAATTGCCCTGCTGCCGGGCGCCGAGCGCCCAACCATCCTGCCGCTGGCGGGCGACCAGCAGCGCGTGGCGATGCACATGGTCAGCAGCGAAACCCTGTTCTGGGAAACCATGGAAAAACTGAAGGCGCTGGGGGCAAGCTCTATTCTGGTGCTGCCAATTGAGAAGATGATGGAGTAACGGCCATGCGTTTTAACACAATCATCGACTGGAATACGTGCAGCGACGCGCAGCAGCGCGAGCTGCTGATGCGTCCGGCCATTTCCGCCTCTGAAAGCATCACCCGCACCGTGGCGGAGATCCTCGACAACGTCAAAGCCCGCGGGGACGATGCCCTGCGCGAGTACTGCGCAACGTTTGATAAAACCGAGGTTAACGAGTTACGGGTTACCGCCCAGGAGATCGCCGAGGCGGAAAGCCGCCTTGGGGACGAGATCAAACAGGCGATGGCCGTCGCGGTGAAAAATATTGATACCTTCCACACCGCGCAGTTACTGCAGGCCGTGGACGTGGAAACCCTGCCCGGCGTGCGCTGCCAGCAGGTGACGCGCCCGGTGGCCTCCGTCGGCCTCTATATTCCCGGCGGCTCTGCTCCGCTGTTTTCGACCGTACTGATGCTGGCAACCCCGGCACGCATTGCCGGCTGCCAGAAAGTGGTGCTGTGCTCTCCCCCACCGATTGCCGATGAGATCCTCTACGCGGCAAAACTGTGCGGCGTGCAGGCGGTATATAAGGTGGGCGGAGCGCAGGCGATTTCCGCCATGGCGTTCGGAACGGAGTCTGTTCCCAAGGTCGACAAAATTTTTGGCCCGGGCAACGCGTACGTTACCGAAGCAAAGCGCCAGGTCAGCCAGCGTCTGGATGGCGCCGCGATTGATATGCCTGCCGGGCCGTCTGAATTACTGGTGATCGCCGACAGCGGCGCCACGCCAGACTTCGTGGCCTCTGACCTGCTCTCGCAGGCCGAGCACGGCCCAGATTCGCAGGTGATTTTACTGACGCCGGATGCCGATATGGCAAAACGCGTGGGCGAGGCCATTGAGCGCCAGCTTGCCGACCTGCCGCGCGCGGAAACGGCGCGTCAGGCGCTATCGGCCAGCCGACTGATTGTGGCTCGCGATCTCGACCAGTGTATTGCCATCTCCAACCAGTACGGCCCGGAGCACCTGATTATTCAGACCCGCAACGCGCGCGAGCTGGTTGACGGCATTACCAGCGCCGGCTCGGTGTTCCTCGGCGACTGGTCTCCGGAGTCCGCCGGGGATTACGCCTCCGGCACCAATCACGTGCTGCCGACGTACGGCTATACCTCAACCTGCTCAAGCCTGGGGCTGGCAGATTTCCAGAAGCGCATGACCGTGCAGGAACTCTCCCGCGAGGGGTTTGCCTCGCTCGCGTCGACCATTGAAACCCTGGCCGCCGCCGAGCGCCTGACCGCCCACAAAAATGCCGTGACGCTGCGCGTTGCCGCCCTGAAGGAGCAAGCATGAACATTGAAGAATTAGCCCGCGAAAATGTCCGCCGCCTGACGCCCTATCAGTCCGCGCGCCGTCTGGGCGGAAACGGCGACGTCTGGCTGAACGCTAACGAGTATCCAACGGCGGTGGCCTTCGAGCTGTCGCAGCAGACGCTGAACCGCTACCCGGAGTGTCAGCCGAAAGCGGTGATCGAAAACTACGCGCAGTACGCGGGCGTGAAGCCTGAGCAGGTGCTGGTCAGCCGCGGGGCTGACGAAGGCATTGAGCTGCTGATCCGCGCCTTCTGCGAGCCGGGTAAAGACGCGGTGATGTACTGCCAGCCCACCTACGGGATGTACAGCGTCAGCGCCGAAACCTTCGGCGTGGCCTGCCGCAACGTGCAGGCGCTGGAAAACTGGCAGCTCGACCTGCTGGGCATCGCCGATAACCTCGACGGCGTGAAGGTGGTGTTTGTCTGTAGCCCAAATAACCCGACCGGACAGATTATAGATCCGCAGGACGTTCGCGCCCTGCTGGAGATGACCCGCGGCAAAGCGCTGGTGGTGGCTGACGAAGCGTACATTGAGTTTTGCCCGCAGGCGACGCTGGCGGGCTGGCTTGAAGAATATCCGCATCTCGTCGTGCTGCGCACCCTGTCCAAAGCCTTTGCCCTCGCCGGCCTCCGCTGCGGGTTTACGCTGGCGAATAAGGCGGTTATCGACCTTCTGCTGAAAGTGATCGCCCCTTACCCGCTTTCAACGCCGGTTGCCGACATCGCGGCACAGGCGCTGGCCCCGCAGGGGATTAAAGCGATGCGCGAGCGCGTGGCGCAGATCCTTGAAGAGCGCCAGTATCTGGTCGACGCCCTGAAGGCTATTCCGTGCGTGGAGCAGGTGTTCGATTCGGAAACCAACTACGTCCTCGCGCGCTTCACCGCCTCCAGCGCGATATTTAAATCGTTGTGGGATCAGGGCATTATCTTACGAGACCAGAATAAACAACCTTCCCTGAGCGGCTGCCTGCGTATTACCGTCGGCACCCGTGCAGAGAGCCAGCGCGTGATTGACGCCCTGAAAGCGGAGAAAGTATGAGCCAGAAAACCCTCTTTATCGATCGTGACGGCACCATCATATCGGAGCCACCCAGCGATTTTCAGGTCGACCGCTTCGACAAGCTGGCGTTTGAACCCGACGTGATCCCGGTGCTGCTGAAGCTTCAGAAAGCGGGCTATAGGCTGGTGATGATCACCAATCAGGACGGTCTGGGTACCGCGAGCTTCCCGCAGGCGGACTTCGACGGCCCGCATAACCTGATGATGCAGGTGCTGACCTCGCAGGGCGTGGTGTTTGAAGAGGTGCTGATCTGCCCGCACATGCCTGCCGACGAGTGCGACTGCCGTAAGCCAAAAGTGAAGCTCGTCGAGCGCTATCTGGCGGAAGAAGCGCTTGATAAAGCGAACAGCTACGTCATCGGCGATCGCGTCACGGATATCACCCTGGCGGAAAACATGGGCATCGCGGGCCTGCGCTACAGCCGTGACGCGCTTAACTGGACGATGATTGGCGAACAGCTGACCAGACGCGACCGATACTCACACGTTGAGCGTAACACCAAAGAGACGCAGATCGACGTTAAGGTCTGGCTCGATCGCGAAGGCGGGAGCAAGATCCACACTGGCGTCGGCTTCTTCGACCATATGCTGGACCAGATCGCGACCCACGGCGGCTTCCGGATGGAAATCACCGTTAAGGGCGATCTCTATATTGACGATCACCACACCGTGGAAGACACGGGACTGGCGCTGGGCGAAGCCCTGAAGCTGGCGCTGGGCGACAAGCGCGGCATCAACCGTTTTGGCTTTGTCCTGCCGATGGACGAATGCCTGGCGCGCTGCGCGATGGATATTTCCGGTCGTCCACACCTGGAATACAAAGCCGACTTCACCTACCAGCGCGTGGGCGATCTCAGCACCGAGATGGTGGAGCACTTCTTCCGCTCGCTGACTTACACGATGGGCCTGACGCTGCACCTGAAAACCAAAGGTAAAAACGATCACCACCGCGTGGAGAGCCTGTTCAAAGCCTTTGGCCGTACCCTGCGCCAGGCGATCCGCGTTGACGGTGACGCCCTTCCCTCGTCGAAAGGAGTGCTGTAATGAACGTGGTGATTCTGGATACCGGCTGCGCCAACCTGAACTCCGTGCGCTCGGCAATTATGCGCCACGGCTATGAGCCGGCGGTGAGCCGCGACCCGGACGTGGTTCTGCGCGCGGATAAACTCTTTTTGCCGGGCGTAGGCACCGCCCAGGCGGCGATGGATCAGATCCACGAGCGCGAGCTGGTTGAGCTCATCAAAGCCTGTACCCAGCCGGTGCTGGGCATTTGCCTGGGCATGCAGCTGCTCGGGCGCCGCAGCGACGAGAGCAACGGTGTCGACCTGCTGGGGATTATTGAAGAAGATGTGCCGAAAATGACCGACCACGGCCTGCCGCTGCCACACATGGGCTGGAATCGCGTCTATCCGAAGGCGGGCAACAGGCTGTTTCAGGGTATCGAAGACGGCGCGTACTTCTACTTCGTCCACAGCTACGCGATGCCCGTCAATACGTACACCATTGCCCAGTGCAGTTACGGCGAGGCGTTCACCGCCGCGGTACAGAAAGATAATTTTTACGGCGTGCAGTTTCACCCGGAGCGCTCCGGCGCCGCCGGCGCACAGCTGCTGAAAAACTTCCTGGAGATGTGATGATTATTCCCGCTTTAGATTTAATTGACGGCACGGTGGTTCGCCTCCATCAGGGCGACTACGGCCAGCAGCGCGACTACGGCAACGACCCGCTGCCGCGTCTCCAGGCGTATGCGGCACAGGGGGCTGAGGTGCTGCACCTCGTCGATTTAACCGGCGCGAAAGATCCGGCGAAACGCCAGATCCCGCTGCTGAAAAAACTGGTGGCTGGCGTGGACATTCCCGTGCAGGTTGGCGGCGGCGTGCGTACGGAAGACGACGTTGCGGCACTGCTGGACGCTGGCGTAGCGCGGGTGGTGGTCGGTTCGACCGCCGTAAAAGATCCTGAGACGGTCAAGGGCTGGTTCCGCCGCTTCGGCGCGGATGCGCTGGTGCTGGCGCTGGACGTGCGCATCGACGAGCAGGGTAACAAGCAGGTCGCGGTCAGCGGCTGGCAGGAGAACTCTGGCGTTACCCTGGAGGAACTGGTGGATATTTATCTTCCCGTTGGCCTGAAGCACGTGCTGTGCACAGATATCTCCCGCGACGGCACGCTGGCAGGCTCTAACGTTTCGCTGTACGAAGAGGTCTGCGCGCGTTATCCGCAGGTGGCATTCCAGTCTTCTGGGGGTATCGGTGATATTGGCGACGTGGCCGCGCTTCGCGGGACCGGCGTGAAGGGTGTGATTGTGGGTCGGGCCCTGCTGGAAGGAAAATTTACTGTAACGGAGGCGATTCAATGCTGGCAAAACGGATAATTCCCTGCCTGGACGTGCGCGACGGTCAGGTGGTTAAGGGCGTGCAGTTCCGCAACCACGAAATCATTGGCGACATCGTTCCGCTGGCTAAACGCTATGCCGACGAAGGCGCAGACGAGCTGGTATTTTATGATATCACCGCCTCCAGCGACGGCCGCGTGGTGGATAAAAGCTGGGTAGCGCGCGTGGCGGAGGTGATCGATATCCCCTTCTGCGTGGCGGGCGGGATCAAATCCGCTGACGACGCGGCCAAAATTCTCTCTTTCGGTGCGGACAAAATTTCCATCAACTCCCCTGCGCTGGCAGACCCCGAGCTGATCACCCGTCTGGCCGATCGCTTTGGCGTGCAGTGTATTGTAGTAGGTATCGACACCTTGCATGACGCCGCAACGGGCAAGTATCACGTCAACCAGTACACCGGCGATGAAAGCCGCACGCGCGTGACGCAGTGGGAGACGCTGGACTGGGTGCAGGAAGTGCAGAAACGCGGCGCGGGTGAGATCGTGCTGAACATGATGAACCAGGACGGGGTGCGTAACGGTTACGATCTGGAACAGTTGAAAAAAGTGCGCGCCGTGTGCCGGGTTCCGCTGATTGCCTCCGGCGGCGCGGGCACCATGGAACACTTCCTGGATGCCTTCCGCGATGCAAACGTGGACGGCGCGCTGGCCGCGTCCGTGTTCCACAAGCAGATTATCAATATTGGTGAGTTAAAAACGTACCTGGCCGACCAGGGCGTGGAGATCAGGGTATGTTAACAGAGCAACAACGGGCGCAGCTGGACTGGGAAAAAACTGACGGATTACTGCCGGTGGTTGTACAACATGCTGTATCAGGCGAAGTGCTGATGCTGGGATATATGAACCAGGAGGCACTGGCGAAAACGATCGACAGCGGTAAGGTGACGTTTTTCTCGCGCACCAAACAGCGCCTGTGGACCAAAGGTGAAACCTCCGGTCATTTCCTGAACGCGGTAAGCATTACGCCGGATTGTGATAACGACACCCTGCTGGTGCTGGCAAACCCCATTGGGCCAACGTGCCACAAAGGGACCAGCAGTTGCTTTGGCGAGGCGAGCCACCAGTGGCTGTTCCTGTATCAGCTGGAACAATTGCTGGCTGAGCGTAAAACGGCGGATCCCGAGAGCTCGTATACCGCGAAGCTGTACGCCAGCGGCACCAAGCGCATTGCGCAGAAGGTGGGTGAGGAAGGCGTTGAGACCGCGCTGGCTGCCACCGTGAATGACCGGGAGGAGCTGACGAACGAAGCGTCGGATTTAATGTATCACCTGCTGGTGCTGCTTCAGGATCAGGAGCTGGATTTAACGGCGGTGATTGAGAATTTACGTAAGAGACACAAATAAAAAAGACCGGGGAAACCCGGTCTTTTTTTGTCTGCTAATCAGGCTTTCGGCCTGTAGTTTCTCAGCGCGTTACGGCCAAGAACAACACCAGAACCGATAATCCCACCGAGGAGTACGGCGAGGATCAGGGTGATTGCTTTTTTCGGGCTGTCGCGACGGACAGGCAAATCAGGTTTCATAACGTAACGGTAGACATGGATGGTTTCCGGATTTACGTTCAAGTTCTGAATATCCAGTAAGTTTTGCTTGGTCTGGTAGTAGGTACCTGAGAAAACGAGCGGACGGGATGCCTCGTTATCAATCATTGACTTCAGCGCTACCGTGCCCAGCAGGAACATGGTTTCCTGAGTAACGTCCTGAGTTTGCTGGAGCTGCGGAGTGCTAATTTTCGCGGCTTCCGCGTTTTTATACGCCTCAGTAATCTGCTTAATACGCAGATCTTTTTGCTCCTGAGCCACTTTCTCCTGATTCTGAAGAGAGTCGTTCAGGGTAGTGATCTGCTGCTTAAGGTTATCCTTAAGATCAAGAGTCAGTTCTTTAGCCGTCTGCTCGTCAACCTGCTGAATATACTGTGCAAGTTGCTTTTGCGCCGCTTCTGCCGATTCGGCCTGGTAGCTGACGGTTAATGGCAGCGCCTGTCCTTTAACGGTAGGCTCGATGGACAGTTTTTCAGGAACATCCTGGTTTTCAAGCGCCTGCGCTAAGGCTGAAAAAGAAGAATTGAAACGGCCAATAGCGCGACCTTGAATATCCTGCATTGAGGGTGCGGCACTACCATAGAGAATATTCAATGCATTCGCGTAGGTTGCAATTTGCGCTGCGTCAGGCTGGGCGATAATCGCCGACGAGGTCCACTTTTCTTTTGCAATGGTGATATAAACGCCAGCAAGAACGATAAAAACAGCAATAAACGCTCCAATTACCCACTTGCCGCGCCACAGCTGTAGTACTAAATCCAGTAAATCAATTTGCTCCGGGTCATTGCTGCGAGTGACCAGGCTATTGTTGTTTTGCGTCATACAATCCCTAACAGATCAAAAAAGGGCAAAAAGAAACATGTCTACCTAGTGTATCTGTTGCTACGGATTTTTCTATAAGAATCCGATGAGTTATATCGGAAAGATGGGTTATGTATGTGAAGAACAACGCGCTATCATAGCCGGAATCTGATGTCTTGTGGCATCAACAAGAACACTGTTTTAATGAGGGAAGCTATGAAATTTCTGGTTACGGGCGCAGCGGGGTTTATCGGTTCTCACGTCAGCAAGCGCTTGCTTGATGCGGGGCATGAGGTCGTTGGCATTGATAACCTCAATGATTATTATGACGTCAATCTTAAGCTGGCACGCCTGGACTTACTGAAATCCGAGCGTTTCACTTTCCTCAAGCTGGATTTAGCGGACCGTGAGGGCATGGCTGCGCTCTTCGCTGATGAGAAATTTGACCGCGTCATTCATCTGGCCGCACAGGCGGGCGTCCGTTATTCTCTGGAAAACCCCCACGCCTATGCCGATGCCAACCTTGTGGGACATCTTAACGTGCTTGAAGGCTGTCGCCACAATAAGGTTCAGCATCTTCTGTATGCATCATCCAGCTCCGTTTACGGCCTTAACCGTAAGATGCCGTTTTCCACTGATGATTCCGTGGACCACCCGGTATCCCTGTATGCGGCCACCAAAAAAGCTAACGAGCTGATGTCGCATACCTATTCGCATCTGTACAACCTGCCAACCACTGGCCTGCGCTTCTTCACCGTGTATGGTCCGTGGGGACGCCCGGACATGGCGCTGTTCAAATTCACCAAAGCTATGATTGAAGGTAACAGCATCGACGTATATAACTACGGCAAGATGAAACGTGACTTCACCTATATCGATGATATCGCCGAGGCGATTATTCGCCTGCAGGACGTCATTCCCGAGGCCAATGCCGACTGGACGGTCGAAGCGGGTTCACCTGCAACCAGTTCTGCTCCATACCGCGTATACAACATCGGCAACAGCTCTCCGGTAGAGCTGATGGACTACATCACAGCGCTGGAAGAGGCTCTGGGCAAAGAAGCGGTAAAAAATATGATGCCAATCCAGCCGGGTGACGTGCTGGAGACCAGTGCAGACACCAGGGCGCTGTATGACGTCATTGGGTTTAAACCGCAGACCTCCGTCAAGGAGGGCGTGAAAAACTTCGTCGACTGGTACCGTAGTTTCTATAAGGTTTAAAACAGAAAACCCGGCAAGATGCCGGGTTTTTTATGCGCGACAGTTAGCGCTTAGTCACTACCAAACAGGTCACGGGTATAGACTTTATCTTTGACGTCAGCCAGCTCTTCCGCCATGCGGTTAGAGATAATCACGTCCGCTTCTTTCTTAAACGCATCCAGATCGCGAATTACGCGCGAGTGGAAGAACTCGTCTTCCTGCATGGCCGGTTCATAAATGATGACCTGCACGCCTTTTGCTTTGATACGCTTCATGATCCCCTGAATGGAAGAGGCGCGGAAGTTATCCGAACCGCTCTTCATGATCAGTCGATACACCCCCACCACTTTCGGCTGGCGCGCCAGGATGGAATCCGAGATGAAGTCTTTACGCGTACGGTTAGCATCCACAATTGCGGAAATCAGGTTGTTTGGCACCGCCTGATAGTTTGCGAGCAGCTGCTTGGTGTCTTTTGGCAGACAGTAACCGCCGTAACCGAATGACGGGTTGTTGTAGTGGTTGCCGATACGCGGGTCGAGGCACACGCCTTCAATGATCTGACGTGTGTTCAGGCCTAAGCTCTCTGCATAGCTGTCCAGCTCGTTGAAGTAAGCCACGCGCATTGCCAGATAGGTGTTAGCGAAAAGCTTAATCGCCTCCGCTTCAGTTGAGTCGGTGAACAGAACCGGAATATCTTGCTTGATGGCGCCTTCCTGGAGCAGCGCCGCAAAACGCTCCGCACGTTCGGAACGCTCACCGATCACGATACGGGATGGGTGCAGGTTATCGTATAACGCCCTGCCCTCGCGCAGAAACTCTGGCGAGAAGAAGACATTATCAATACCCAACTCTTCTTTAATCGATTTGGTGAAGCCTACCGGAATGGTCGATTTGATAACCATTACTGCGTTAGGGTTGATCGCTACCACGTCTTTAATAACTGCCTCAACGGTAGAGGTGTTGAAGTAGTTGGTTTTCGGATCGTAGTCGGTTGGCGTGGCGATGATGACGTAATCCGCATCACGATACGCATCTTCTTTATCCGTGGTAGCTCGGAAGTTCAGCGTTTTGTTCGCAAGATATTCCTGGATTTCTTTATCGACAATTGGAGACTGCTTCTGGTTGAGCATATCCACTTTGGCCTGCACGATATCCAGCGCAACCACTTCATGGTTTTGCGCAATCAGGATACCGTTTGAGAGACCAACATAGCCTGTTCCGGAGATGGTTATTTTCATTTATTTGACTTCTACATGTTTGAGTTTTAGGTAGCCTTGAAGCGGCCACCACAATGATTATCTGAGAGTTTTTTAGCGCTAATACTCATTCACTGTCAAGGTTACAGAATTTTTGAAAAATGTTTTTGCTCATCAAAACGGCTTATCACTACACTAAGCAAAGCGCCTGTTTTTCAGCGACAATAAGACCTTAAAGGGGATTCGCCAGTAAGCAGAGGAAAACTGCTTACTGCGTCAAATCAGACTAATCCCTTGGTCAGATTCAAAAGATATTGACCATATCCGGTCTTTTTCAGTGGCTCAGCAAGCACAAGAAGTTGCTCAGCATCGATAAAACCTCGACGGAATGCGATCTCTTCAGGGCAAGAAACCTTGAGCCCCTGTCGCTCTTCGATTGTGGCAATAAAATTGCTCGCCTCGATCATACTCTGGTGCGTACCGGTATCCAGCCAGGCGTAACCGCGTCTCATCATCGCGACAGACAATCGTCCCTGCTGCATATAGATGCGGTTGATGTCGGTAATTTCCAGCTCACCGCGGTCGGACGGGCTTAAACTTTTAGCCATCTCAATCACATCATTGTCGTAAAAATAGAGGCCCGTTATTGCATAATTACTTTTAGGTTTCTGAGGCTTCTCCTCAAGGCCGATTGCTGTACCGTCCTTATCAAATTCAACAACACCATAGCGTTCCGGGTCGCTAACATGATAAGCGAATACGGTCGCCCCCTCCTGCTGGCCAGCCGCGCCTTCAAGCAGTCTGGGGAGGTCGTGCCCGTAGAAAATGTTGTCGCCTAAAACCAGGGCACAGTTATCCTTACCAATGAACTCTTCACCCAGAATAAAAGCTTGCGCCAGGCCATCCGGACTCGGCTGCACTTTGTACTGAATATGTAACCCCCACTGGCTACCATCACCAAGCAGTTGCTCGAAACGGGCAGTGTCCTGCGGGGTGCTGATAATCAGAATATCCCTAATGCCAGCCAGCATTAGCGTAGAGAGCGGATAGTAGATCATCGGTTTGTCGTAAATCGGCAGCAATTGCTTACTTACCGCCATCGTTACGGGGTAGAGGCGTGTACCCGATCCGCCCGCGAGAATAATACCTTTACGGTTCGTCATTTACTTACGTTCCCCATAATTCTGTTCAATCCAGGATTTATAAGCGCCACTTTTGACATTAGAAACCCATTCCTGGTTGTTCAGATACCACTCAACGGTTTTACGAATACCGCTTTCGAACGTTTCCAGAGGTGTCCACCCTAACTCGGCGCTAATTTTGTGAGCGTCTATCGCATAGCGTCTGTCATGCCCAGGCCTGTCCGCTACGTAAGTAATCTGTTCCCGATAGGATGTTTCCTTCGGTACTATTTCATCCAGAAGGTCACAAATGGCGTGCACAACTTCAATATTCTTTTTCTCGTTATGACCACCAATATTATACGTTTCACCGGGTTTACCGGATTTCAAAACGGTATACAGCGCGCGAGCATGATCTTCAACGTACAGCCAGTCACGGATCTGGTCTCCCTTACCGTAAATAGGTAATGCTTTGTTTTCCAGAGCGTTAAGTATGACAAGCGGGATCAATTTTTCTGGGAAATGATACGGTCCGTAGTTATTTGAACAATTTGTCACAATGCCCGGCAGTCCGTACGTTCGGATCCACGCACGAACCAGGTGATCGCTTGACGCTTTCGAGGCTGAATAGGGGCTGCTTGGATGATATGCCGTTTTTTCAGTAAAAAGGGGCAATGGCGTGGATTCATGATATTCATCAGGGTGAGGTAAATCTCCATATACCTCATCGGTTGAAATATGATGAAAACGGAAGGCCAGTTTCCCCGCGTTATCCAGTGCAGACCAGTAGGCACGGCTAGCTTCTAACAGGATATACGTGCCAACGATATTGGTTTCAATAAACGCAGCGGGTCCGGTAATAGATCGATCAACATGGCTCTCTGCTGCCAAATGCATTACAGCATCCGGTTTATGCGTGGCGAAAATACGCGCCATTGCCTCTTTATCACATATATCAGCGTGCTCAAAGTCATAGCGCTCGCTATCGCTTACCTCACGTAAGGATTCCAGATTACCGGCATAGGTCAATTTATCAACGTTTACGACGCTATCCCGAGTATTGCTGATGATATGTCGGATAACTGCAGAACCGATAAAGCCGGCGCCGCCAGTAACAAGAATTTTCACGCAATCTATTCCGTTATAAAGTAAGGAGATTAAATATGATAAAAAAGCCCGGTATCGCTACCGGGCTTGTTGGAATGGCAATACGAGGAAATTAATCCAGCCATTCGGTGTGGAACACACCTTCTTTATCCGTACGCTTATAGGTATGTGCACCGAAGTAGTCACGCTGCGCCTGAATCAGGTTCGCAGGCAGAACGGCAGCACGGTAGCTGTCGTAGTACGCCACAGCGGCGGAGAACGTCGGAACCGGAATACCGTTTTGCACGGCGTAAGCAACTACATCACGCAGCGCCTGCTGGTATTCGTCAGCAATTTGTTTGAAGTAAGGCGCCAGCAGAAGGTTGGCAATACCCGCATTTTCAGCATAGGCATCGGTGATTTTCTGCAGGAACTGAGCGCGAATGATGCAGCCAGCACGGAAAATCTTCGCGATCTCGCCGTAGTTCAGGTCCCAGTTGTTTTCATCTGAAGCTGCACGCAGCTGAGAGAAGCCCTGCGCGTAAGAGACGATTTTACCCAGGTACAGTGCACGACGTACTTTTTCAACGAATTCAGCTTTGTCGCCGGCTGGTTTTGCCTGCGGGCCGGACAGCACCTTAGATGCCGCAACGCGCTGCTCCTTAAGAGAAGAGATATAACGCGCGAATACGGATTCGGTGATCAGAGACAGCGGCTCGCCCAGATCAAGAGAGCTCTGGCTGGTCCATTTACCGGTACCTTTGTTCGCCGCTTCATCCAGAATCACATCGACCAGGTATTTACCCTCTTCATCTTTCTTAGTGAAGATATCTTTGGTGATGTCAATCAGGTAGCTGTTCAGCTCGCCTTTGTTCCACTCGGTAAAGGTCTCAGCGAGTTCTTCGTTAGAGAGGTTCAGGCCGCCTTTTAGCAGGGAGTAGGCTTCGGCGATCAGCTGCATATCGCCGTATTCGATGCCGTTATGAACCATCTTCACGTAGTGGCCAGCACCGTCAGGACCGATATAGGTCACGCATGGCTCACCGTCTTCAGCAACGGCTGCGATTTTGGTCAGGATTGGCGCGACCAGTTCGTACGCTTCTTTCTGGCCACCAGGCATGATAGATGGACCTTTCAAAGCGCCCTCTTCACCGCCGGACACGCCGGTACCGATGAAATTAAAGCCTTCAGCAGACAGTTCACGATTACGACGAATGGTGTCGTGGAAGAAGGTGTTACCACCATCAATAATGATGTCGCCTTTATCCAGATACGGCTTCAGGGAGTCGATGGCTGCATCGGTACCTGCGCCCGCTTTCACCATTAACAGGATACGACGAGGTGTTTCCAGAGACTCAACGAATTCTTTAACCGTATAGAAAGGAACCAGTTTTTTGCCTGGATTCTCAGCGATGACTTCTTCGGTCTTATCACGGGAGCGGTTGAAAACGGAGACGGTATAACCACGGCTTTCGATGTTGAGCGCCAGGTTGCGCCCCATCACTGCCATACCGACAACGCCGATCTGTTGCTTGGACATTACATACTCCTGTCAGGTGTGGTCGCCGCGACTTTTGCGGCTTGAAATGTGGCCTAGATGTTAACTCAGGATGAGCTCTGGTAGATAGCGGAAGATGCGATTCACAGGGGCTTTAAATGAAAGCCTTTGCAAAAGTAGGATCAAATGGCCCCTCTTTAACTTCCATCATTAATGCTCTTGGAGAGAGGCATTCGACACTGTGTATATCTCCCGGAGAAAACTCGACTATGTTTATTGTTGTATTCTCTCCGGCTACAAATTTATTAATAATTTCGCCATCTTTGCCATACAAACAGACCTGCACCTGTCCCTGCATAACGATAAACATCTCCCATTGATGAGGAAGCTCATGGTAATGCGGGTCGACATAACTACCCTTAACCAGGGCTATAAGCAGTCGTTGCACCTTATCCTGGTGGGATTCGTGTAATAACAGGTGAGAACGCAACCGTTCAGATTGCCCGGCTTGATCGTATAAAGTCTCAAGCTGATTCTTATCAATTAATCGCACGGCTCGCCTCCAGTCTCATTTCTATTGTTTGTGCCGCAGATTCAACGGAAAATTGTTCTCTTAATAATGCATTAGCACCCGAGCCGAATTGTTGGCGCGCAGCAACGTCATAGAGCATTAAAAGTGCAGATTCAAGCAGCTTGTCATCCTCGCCATTGATATGAATTAATCCTGCATTATTTTGATTGACGATATCGAGCAAATCGTTACCAGCATTCACACTGCCGAGGATAGGCAAAGACTGAACCATATATCCTAGCAATTTCCCTGGGAAGTTGTGTGAAGAGTGTTTAGCTGAAAGTGAAAATAGACCAACATCCATTTCCGACAGAATAAATTTAAATTCATCCTGATTAACTGAAGCCAAATACGTAAAATTGGGCAACGTCCAATCGGCAGCCAATGTATTGATCAATTCAACTTCATCCCCCTGACCGATAAAAAGAAAGTGGGCATTAGGATGCTTTACCATATTCCGTGCGAGACGCATAAGATTGGCCATATCCTGCGCATGGCCGATATTCCCTCCATAGAAAAAAATGACTTTATCTTCAAGCCTTAGGCGTTGACGCAATGGCACATAGCCTGTGGGTAACACAGCAGGCATGAGGGAAGCCCAGTTACGAAGGACTTCACAAGGATAGCCCTTGTTTGTCATACGAAAGACCTCCAGATTCTTATCAGACATTAGCCCAATACGATTTGCCTGACGATAAGAGGATCTTTCGAAGAGACGGAAATAGCGGTCAACGGGCGAACCCGCTTTAAGCATGCCAGCGTCAATCACCCACTGCGGAAACATATCCCTCAAAATCAGATAGGCTGGGCACTGACAGCGAGATTTAATTTTCTTTACTAAAGATCCCCAAAAAATGGAGGGTGAATAGTAAACCACTCCATCAAATGTTTCTCTTTTTATCTGGCCTTTAATGGAATTCCAGGCACGATGGGAAAGAAGTGTTTCATTAATGGCTCGCTGGATTTTACCTACATCTTTGAGCGGCCCGCTTTTGAAACGCCATGTTTTGACTCCCTGAAAGGTGTCAAAAGACACCTCTTCCTGTAGATGGGTGTCCGGCGTGATAACCGTAACATCATGCCCCCGGCGAATAAACTCCTGAGCCAACTCATGAAACATTTTTGCACCAACACGGGTACTATTGGGCAGGTAATCATCTATGATTAAAGCAAGTTTCATCAGTATTCTTTCCAGACGACTCTCTTGACGTAATCTGTATAAGAGTGAACGATTCTAACGACTTTATCTGATACGTTTGGCATGCTGTAGTCACTAACTTGTCGTAAAAGACGAGTTTCACCACGAGGTTGAGTTGCCAGGATATCCAGCGCCTGCAGAACGCGCTCACACTCCAGTCCCACCATCATGACGGATGCTTCTTCAAAGCCCTCAGGGCGTTCGTGCGCTTCACGAATATTTACCGCCGGGAAATTCATAATGGAGGATTCTTCAGTGATTGTGCCACTGTCAGACAGCACAGCTCGCGAGTTTTTCTGCAAATGATTGTAATCATGGAAACCTAACGGTTTCAGTAGCTTAATATTCGGATGGAATTCAATACCTTGCTCGTTAATTCGGTTACGCGTGCGCGGATGTGTAGATACAATAACCGGCAAATCATATTTTTCAGCAATGGTATTGAGTGTGGTCGCAAGCTTGACAAGCTGTTTGGGAGAATCAACATTCTCTTCACGATGCGCGCTAACGACGAAAAATTCTCCCGGACGCAGGTTCAGTCGCGAGAGTACATCCGAATTATCGATTTGAGGCATATAATGCGTAAGTACCTCAAACATTGGGCTACCGGTTTTAATAATTCGATCCGCTGGGATGCCTTCAGCCAGAAGATATTCACGTGCAATATCACTGTAGGTCATATTGATGTCAGCGGTATGGTCGACGATGCGCCGATTGGTCTCTTCAGGAACGCGCTGATCGAAACACCGGTTTCCTGCCTCCATATGGAAGATTGGCACTTTACGGCGTTTGGCAGGGATAGCAGAAATACAAGAGTTGGTGTCGCCCAACACCAGCATTGCTTCGGGCTTTTCAGATTCAAGCACCTCATCAACTTTGATAATAACCTGACCAATAGTTTCTGCTGCATTTTTCCCTGCTGCATTTAAAAAATAGTCAGGTTTTCTTACACCGAGATCGTTAAAGAACACTTCGTTTAATTCATAATCATAGTTTTGACCAGTATGGACAAGAATATGCTCGCAGTGTTCATCAAGCTTAGCGAGAACGCGTGAAAGACGGATAATCTCAGGACGCGTACCAACAACAGACATAATTTTTAGTTTTTTCATTACAGAGGTCTCGCAATAGTATCGGGCTCATCACGATTGAAAATTTCATTTGCCCAGAGCATAACAATCAATTCGTCATCACCAATATTCGTCACGTCATGTGTCCAGCCAGGTACTGTTTCAACAATTTTGAACTGATCAGATGACACATTCAGTTCATACCTCTCACCTGTAATCACATGTTCAAATTTAAAGTTCGCCTGACCTCGAATGACAAGAAACTTCTCATTTTTGCTGTGATGGTAATGCCCACCACGTGTGATGCCAGGATGCGCTGTGAAAAATGAAAACTGTCCCGTAGAGGGGGTTTTCAACATCTCACAAAACACGCCACGGTCGTCGCCATAAGACGGTACCGTATACGCAAATTTATCTGCTGGTAAATAACTCAACCATGTTGAATACAGCGCGCGAGTGAACCCAGTCCCCACATCTTCTGTGACGAGGGTGGAACGGCTTTCCTTAAAGCGATAAAGTAATTCCGCCACCTCACCTACTGTCGTCGAATAAACTGGTTTAACAGTTTTGAACCCGTTTTCAACCGTATCAGACAAGAGTTTTATTGCATCAGAACAAACATCATCGATATATACAAGATTCACCGGAGCAGATGGATCATTGATTGTAATATCAATATTGTTGGCAAGGTTATGGCAGAAGGTCGCCACGAACGAGTTGTAATTAGGCTTACACCATTTACCAAAAACATTCGGATAACGATAAATAAAGTATGCTGCACCGCTTTCAGCTGCATAGCGTTCAATTTGTTTTTCAGCTGCAGCTTTACTTTGACCATAAGCATTATCCAGTTCTGCCTGAATGGAAGAACTGATCATAATAGGAATGCTTTTATGCTTGGCTAAAAGAGAATCCACTATCTGTTGAGTCAGATTGCTATTCCCCTCGGCAAACTCTTCGACGTTTTTAGGTCGATTGATACCCGCGAGATGATAGACAAATTCAGCTTCTTGAAGGCCATTTTCCAGCTCAGCCGCACTTGAACCGCGGTCAATCTTAACAAGGTCACTGTACCCTGCTTCCTGAAGGCGTAAGCATAGGTTACGTCCGATAAAGCCATCAGCTCCAGTAATCAGGATTTTCATGTCAGGCGTCCAGATCGTAATGTTCACCCGCGCGCAGTGCGCGAATAAAAGGTAATTTCAAAAGAAGTGTTTTCATCCCTTCAACATCCAGTCTCTGCGTATTGTGGGAGTTATAATCCTCTACAACAGAGATACGGCTATCACCTTGTTCTACATATTTTCCATAGTTAAGATCCCGCAGGTCAGGGGGAACACGGTAATAATCCCCCATGTCGATGGCAGCAATCATCTCTTCACGGCTGAGCAGCGCTTCATAAAGCTTTTCGCCATGGCGCGTTCCGATGACATTGATGGGATGTTGCTCTACGTTTAGAAGCTCTTTCAGAGCAATGGCTAATGTTTCAATCGTTGCAGCAGGCGCTTTTTGAACAAAAATATCACCATTATTGCCATGCTCAAACGCATAAAGGACCAGATCGACAGCATCTTCAAGGGTCATCATGAAACGAGTCATATTTGGATCAGTGATCGTCAGCGCTTTACCAGTCTTGATCAAATCAACAAACAAGGGAATGACCGAACCACGGGAAGCCATCACGTTTCCATAACGAGTACCGCAAATTACTGTTTTGTCGCTATTAATATTACGTGACTTTGCGACCATCACCTTTTCCATCATTGCCTTCGAAATACCCATAGCATTGATAGGATAAACTGCTTTATCGGTGCTTAAGCAAACAACCCGTTTTACTTCGTTGGCAATCGCAGCTTCGAGAACATTTTCAGTGCCGAGGACGTTAGTCTTAACAGCCTCCATCGGATGGAACTCGCAAGATGGCACTTGCTTAAGCGCCGCAGCGTGGTAGATGAAGTCAACACCACGACTGGCATTGAGAATACTGCGATAATCCCTAACATCGCCTATGTAAAATTTAAGCTTCTCGTTATTATATTTCTTGCGCATATCGTCTTGCTTTTTTTCGTCGCGCGAGAAAACTCGAATTTCTTTAATATCTGTTTCAAGGAATCGATTAAGCACCGCATTTCCGAAAGAACCAGTACCACCAGTAATAAGTAAAACTTTATCTTTAAACATACCAATTCCTCTAGCGTAAGCAATTATATGAAGTTTTTTATATGGGGAAAGCGAACAATTAAAAGCTCAACCTATTGCCACATTGAATATAATTTTCGACTGATATCAACTAATAAAATACTGCTTATCGAGATATACCACTTTCTGTGCTATGTGAATAAAACCGGATACATTAATCGGCACTAAACATCAAATAAAGCGGACATTTTATGTTCATCCTTAACTAAAGTATTTAGTGCATAATTATAAACCTGTCGCGATTTATTGTTGAATTGATATTCATCTAAGCTCATACATTCTGTGATATATTTCTCAAACGTATCAATGTCATTATACCCTGCGACATAACCACCATTATGTTGCACATCGGACCAAGGAGTTTGATCGGATATAAGCACAACATTTGAGTTAATCATGGACTCAACAATGGCATGTCCATAATTTTCATTTAATGTTGGTAAGAAAAACAAATGCGAAATTTTGAGCAAGTCAGCAACTTGGGCTGGCTTGATCCCACCAAGGCATTCCACTTTAACATTCTGTGGTAATTGATTTATTATCAGCTTACATTCTTCCCAATACTTTTCATCCTCAACATTGCCTGCAATACTGAGGTAAACATCTCCTTGCCTAATATTTAAAAGAGACAATAAAACTGCCTTAAGATTTTTCTTTGGCGAAATCCGCGAAACAAAAGAAATATGTATCTCACCTTCTTTTTTGTTTTTATTTATATAAGATGGGATCGTGTCATGCATATTAGGAATGACACTACTAGAAAACTCTTGCTTTAAGGATATAAAAGATTCTTTTTTTTCTTCAATGGACGTAAAATGAAAGTAAACCTTATTTGGCCTAGCAAAGAAATTAAATAACTTTATGTATATTTTCTTTTTGAATGGCTTAAACGTTAATGCTCCTGTAGTTAGTTCTCCTCGCGGAGCCAATAGAATTTTTGCATCGCTCTTTTTAAGCACTAATGCAGGAAGAGTTGTTCTCTTTGAAAAAAAACTGTTCAGATAGATTATGTCGACCGTTTTAGAAAGCTTCAAATAAAATTTAGTGAAATCTAACATGCTTTTGGCATAATAAACAGTAACATTATTTTCAAATAATTCTGTTCCAGATTCATTTATAACCTGACCATCAATATCATGATTATAGGTCAACACAGTAATGCAATGCGTTTTATTAAAATTCTTGGCTATATTCACGAGGCTTTTGATAGGCCCTCCAGCCTTGAAAGCCGGGTAAAAATAATCACAAACTATAAGTATTTTTTTCATTTTATGCTTCGTTTATTTTGAACCAGATTTTGATAAACTTCAGAATGTGCATCTTTTATGCGTTTGTTATATGTATAGAAATCGACTTTATTACATTTATCTAAAGTCGTGTTACTGAAATTCAGTATATCAACTGTATCCAGCGGTGGCTCATAGAATACAGCACCTTGGTATTTAAGAGAATGAATCACCTCTTCGGTATATTTGATACGAGGCAATAATACGTTTACACCCGAAGTTATCGCTCGATATAGCACACCAGAATTCATTATGTCAGAATATGGTATTATAACACCTTTACATTCATTTAGTTCTTGCTGGAGTTTCTTTTCGTCATAGCGCCCAAATTTAAATTTTATGCGATCTTTAAAATCAATTCTTTCCTTTAAGCTCACTAGCTCAGAAGCCAGTATATCAGAACACCCCCCCATGATTATTAAAGCAGAATCAGCATCATTTTTAATAAATTCTCTCATTAACAATCCCACATTTTTATATGGGCGAATCAAACCAAAAAAAAGAAATTTATTTTCGAGTGAGGAGTGTTTATCTTCGGAATTATTAGAGAAATTTTCTTCGATTTTATACAGCGGATGGTGTATTACAGTTAATTTAGACTCATTGACGTCATAAATCTTCAAGAACTCATGTTTACTAACATCGGTTAAAAAAATAAATTTATCGACCAGTCGAACCAGGAGTGTCCGATATATTTCTGATATCCTAACATTATGGTTTTCATGAGGTTTAAAATTATGGACTGTCCATACGATTTTTTTTGATAAAATTTTGCATACAATCAAATATAAGAGTACAAGAAAAGTCCCTATCAATCGCTGATAAAACTTAGGTAAGTTTAAATAAGTTTCGGGCCAATGCATATGAAAAACATCGAACTTAAAATCCAAGATATTTTTTATATTCCATACATGTGGCTTATATTCTACCCCATCATGGAGGATTAATGATGTATACTGGTTTGTCGTAGATTCTTTTTGAAGTGGCCACATTTTAACTATCATAATAGCACAATCTCGAATTAATTTTTTACAGAACGTACTTTCTTAATTCCACCTAAGAAATAATATATTACGAAACTGAAAATATAAGGAATGAAGTTTTGCCCGAACACATTTTCCAAACTCACGGTATAAAATGTATAGAACAATACGAAAAAGAATAAAATATCATACTGTCCAGGATATACGCTAATTGAGTCAAAAAATATTTTTGCGATTAACAAAAGTATAAATGTCATTATTAAACTTAATATGAAATCAGGATAGCTTGCATTAAGTAATATTGAATAATACATTATAATACCAAAATCTGAACTCGTAAATTGATTCAAATCAGGAGTATATGATGTCATGACATTATTATTTATATTCCTGAAACTTTTATCTACTAAACCACCGGGAACAATTGGACGAAGTAATGCTTTTGATTCTTTAAATATAAGGCCTTCTTGCTGATATAAATCTATAACCTTGGAGTAATTTTGATAAGCTCCAAGTGAGTTTGGGTTCATCGATAGCCGAGATGCCAAGTGTTCCACCCCCTCTAGATACGTTATACTATCAACTTTCGCTCCTCTGATTTCGTTTTTTATTACATAAGCATATTGATAAATCCAACCACCAAAAAAAATAATAATCAAAGGTATGAGCAATATATACCTTAATCTTTTTTTTGTTAGATACAGTCGAGCATGAACTTCAAGAAAGAAAAGTAGAAGTAAAAAACTTGTCCATCCTTGAAAGAATTTAAAAGCGATAAACAACAATATATTAAAAACGAATTTCTTGTTTTTAATAAATGCAAACCCCGGCTTCGTCCTATAATATAAAAAATAGAAAAAAATAAATGGCTCGGGTTTTAACATTGCAAATAAAGCACTAAATGATGAAGTACTACGCTGTTCAACATTTACAGTAACTTTGCCAACGCCTGTGTAGTAGAGAAAAGCAAGCTGCGATATTAACACTGCAAAAATTATGAAATGTATGCGACTTTCATTCAATTCATAATGATGGTTTTTACTTAAATGTATTCTAAAATTCTGAAATAAAAGAAAAATAATATAACAGACTATGAATGATATGATATTCAGAGATGTTATGATAACAACTTCGTCATCAGTAATAGTTCTTACATATCGCTGAAGCTCACCAGGGAAAAACTCTTGGTTTAAAGTTTGATACCCAGATATAAGGCTGGTGAGGATATATAACATCATAAATGACAAGACTGCAACATTCCTTTTTTTTGTCATGATATATATGCCCTATTATATTTTATCATTGGCAATGAAATTACACCCGTTTTTTTATACGCAACATACATAATAATCAAATTTTGCAAACAAATTGTGAAAGAAACTGCACAACAGTACAAAAAAACACTATTGAATCTTAAGGTTATTATCGATAAAAGAACCATTAACAATATGAACGAGACAAGTGTGATCATCATCAAATATCTTCCATGACCTGTATGACTTAGCAAATAATCACAGGGTCCAGTTGCAGCATTGATCATCTGTCCAAATGAGAAAATTAACAAAACATACCAAGTTAATTCATAACCATTGCCATAAATTAGCCCAATAAAGAAGTTTCCAAATAGGACTATCCCACTTAATATTGCAAAACTTACTAAAAAGGAAAAAAGGCAACTAAGGGATATGTCTTTTTGTAATGCCTGAATATTGCTCATCAATTTTGGGATCCTTGCGGCAGCTATTGCTCTAACTGACAAAGTTGAGAAACTCAACACCGCAGTCAATCTAATTGCCAATCCATATTGAGCAACCACTTCATTATCAAATAAACGAGATACAAACCATAGATCTATTTGTGAGAACATATATACAATTACAGTTGATATAAATATCGGCATTATAATTGAATAAGTAATGATATTTTCTGTTAAGCTTCTCGCCTCATTTTCCTTATATTTAATAAATAAATATATAGCGCCGGTTATTATAATGCACACATAAGCTAAAGCATAAAATGCAATAATTTCCTCAAAGTCTACTTCTTTTTTATTTTGTATAAGAATGACTATAAACCCGAGAAAGAGAAGATTATTTAAACCACCATTGAAAACTTGAGAAAGAATAAACATTCCTTGCCCCTTCATTATTTCACAAATAATCAAGAGTACGCCTGAAAGAAGCGAAAGCAGAATTAAGCTTGAATAGTCTACTCTAGCAAAGAAAAACAATAGAATCAACCCACACAAAAGCATACATAACGCGGATATTATATTTTTCTTAGTTACCTCTAATATTATTTTTTTTAACTGAGCGCCTCTGGATGACATTATATTTAAGGCTGGGGCCATACCAAACAAAAATACTTGGGCTAATACGGTTGAATAACTGGTTAACAAAAAAAAATCCCCAACAATATCTTTTGTATACAACCGTACAATTACCACGCTAAGAAGAAGAGAAATTAATGATACTAATATCCTAGCTACAAACGAGCTAGACTGCTGAATTAATTGACTAAACATTCTTACATAGTCCCTAAGAGTAATTATTATCTAATAGAGCCATTATCTCTTTAGTTTTCATTTCCATCAGCGCGGTGTCCGCGCGGGATTCGACGTTCAGGCGCACCACCGGCTCGGTGTTTGAGGAGCGCAGGTTGAAGCGCCACTGCGGGAACGACATGCTGATACCGTCGGTACGGTCAATCTCCAGCGCGTGAAGGGCAAAGTGGTGTTCAACGCGGGCGATGGCCTCGGCGGGCTGCGCCAGCTTGCTGTTGATCTCGCCGCTGGCCGGGAATGCCGCCATGCGGTCGCGCACCAGCTCGCCCAGGCTCTGCCCTTTCAGGCACAGCAGCTCGGTCACCAGCAGCCACGGGATCATCCCGCTGTCGCAGTAGGCAAAATCGCGGAAGTAGTGGTGCGCGCTCATCTCCCCGCCGTAAATGGCGTCTTCTTCACGCATGCGCTCCTTGATAAACGCGTGGCCGGTTTTGGACATCACCGGCGTACCGCCCGCGGCGCCCACCACGTCGACGGTGTTCCAGGAGAGGCGCGGGTCGTGGATGATCTTCGCGCCCGGGTTTTTCTCGAGGAACGCTTCCGCCAGCAGGCCGACAATGTAGTAGCCCTCGATAAACTGGCCTTTCTCGTCGAACAGGAAGCAGCGGTCGAAGTCGCCGTCAAAGGCGATGCCCATATCGGCGCCGTGCTCGATTACCGCGTTGCGGGTGTCGTCGCGGCACTCCGGCAGCAGCGGGTTAGGAATACCGTTCGGGAAGTTGCCGTCAGGCGTGTTGTGCACCTTGACGAAGGTCACCGGCACGTTCAGCGCCTTAAAGCGGGCCTCAAGTGCATCGACAACCGGGCCTGCCGCGCCGTTGCCGGAGTTGATCACCAGCTTCAGCGGCTTAAGGTTCGCCACGTTGATGTAGCCCAGCAGGTGGTCGATGTACTCTTTTTGCAGGTTAATCTGCTTATAGCTGCCGCGTTTTGCGTCGTTAACCGGCGGGAAGTCGTTGGCCTCTGCCAGACGCTGCACGTCGCGCAGCCCGGTGTCGCCGCTGATAGGACGTGCGCCCTTGCGCACCAGCTTCATGCCGTTGTAGTCCATCGGGTTATGGCTGGCGGTGACTTCGATACCGCCGTCCACGCCGAGGTGGAAGGTGGCAAAGTAGATCTCTTCGGTACCGGAAAGGCCGATATCCAGCACGTCCACGCCCGCGTCCTGCAGCCCTTTCGCCAGCGCCAGCTTCAGGGATTCGCTGGTCAGACGCACGTCCCCGCCCAGCACGATGGTTTTTGGCTTGAGATATTCGCCGTACGCGCGGCCGATGCGCCACGCAATGTCTTCGTTC